>NZ_JBFUGC010000007.1:0-354522 GCF_056403115.1 Mesorhizobium sp. P3_A2
CCCCAAACGTGTCGGACATCGGCGCGAAGAAATAGAGATAGCCCTTTTCGGGCAGCAGATTCCGTCCCGGTCCCGGCGGCAGATCCGAACAGTCAATTTGCGCCATGAAATTGAGACGCTCGAGCAATCCCTGCCGATTGTGAACCGTTGGCAAGTCGAATTCATCGGGGACAATCGGCAGCCCACCAAAATAGCTCATGCTTCGTTGGGGAAGACGCGGCGGAAAGACGTGCTTGATGGCAATGCGCGCGGCTTGCCCACGTTCGATCGCTTCGCGGCCATCGGCGGAAATCGGCGGGATCTTGCGCTCGACATGCGCTTTGAACGCCGCCTTGCGCTGGTCGTCGCTGGTCTTGGCCTGCTGCTGCATATCGGCGATCAGCTTTTCTGCCGCAGAGTTGGGTTTGGGCGATATAGCGTGGGCCGCGTCAGAGGTTCGCGCACGGCTTGGCTTGTCTTTTTCTTTTGAAGACGAACCGGAAAACAGCCCGGCAATGCCTTTTGCCCCGCTGTAGATCAGGCTGCCAACGAGCAAGAGCATCGCCCCGACCACAAGCAGCGGCATCAGCATTTCCATGACGCTTACCCCCCAACCCCGTCCCCAGCTAAGTCACTCCGTCCCGCAACCAAATTATTGCCGTCATATGAGGCGCTGCGCAAGCAAGGGGCCAACCGATCCGCGATTCGCGGCATTGGCGGGCGCAGCTCACAGCGATCGAGGCGATCGAGTGGAATACTTGTTCGGTGTCCGATACACATCAGGCACGCCCGATCAGAATCGATGCCTTGTGGACCAAGTATCGCAATCTGGAGCGGCCGGTTGGCCTTCAGCCAGCCTCTTCCTCGAAGAACGCCTGAAGATCGGTGCGACGCTTATGAAACGCCTGGGCCTCGTTGGTGTGGCGCGATTTGAAGTAGTCGAGCAGTGTGCGGCCGACGAACGACACGATGCAGTGAATTGTGCAGGGATACAAGCCATTGCCCCTTGTAAATGAGCATCCGATCTGATTTGTAGAATGCAGCTTGCGGATAGATTCTGCTGTTGTTGTTTCGGCGATAGTTGATATCAATGCAGGGCCCACTGCCTGACCATTCCTTACGGACTGACCATATTGTCCGCTGCCTTGGCAAAAGAGTATCCGCAAGCCTTTCATGTCAGAGTTAAGCAACCTCCGAGATGTTACAACACTCCCCCAACTTGCCAGACTATTGGACTTTCCAGCCGAGAACCTCTCATTTGCACTTTATTGGCATCGACGCAGGCGACCCTATCATCACTTCACCATTGCGAAAAAAAACGGCGGTCGCCGCCTCATAGCGGCGCCCAATGCGAAGCTGAAGTTCGTCCAGGGCAGGCTTGCCGATCTCTTGGGCCGCATTGAGTCTGAAATGGAGCTAAAGCGCACCACGCGCTCCAGAGTCCTGTCGCATGGCTTCAAGAAAACCTTCTCCATCATTACCAACTCCAGTCAGCATCGCAATCGCCGGTGGGTGTTCAACGCTGATATCAAGGACTTCTTTCCATCCATCAATTTCGGCCGCGTCTATGGCTTCTTCCTAAAGGACAATAATTTCAAGCTCCATCCAAAGATTGCGACGATCATCGCGCAAATCGCCTGCTATCAAAACCAACTTCCTCAGGGCAGCCCCTGTTCGCCGGTCATTTCGAACCTCATCACTCACATCCTCGACATCAAGCTGAACAGATTGGCGAACGATCTGCACTGTACCTACACGCGCTACGCCGACGACATAACGTTCTCAACTAATGAAAAAGAGTTCCCCGAGCGTATCGCCAGATTGGTTCGGGGCAGCGACGACAAATGGGTTGTCGGCGACGGCCTGCTCCACCTGCTTTACCGTGCTGGATTTCAGATAAATCACGATAAGACGCGCATGCAGCGCCGCGACTCTAGGCAGGACACCACTGGTCTCATAGTTAACCAGAAGCTGAATGTGCGGCATGAGTATTACAAGCAAGTGCGAGCAATGTGCCATCACCTGTTTAAAGAGGGCTTTGCGTACTCGGGGCCCAGCAGGATTCCAGTGAGTAACCACACCCTCGAAGGAATGCTGAGTTTTATCTACCAGATCCGGAGACTCAGGAGCCTCTCAATCGTTGTTGAAGACGAGATTGAGCGCAATACGTTCTTCAAAAGGGACCAGGCGGGTTTTACTGAGCTTTATGGTCGGTTCCTCAACTATCGGTCGTTCTACGGCATGATTAAGCCCACCATCATTTGCGAAGGCAAGACGGACAACATTTACCTTCTGGCTGCGATTAAAAAACTCGCCCCAAAATTCCCTAGGCTTATCGACCCCACTCAAAAGGTGCCGATGAAAGTACAATTTTTCAACTACTCCAACCAAAGCGCGCTGTTTCAGAGCCTCTCTGGAGGGGGCGATGAGATGTACAAGCTTATGAAGGAATTCAAGGAGCGCTTAAAATTCTTCAAACATGGTCCGTCTCAACCCGTGATCATGGTTGTCGACAACGACAAGGCGTCAAAAGGTATCTTCAGCTACATCGGCACAGTTCACGGGACTGGGCCAGTCAGCGGCTTGGAGCCATTTTATTACGTCTATGAAAATCTCTACGTCGTTCCTGTACCAACAACGGCTGACGTTACCGCAATTATCGAGGATCTGTTCGACCCATCGGTGAAAAGGCCGATCAACGGCAGAACGTTTAGCGATAGCAACAAGAAATTCGATCTTACAAAACACTACGGCAAAAACGAATTTGCAACGACGATCGTCGCGCCCGAGCGCAACACTATCGATTTCACCAAGTTCGAACCGATGCTGCAGGCCATATGCGATGTCATGGATCACTTTGCGGCAATCCTCGCAGCCAAACCTGGAGCCGCAGTTCCGCCTTTGGCAGCTACTGGCTCATAAAAAGCGACCCCGAAGGCTACTAGCGGTGTACTTTGTGCATATCAACCTCAACGGCAGGCTCTCTCCGCCCGCCCTCACTTCCCCATCAACTGCTTGGCATTCTCAGCCGTGATCGCGGTCGTTTCCACCGTCACCGTCGGCTCAACCTCGGTCGCGCAATCCAGCAGGATCTTTTTCGACATCTCGATCGCTTCCTTCGCACCCGTCGGGTAGGTGAAGGTTGCGACCCAGTCGCCCTTGGCGACGGCCTCGATGCCGCCGGCCGGGCCTGGCAGGCCGTCGGTGCCGATGATCTTGACGTCCTTGCCGGCGCCCTTGGCGGCGAGCAGCGCGCCTGCGGCCATCATGTCGTTGGAGGCGTAGAGCACCTTGATGTCGGGATGCGCCTGCAGCATGGCGGCGAAGGCGACTTGGGCTTTATCCGGCACCCAGTCGGCGGCCTGCTCGGCCACGATCTGGATCTTCGCATTGCCCTTCACGCCTTCCTTGAAGCCGTTCAGCCGCTCCACCGCGGGCGTCGAGCTCGGCAGGCCTTCCAGCACCGCTGCCTCGCCGCCATCGGGCAGCAGCGTCTTGGCGGTGTATTTTCCCGCTTCCTCGGCGATCTTGAAATTGTCGCCGCCGATGAAGGCGGTGTAGTCCTTGCCGGGGGTCGCCGACCGCTGTGCGCTGCCCGTCTTTTGGTTGATAAAGGTCATGGATGATTTCGAACGGCTCTTGTTCTGACCACAAGGACTTCACTGGAGCTCCCTCTCCAGATCTTGCAGGAGACAATCTGCCTCAAACAGTTTGTTTGCAGAGTCCTCTTTCGTGTCATTCTTGCATAAGCCTGGGACAGGGTCTTCGGCATCAATGATGTAGGCTGTTCCGCCGGACAACCTCCATCCTAGCGGCAGCCCATATAGTAGGCCCCGGAGATGCACGATACGTGCTCTATATCGCGAATTAGACGAATTGTTCAGTGTTTGGTCAGCCGAACGAATGGCCTCGATGGGCCGGACACCCCAAGTGTTCAACATCGCTCGTATTGGATCCAGGACGTCATTCAGCCCGCGCATCGGGCCGGGCTCACCAGGAGCTCCCGTCAGGATAATGAGTTTAGTCACTATCCTGCCGCCCAGACCCGCCTGATCGATCGCCTCCATGACTTCCCGTGCTGTGGCCAATCCTGAGTTGTCGTAATAGCCGCCGTCTACCAAATAGGTCACACCTCCTGATGCGCTCTTGTACCAACCCGAAGGCGTAACCCATGGAAAGCGAGCACTAAGGAAAGCACCGGTGCTCAGTTTCACGCCGGCAAGCACTTCTCCAGGCCACACCGGCAGGAATTGGTCTCCATTATCTCCAACCTGGAATGGCGCCATAACTCTGCGCTGACCAGTCTGTACGTCAGTGGTGTTTAAGATAAGAGCCGGCCAGCCCGCACGCGGGTTCCAGTGATCTGTGAATGCCTGCAGTAGGGGGTTCGCGAAATTAGATCCCTGGCGTGATCCATCTCCTCCAATAAAGGTCGGATTTTCGAAGGACACCTCAAGTGAGCTATCTAGTGCGCGCGCCCGGTCGAGAATTGGTATCGGTACAGGCAGGACGGCCTGCAGCAAATCCCCGAATAGAAGACCCGATAGCAAGGGAGACAAATAATCCTGGTCTAGAATTCTTCCCGATTGATCCACCATTGAGTCTTTTAGGAGCAGCTGACTGTTAGTCACCATATCTGGTTTGCATGGGTTAGGCTCAACTTGCTTTCGCTTCAGCAACGAGACAAACACCGAAGCCCCGACGCTACCCCCAGAGACGCCGCTGATAGCGAAGTTATGCCAAGCGAAGGTGGGACATCTATCCTCGAGACTCCCAAGAAGACTGGCCGTGTTATACGCGGCGTATATACCGCCGCCCTGCGCCGCAACTATATAGACGGGGTAAGGTGTTCCGGCGCTCTCATACTTATTCTTGTCTGGTCGACTATCGTACCATTCTTTCACAATATCCCTAAGCGCACGCCTACCATCTATCTGGGCGCCTCCCTCCGAAGGCGGCGGAGCGCCCAAGTTTACCACGTGATTATTATTAACTCCGGTCCATGAAAGAAATATTATCCAGCAAAAAAGTACAAAGATAAAAGGAATTTTTAGACGTGATGATTGCATAGAAAGCTGAGTTAGGATTGACGTCGCGCATATCAAAAATAATCCGAGCACTCCGATAGGGCCAATCCACCTCGGCATCGCGACCGGAACCGCCAGAAAGACTATTACCAAGCCAACGAACGCAAGTATCGGGCCACTATTCTCCCAGCGCGTTGCAGGCCATAAGTCCCTCGGATGAAGCAGACGACCCAAGAATATTAGGAGGCAAATCGCAGTGATCACGAGCGATCCCGCCATGGCCTGCATGACTCCTGCTGGCAAGATAAGGAACTTGATGATGTCCATCATCAAGTTGACTTCGGCCGCGTCCGGTTGAGTCCCGTATTTGGCGACCCACTTGTGCTCGGCAATCGCTTTGAGGGTTGAAGCATTATGACTGTCAGGCTCAAAGGGTATTGACGCAAACACTCCCCAGGCAGCCGCTATGATTACAGAAAACGCCAATATTGTTGGCGCAGAACGCAAGATCGTTCGTTCCACGTGGGCTTCGGGAGATCTAGGCCAGAATGTCGAACCCGCGCGACACGCGGAGTACCATATTGCCAGGGCAGTTCCAAGTATTCCTAAATATGAAAACAGCATCTCTCTAAACAAAATAAAATGAGGGCATTCCATACTAAGTAAACTTCCGCCACATCGGAAAGTGTAACCGTACCACCAATCCTGGGCGATAACACGATAGACCTCGCGAGTCTGCGGAGGTCCCGCCAGCAGGGCCGCCCCTATCGCAGTCAGGGCAAGAGGCACCCTAATGACCCTAGCCGCACTAAAGAATGTGCCAACTACAGCGAGAACACGCTCGATGATGGGTGCAGACCGCGAAATCACGATATCCTTCTCATCTGTCGGATTGTCCGTTTCGGAGACAGGCGTTGTAGGTTTGCAGGCATTTGTCCGAGCAGGACCGGTCATCATTGCATTTCTGACGGCAAATAGCGTAGTCCTCCTCGCATTGACGGAGGGCTTGGTCGGTCTCGGCCGTACTGGCGGCGCCTCTATTGTTCTCGACTATAGATGAGACGAGGAATAGTGAGCCCGCTAGAAGCGCAATCAGCGCGACACGACCCATAGTAACACATCGACTGGGCACCCAAAGATGCGATTGCTTCACCATGCTTAGTTTCCTCCTTCAATGTCTCGAAACAAGCTCCGCCTAGCAGGCGCAAGTGCAGTTCCTTTAGGAAGAAATCCGAAGAAGATCGGCGTGACGAAGTCGTGCGTTGCAACGCTGAAAAAGTCGAGGTTGGTGAGACCGCCGACATTCGTGTCCGTATCGTGGCAAGTCGCGTTGCCTTCAGCTGCGTTTGCGATGACGAAGCTTGGACCCTTCTTGACGCAAAGAACTCTGTGTCTCAACACTCCCGGTGCCGAGACGTTGTGGCCAGCGGCGTCGTGAGCATGTACATAAAGGATATTGCCAGTATCAACACTCAGCGGGATAAAGCAATCTCCATTATCTAAATGATACCATCCTTTTGCCAGGGTTCTCCCATCTGCTTGGTATCCGAGGGCGATTGTTAGAGAAACCTTACCGAAATTGCATATCTCTGCGATGTGATAGTGATTGCCGTCGAGCTTTTCGGCCTCCCTTGTCGCGAGTTCGTGGAGTGCAATCCATTTTTTTTCGATGTCAGGTAAACGTGTGTCCATGGATAGCCACATCCATGGGCGCACGATTTTTTCCCTTTCCCCCTCTGGGGGTATCCGAGATGCGTCCACCCATTTTTTCTCGTCGTCAGAAATAACGGACGATCCAAGCCTCCCATACTCCCATGAAGACTCAACCGGATGATACTCCGCCCTGATGCCAATAAGACGCTTATTGCGGTAGACTGAAATCCCGCATTCCGCGGCCTCGCCTGTTCCCCCATAAGCATGGTGAGAGTGCCAGTAGTCATTTCCGAGCGCTATCCTCTCAATTTTCGCCACGGAATTCCGTGATAGAGAAACCGAGAAGCGCTCGACACCCGCGAGCTGCCTGTTCTCAACAATGTAGGGTAGCGTGCTATCATCGACAAATGTCTTGCGGTTCACGCCGATTGTGTTGCATCCAGCAGATAGCTGGTAGGGATTGTGACACATCATCCAACCGAGGTTGTCACATGCTCGCCAGGCCCAAAACTCCGGCAGGTTGCCCGAGAAGTCCATTCTTGACAGGCCGTAGATCTGTATTCCCCATACAAGCGCCTGTTCAACTGTCTCAACACGAAAGGTGGATTTGTTGGGTGTCACTAGGAACGTAAAAAACAAAGAGGCCGGCAAAAAGGGATCTGTGTCTGCGCTGCTAAGCATCTGCTCGATAGCAGCATTGGTAGACAAGTCCGGGGTGTCGGCGCCGCCCCCTTTCTTCTGCACAAGAGCGTCCCAGCTATCAAGGTAGAGGATGCGGCCCATCGTCAAACGGCCTCGCTCATATTCCTCAAGTACCTGTTCTTTCGTGTATGGCCGGTCTGATAAGTCGTCTAATGTTGGGGCGTGAAATGCCAGTATGCCCGTATAATGAAGAAATCTAGCTTGCCGTCGATTTGTGGAGGACACACCGACGTCGCCATAAGGGCCCGCAGACAGACCCGCTCCCATGAAAGCAATGGCGCACGCGGACTCGCAAACTGCTCCTTCGGGCACCACTGCGATCCAATTATCTAGGTGCGGTATTAGGTCAAGTGCATCGTGGAGCTTGCCCCCTGAACTCGACATACATAGCGCACGGAATCCTGGCTGCTTCTCAAGTTCTGCCTCAAAAAAGCCGGCCGATTTCAGATGGCTTCGTGCATTGAGCTCGCGGACTGCGTTTTCGAATGCAGATACGGTATTGCCGTCGATTTCACCTGACAGCATGAGATTGCAGCGTGGCTCGAACTGCATGTCCTCTAGGGGATTATTGAGATAATCAATATTTTCCGGAATGATATCTACGTATGCTGCAATCGCCGCGGAGGGCGCCATTGAAACCAGTAACAAGCTAGTGAGCGGTATAAAACACGCAATGAACAATGAAAAAGATTTGGATTGAGGATCACGTTGGGTCATTGAGGGAGGTCGCCACAAAACAAGTATTGGCCTGGTTGCTTACAGCTCAGCTCCGACGTCCGAGGCCACTTATGGCTACACGTAAACGGTTTCCCAATGGCGGCTGGGGCGTGCCATATCTGTGGCAGATTTATAGCGCTTTGTCGATTATTTCAATCTGTGACTGAGCATTCCGCGCTTCGAGCTGTCGAATCTATTGCGGGAGGCCGCACACCGGCGACGCACGATCTCTCTTGATTGGCTCTAAGGTAAAGTGGGGTGCTAGAAAGTCGTGCTTCGACATCATGGGCTCGCAATCCATCGGCGATTATAGTGAAACACACTGATCTATACTTGCGTTCAACATCGTGTGAAGCGACCGATCAATTCCTTCGTCACCTCCAATAGGAATGATCGCGTGGGGGCCGGTGATCCGGTCCTTCGTTCGCATCTTCCGCCCAGGGTGCTCAGACCTGGACGGTTATTGATTTATGACAAAAGTGTTTGCGGGCGCGCGCTAAGCACAGATTCACGGCTCCACCGATACCGCCGAGACGATCAGTGAATAGCGCCCGGCCCGAAAACAAAACAAGGCCCCTTCCGGGGCCTTGCGCATCAACCTCAGCACTGGGCTCTACCCCCCTACTTCCCCATCATCTGCTTGGCATTCTCAGCCGTGATCGCCGTCGTCTCCACCGTCACCGTCTTGTCCACCTCGGTCGCGCAATCCAGCAGGATCTTTTTCGACATCTCGATCGCTTCCTTGGCGCCCGTCGGGTAGGTGAAGGTTGCGGCCCAGTCGCCTTTGGCCACCGCTTCGATGCCGCCTGCCGGGCCCGGCAGGCCGTCTGTGCCGATGATCTTGACGTCCTTGCCCGCGCCCTTGGCGGCGAGCAGCGCGCCGGCGGCCATCATGTCGTTGGAGGCGTAGAGCACCTTGATGTCGGGGTGCGCCTGCAGCATGGCGGCGAAGGCGACTTGCGCTTTATCCGGCACCCAGTCGGCAGCCTGCTCGGCCACCACCTGGATCTTGGCGTTTTCCTTGACGCCGTCCTTGAAGCCGTTCAGGCGTTCGACCGCCGGCGTCGAGCTCGGCAGGCCTTCCAGCACCGCTGCCTCGCCGCCATCGGGCAGCAGCGTCTTGGCGGTGTATTTGCCGGCCTCGAGCGCGATCTTGTAGTTATCGCCGCCGATGAAGGCGGTGTAGTCCTTGCCGGGGTCGCCGACTGTCTTGCGGTCGAGCTCGATGACCGGGATGCCGGCATCCATGGCACGCTTCACCGCTGGCGTCAGCGGTGCCGCCTCGAAGGGCGAGATCAGCAGGATGTCGACCTTCTGGGTGATGAAATTGTCGACCTGCGAGGTCTGCGTGTTGACGTTGCCGGCGCCGTCGGCGATCTGCAGCGTGAAGCCAGGCACTTCCTTGGCCGCCGCCTCCAGCTCGTCATTGACGTGCTGGCGGTAGGGCTCGGCGTTGTTGGCCTGCGAAAAGCCGATGATGAACTGGCCGTCCTTGGCGCAGGCTTTCACCAGCGGCTCGGCGGCGTAGGCGGTGCCGGCAATGCACAGGCCGGCGCCGGCCAGAAGCATGGCCTTGAGGGTCGATGCTCTTGTAATGGTTCTCATAACTCACTCTCCTCCTCGTCGGGCCGGGGGGCCAGACCTTGGTTGACGTCCACGTGTTGCCGTCTCCTCCTAACGACCCAAACCCTCGCGGCGGCGAACGAGGGATTGAAGCACTGCCGCCAGCACGATGATCGCGGCGGTCGCGAGCAGCTGCATGGCGGGGGTGATGTTGTTGAGCTGCAGGATGTTGGCGAGTGCGCCCAGCATGATGGTGCCGGCAACGGTACCGACCATGGAGCCGGCGCCGCCGAACAGGCTGGTGCCGCCGATGACCACGGCGGCGATGGCTGTGAGCTCATAGCCCATGCCGTCATTGGCGCTGCCGAAATTGAACTGGCCGGCGTGCACGATGCCGGCAAGGGCGGCGGCAAAACCGGTGATGGCGTAGACCGAGATTTTCACCATCGACACCGGCACGCCGGAAATGCGCGCGGCGCGCTCATTGCCGCCGACGGCAAAGACGTAGCGGCCGAAGCGCGTGGTGTTGAGGACGATGGTGGCGATGGCCGCAAAGACGATGAAGACAAGCGTTGCCACCGGCACGGTGTTGTTGAACAGGCGCTCGCCCAGCACGGCGAAGACAGGCGGCGCCAGGCCCGGCCCGTCGCCATAGGAGATGTTGATGTACTGATTGCCGGAGACGACCAGCGCGAGACCGCGCGCGGCCTGCAGGCCGGCCAGCGTGACGATGAAGGGTTCGAGCCGGAAACGGGTGGAGATGGTGCCCTGGATGGCGCCGAAGACGATGCCCATGACCAGCACGGCGAGGATGGTGGGGATCAGCCCGAAGCCGCCGGAGATCATCATCGAGGCGGTGACGACGCTGGACAGGCCGAGCACCGCGCCGACCGACAGGTCGATGCCGGCGGTGATGATGACGAAGGTCATGCCGATGGCGATGATGCCGGTCTCCGACACGGCGCGCACGATGTTGGCAATGTTGTCTGGGTTGAGGAACAGGATCTCGCCGTGGCGGCGCGGCGAAAAGATGATGCCGCCGATCGCCACCAGCACCAGGCCGATCAGGCTCTGGAAGCGCACGATCAGCGCCAGCGGGTCGCGATGTTTTTGAGGCGCCGCCGTCACGGGTGCGCCTGCCGCTGAAATCTTCTCGTCAGACATCAGGCCTCCCTGCCATTTGCCGCGGCCAGCACCGTGTGCTCGTCGACGCCGCCCATGAATTCCGCCACATTGCGCCCCTGGCGCAGCACCACGATGCGGTCGCACAGACCGATCAGCTCCGGCATCTCGCTGGAGGCGACCAGTATGCCGAGGCCTTGCGCCGCGAGTGCCCTGAGCCGCGCATAAATCTCGCCCTTGGCGCCGACATCGACGCCGCGCGTCGGCTCGTCGAGCAGCAGAAGCCTGGGATTGCCGAGGATCTCCTTGGCCAGCACCACCTTCTGCTGGTTGCCGCCCGACAGCGCGCCGACGGCGATATCAGGGTTCTTCGGGCGGATGTCGAACTGACCGAACGATTGTTTGACCGCCTCGGCCTGACGGCTTGGCGAGACCAGCCAGTTCGGCGAGATTCTGGATATGACCGACATCACCAGGTTGAGGCCGACCGCCATGCGCAGCATCAGGCCCGAGCCCCTGCGATCATCGGTGACGAAGGCAATGCCGGCTGCGCGGGCGGCGCTGATCGAATCCAGCTTTACCGGCTTGCCCGATATGGCGACCTCGCCCTCCCAGCGGCCGGACAGGCCGGTGCCATAGAGCGCGGACAAGAGCTCAGTGCGCCCTGCCCCCATGATGCCGGCGAGGCCGACGATCTCGCCTTCATGGACATCGAGCGACACGCCCTGCGGCGCCTGCCAGCCGGCGCTGTCGCGGGCGAGCTTGAAGCTTGCATCGCGCAGGCTGAGCAGCGGTTTTCCCGCGCCTTTGGCACGCTGCGGATAAAGCTCGTCGAGCGGACGCCCGACCAGCAGCCGCACCAGCTCGGCCTGCGGCGCGTGTGGCTCGGTAATCCCGGCGACACGGCCGTCGCGCATCACCGTCACACGGTCGGCAATGCCTGGCACTTCCTCCAGCCGGTGCGAGATATAGACGATGCCGACGCCGGTGGCGGCGAGCTTCCTCATGATGTCGAACAGCCGCTCGACTTCGCCCACGGTGAGCGCGGCCGTCGGCTCGTCCATGATCAGCACGCGCGAGGCATAGGACAGCGCCTTGACGATCGCCACCACCTGCCGCTGGCCGATCGACAAATCCGCCACCATCGCCCCTGGATCGATGGCGATCTCGATCGCTTCCAGACGCTTCTTTGCCTCGCGGCGCATCGCCGGCACGTCGAGGAAGCCGCCAGGACGCATCAGTTCGCGGCCGAGGAACAGATTGGCCGCCACATCGAGCGACGGCACCAAGTCGAGCTCCTGGAAGATGGTGGCGATGCCTGCCGCTTGCGCCTCGCGCGGGTTGTTGAAGGCTACCTGCTTGCCGTCGATCTCGATCGTGCCTTCGTCCGGCGTGTAGACGCCTGAGAGAAGGTTCATCAGCGTCGACTTGCCGGCGCCGTTCTCGCCGAGCAGCGCGTGGATCTCGCCCGACTTGAGGTCGAAGTCGACGCCGCGCAGCGCCTGCACGCCGCCGAAGCGTTTTACCGCGCCTGTCATCACCAGCAGCGGCGCGGTCATTTCGGCCTCCCGCAGGATTGGCGGGTTTGCAGCGTCGCCTGCAGCCGCACCGAACGCGGCGCGGACGCGGTCGACGCGATGCGGGCGCTGAGCAGCGCCGCCGCCTGCCGACCGATCTCGGTACAAGGCTGCTCGATCAGCGTCAGCCTGGGCTCGAAACAGTCGGCCCATTCGAAATCGTCGAAGCCGACCAGCGACAGGTCGCGCGGGATGGAAAGACCCTTTTCGCGGATGGCGCGGACTGCCCCGATCGTCGTCATGTTGTTGCCGGTAACCAATGCGGTGGGCGGCGTGGGCAGCGACAGGATCGCATGCGTCGATGCGGTCGCCGCCGCCGTGTCGACATTCTCCGGCGAGACATAGTGCGGCATGCTTTCAAGTCCATTGGCGGCGAGCGACGCCTGGAATGCCTCGATGCGCTCGCGCGTCGTCGCCAGCCCCGGCTGTCCGGCGATGTAGCCGATGCGCTTGTGGCCGAAGGAAGCGACATGGTCGATCAGCGCCCGCATTGCCGTGTCGTTCTCGACGCCGATCTGGTCGAAGCGGTCGTCGGCGAAACGGTCGATCAAAACGCAGGGCACTTTCTTGTCGGCGAGATAGTCGATGGCGCGCTGCGGCGAGCCCGACGGTGCCAGGATGACGCCGTCGACGCGGCGCTGGTGAAAGGCGCGGACCACCTGCAGTTCGCGGTCGGGATCTTCCTGCGTGTCGGAAAGGAAGACCATCAGCCCGAGCCGCGCGCATTCGGCCTCGACCGCGCAGATGATGTCGGTGAAATAGGGATTGGAGATCGCCGAGATCGCCAGGCCGACGCTGTTGGTGGTCGAGGCCTTCAGCGAGCGCGCCAGCTCGTTGGGCTGATAGCCCATGGCGGCGATGGCGTCGTTGATCAGCTTCGCCTTCTCCAGCGAAACGAAGCGCGTGTTGTTGACGACATGCGAGACGGTCGACACCGACACGCCGGCGCGCCGCGCCACTTCAGCCATTGTCGGCAATGAAACTCAGCGCCTGCAAGCGCTCCTCCCTATGCGTTTCCCGTCCGCTCTGTTGGCGGATTTCGAAGAAGCTTAGGGCGATCGAAACGTTTGCGCAATCGATTCGATGGATTTTTTTGGCGGAGCTCATCTCCCCCCTTGAGGGGGGAGATCAGCAGCTTCCGCGCAGCCTCGAGTCTTCGATGCGACGACGCGCGTCAACCTTCGGTCAGCGCCTTGGTCGTCACCAGCGTGACGCCCTCTTCGGTGAAGTCCGCATTGTACCGGGCGATGATCTCGGCAGCGGTTTCGCCTTCCGTGTCCAGCGTCGAGTGCGCATCGGACACGACGGTGACGGCAAGGCCTTCGGCCAAAGCGCCCCTGACGGTACCGGCGATGCAGAAATCGGTCTGCGCGCCGGCGAGCACGACTTCATCAGCACCCTGCCCGGCCACCCAGGCGCCAAGTTCGGGATTGGAGAAGGCGTTGCGGACACTCTTGGAGAATGTCGGTTCGTCCTTGGCCTGGCCGAGTTCCGGCCATACCGGCCAGCCCGGCTCGCCCGGCGCCAACGGATCGCCGGCCGGCCCATCATGCCGGACGAAAGCGACTTTGCGCCCGCTGCGCCGTGCCCAGTCGATCAGCGAACGGGTGCGCGCGGCAATGCCCGGCGCATCATGGATCGGCGGCTCGACGCGCCCGTCGAACATGTTGGTCTGGAGATCGATGACGATGAGGGGGGCGAGTTTTGACATGGCGCGAAGATAGCGCGGGAGGTGGGAGGGTCAAGCGGCGCTTAATCTCCCCCCTTGAGGGGGAGATGTCGCCGAAGGCGACAGAGGGGGTCGCCGCGCGTGAAGCGCAAACCTGCATCGGCCGCAGGGAGGCTGAGCCCGGTCGGACCGCCCCCCCTGGCCTGCCCGCTTTCGTCACTCGGAAAGCCAAGCAATTGGCTTTCCGTCCGCTTCGCGGACCGCTCCTCAACCCCCACAAGGGGCGAGATTAGCTGTACCCTCACCCGATTCCGCCCGTCACCACATAAGCGCCGGCGGTGCGTCCGTCTTCGAGCCGCACGATCGCTGTGACGATCGAACCGTAAGCGCCGCGCCACACACTGTGCGTCCGCTCATGCTCAACAGCTGGCACCACGATGCGACCATGGAAACTTGCGCCGCTTCGCTGCATGGCGACGGGCTCGCCATTGACATGAACCTTGACGCTGGCGCTTTCCACGCCGATGGCAGCTTCGAGTTCGGCCGTAACGGCGATCTCTGCCTGATCTCCCAGATTTCTCGTCTCGGCAGCAATCGTGAGCGTCAGCGGCGACGCATCGTTGGCCCTCAATCCATTGCGCGCTGCAAACACATCATCCGCCAGCGCCGGCGTGCGCGGCGGCGCGGTGCGGCGTCGGGTAGCGCGCTCGAAATCGCCGGCCAGGCGCAGCAGATCCACATCGCCGTAGGCCTTGCCCGCAAATGTCAGCCCGACCGGCATGCCGATATCGGCCATCGTGCCCATCGGCACGGTGACGGTCGGGATGCCGAGATGGCGCCAGACCAGATTGCCGTTGGCGACCCAGGTGCCGTTGCGCCAGGCAAGGTCTGCCGAGGCTTCGTTGATATCGGCATCGGCCGGCCCGACATCGGCGACCGCCGGCAGCATCACGGCGTCGAGCCTGTTCGCATCCAGCCAGTCCTCGAAATCAATGCGCCGCGTCGCCTCAAGCCCCTTGAGCCCTTCCGCCAACGTGGGAATGTCGCGGAACGGCGTCACGCCCTGCCTGGCGCGGGTGACATAGTCGGCCAGATCAAAGCCGTCATCCCCATAGCGGTCGGGCAGCGTGCCCGGCGGCTGCGGGAAGATTTTGGGGCCGTCGACCGAAGCCAGATCGGGGATGGCCGGGTCGGCATTGGCGCGCAGAAAGTCGTCCCAGCCCCAGATGCAGAGATCCCAGATTTCGCGCTCGGCGAAGGCTTCCGGGACCAGTCCGCGCTCGACCATGGTTCGCGCGCCCGGACGGTCACGCTCGTGGTTGGAGACCACGGGGAAATCGACCTCGACTACTTCCGCGCCGAGCTTTTCCAGATCGCTTGCCGCCTGCCGCCAGAGGTCGACCACCGAGGCTCTGACCTCGATGGGCTTTGTCGCTTCGCCATCGCTGCCGATATACATTTTCGGCACGCCGAGGCGCTTGCCCTTGAGGGCGCCTTCCAGCGCCAGACCGGTATAGCTTGGCGGCCTGAGTGTCGAAGGCTCCGGGATGGGCACCCAAGGCTGCACGCGCCAGAAATCGCCGCGCGTCTCCTGATCGTCGGTGACGATCACGTCGAGCAGTTCCAGCATGTCGGCGATGCCGCGCGTGTGCGGCACCACCACATCCATGGTCGGCACCAGCGGCCAGTTGCCCCTGACCGAAATGACGCCGCGCGACGGCGTGTAGGCGACCAGCGCATTGTTGGACGCCGGCGCGCGGCCAGACGACCATGTCTCCTCGCCCAGCCCGAAAGCGGCGAAGCTGGCGGCGGTGGCGGTGCCGGAACCGTTGGACGAGCCCGAAGCAAAAGCGGCGGTCAGGTAGTCGCCATTGTAAGGGCTTTCGGCGCGGCCATAGACGCCGCGCTGCATGCCGCCATTGGCCATGGGCGGCATGTTGGTCAGCCCGATCAGCACCGCGCCGCCGGCCCTGAGCCGCGCGATGGTGAAGGCGTCCTCATTGGCGACGAGATGCTCGAAGGCAGGCGAGCCCGCAGCCACCGTCAGCCCTTCCACCTTGTAGCTGTCCTTGGCGGTGTAGGGGATGCCGTCGAGCGGCCCGAGCGTGGCGTCATTGCGGCGCCGCAGATCGGAGGCCGCTGCCTCCTCGAACATTGCGAGGTTGAGCACCGGCACCGCATTCAGCGTGATGCCATGGCGGTCGTAGTGCGCGATGCGCCGGAGGTAGGCGCCGACCAGTTCGACGCTGGTGACGGTGCCGTCCTCCAGGGCACGGCGCAGGTCGGCGATCGAGGCTTCGACGAGGTGGAGATTGGGCATGGGATTCTCAAGATGCAGCAGCAAAGGAGTCTTGGCATCGGGCGACGCAAGTGTCACGCCTCAAACGATGGGCATGGTCGGTGACGCTGCTGATCTCCCCCCTTGAGGGGGAGATGTCGCCGAAGGCGACAGAGGGGGTCGCCGCGCGTGAAGCGCTAACCTCCTTGCGTCTGCGACAAGGGGCCGAGCCTAGTCGAACCGACCCCCTCTGTCCTGCCGGACATCTCCCCCACGAGGGGGGAGATTGGCTGTTGCCCTCAGTTCCTCAGGGCCTGTGCCGGCGACTGACGGTAGGCGAGGATCGACGGCACCACCGCCGCCACGCCCGCCACGACGAGCAGGAGCAGCGCCGAGCGCATATCCTCGACGCGGAATGTTACCGGCATGGAAAAACCGCTCGCCTCGGCCATCGTGTGCGCGATCGTTCGGGCGGCGAGATAGCCGAAGAGGAAACCGAGCAGGACACCGGCGCCGACGATGACAAAGGTTTCCACCCAGACGATCCCGAACACCACCGCGCGGGGCGCTCCGAAGGCGCGCAGGGCGCCGATCTGGTGCCGTCGCTGCAAAACATGGACGATGACGACCAGAAGAATTGCCGCCGCGACGAGGAATTGCGCGCCGGCGGCCACCACGGAAAGGATGCGCCTTGCATCGCCTAGGGTCCCGTAAAGCCGGGTCAGCACTTCGCCGGGGAAGACCGCCAGCGTGCGGTCGCTGCGATATTGCTGGCGCAGCTTGTAGGCGTCGGCGATGGTGTGCGGTTTTACCAGGACAGCCGGCAGGCCGGGCGCCGAGGGATCGAGAACGGCATCGGGGTTGATCCGCGCATCGAAACCGTGCGGCTCGGCACCGTCTTTTGCGTCAACCTGCTCGACCAGTGCGGCAATTCCGGCTCGTCCGTTCTCGTGCCTGTGAACATGCCACACCGCCTCGATCGGCACGATGATCGCCCGGTCCCAGGCGGTGCCGGTGGGGCTGAGGCGCCCGACAATCGTATAGGTGAAATCATTGTGGATCTCGGTCGCCGCATGCAGCTGTCCGTGCGCGGGGTGAAAGCGGGCGCCGACGCTTTTGGGCACGGCAGCGCCGACCAGCGCATCGCCAAGCAGCGCAAATGTGCGGCCTTCGGAGACGCCGCCCAGTCCGTCGACCAGCGCTTGCGTGGTTCCGACGATCGGGAAGTCTTCGACAAAATCACCGAAACCGACCGGCGCTGCCCAGGCCACCCGCTTGTCCCTGATGAGGCCGGCAAGCACATCGCCCGGCATCAGCGACAGGGGTGCCGCCTGCAGAAATACCGAGGACAGCACCAGTTGGGTTTCGCTGCCCGGAGCGCCGATCACAAGGTCGAAGGCGTCAGCCGCTTGCGCGCTGCCCAGACGCAGTGCCCGCTCGCTGAGGGTCACAGCAACCCCGAGGGCCGTCGCAAGGGCGATCAGCAGCGCCACGGCAGCCACGCCGATCCAGTGCCGCCTCAGATCCGCGGCGATGAAGCGGAGCATCGGCTATTCCTTTCCAGCTCAAAACGCTTCATCGCGGATGTCCTGCAATGTCGGTGTGTCGCGCGTCACCTGACCGGCCTCCAGGCGGATGGTCCGGTCAAGCCTTTCTATCAGCCGTTTCTCGTGACTTGCGACGATGAGGGTGGTTCCCGCCTCGCCGGCCAATTGCAGCAACAGGTTCGCCACGGCGATACCGGCATCGGAATCGAGGCTGGCGGTCGGCTCGTCGGCGACGACAATGGCCGGCCTTGTCACCAGCGCCCTGGCAACGGCGACCCTTTGCATCTGTCCGCGCGACATGGTTTCGACCGGCTGTCCCGGGCGCGAGATTTCGACCCGTTCCAGCAGCCGCAGTCCTTCCGCCTTCAGTTCGGCCACGGGGCGGACCCTCGACAGTCTGCCGGGCAGCAGCACGTTTTCGAGCGCCGACAGGCCGGGGCAGAGGTAGAACTCCTGCATGACCAGGCCGACATGGGCGGAACGCCAGCGATCGCGCCTGGCTTCGGAGAGGCTGGAAAGCTCGGTATCGCTCCAGCGCACCGATCCCTGCCGTATCCTTTCCAGCCCCGTCACGATGTTGATGAACGTCGTCTTGCCCGATCCCGAAGGCCCGGTCACGGCGACTTTCTCGCCAGGTCGGATCTCCAGCGCAGGCACAGCGAGCGCCGGCTTCTCGAGGTCGCGGAAGGAAACCCGCAAATCCCGCACGGACAGGCCGAGCATGATCGCTACGCCCGGCGAAAATGCGCGTCGACGATGCGCAGGAGGCTGACGAAGCCGGTTTCCGGGTCGGTCCAGGAGCCGGTTTCCAGCCGGCCGGCCACCTCAATGAGGGCGTTGGCCTGTTCGAAGGTTTGCGCCTGGTCGAGATAGACGACGACGATGTTGTCTGGCCAATCGGCATCGGATGAGCAGAAGGGACACAGCGCCATCGGAATCTCGGTCAGGACGAAGAATTTCGCCTCGGCCTTGAGCGGCGGCGCCATGAAACCCCGCATGGTCACATCCTGGCCGGCAAGCGTCTTGACCTTGTCGGAGAAGCTCATGCCGAGCACGCCGATCTTGGCGTAGAGGTCATCGAAGGTGAGCGGCGCGGGCGCGGCCGACGCGCGGCGCAAAGCCTGGGAAAGACAGACCGTAGCCGAACCGAGCAGCATGCCGCGACGGGTGATCGGTCTGCACTCCATGATTGCTATTCCCTTGTCGATTGGCGCGGGCGCCGTCAGCGCCCGAACCATCGTCCCTGGCCGCTCCATCCGCAAGCACCGGATGGAGCGGCCGGGATCATCATAGACTGCGCGGCTCAGTTCGTCGCCGGCGCCAGTCCGAGCGCATCGGCGAGGACTTTATAGACGTCGCTCTCCTCCATGTAGCCCTTGAAGCCTTCCGCGCCTGGGCCGGTGGCCTGCAGCACGACGTCGTCGACGGCATGGACCGCTGTATCGGCCGACTTCGGCAGATTGCCGATGCGCAGCACCGCGCCGGGCACGTCCTTGTACTTCTCGTTGGCGACATACTGCTTGCTCTCGTTCTGCACCGCCGGCACGAACGGGCCGTCAAGCTTGGGGCGGAACGTCTCGTAATAGTCGGGGAAGCTGGCGCCGAAGATCGCCAGACGACGCGAGACATCGACGCTGTCGGGGTAACCGTCGTTGTTCTTGTCCTGGTAGTTCGGGAAGCCGGCATCGGCATAGACACCGACCTTGTCGCGCATCTCGGGGCCCGGCTTGCTGTCGTCGATGGTGCCGACGATTGAAACGCTATGGGTGTGGTCGCCGGTCATCACGATCATCGTGTCGGGATGGGTCTTGGCGAATTCCATCGCAACGCCGACCGCCTTGTCGAATTCGATGACCTCGACCATGGAGCGCTCCCAGTCCATCGGATGCGACATCTTGTCGACCGAGGCGCCCTCGACCATCAGGAAGAAGCCTTCGGGGTTCTTCGACAGTTCGCCAAGTGCAACATTGGTCATTTCGACGAGGCCCGGCTGATTGGGGAAGGTTTCCACGGTGCCCTTCTTGAGGAAGTCGCGATCCAGCGTGACGTCCATGTTGCCGGTATGGAACAGGCCGAGGATCTTGCCGGTGTTGGTCTTGGCTGCAGCCTCGAGTTCGGTCTTGTCGGTGGCAAGGGCGTATCCGGCATCGCGGAATTTCGCGATGTAGTCAGTGTCGTCCTTGCGCTTGGAGCCGGCCGTGCTCTGCGGCAGGAAATAGGCGGAGCCGCCGCCGAGGATGACGTCGGGCTGCGTCTGGTAGAACATGCCGACGATGTCGGCCTTGTCACTGCGGCTGCGGGTATGGGAGACGACGGCTGCCGGGGTGGCGTCCTCGATCTCGGCCGTCGAGACGACGCCGATCGACTTCTTGCCGGTGCGCCGCAGAGCCTCGGCGATGGTCTCGACCTTCGGGTCATCCTGGCTCGGCTTGGTGCGGTCGGCATAGACGCCGAGCGCGTTCACCGCCGTCTTGTGGCCGGTCATGTAGGCCGACATGGTGTTGGCGCTGTCGGTGGCGATGGCGTTGGTCGACGACGTGCCGATAAAGGCCATATGGTCGAGATCGTCCATGTTGAGCCGGCCGTTCGCCTTGCCTTCGGTCATGCCCTTGGACATGATCCGCGCGCCGGTGCGATGCGCAACGGAGAGGCCGTCGCCAAGCAGGAAGATGACGTTCTTGGCGCGCGGGGTCGCCGAGGTTCCGAACACCTCCCATTTGACGGACTTGGTCTCGTCGCCAGCCTTGGCTTCGATCTCATAGGTGCCGGGCTGGGCGATGCTGGCGGCGCGGACCAAAATGGCGGAGGCATCGACCCCCTCTTCCTTCTCCACGAACTCGACCTTCTTGCCGAGAACCTCCTCGGCCGGCTTGCCGTTGATCGTCACCGTGACCTGGTCGGGGGTGACGACCTTGTCGAATTCGACCTTCAGGTCGAACGGCGATTGAGCGAGGATGGTGGCGCGGTCGAGAGGATAGATCGTGGCAGCACCAGCAGCGCTGGCAAGACTTGTCGTAACGGCAAGCGCGATGAGAGGGCGAAGCATAAGTGACCTCCAAAATTGACTGATAAAAGGCAGTTTTTTGGTAGTCGTTGCCGATGTCCGTTATATGACAAAACCTCGCCCGGGGCGCTCACATTCCGGGCGGTCCGGAGCCGGTTGAGAATCGGGATTGAACGAAGCTGTCGATGGGCGCATCGCTGGCCTGCCGGCCACGACCCAATCAGCACCCTCACTGCGGTGCGCCGGCGAACAGGATTTCGCCATCCCCTGTCGCCGGCCAGTCCCTGATGGTGCGGTCGTCGCCGCCGGTGAGCAGCGTACCGTCGGGCGCGAAGGCGACCGCATAGATCGGGCCGGTGCGGCTGTCGAACATGGCGATCTGGTTGCCGGTGTCGACGTCCCACAGCCGCGCCGTGCCGTCGAGCGAGCCGGAGGCCAGTCGCTTGCCGTCGGCCGACAGCGCCAGCGTGTAGACTGTGCCTTCGTGGCCTTCGAAGCGACGCACCTCCTTGAACGTGTCGAGGTCCCAGAGCTTGATCGTGTAATCGCCGCTGCCGGTGATGACGTGATGGCCGTCGGCGGTGAAGTCGGCGCCGTAGGTGCCTTGCTCGTGGCCGTGCCAGCTGCGCAATTGCTTGCCGCTTTCGACGTCCCAGAGTTTCAGCGTGCCGTCGATGGAGCCGCTCAGCGCGCGTGTGCCCTCGAGCGAGATGGCGACCGTGCTGATCGGCCAGTCGTGCCCGGTCATCACATGCAGCGCGGATTTGTTGACGAGGTCCCAGACGATGACGTTGCCGGTGTCGTGGCCGCTGACGGCACGCTTGCCGTTCTGGCTGATCGCCAGCTTGCGGACACCGCCATTCTCGCCCGACGAGAAGACGTGCAGCACCGTGCCGTCGGTGAGTTTTCGCAGCACGATTTCGCCGTCATCGCCGGCGGTCAGCGCGGTGGCGCCGTCGGGCATGAACAGGGCCGTGCGCGCCATGTCCTTGTGTTCGCCGAGATTGCGGATCAGCCGCTTGCCGGCAATGTCCCAGAGCTTGATCATGTGGTCGGTGCTGGCGCTCATGATGTCGCGGCCATCGGCTGACACGGCGAGCCAGACGACGGCGTCGCGGTGACCGTCGGGCTCGGTCGGCAGTGGTGGTTCGGCCGGCGGCAATGGCGCCACGGTTTCCGGCGGCGAAGGAAGTGCGGCTTGCGGCGGCGAGGCCGGAGCCGGCGGCGGCGGCGCTGCCGGAGGTTTGGCTTCCTGCACCGGCGGAGCTTGCTCAGGCGGCGCGGCAACCGGCGGCGAATTCGGCGGAGCTGGCGGCGTCGCCAGATCCGGCGGGACGCCCGCGACATCCTGGCCCTTCGGCTCGGCTTTGGGTTCGTTCGGGGCGGTTACCTCAGCGCCCGGGCCGGCTGCGCGCCACGGGCCGAACTGGTCGGCCAACAGCGCCAGAACGACAAGCGCCGGCAGAACCAGGAAGGCTCGCCGCAACCGTGGCCTGCCGGGGTCTTGCACCTCCGCCGCCCGACCAAACAATGGGGCTCCGGACAGGTGGTTCGAGCCGCGCGGCAACAGGCCGGCAAAGAACAACAGCGCGCCGATCACGCACACCGCGCCGGCCGCGAAAAAGGCAACCAGGCGCACGGAGGCAAAGGATGCCGCGATGCTCGCATCAGCCTGTGCCAGACGCTGCATGGCGAAACAGACTGCGCCGATAACCAGCAAGACCAGCGCGAGCAGCCTGTCGGCACCCCTGTTCATTGGCTCTCTTCCCCAGGCCGCGTGCTCTGCGGCCGCCCTGTCACGAAACTAGCAACGAAACGCGTAACGCAAAATGCCAACTATGAAAGTGGCTGACATCACGCTGCTACTTCAATTCCACCCACACCGGCGCGTGGTCGCTGGCGCCGTCCTGCCCGCGAACATCGCGGTCGATGCCGGCGGCAGTGAGGCGGCGCGCCAGTTTCTTCGACAGTAAAATGTGGTCGAGCCTGAGGCCGGCGTCGCGCGGCCAGCGGTTGCGGCGATAGTCCCAGAATGTGTAGAGCGTCTCCTTAGGATGCTTCTTGCGCAGCGCATCGGTCCAGCCCTGCTCGAGCAGGCGCTGGAAGGATGCGCGGCTTTCGGGCTGCACCAGCGCGTTGTCGTCATAGGAGCGGGTGGCGTAGATGTCGCGCGGCTCGGGCACGATGTTGTAGTCGCCGACCAGCGCCACCGGCAGGCCGGTATCGAACAGCTGCTCGGCATGCGCCTCCAGCCTTCTGTGCCAGGCAAGCTTGTACTGGAATTTCGGCCCCGGCTGCGGGTTGCCGTTGGGCGCGTAGAGGCAAGCGATGACGACACCATTGACGGCCGCCTCGATGTAGCGGCTCTGCTTGTCGGCATCGTCGCCGGGCAAGGCGTCCGCGGTCAGCACCGGCTCGGATCCTCGCGCCAGTATGGCAACCCCGTTCCAGGTCGGCTCGCCCTTCCACACCGCGCCATAGCCGGCGTCTGCCAACGCCGTGCGCGGAAACTGCATGTCGCGCGCCTTCAGCTCCTGCAGGCAGACGACATCGGGCTTGGCTGACGCCAGCCATGCCAGCAGGTTTTGAAGCCGGCTGTTGATGTTGTTGATGTTGAACGAGGCCAGTTTCATTTTCTGACGCCGAAGGCGCCCCTCGCTTCGTCATCCTCGGGCTTGACCCGGGCATCCATGCCGTGCCCTCTGCCGTGGAACTCGGCAGGGCAGAATTCTTGACCGTTGCTGCTCTCAAAAGTCACGGCATGGATCCTAGGGTCTGCGCGCGTCGCTTCGCTCCTTGCTTCGCCCTAGGATGACGAAGCCGATGGCCAGGCCTTCACCGTCTCGGCCAGCGTCTTCAGATGATCCGCCGTCGAAAAACCGGAAATCGCCTTGCGCGGCTTCAGATCGTGGTCGCCGTCCTCCAGCCAGACCACTTCGATCTTGTCGGAGAGACCGTAGCTTGCGACCTCTTCCCTGGTGCCGAATTCGTCGCGCGTGCCCTGAAAGATCAGCGTCGGCGTCTTGAGAGCGGCGAGATGTTTTGTCCTGAGTTGCTCGGGCTTGGCCGGCGGATGGAAGGGATAGCCGAGGCAAATGAGGCCCGAAATCTCGCCCTTGGCAAACATTTCGTCGGCGACCATCGAGGCGACGCGTCCGCCCATCGACTTGCCGCCGATGATGAGCTTCCCGGTGACGCCCTTGGCCCTGAGGTCGGCGATTGCCTTGATGTATTCCGGGTTCACCGTCTCGGCGCGCGGCGGCGGCTTGCGCTGACCGTAGCGGCGCGCCGCCATATAGTGGAATTCGAAGCGCGCGACCTGGAAGCCGGCGGCGGCCAGTGCCTTGGCCGTGGCGGTCATCGAAGGCGAATCCATCGACGCGCCGGCGCCGTGCGCCAGCAAGATGGTGACGGGGGCGGTGTCGTAGCCGTCGAAGAGGAAGGTGGTCATACGAGCTCCAGCGTTGGTGACCCCTTCTCCCCTTGTGGGAGAAGGTGGCCGAGCGCAGCTCGGTCGGATGAGGGGTGCTCCAGAGAAGGCCAGCGTCTCATTCCGTCCGACACCCCTCATCCGTCTCGGCGCTAGCGCGCCGATCCACCTTCTCCCACAAGGGGAGAAGGCAAGAACTCACCCCGCCGTCCGCGCCGTCTGCAGATCCACGAACTGTATCCCCTTTTGCGCCGTGCGCGCCCATTCGGAGTCAGCATCGAGTTCGAGGTAGCGCGCCCAGTTCCGCCGTGCCTCTGCCAGATTGCCGGCGTCGAATTCAAGCCGCGCCAGATTGAACACCGGATCAGCGTAAGTCTTGTCGAGCGCGATCGCCTTCTGCAAATGCCGGCGCGCCGACGCTACCTTGCCCTCGTCGCTCATCAGGCCGGCGAGGTTGAACCACGCCTCGACGAAGGCCGGATCGAGTTTAATCGCCCTTGCATAGTCATGTGCCGCCTCGTTGACACGGCCGGCGCCGCGCAGGCAGTTGGCGCGGTTGAAGGCGGCGATGGCGTCGCTCGGATCGATGCTGAGGCAGCGCTGGTAAAGGGCTGCCGCCTGCTCGTGGTCACCCTGTTCTTCCGAGCTTTCAGCCTCGGCGAACAAGTCCTCCAACGTGTCGTCGCCGGCTGCACTCGCGCTGCCGAGATCGAACAGCAGCTGGCCGTCAAGCTCGCTCTGGCCGCCTTCGAGATAGATCGCATCGGGCCGGCCATGCTGCGAGCCGACATTGAGCGATTTGGCGGTGAGCGAGGCGACCGGGCCGGAACGATGCACCGAGCGCGCGATGGCGCCCCATGATGCGCCGCCGGCGACCAACCCGGCATATTTGCGGGCCAGGATCAGGTCGCGGAAGGAGTACGGTTCTGAATCATGCTCGAAAGCGTCGAACAGGCTGAGCAGGTCGAGATCGGCGCCCGACAGTTTCGACTGGTCGATGAGCGATTGCCTGGACAGCGAAGACGCCTCCGGCGCCTTCATCAAGCCGAGCAGCCGCAGAAAGCCGTTTTCGCTGAGGAGTGTGCGGCCGGCGGCGCGCTCGGCTGCGACACGGCGCTCTATCTCGACATCGCCACCCTTTGCCATACCCGCCTTGGCGAGCTGCGTGCGCCCGAACACGACATGGCTGGTGCGCCTGGTGACGCCGCGCCGCAACTGGCCGTGCCGGCGCTCGACCTCGCGCGCGGCGAGCCGCAGCGGAAACGCCGCCAGCGCGCCGATGGTGCCGAAGACGGCGCCCGGGATTATACCGGTCGGCGCCGTCACCCCTTGCTCTTGCCGACGGCCTTGAGCAGATTGGCCTTCAACGGGTTTTCCTTGGCACCGGCCTTTGCCTTGGCGCCTGGCTTTTCAGCCTCGTCGGCCTTGCTCTTCGACTTGGCCGGCGGCTTGGCCGACTGCGACAGGCTCGCCTTCAGCGCATCCATCAGGTTGATGACATTGCCGCGCTCAGGGGCCGCCGCAATGATCGGCTTGTGGCCTTTGAGCTTCTCGCGGATCATCGTCATCAGGGCGATCTCGTAGCGGTCCTCGTAGTTCTTCGGGTCGAAGGTGGTTTCCTTCTGCTTGATCAGCGCTTCGGCCAATTGCAGCATTTCGGGGTCGGGCTTGCCGGCCGGGATGTTGCCGAAATATTCAGCCGTGCCACGCACTTCGTTCGGGTTCCTCAAGGTGCAGACGAACATGCCGTTCTCGCGCGGACCGATCGTCACCACGCGCTCGCGGCTGGACAGGACCAGGCGGGCGATCGCCAGCTTGCCGGATTTGCGCATGGCTTCGCGCAGCACGGCGAAGGTCTCTTCCGCCATGGCGCCATCCGGCGCCATATAATAGGGCGCGTCCTGGTAGATGACGTCGACCTCGTCTTCATCGACGAAGGCCTCGATGTTCATCGTGTGGTTGGATTCGATACGCACTGCTTCGAGGTCGGCATCATCGATGATGATGTACTGCTTGTCCTCGTACTCGTAGCCCTTGACCAGATCCGAACGCTCGACCAAGCCGAGTTCAGGGTCGACCGGCTTCATGTTGATGCGGTTGTGTGTCTTTTTGTGCAGCTGATTGAACGTGATGCGCTCGCTGGTCGTCGTTGCCGGATAGAGCCGGACCGGACAGCTGACGAGGCTGAGCTTGAGGTAACCTTTCCAACTTGCCCTGGGCGCCATGATTTACTCCTACGCGGCCATGCACTGACATTTTGCTTGAGCATGACCTTGTCCGAAAACCGGTTCCCACTTTTCCGGATCATGCTCTGTGCAGCGCTTTTCGTCCGTAGGACGATTGGCGCCGAGGAAATCCTACACCGACCCCACACGATACAGGCAAATCCCTAGCGAAATCTTCCAGTCGCCTTGGAGGTCCAAGGTCGAGAATAATTCAAATTGTCCGAAGCGTCGATGGACTTGGGTTCCTCGCCCCCGCTTTGGCGGGGGGGAGGTGGCTCGGCGAAGCCGAGACGGAGAGGGGGAATGCTCGGACTGATGTTCTTGAGTGGCCAATCCGCTACGACAGCGCTGGCCCCCTCTCCGTCCGCTTCGCGGACACCTCTCCCCCGTTTCACGGGGGCGAGGAACCTAAGCTTACTTAAACACCGGCAAATCCCTTGCGAAATCCTCCATGTCCGCCCAGGGGTCGCCCGACGTCGCCAACAGCCCCGGCAGCGAGGAATAGTTCAGATCCTGCGGCGCATCGATCGTCTCCAGGTCGCTCCAGCTCACCGGCGTCGAGGCCGGCAGGTTGGTACGGGCGCGCAGCGAATAAGGAGCGGCGGAGGTGTGGCCGCGCGCGTTGCGGTGATAGTCGATGAAGATACGCCGCTTGCGGTTCTCCTTGCCCATTGTGGTGGTGAAAGTGTCGGGCGCGCTGGCCGCCAGATGGGTGGAGATGGCGCTGGTCGCCTGATGCAGCTTCTTCCAGTTCTGCTTTTGCGTCACCGGGACCGTGATGTGGATGCCACTGCCGCCGGATGTCTTGGCGAACGGCACAAGGCCGATCCGCTCCAGCTCGCCCTTGATGTGGACGGCAGCCTCGACCACTTCGCGCCAGGCGATGCCTTCGCCGGGATCGAGGTCGAAGACGATCAAATCGGGCTTGTCGAGGCTGGTGCGGTGCGTGCCCCAGGTGTGGAACTCGACGACGCCGAACTGCGCCAGCGCCAGATAGCCCTTGGCGCCCTCGACCGACAGGAAGGATTTGGTCTCGCCTTCGGAATTGACAGTATCGAACGTCACCACCGAGGGCGGCATTCCGGTGAAGGCATGGCGCTGGAAGAAGCAGTCCTTCGGCAGGCCGGTCGGGCAGCGCACCAGCGACACCGGGCGACCCATAATGTGCGGCAGCATGAAATCGCCGACCAGCGCGTAATAGACAGCGATGTCGAGCTTGGTCGGCCCTGTCTTGCCGAACAGCCGCCGCTCGGGATTGGTCACCCAGATGGTGGCCAGATCGGCCTCGGCGATCAGCCGCTTGCGCTTCGGCGACACCGGTGTCGACAGCCCGACATCGCGCAGACCGCGAAACACGCCGTGGCGCAGCGAATTGTCCGCCGTGCGGTTGGCATAGTGGATGCGGGCCGACAGCAGCGGCCGCACCCATTTCATCTCGCGCATGATTTCGCGCGGCACGCCCTCGGGTGGCGTCGCGCCATCGCGCAGCGGCTCCAGCCTCGCCAGCAATTCCGCTGCCGTCGCGGCGTCGAAGCCGGTGCCGACCTTGCCGCGATAGTGCAGTTCGCCATCCTCGAATTCGGCCATGCCGAGCGCGGCCAACCCTTCAGCGGCGTCGGAGACGGTGTAGCCGGCGATGACGAAGTCATCCTTCAGCAGCGCCTTGACCTTGGTCCAGCTCTTGGTGCGGCCGCTCTGGTAGGTCGCGTTGGCGCGCTTGGAGACGATACCTTCCAGCCCGTGTTCGGTCGCCTGGTCGTAAAGCCCCTGCCCGTCACCCTCGACATGATCGCTCAACTGGATGGCGGAGTTGGCGCCGAGACCGGCGAGCAGTTCGGCGAGTAAGGTCTTGCGCTTTATCAGCGGAGTCTTGCGCAGGTCCCAGCCGTCGAGATGCAGCAGGTCGAAGGCATAGAAATGCAATTTGGAGCCCGCACCCGCCGACAGCGCATCCTGCAGCAGGGCGAAACGCGAAATGCCTTTCTCGTCGAGCACCATGATCTCGCCGTCGATGATCGCCTGGCTGAGAGGCAGGCGCGAAAAGGCCTGCGGCAGGTCGCCATAGCGCTTCGTCCAGTCGATGCCGCCGCGGGTGATCAGGCGCACCTCGCCATCGACGATATGCGCCATGGTGCGATAGCCGTCGAATTTTATTTCGTGCAGCCAGAGCTCGCCCGTGTCCTCCAACGGACCGCCCGGTGGCTTCGGCACCTGGGTTGCGAGTTGCGGCTCGATGCGCGACGGCGGATCGCCTTTCACCGCGCCGGGCAATGCACCAGGTTTCAGCGCGCCGGGTTTCGGCGGCAGGCGGGCCGGCTTTTTCGGCGGCGCCACCAGTTCCTCGATGCGCTTGCCGGATTTCACGCTTTCCGGCCGCGCTTCCAGGATGTCGAGGCTGGTATCGGATGCGAGATCGCGCTCCTTGAACAGCAACCAGTTCTTCTTGTTCTCGTCCTCGCCGGGCTTGGGCTTCAGCCGGGTCAGCATCCAGCCACCATTGAGCTTTTCGCCCGCCAACCGGAACTTGAAGGCGCCGGTCCTCAAACTCTTGTAGACATCGTCCATCGGCGCCCAGGTGCCGGTGTCCCAGACGATCATCGGCCCGCCGCCATATTCGCCTTCGGGAATGACGCCTTCGAAGTCGATATATTCGAGCGGATGGTCCTCGGTCTCGATGGCGAGCCTTTTGTCGGCCGGGTTGAGCGAAGGCCCGCGCGGCACCGCCCAGCTTTTCAGCACGCCGCCAACCTGCAGGCGCAAATCGTAATGGTCGGCGGTGGCGTGATGCTTGTGGACGACGAAGCGGTTGCCGTCGCCTGAAACCAGCCCGCCCGCCGGTTCCGGCGTCTTCGAAAATTCGCGCTTGGCGCGATAGGCTTTGAGCTTGGCGGTCATGTCCGCATGCTAGGCGGGATGCGGCGGCTGCTCAATCAAATGGCAGCTCAATCGTCGGTGGCCGGAGTCAGGTCGAGCTCGGCCGGGGAAAGACCGCCCTGAAGCTGGCTCAGCCGGAACTCGTCGACCCAGTAGGCCTCACCATCGACCAGCACGCGGGCCGAGTAGACGCCGCCGGAAAAGCTTTGTGCGGTGACGTACACCTTGTGGCGATCGAGCGCCTTGCGCACCGCGGCGCGCTTGGAATTCTGGCTGGAAGTAGGACTGACCATGCGACGCTCACCCACAACAGCCGCAGGATATAACGGCTACCTAAGGATGCCGGAGATCAGGTGCTCTGTCAATTTTGACTGCTTGTCGGCGTCAGGCAGCCTTCCGCTGTATCAGACTGGCCAGAACGGTGCGCATTCCCGAATACGATGGGCCGCCAATCTTCACTTCCCAATCTGTGTTGCGTTTCCGAGGGTGCTTCACGCTCCGCAACGCTGCGCGGAATGCGTCCGGGTCAACACCTACAGTTCGAGCCATATCTTCGGCGGTTGTGCGATTGGCGATCATGTCGTCTCCTATGCTTTCCGCCACGCATATAGGGCTTTTGCGCAACTCGACCAAGGAATTAGGGCGTTTGCCCTGATTTCAACCTGAGACACTACCTTTATTCGGCCGCCAACTCGCGCCGCGCTCTCACCCTACCGCGATAGATCTTCGGTGCGCTGCCAGTGATGTGCTTGAAGGCGTTGCAGAAGGCGCTGTCGGAGGAATAGCCGAGCCGCCGGGCGATGCCGGAGACGGCAATGTCGTCCTCGCGCAGCGCCCGTTCGGCGAGCCGCATGCGCCATTGCGTGAGATAGGCGAGCGGCGCCACACCAGCCACCGCCTTGAAATGCAGCGCGAAGCTGGTGCGCGACATGGCGGCGGCGGCAGCCAGTTCGCTAAGCTGCCAGGCGCGGCCGGGCTCCCTGGCGTGAATGCCCTATGCGATCGATGCGGAATTCGCCGAGCGTCTCTGGAAGTTGGGCGAGCGGCTCCTATAACTCCATCTACCCTCCCGGAGATCACAGACAATGACATTGAGAACACGCAAACTCGGCAGCCAAGGGCTGCAGGTCTCCGTGATTGGCCTCGGCTGCATGGGCATGAGCCAGTCCTACGGGCCGGCCGACGAGGCGGAATCGATCGCCACCTTGCACCGCGCCATCGAACTCGGCTGTACCTTCCTCGACACGGCGGAAGTCTACGGCTCCTATGCCAATGAAGAATTGCTCGGGCGAGCGCTGAAGGGCCGGCGCAATGAGGTGACACTGGCCACCAAATTCGGCTTCCGCATCGAAAACGGCAGACAGGTCGGCACCGAGCGCGACAGCCGACCTGAGCATATCCGCGAGGCGCTGGAAGGCTCGCTTAAGCGGCTCGGCACCGACCATGTCGACCTCTACTACCAGCACCGCGTCGATCCTGCGGTGCCGATGGAAGACGTCGCCGGCACGATCGGCCGGCTGGTCGCCGAGGGCAAGGTGCGGTTCTTCGGCCTGTCGGAGGCAGGTGCGGCCAACATCGCCCGCGCGCATGCCGTGCATCCGGTGTCGGCGCTGCAGAGCGAATATTCGCTGTGGGAGCGCAACCTGGAGCCGGAAATCATCCCGCTGCTTAAGAAGCTTGGCATCGGCCTGGTGCCATTCGCGCCGCTCGGCCGCGGCTTCCTCGCCGGCGACGTCAAGCGCGCCGAGGAGTATCCCGAAGGCGATTTCCGGCGCGGCGACCCGCGCTACCAGGGCGCCAATTTCGACGCCAATGTCGCAGCCGCCGCCGCTGTGCAGGAGGTGGCCAGCGCCAAGCGGGTAAAGCCTGCGCAGATCGCGCTGGCCTGGGTGCTCGCCAAGGGCGACGGTTTCGGCATCGACATCGTTCCAATCCCAGGCACCAAGCGGAGGAAGTATCTCGAAGAAAATGTCGCCGCGGCGGCGATCACGCTCGACGCGGCCGAGATGGCCGCTCTCGACGCGGCGCTGGCACCCGGCAAGGTCTCGGGCCCGCGCTACAATGAGCGGGTGATGACGACGATCGACCGCTAGGGCGCCTTCTTTCGCACCCCTGCGCGGCTCTTGATTGCCGGCGCGATCTTGGCATGATCATCGCAATGACCCAGATAAGAACCATCACCGCAAGAGACGTACCGTCGGTATCACGGTTGTTGGGCGAATCCTGGCGCCGCACCTATTCACCGATCATGGGGCCCGAGACCACCGCGCGGCTCTCGGACGACAAGCATGCGCCCGCGAGGCTGGCCGCTGAATTGCTGGATGACAACAAGATGTCCTTCGTCGCCGAACGGCCGGACGGGTCGATCGCCGGCTATGCGATGGCGGCGATGGACGATCGCGGCGACGTCATGCTCGACCGGCTGCATATCGACAAGACCGAATTCGGCAGCGGGCTCGCCACCGACCTGCTGCACGCGGTGCTCGCCGCCCATGCTGGGATTCCCAGCATTGCGCTGGAAGTGATCGAAGGCAACGACCGGGCGATCGCCTTCTACCGCAAGCACGGCTTCGAAGCGGTCGAGCACCGGCCGGCCGCGCACGGCGTAGGCGGCCATGCCTCAGTGATCATGCGCAGGCTGCTGTCGAGGGCGTAGAAATGAGGCCCTACTGAAACCCCATCGCCGGCACCACCGGCCCGTCCTCGTCGTCCGGCATATCGAGAATTTCGATCAGCCGCGCCACCTTCGTTCCCGGCAAGGGGCGGCCCTCGTTGACCAGTGCCTCGTCGGCACTGAGCCAGGCGAACGCTTCGCGCAGTTCTTCAAGGCTGGCGTCGGTCAACGCGATGTCGGCAATGACCGCCTCGTCTACCGGCCCCAACACCGAAATGATGTCGTCGCGTGTCATGGTCACCTCCATGCAAGGTGCCGGCCTGTCGTCGAGATGACGCCGGGATCCGGCATCCAGCCGGCGGATTGCGAGCTCGAAAACCGCCGACAAAGCAGAATCTGGGTCTTGTTTTCGACCAGACAAGGTGAACGCGCGGCTTTTGCCGTCAGGCACCCGAATGCGGATCGATGCCGTAGACATGCACGGGATAGCCGGGACCGATGGCATCCGCCACCCGACCCATCCAGGCGAGGACCACCGGAAAATCCGCCAACGCATAGCCGCAATCTTCGGCCAAATGGCCGTAAGCATAGACGGCGATGTCGGCGATGGTGAGCGTGTCGCCGACAAGGAACGGCGTGCCGGTCAGGCTGCGCTCCAGCGCGGCGAGCGTGCGGGCGCCGGCCTCGCGCTTGGCCGTGACCATAGCCTGGTTGCGCTCCAGCCTTCCGGTCAGCGTCCAGAAACGTAGCGAGCCGATGACCGGCTCGACATGGTACTGTTCGAAGAACAGCCATTGCATGATCTTGGCATTGACATAGCGGTCGGCCGGCAGAAGCGACGTGCCTTCGGCGAGGTAAATGAGGATCGCATTCGATTCAGCAATCGCGCGGCCATCCTCTAGCTCGAGCACGGGGACGGCGCCGGCCGGGTTGAGTTTCAGAAAGGCGTCAGTATGGCTCTCGCCCTCGAAGATCGACACCAGGCGGCTCTTGTAGGGAATGTCGAGCAGCCCGAGCACGACCCTCGCCTTCCAGCCGTTTTGCGATGGCAGGTAATCATGAAGCGTGAGCATGGCTGTCCCTTTCGTGCGACCAGCATAAGTTTGCACGCCGGCCGCGTAGTGGCCACCCGTTTCCCGCGACGGGGTCGCGGGTCAAGCCACGCGCTTCGAAGCCGGCGGGACAGCGCCCCTCTGACCCGGTCTCAGCCGAGCTTCGCCAGCTTTGCGGCGTGACGGATGGCCTGCGCGGCATCAGGGTTGGTCACGGGATAGCCGGCGATGAAGCGGTCGACCGAAAACTCGGGGAATTCTGCGTGGAGCCGAGCGGCAAACACGGCTGCCTCCGAGCCATCCCCGACCGCCGTGTGCGCCAGCGTCAGGAACATCAGTATGTTGGGGGAATCCGGCGCGCCCCTGCGCAGCGATGCGATGGCCTCGCGATGCCTGCCGGCGGCGAACAGGATGCGGCCCTGCATGCCGAAATACCAGGACGGCGCCAGCGGGTTGAGGCGCATGGCGCGTTCCATCAGCGGGATCGCCTCGGCCGGATCGCCAGTGACCAGGGCCCTGCTGCCGGCCAGCAGCGCCAGCGTGTCGGCATGGTTGGCACCGTATTCGAAAGCGCGCTGGTAGGCGCGCTCCGCCGCATCGAGATCGCCAAGGCATCCCATGAGGTCGCCCAGGCAGGTTTGAGCGCTGCAGTCCATAGGGTCGAGTCGGAGCGCATTTTCGACCGCCCCCCGCCACCTTTCGATCGCCCCTTTCAGATCGCCGCCGAAGCCGTGGCAGGACTGGATCGAATAGGCGTAAGCGAGCTCAATCCAGCCCCTGACCAGGCCGGGATCGAGCTCGAGCGCACGTGACAGCAGCCGGATCGCCGCCGCATTGCCTTCGCGGCTGAAGGTGTTGTGCTGCTCGACACCAAGCAGATAGAGGTCATAGGCGCGCAGGCTGGCGGGCGGCTTGCGGCGAATGGCGTTGCGGCCGACGGTAGCAATCGCTCCACCACATCCAGCCAGCACGTTGATGACGCTTTCGGTCAGGCTATCCTGCAAGGCGAACACATCCTCCAGCGGGCGATCGAAGCGATCGCTCCACAGGCTGACGCCGTTCTGAGCGTCAGCCAGTTCGATCGTCAGCCGGACACGCCGGTCGTCCGCGCGCAGTTGACCGGAGACGACATAGGTAGCGCCGAGCGCCTTGCCGTCGGCAATGAAATCGGCGGGGGTGCTGCCCAACGCTTTCATGGTGTGGAAAGCGATGACCGGCAGATCGGCGTAGCGCGCCAGGTCGATGGCGATGTCCGATGACAGGCCATCGGCAAAGCGACGCCAGCGCTCCTCGGCGTTCAGGCATTCGATCGGAAACATGGCGAGCACCGGCAGAGCCTCGGCCGGCGAAGGCGCAAGCACGGCGGCGCCATTGATGTGCGACGCAAGCGCGATCTTGTTGTTGACGCCGAGCTTGTCATAGATCGCGGCGAGATGGGTGCGGACCGTCGAAGGGGCGATGAACAGCGCCTCGCCGATCTCGCGATAGGTCAGGCCCGAGGCAAATTTTTCCGCCACCGCACGCTCGCGGTCCGATAGCGCGCCAGCCGGTGAAGACGTCGCAATGCGGTTCATGGCAATTTTCCTGTCATCGGATCGGCACGATTTCAACTGCAGCTGCAGCAAAATACTACAAATGCAGGACCCCAAACACCGCATCTGACCGATGGTGAGATCGCCGTCTGTGGCCGAAGCTTCTCGCATGCCCTCCGAACAGGGCCATTCATGCCGAGGAGCAAAGCGATGAAAACCATGCTGACCACCGTATCCGAGCTTTACGATGCCGTGCAGTTCGACCTTCGCCAACCGCCGGCCAGCGCGACCAGCCGCTCTGAGCGCCGGCTGGGCCTGATCGGCCTGATTACCACATGGTCCGAGCGTGCCCTGTTTCGCGAGGAGCTGGCGCTGATGGCGAGGGACACGCCCGAATTGATCGACGACATCGGCCTGACCATGGAGCAGGTCGAGATCGAGCTTGCCAAGCCGTTCTGGCGGCGATGACATCTGGAGCAGACTTGCCCCATGAAGCGTGCGCATGGTCTTTCCTTTCGCTGCGGTCGCCGCCTGCTTTGCATGTGGCCTAACAGCAGCCACCCGAATCCTGCGATATCAGCGCGCTGAAAGAATAAAATATACGCGCGTAAAGTTTCGTTGACTTCGCCATCGCTGCGATTTACCCCGGCAACAGGCTTGGGCGACCATGCCCACGGGCAGTCGGGTGGAATGAGGAGGAAGCATGAGCCTTTCGCGCCGCAGCGAGATCGCCGCCGAGGCCGTGGGGCCGACGATTGTGGCCGGCGAAATCCTGGTCGAGATCATGGCGACCGAACGGGGTTTTGGCTTCCTCAAGCCGCAGACACTGACAGGGCCATTCCCTAGCGGCGCGCCAGCAATCTTCATCGATCAGGTCGCACAACTGGGCGGCGGCGCCGGCATTATCGGCTGCATCGGGCGTGACGATTTCGGCACGCTCAATCTGGAGAGGCTGAAGCGCGACGGCGTCGATGTTTCGGCTGTTGATGTCAGCGACCGCTACCCCACCGGAAGCGCGTTCGTGCGCTACCGGCCCGATGGCAGCCGCGACTTTGTCTACAACATCGCCGAATCCGCCGCCGGCCAAATCCGCCTCACCCCCGCTGCACGTCTGCTGGCGGATAGAGCCGGCCATCTGCACATTATGGGGTCGACGTTGTCGGTGGCCGGGCTGAGGGAAATCGTCACTTACGCCGCGCAGGCAGTGCGCGCCCGCGGCGGTTCGACCTCCTTCGACCCGAACATGCGCAAGGAGTTGATTGACGGTGCCGACGGCGCGCTGTTTTCAGCACTGGCCGATGATGCCGACCTGCTGCTGCCGTCCGGCGGCGAATTGCTGGCCGCGGCCGGCGTCGATGACGAGCAACAGGCGGTGACGGCGCTGTTTGCCAGAGGCGTCGGCGAGATCGTGCTGAAGCGCGGCGCCGACGGCTCGTCCTGGTTCGGCGCCGATGGTACCCGGATCGACTGCGCGGGTTTCCACGTCGAAGAAGTCGACCCGACCGGCGCCGGCGATTGCTTTGGCGCCACGTACCTGACCTGCCGACGCCAGGGGATGGAGCCGGGCAAAGCACTGCTCTATGCCAACGCCGCCGGCGCCCGCAACGTCACGCGGCAAGGCCCGATGGAAGGCGTTGCGGGCTTCGACGTGCTTGACCAATTCATCGCAGGCACTGCGAGGCGGACATGAGCCCGCTTGCAGGTCTCGCCGCCGCGCGCAGAAACGGATCGCCCTACGGCATCACCTCGATCTGCTCGGCCCATCCTGTCGTGATCCAGACGGCGATACGGCGCGCCGTCGCGGACAAGGAAGCCACCCTGCTGATCGAGGCGACCTGCAATCAGGTCAACCAGTTCGGGGGCTACACCGGGATGACGCCGGAGATGTTCGTGGCCTTCGTGCTGAAGATTGCCGGCGAGGAGGGACTGGACGCCTCGCGCATCCTCTTCGGTGGCGATCATCTGGGACCGAACCCGTGGCGCGCCGAGCCGGCAGCACAGGCGATGGACAAGGCCGAAACCATGGTCAGTGCCTATGTCAAAGCCGGCTTCAGCAAGATCCATCTCGACGCCTCGATGGGATGCGCCGGCGAGCCGACTGCACTCGACGACGAAACCATCGCTATCAGGGCGGCGCGGCTGGCCAAGGCGGCCGAGACGGCGGCGCGTGCCACCGGCCGCACCTTGCCGGACTACATCATCGGGACTGAAGTCCCCGCCCCCGGCGGTGTCGACCACACGATCAGCGAGCTGAAGCCGACCGATGCGGCGGCGGCGCGGCGCACGATCGAGATTCATCGCGACATCTTTGCCCGCGAAGGCCTCACGGAAGCCTTTGGCCGTGTTATCGCTGTGGTGGTACAGCCAGGCGTGGAGTTCGGCAGCCAGAATGTCGTCGCCTATGTGCCGGAAAAATCGAAAGGCCTGACCGGATTGCTCGATGAGCAGCCGTCGCTGGTCTACGAGGCGCATTCCACCGACTATCAGAGCCGCACGGCGCTGACGGCACTTGTCGCAAACGGCTTTCCGATCCTCAAGGTCGGCCCGGGCCTGACATTCGCCTTGCGCGAGGCGTTTTACGGGCTCGACCTGATCGCCTCCGAAATGGTCGCGGACTATGGCGACAGGCCACTCGCCCGCACCATGGAGCACGTGATGCTGGCAGCACCCGGCCATTGGCACGGCCACTATCATGGCAGCGAAGCGGACCTCCATCTGCAGCGGCACTACAGCTACAGCGACCGCATCCGCTACTATTGGAGCAACCCCGCCGCCGTCGCCGCTGTCGACCGGCTGTGCAAAGCACTTGACGGCGTCGCCATCCCCGAAACGCTGATGCGGCAGTTCCTGCCGACGCTGCCGTCCGGGCTCGGACCCGCTGGCAATCCCGAAGCGATTTTTCATGCGGCGGTCGGCCAGGTTCTGGCGGACTACGACGCCGCCTGCCGAGGCGGCAGCGATTAGCTGCTTTGTCAGCCGGCGCGCGCGATGCTAGAGCGAAGGGCATAAACCTTGGCAGCCCTTTGACATCAGCATGAAACCAGTCGTTATGTTCGTCCTGCTGGCGGCTTCGCTGCTCGCCTCGCCCGCCTGCGCCGACTGGAAGCCGGTCGAGAAGATCGAGAGCTACGCCATATCAGGCCAGACCGGGCCCGAACTCTACGCGTCGATCGGCGAAGCGGGCCCTTTGCTGGGCAAGGGCCGCGTCATTGCGCACACCAATTTCAAGCTGACCTGGACCAGGGACTACAAGCCGCAAGGCGGCGCCTGCGTGCTCAAATCGGCGCGGCCGAAACTCATCATAACCTACACTTTGCCAAAGCCGGCCGCGCCGCTGTCTCCCGCCGTGCAGAAGAGCTGGGAGATTTTCGCCGCCGGGCTCGCCGCCCATGAAAAGGTGCATGGCGCAGCCATCGTCGAGATGGTGCGCAAGATCGAGGCGATAAGCGTCGGCATGACCGTCGCCGACGACCCCGGCTGCACAAAGATCAGGACCGAGTTGACCCGGCGGCTTGCCCAGATCTCACTGGCGCAGCGGCAGGCCAGCCGCGACTTCGACAAGGTCGAATTCGGTCCTGGTGGCAATTTGCAGAAGCTGGTGCTGGCTTTTGTGAATGGAGGGTAGTTAGCCGAACTGCCAGTCGTTGCGCCGAGCCTTCGAACGATAAGAGCACCGGCCGCGTGGCCGCTTTACAGGCAGGCTTGGTAGCGCTACCGTCTGCTTGCAGCGCGACCTATTGGGGGAATGGGAGACGGTCGCGAGGCGGGAGAGGAGCGGTTTCCTTCGGGGCGTCGCAAGAAGCTGTTCGGGAGGAAATCGATGGCGTCTGTCGCGATCGGCGACGTTTACAAATCGTTCGGGACCGTCGAGGTTCTGCATGGCGTCAGTGTGAACATTAATGACGGCGAGTTCGTCACACTGGTGGGGCCGTCGGGTTGCGGGAAATCGACCCTTCTCAGGATGATCGCCGGCCTGGAAAAGATTTCGCGCGGCCAGATCGCCATTGGCGAGCGTGTCGTCAACAACGTTGCGCCAAAAGAGCGCGACGTCGCCATGGTCTTCCAGAACTATGCGCTCTACCCGCATATGACCGTGGCCGAGAACATGGCGTTCTCGCTCATGCTCAAGGGTGTTTCGAAAGCAGAGAGCGATGCCGGCGTTCAGCGCGCGGCCGAAATTCTGGGGCTGCTGCCATTGCTGACGCGCTATCCACGTCAGCTTTCCGGCGGCCAGCGCCAGCGCGTCGCCATGGGCCGGGCGATCGTACGCGATCCGCAGGTTTTCCTGTTCGACGAACCACTGTCCAATCTCGACGCCAAGCTCAGGGTGCAGATGCGCGCCGAGATCAAGGAATTGCACCAGCGTCTCAAGACCACGACGGTCTATGTCACTCACGACCAGATCGAGGCCATGACCATGGCCGACAAGATCGTCGTCATGCACGACGGCATCGTCGAGCAGATCGGGCCGCCGCTGGAACTCTACGACAGGCCCAACAATCTCTTCGTAGCCAGCTTCATCGGCTCGCCGGCCATGAACCTGATCAAGGGTGAAATCGCAACCGACGGCTCCCCGTCCTTTCGCGGCGCCGGGGGAATTTCCCTGCCGTTGACCGCCGCGCCGGCCGTCGCCAATGGTCATCCGGTGGTGCTGGGAATACGACCCGAGCATCTGCGCCTGTCATCCGATCAGGGCATTCCGGTCACCGTCGTGGTGGTCGAGCCGACCGGGTCGGAAGTGCAACTCATCGGCCGGACCGCCGGCGGTGACGAGATCGTCGCGAATTTCCGGGAACGCCATGACTTCACGCCGGGCGAGACCATACGGCTCGCCGCTGCGCCCGGCTTGATTCATCTGTTCGACGGCAAAACCGGAACACGTTTTGAAACACGTACTGGATGGTAAGGACCGCGCTGCAAGGAAATAAACCGGAGGAGACGACCATGAAATTCACGAGACGCGATGTAATCCGTACGACCGCAGGTGTTGCGGCGGGAGCCTTGGGAAGCCGCTTCGTCGGCTCGCCCGCTTTTGCCCAGGAGGGGCTGAAATACAAGCCTGAGGACGGCGCGAAGCTGCGGCTGCTTCGCTGGTCGCCTTTCGTCTCGGGCGATGAGACTCAATGGCTGGCCAACACCAAGCGGTTCACCGAGGCGACAGGTGTCGAGGTTCGCGTCGACAAGGAAAGCTGGGAGGACATTCGCCCCAAGGCGGCGGTTGCCGCCAATGTCGGCTCCGGCCCGGACCTCATGCTCGTCTGGTTCGACGACCCGCACCAGTATCCCGACAAGCTGCACGACGTGACGGAATTGGGTGAGTATCTGGGTTCGAAATACGGCGGCTGGCACGACGGGCCCAAGCAATATGCGACACGGGACGGCAAATTTATCGGCCTGCCTCTGGCCACGATCGGCAATGCCATCGTCTATCGCGAAAGCTGGGTGAAGGAGGCTGGCTTCTCGGAGTTTCCGAAGGACACGGCAGGCTTCCTCGAGCTTTGCAAGGCGTTGCAGGCAAAGGGACATCCGGCCGGCTTCACACACGGTCACGGCGTCGGCGACGGCAACAACTACGCTCACTGGCTGTTGTGGAGTCATGGCGGCCAGATGGTCGACGAGAGCGGCAAGGTGGTCATCAACAGCCCCGAGACGCTAAAGGCGATCGAGTACGCGCAAGCGCTCTACAAGACCTTCATTCCCGGGACTGAGAGCTGGCTCGACGTGAACAACAACCGTGCCTTCCTGGCCGGCGAACTGGGTGTCATCGCCAACGGCATTTCGGCCTACTACACGGCCAAGACCAACAAGGACAACGATCCGAAACTGGCAGAAATCGCCAAGGACATCCGCACGACCAACCTGCCTATCGGTCCTGTGGGAAAATCCGTCGAACTGTTCCAGGTGACAACGGCCGTCATCTTCAACTACACGCCCTACCCCAATGCGGCCAAGGCCTACCTGCAGTTCATGTTCGAGGATCCGCAAATGACGGACTGGATCACCTCCTCGGCCGGCTATTGCTGCCAGACGCTCAAGGCCTTCGACAGCAACCCTGTGTGGACCGCCGACCCGAACAATGCCGCTTACGCGAAAGCCTCGGCGACGCTGCGTCCCAACGGCTTTGCCGGGCCGCTCGGCTACGCCTCGGCGGCGACCATGGCCGACTATGTCCTGGTTGACATGTTTGCCAAGGCCGTAACCGGCCAGGCGACGCCGCAGGAGGCGATGGAAGAGGCGGAGAAGCGCGCCAACCGCTACTACCGCGTCTGAGAGCACAACCGAGCCGGGCAGCCGCCATCGGCCTGCCCGGCCCGGTTCCTGAAATCGCTTGGCGGCCGCCCGGACCGACCAAGGAGACCTCCTGAGGAAGCCGTCCATGGCAGTGCCGTCTGTTGCCGCCCAGCCGCGTCCGTCGATCTTTTCGCGCCTGTCCGAAAGCCGCAATGCCCTTGGCTTCGGCTTCATGCTGCCGGCCGCGGCGCTGCTCCTGGTTTTCTTGACCTATCCGCTCGGGCTCGGCGTCTGGCTCGGCTTCACCGACGCCCGCATCGGCCGCCCTGGCATCTTCATCGGCACCGAGAACTACCAATATCTGTGGAATGACAACGTCTTCTGGCTCTCCGTCTTCAACACCTTGCTCTACACGATCAGCGCCTCGATCCTGAAGTTCGTGCTCGGCCTCTGGCTGGCTCTTATCCTCAACGAAAACCTGCCATTCAAATCGTTCTTCCGCGCGATAGTCCTGCTGCCATGGGTGGTGCCGACCGTCCTGTCGGCCATCGCCTTCTGGTGGATCTACGATTCGCAGTTCTCCATCCTGTCCTGGGCGCTGCAGCAGATGGGGCTGATCGACCATCGCATCAATTTCCTCGGCGATCCGACAAACGCGCGAGCCTCGGTCATCGCTGCCAATGTCTGGCGCGGTATTCCTTTCGTCGCCATCACACTGCTTGCCGGCCTGCAGACGATCCCGCAGTCGCTTTACGAGGCCGCCACGCTCGACGGCGCCACGCGCTGGCAATTGTTTCGCTATGTGACTTTGCCGCTGCTGACGCCGATCATCGCCATCACCATGACGTTCTCGGTGCTGTTCACCTTCACCGATTTCCAGCTGATCTATGTGCTGACCCGTGGTGGGCCAGTGAATGCCACGCATCTGATGGCGACATTGTCCTTCCAGCGCGGCATTTCCGGCGGCCAGCTTGGCGAGGGCGCGGCAATCGCGGTTGCCATGATCCCGTTCCTGCTGGCGGCGATCCTGTTCAGCTATTTCGGCCTGCAACGCCGCAAATGGCAGCAGGGAGGAAGAGACTGATGGTCATGACCAAGACAGCCACGACCAAGACGACGCAACGTTCGAACATCGACGAAGGCGGCATGGGCTACCTGCAAAGCGTGCCGCGGCGCGTGGTGACGGTCTATCTGCCGTTGCTGGTGTTCATGATCGTGCTGCTGTTTCCGTTTTACTGGATGACGATCACGGCGGTTAAGCCCAATCTCGAAATGACCGACTATGCCCAGTTCAATCCGTTCTGGGTGGTCCATCCGACACTCGAGCACATCCGCTATCTCTTGTTCGAGACATCCTATCCGGGCTGGCTGCTCAACACGATCATCATCTCGACCGCCGCTACGTTCCTGTCGCTGCTGGCGTCGATCTTCGCTGCCTATGCGATCGAGCGGCTGCGATTTTCCGGGGCGCGGCAGGTCGGCCTCGCCATCTTCCTCGCCTATCTCGTACCGCCCTCGATCCTGTTCATTCCGCTGTCGGTGATGGTGTTCAACCTTGGACTTTACGACACGCCCTTCGCACTCATCCTTACCTACCCGACCTTCCTGGTCCCCTTCTGCACATGGCTTTTGATGGGCTACTTCCGCTCCATCCCGTTCGAGCTGGAAGAATGCGCGCTGATAGACGGGGCGAGCCGGTGGCAGATTCTCACCAAGATCGTGCTGCCGCTGTCGGTGCCCGGCCTGATCTCAGCCGGCATATTCGCGTTCACCCTGTCATGGAACGAATTCATCTATGCCTTGACGTTCATCCAGTCGTCCGAAAACAAGACGGTACCGGTGGGCGTGCTGACGGAGCTTGTGCGCTCCGACGTCTACGAATGGGGGGCGCTGATGGCGGGCGCGCTGATCGGCTCGCTGCCGGTCGTCGTGCTCTATTCATTCTTCGTCGAGCACTATGTTTCCTCGATGACCGGCGCGGTGAAGGAATAACGCGCCGGGGTCCATTGGCAGGTAAGCCGATGCGTTAGATGGCACGGATGATGCCGCCGTCGACGCGGATGTTCTGGCCGGTGATGTAGCCGGCGCCTTCCGAAGCAAGGAAGGCGATGGTGGCGGCAATTTCCTCCGAGGTGCCGTAGCGCTGCATCGGTACGCTGTCGCGGCGCTCCTCGGTGGCCGGCAGGCTGTCGATCCAGCCGGGCAGCACGTTGTTCATGCGCACATTGTCGGCGGCGTAGGTGTTGGCGAAGATCTTGGTGTAGGCGGCAAGGCCGGCGCGGAACACGGCGGACGTCGGGAACATCGGACTCGGCTCAACCACCCAGGCTGTCGAGATGTTGATGATGGCGCCGGCCTTCTGCTTGACCATCTGCGGCGCCACGATGCGCACCGGCCGGATGACGTTGAGCAAATAGACGTCCATACCGGTGTGCCACTGCTCGTCTGATATTTCGAGGATCGGCGCGCGCGGCCCGTGGCCGCCGCTGTTGACCAGCACGTCGATGCGGCCGTAGCGCTCGAGCGTCAGGTCGGCGAGCCGCTGCAGATCGTCATTCGACTGGTTGGAGCCGGTCACGCCGAGGCCGCCAAGTTCCTTAGCCAGCGCCTCGCCCTTGCCTGAGGACGACATGATCGCAACCTTGAAACCGTCCGCCGCCAGGCGCTTGGCCGCTGCCGCGCCCATGCCGCTGCCACCGGCAACGACAACTGCCACTTTTTCTACACTCATGTTGATTTCCCTTGCGTGGGTTGGCGGGACTCGGAAAGCCCATGTTTCCGACGTTCGAGCAATGCTATAACCGGTTTTCCCCTCTGGTTCGAACCAGAAAGCCTGAAATCAAGCTGTAGAAAAACTACTGTATGCCCGAAGCCTTTCTGAGCCTGCCGCCGTTGAATGCGCTGCGCGCCTTCGAGGCCGCCGCGCGCCACCTCAACTTCCGCATCGCCGCGGAGGAACTGAACGTGACGCAAGGGGCGGTGGCGCAGCATATACGCGGGCTGGAAGCCGATCTCGGCGCAAAACTGTTCGAGCGGCTGCCGCGCGGCCTGGCGCTGACCGACGAAGGCCGCGCCTATGTGCCCAACATCCGCCGCGCCTTCGACCTGATCTCGGAGGCCACCTTGCTGTTGCGGCCCGAACCCGCGCGGCTGACGATCAGCGTGACGCCGAGCTTTGCCACCAAATGGCTGATCCCGAAACTGCCGGAGTTCGTGGCGCACAATCCGCTGGTCGACCTCAGGATTCTGGCCAGCGAAAGCCTGTCGAGTTTCCAGGCCGACGGCGTCGACATTGCGGTCAGGCAAGGCCGCCCGCCCTTCGGCGCCGGACTGATTGTGGACCTGTTGTTCCCACAGCAGATCGTCGCCATCTGCAGCCCTTCCCTGCTGCCGACCGGCGCGAATGAGATCGCGCGGACCGATATTCAGCATCACGTGCTGCTGCACGACGCGCACAATCTGTGGCCGGAGTTCATGGAGAATGCGCTCGGCCTGAAGATGGCCACTGAGGCTAAGCGCATGCGCTTCAACCAGACCGGCCTGGCGATCGACGCCGCCATCGCCGGCCAGGGCATCGCGCTGGCCAGCCGGTTTCTCGTCGCCGCCGACATCGCCGCCGGCCGGCTGGTGCAGCCGATCCACGCGGAGATGCGCGGCACGCAGGATTTCTATGTCGTGATGCCGCGCAAGCAGCGCCACCCCGAACCGACTCAAGCCGTGCGGCAATGGCTGCTGGATGAGGGAGATGTTTTGCCGCCTCCGCTGTGAGCGCCGCACACCGAGCGCCCCAGCGTTCAGCCTCTGCGCGCAATGTCAGTCGCCACCGCCTTAGCCTCGCGTCCAATTTCCCGGAGCAGGCCGGTGACCGGATTATAGAAGCCAACGAGATAGAGGCCGAGTTGCGAGGAGCGGGCGTTGACGCCGCTGCGCTCCGGTTGCAGCTCCGCCGGAATGAATTTCTCGTAGCCCGGGCGGTAGCCGGTGGCGAGGATGACGGCGTCGAACGCTTGCTGCCTGCCGTCGGTGAACACAGCGCCGTGTTCGGTGAAGCGCGCTATGTCGGGCGCGATCTTGATCGCGCCTTTGGTAATCGCGTCCACCGTGCCGACATCGATCACCGGGATGCGGCCAACCTCGTCGATCTGCTGCAAGATGCCTTGCTTGGGCCGAACGATGCCGTACTTTCCGAGCTTGCCCAGGGCGAAATCGAGAATGATCGGGAACATCCAGTCGTTCAGCGCCTGCGGCATTGGCCGACTGGCGATGCCGACCATCTGAATCGGCACGCCGAACAGCTGGCGCGGCACGATATGGACGCCCTTGCGCACCGAAATGGTGGGCTTGGCGCCACCTTCGGCAAGGTCCAGTGCGATCTCGGCGCCGGTGTTGCCCATGCCGACGATCAGCACCGAGCGGCCGGCAAAGGGCGCGGCCTCGGTATAGTCGGCGCTGTGCAGAACGTTGCCCTTGAAGGCCTCGATGGCGGGGAGCCGAGGGATGATCGGCTCGGCATTGTTGCCGCTGGCGACGACGACATGACGCGCCATCAGGGTTTTCGATCCCGTCTCGACCAGAAAACCACTGTCGCCGCGACGAATGGCTTTCACCGTCACGCCGAAGCGCGGGCGGAGGTCGAATTTATCGGTGTAGTCGTCGAGGTAACGGACCACCAGTTCGCGTGGCACGTAGCGCGGATAGTCCCTGGGAAATGGCAGGAACGGCAGCGAGGAGAACGACTTGACCGTATGCAGATGCAGCCGCCGATAGTGACGCCGCCAGGCGGGTGCCACCTCCGCGGCCTTTTCGAGGATAACGAAATCCACCCCTGCCCGCTTCAGGCAGGCGCCGACCGCTAGACCGGCGGGGCCGGCACCGACAATCACGACAGTCGTGTCCAAGCGATTCTCCTCCCGCCGGGGCTGGCTGAGGTTATGCGCAGAGGCGCAGGCGGGACAAGTCACCCTTTGCGCAGCATCCCGGCCTTGGCCAGCGTCTCCATGCCATCGCAGAGATGTTTCTTCAGCACGCGCACGGCTTCCGCCGCATCGCGCTTGCGGCAGGCGGCGAGCAGTTCGCGGTGTTCGGCCTGCGAGACGCCGCGATAGTCGAGGCTGGACAGGAGCATGCGGACATAACGGTCGGCGGCATTGTGGTGCGCCTCGATCAGGCCGAGCAGCCGGGCGTTGCCGCAGGCGCTGTAGAGCGCCAGATGGAAGGTCCGGTTCAGCACACCCCAACGGGCGACATCGGGCTCGGCGTCGATGCGGGCGAGCACCTGCGCGGCTTCGTCGAGCTTTTCACTGCCAAGCTTTGGGACAGACAGGTTGAGCGCCTCGCTTTCAAGCAGGTCGCGCAACGCAAAAATCTCCCTGATCTCGGTGGCGTCCATACGGGCGACATGCGCGCCCTTGGTCGGGTGTATCTGGACGATTCCTTCGGCCTCGAGCTGGCGCAACGCGTCGCGGATCGGCATGCGGCTGAAGCCGAAGCGCAGCGCAAGATCGTCCTGGCGCAGCGCCGTGCCGTCCGCCAAGCTGCCGTCGGCGATCGCCTCGCGCAGCACATTGGCGACCTGTTCGGCCACCGTCTGCGGCCGCTGCACTTGGGCAAATCCACCCATACGATCCCCTCCTGCTAACTGCTTCAGCGGCTCCTGCCGCCAACGTCCTGGGCGCTGCCCTTCATCCGCCTGCCGGCGCTAGACGTCCGAGCGCCAGGCCATTGGCATTTCACCCGTACGCGCACACTCCCAGATTGTGACGGAGAGAAGGCCAAAGCTCCTGTCCCGGCGCTCCTCCCCGGTTCTTCGTGGGAGGTAAACGGCAACGCCGACCACAACGACCACCTTACACAACAAACATCAGCTTGCGCGAATATATGGGGAGGAGATCGTGCCGCAAACCGCTTCCGCCACTGGCAGGCAGGGCTGAGGCCACAGCGATTTGCGGGATGGAAGGATAAGCTGGTGACGCATGATGATAGCGTCACCCGGGGACGTCAATCGATGTAGCCGGGGCATTGCGAAGAGGACGCTAGCGTTGCGCCCTAGCCGAGATGCTCGGCGCGCAGCTTCTTCTTCATCTGCTCAAGGGCAACCTCCCCGCCTGCGGCCAGTTCGTCGGCGATCCTGGCCAGCTCGTTATCGGCGTTGCGGTATTTGCTGCCCCAGGCGCCGAGCGTCGCCAGCACGGGCAGCAGGTCGATGCCGGCCTCGGTCAGCCGGTAGATCGCCTTGAGCTTGTGGGTGGGGTCGTCGCTTTTGGTGACAATGCCCTCATCCTGCAAGGTCTGCAGCCTCTCGGCCAGCGTGCGCGACGAGATACCCTCGTCGGATAGCAGGAACTCCCGGAAGTGCGTCTTCCCGGCGAAAACCATGTCGCGGACGATCAGCAGCGTCCAGCGGTCGCCAAGCAGTTCGAGCGAGAGGCTGATGGGGCAACCGGATCTTTCTCTGGTCGACATTTCTATGGTTCCATTTTTAAATCACTTTACTATTGACACCATTTTCCTCTTGCGTCAATGATTTCAAAAGTAAACCACTTTCCACCTGGACGCCACTTAGGTCGAATGAGGAGAACGACGATGAGAAAGCTGATCCTGCAAATGCAGATGTCGGTCGACGGTTTTGTCGGTGCGGCCGGCGACGAGCACTGGCAGCTCTGGGAATGGGGCGGCAATTCACCGTGGGACGACGAATTGAAGCACGATTTCAACGCCGCGTTCGCCGGCATCGACACCATCCTGCTCAGCCGCAAGATGGCCGAAGAGGGTTACCTCACCCATTGGGGCAATGCGGCGAAAAACTATCCGCGCGATCCCTTCTACGCCTTTGCGCAACGCATCGTCGAGGCACGCAAGGTGGTGCTGAGCGACAAGCTCGCGGCATCCCGGTGGGAGCGCACGACGCTTGCCAGCGGCGACCTGCCGCGTGAAGTCAAGGCGCTGAAAGCCGAGGGCGGCGGCGACATGGCGGTGTTCGGCGGTGCCGGCTTTGCCTCGGCGCTGATTGCGGCGGGGCTGGTCGATGAGTTCCAGCTGTTCATCAATCCGGCGGCGCTCGGCGACGGCGAGCGGATATTTGATCAGGGCGGCTTCAGAAAACTGCGCCTCGTCGGCTCGAAAGCCTATGCCTGTGGCATGGTGGTGAACCGTTACGCCCCGGCTTGATCTGATTCAACGATTGAATCGGTGAACCGCTGCAACTCCTTGTTTTCAAGAGAATTCCGGGCGAGACCCGCTGGGAGCTTTCCTGGAACTGCTCTAGAAATTGATCTCGACCGAAGCAGCGCTGCGCTTCGCGGGGCCGTGGAACACCGCCTCGATGTTGTTGCCGTCGGGGTCGAGCAAGAAGGCGGCGTAGTAGCCGGGATGGTAGGGCCGCTCGCCCGGCGCGCCATTGTCGGTGCCGCCGACAGCCAAGCCCGCCTTGTAGAAAGCATCGACCATGGCGTTGTCCCTGGCCTGGAACGCCAAATGATGGCGCCCGGTCAGTTGCCCCCTCGCCGCCCGGCTGTCGAGGCTGGAGATAAACAATTCGTCGGCCCAGAAATAGTCCTCGGCCTCGCCGCCGATCGGAACACCGAGCACCTTGAACACCGCTTCGTAGAAGCGCCGGCTCGCCTTGAGGTCCCTGACCACCAGCTGGATATGGTCGATGAGGCGGCCGCGATGCAACTCCATGAGCGATATCTCCTGTTTGAAGATCGCAAACTATAGTCGAGAAGCGCCTCGTCAATTCGGCATGGCATTTTTGTTGCATCGCGACCTGATCCTGTCAGACGGCTTTGCCCCGCGCCGCCTGCTTTCACGACATCCGGATGGACTTCCGCGCAAACCGGATAAAAAATGCAACCGGATTGTCGGATTCGAAATCCCACCAACGTCCTTCGGACGCAAGCGGCGCAACGGAGCTGGAAAAAGTCGTGCCGCATCGAACCGATTTCGGGAGAAGACCATGAACAAATTCCTATCGTTGGGTCATCGTCGCGGCGGGCGCGTTGATGACCTGTGTTGCGCTCGGCGCGATGTTTTCGCTGGCGATCTTTCTCGAGCCGATGGCGCTCGACACCAACTGGTCGCGCACCGGTATTTCGAGCGCCATGACGCTGAACTTTCTGGTGATGGGCGCCGGCGGCTTTGCCTGGGGCGCCATCTATGATCGCGTCGGCGCCCGCCCCGTCGTCTTTGCCGGCGCGATGCTGCTTGGCCTTTCGCTGGTGGTGGCGAGCCGGGCGACGTCACTGCTGGTCTTCCAGCTGAGCTACGGCGTCATCGTCGGGCTGGCGGCCAGCGCCTTCTTCGCGCCGATGATCGCGTTGACCACCGCCTGGTTCGACACCCACCGCAGCCTTGCCGTGTCGCTGGTCTCCGCCGGCATGGGCGTGGCGCCGATGACCATCTCGCCCTTCGCGCGCTGGCTGATCACGGCCTATGACTGGCGCACCGCGATGTTCGACATCGGCATCATGGCCTGGGTGCTTTTGCTGCCGGCCGTTTTCCTGGTGCGACAGCCGTCGGTGGCGGTCGCGGCAGCGGATGGCAGTGCGCCGGCACCTGCCGCCGATCCCGGAATGAGCGTCGGCCAAGCGTTGCGTTCGCCGCAATTCCTGGTGCTGGGCATGACCTTCTTCGCCTGCTGCGCGGCGCATTCCGGGCCGATCTTCCACATGGTGAGCTATGCCATGTCGTGCGGCGTAGCGCCCATGGCCGCCGTGTCGATCTACAGCGTCGAGGGCCTTGCCGGCCTTGGCGGGCGCGTGCTCTACGGCGTGCTCGGCGACAGGCTGGGCGCCAAGCCGGTGCTGATCGTGGGCCTCGCCATCCAGGCGGTGGTGATCGCCGCCTACCTCGCCGTCGGCAATCTCGAACAGTTCTATCTCCTGGCCACCATCTTCGGCGCCACCTATGGCGGCGTCATGCCGCTCTATGCCGTGCTGGCGCGCGACTATTTCGGGCCGCGCATCATCGGTACGGTGCTTGGCGCCGCCACCCTGCTGTCCAGCCTCGGCATGTCGTTCGGGCCGCTCGCCGGCGGCATGATCTTCGACGCCTATGCCAGCTATTCCTGGCTGTTCATCGGCTCGGCGCTAGTTGGCCTGGGTGCCGCTGGCATCGCCATCGCCTTCCCGCCGCAGCCCGGCCGGGAGCGGCTGCAGCCGGCTTGAAGTCCCCGGTTTCTGCCCTGGCAGCGCGGGAATCTGTTTGCCCCATGCATGCGATTATGAAAGGCTTCTGGCCGAAGATACCGCACGCCGGCCAGGCCGGCGTGCTTCCTTGCCAAGTCTGTTCACGGAGGCAGTTGCAGTGGGCCTGGAAGCCGAGGACGCGAGAGGCTGGTCGACCCTGTTGGGGGCCGCGGAGAAAGGCGACATCGAGACCCTCCGCGCCGAGCTGGCGGCGGGAGCTGACATCAACCAGACGGATGAAGGCGGCTGGTCGGCGTTGCATCTGGCGGCCCACAACGCCCGCGGCCCGGTGCTCGAAGCGCTGATTTCGCATCCGCAGATCGACGTGAATTCCAGGAACAAATGGAAGAGCACGCCGCTCAGCCTCGCCGCGGCCAAGGGACACCACGCCGCCGTAACGGCGCTGATCAAGCACCCCGACATCGATATCGACGCGCGCGCCGACTACTATGGCCGGACGGCGCTGATCGAGGCGGCAAGGACCGGGCATCTGGAGATCGTAAAGCTGCTCGTCGAACACGGCGCCGATGTCAATGCGGCCGACAAGACCGGCCGCAATAGCGCGCTCATCGAGGCGATCAAGGGGCGGCACTATGATGTGGTGCAATATCTGCTGGAAACGAGGAAGGTGAACTTCCTCAACAAGGACATGCGGCTCAATGCCTTGATCTGGGCCGGCAGCACCCGCAATGCCGACCTCATCGAGACGCTGGAAGCAGCAATCCACGCGTTCTTCGACGGCAAGTAAGCGCGGCAGATCGCTCCGCCACATTCCTCCCAGCGCGACAGATCACGGCCTAGGTCGGCGACAACGCGATCCCTTCGACTGCCAGGATGCGTGTCCTGGCGCTGCGAAAGCGGATCTCCTTCAAACGCTCGTATTCCGGCGAGTCATACCAGGCCGAAAGCGATGCCATGTCGGGAAATTCGATGATGACGAGGCGGTGCGGGTGCCAGTCGCCCTCGAACACCTTGGTCGCGCCGCCGCGCGCGAGATAGCGGCCGCCGTAGCGCTCCTCGGTGGCCGGAACCTCACGCCTGTATTGATCGAATACGGCCGCGTCGGTGACATCGACATCGGCAATAAGATAGGCCGCCATCCCATGTGTCCTCCCTGTTTGCCAATCGTCCCTTCTCAAATTGCCTTGCACATCATCAGCAATGGCATCGGCGCCCGCCGAAGTCGTCGAAATCTGCTGATGCGGCAATCATATTAGTATCAAATCATATTAAGCGCATCCGAGGAGACGGCTTGGTGAATCAAGCTATCAGGCGCCGCCGGCCTCCACCGTCCGTGCGACCACCCAACGATGCTTGCCGATCTTGCGGGCGCGCTGAAAACCTTGGCGTTCAAACATCGCCAGCGTGCCATTGTGCAGGAAGGCGCCAGCGACCGAGCGCCCCTCCGCGTCTTCGGGATAGCTTTCCACAGTGCCGCCGCCGAGGCGGGCGATCTCGGCGAGCGCGCCGGCAAGTGCTGCCGCAGCCACCCCCTTGCCGCGATAGGCCTTGTCGGAGAAGAAGCAGGTGATGCGCCAGTCCGGTAGGCTCGTCAGCCCTTCCTCATAGGCGCGCCGGTGCTTTATGCGCGGCAGCTCCTGCGTCGGGCCGAACTGGCACCAGCCCACACACGCCGCGCCGTCGAAAACGAGCGCCGCATGTGCATGGCCCTCGCGGACCCGGGCCTCCTTCTCAGCGCGGTTCCCGGCAGCGCCGACGCCTTTGGCGTGGAAGGCCATGCACCAGCAGCCGCCCCAGACGCCATTGTGCCGTTCGACCAGGGCGGCGAAATGCGGCCAGGTGCTTTCGTCGAGGGGTTTTGCGCTGAAGCTCATCGTGACCTCGTGAGCGACGAAGAATAACCGATCTGGAAAAACTTTGAAGCAAGGCGGCGGAGGCTGCGATCTCTTCCTGTCGGAACAACGGCAGCAACCGACATAAGTCGTACAGGTTTCTCCCCATCCAGCACATCCGGCGAGGTCACGACAATTCGATTCAAATGGGGCTGTGGATGTTTGCTTTCGGGTAAAGCGAGTCGCACATGGTCGGCGCACGGCGGGCAATAAGGAGAAGCTAATGAAAAGCGACTTTGCCGCCGCCCGGCTGCATCTGGAGCGGGCCGGCCACTATCTGCGCGGCGACGATGAAACGAGCAGCGAGGTCCTTGCGGCGCTCGACCTGTTGATCGAGGCGATCGTTGCGGCCCAGTACACACGGCCGGTGGCGGAGGTGGTGGATTTTCCACGGTCGGCAAGGCTGCGGTAGTCCCACGAAGAGGCCGCTTCGGGTAGGAGCGGCCTCGGCATGCCATCGGCTGACAAGCCGGCAATCGCCCGTCTTTGATCGCGTTCGACGGGGGGCTCGCCGTTAGCACGTTGATAAGCATTTGGTAATAAACACAGACAATGAAATACAGGCTCGATCCCGCGCATAGGACGCCGGTATCCGCGGCGGATTCGTGTCATGCGCATTAGAAGCCAGATCATCCTCAGCATGGTGAGCGCCGCGGCCTTGATCGGGCTGGTCGGCGGCGTCGCCATCTTCACGCAGATCGCGGCGGCCAAATATCTGGGACTGACCGAAGCGACAAATGTCGCGCGTGAACTGGCCGATACCATTGTCTTCAAGCCGTCCGACGGGACGCCTTCGCTGTTCGAGCGGCCTGACGCACTCAAGCAATTCATGGAGCACCAGCATCGCCGCATGCGTCGGGACTTCCTGATCCTCGATCGCAACAAGATTGTCGTCGCCCATGCCGCCGACGAAGAGCACAAGATCGGCGAAAAGTTCGAACACGATCCCGGTAATGAAATTGGCCAGACGCTGGAAGACGGCGTCCCGCGCAAATTCGTCGACCCGGAGGAAGTCAACGCCATACTCGCGGTGCCGATCGAATATCCCGAGGATACGATCATCGGCGCCGTGCTGCTGGAATATGATCCCGTCCTGCATGCCGCCGAACAGCGCACCAACGCCATGCTCTGGCTGGTCGGGCTCAGCGCGGCGGCCGCCATGCTGATCGCGGCCGGATTTGCATGGATGCTGCTCAGCCGTTTCGGCGCCGGCCTTTCCGACATGATGCGAGGCATGCAATCGCTGGCAAAAGGCGATGCCATGACGCGCATAGATCACACCCGCAAGGATGAGTTCGGGCAGTTGGCGCTTGGCTTCAACACGATGGCCGACCAGCTTGCCTCCGCAAAGGCTCACATCGAGGATATCGTCGAGACGGCGGCCGAAGGCATTGCCGTGCTGGACGCCGATGGCCGCGTCGCCAGCGTCAATCCGGCGGCGGCGACGATGATCGGACGGCGCGCCGACAAGATCGTCGGGCAGGATTGGGCCTCGGTGATGACAATGCGTGATTCGAGAGGTGGTGAGTTCGCCGGCGGCGCGTCGCCTGTCGAGCAGGCCTTGGCCACCGGCCGCCAGCACCAGCGCGAGGTGCGCTTGACCAAATCCGATGGATCTGATCTGCCGGTTATCGCCAGCTGCAGCCCACTCAGCCGATCCGACGGCGGTCTGGTCCTCACCCTCAACGACATCAGCGAGTTGCGCCGCGCCGAAGGGGTCGTCAACGAGCGTGCCGATCAGCTGGCGGTGCTTAACCGCGAACTGCACGAGAAGTCGGAAACCACCACCCGCCTGGTCAAACTTGGCGAGCTGCTGCAGGCCTGCGTGACCTTCCCCGAGGCTTTTTCAGTGGTCGGGACGGCCATGACCGAGTTCCTCGGCGGCTTGAGCGGAACCGTGCATTTGACCAGCGCCTCGCGCAATCTGGTCGAGGAGATGGCGCATTGGGGCGACGTCCGGTCGAGCGCCACGCAATTTGCGCCGGAAGACTGCTGGGCGCTGCGGCGCGGCCAGGAGCATGTCGCCGGCCCGGGCATGCTGACGCCGCGCTGCGCCCATATCACCGAGAATGGCAAGAAGGGCTACGTCTGCATGCCGCTGGCGGCGCAAGGCGAGACGCTCGGCATCCTGCATCTGTGCGAACCGAACGCAGCCGAGAAGCCGCAGTGGCTGGCTGAAAGGCAGCAGATCCTGCGCGGCGTCGTCGACACGCTGGCATTGGCGCTGGCCAATCTGCGCCTGCGTGAGACGTTGCGGCAGCAATCGATCCGCGATCCGAACACCGGCCTGTTCAACCGGCGCTATCTCGAGGAAACGAGCAGCCGCGAACTGCGCCGGATGGAGCGCTCGGCCCAGCCGCTGACGATCCTCATGCTGGACGTCGATCATTTCAAACAGTTCAACGACACGTTCGGTCACGAAGCCGGCGACCTCGTGCTGAAACAAGTCGCCGCCACATTGATCGAGCACGCGCGCGAAAGCGACGTGGTGTCGCGCTACGGCGGGGAGGAATTCGCCATCGTCATGCCGGGATGCTCGCTCGAGGAAGGCGCCGAGCGAGCGGAAGCACTGCGCCAGGCAATCAGGCAGCTTCACCTGACGCATCGCGGCCGCACGCTGGGCACCGTGACGGTCTCGTTCGGTGTCGCCGCCTACCCCGAGCATGGGTCGGGTTGGGCAGAAATCACCAATGCCGCCGACCACGCGCTCTACGCTGCCAAAGGCGAAGGACGCGACCGCGTCGTCGTCGCCAAGAGCGGAGCTCCCAGCGAGCGGCCCGCGATCCAGCTGGTATCGGCCGCCGCGAAAGCGGGTGTGGACAACAAGAGCTAACTGGCGGTCCCGAGCTGCGATCAGCGCTGCCGATTTACCGTCTCTCGCCGTCAAGCGTGGCCATCAGGGCCATTGGAGCCGTGCCAGGCTGGCGAATGACGCTCGGCAATTCGGAAATCGCCTTCCTCGAAATATCTGGCCTTCAGCCATGTGGTCGACGGTCCGCTCCGGTAGCGGCTGTCGGCGCGCTTCGAGATGATGCCCTCAAGCCCCATCTTGTCGATGGCGCGAAGGATCGCCAGCGCATCGCCGTCGAAATGCTCGCTGTACCGGATCTTGCCGGCGCCAGGCTCAACCAGTTGCCACAGCGCGTGCTTGCGCTGCAGCAGGGGCAAGGGGGCAAGATTGCGACCATCGAGATGGAGGATGTCGAACGCCACGAACACCAGCCGGCTCGGCTCATTCCAGATCGCGGCTTCCAGCGCAGGGTAATCGGGAGCGCCCTGCCCACCGGCTACAATGACCTCGCCGTCGAGAATGGCAGCCCTGCATGGCAGCTCGACTGCCAACGCGATGGGCCAGTATTTTGCCGTCCAGTCATGGCCGTTCTTACTGAAAAGACGCACGCCGCCTTGATCGATGATGAGCTGCGTCCTGTAGCCGTCGAACTTGACCTCGTGAACCCATCCCTCATCTTCGGGCGGTTGCTTGACCAGAGTCGGGATCTGCGGCGGAATGAACTCCAGCCGGCGGCCGCTGACCTTGCTACGCTTACTCAAGACGGACACCTTTGACCGCGTAGCGGGGGGCGTTGTCGGCACAGGCAGCGACACCCCAGCTATCTGGACGTCTGCCGCCTGTGCCGAGCCCCCGCCGGACGATCGCGAACATCTACGGACGAGGCCGGAATGTCGTTAGCTTCGCATCCAGATACTTGTCCTGGCGTACATATCTCGCCCTCCGTGCGGCGCTCTCGCACCGACTGGCCGATGCTGCCCAGGATTGCCGCTGGCTCATGCGGTCGCTTGGCCAAATTCGGGCGACCCAGTTAAGGTCTGTTGGTCTTCAGGCCTGAAGACCAACAGACCTTAGTCCATCAACAGCACCAGGGCGGGATGCAGCTTCTTCAGGTTCGGCAGTGATTTCGATTGCCAGGGTATGTCGGGCGTTCCACGCACGACGAGTCGAACATCGGGATGCTTGCGTACCTCGATGGTAAATTTCGCCAGCAGGTTGATGCCGGAAGAGTTGAGAAAGTGAAGGTCCTTCAGATTGAGTGTAATGGAAGCGGGGTTTGAGGCAAGAACACTGGTCGCCAAAGCCGTGATGGGCGCACCGGCCTCGGCACTGGCAAGCCGCATTGCGCCGTCGAAGAAGATATCGCTTCCTTCGTTCCACACGCGGTAGTCGTCTGTCTTGATTTCCATGACCTGGCTTCGTTTCTTCTAGTTGTGCGTTTGCGAGATCGGGATGGAAGCATAGGTTTCCAGGCAAATCCGATCGCTTTCGTCGGCGGAGCTGAATATCCAGGCCAGGCGTGCGCCATAGTCGCTCATCAACGTCAGCAATCCGAGTCCGGAGCGTGACACGTCGGGGCTCGCGGCATTCGCTTCAATTCGCTGTATCAGCAGGTCTCTGGGGTCGCCAACCGTGATGTCCGCCAGGAGGTTTCTGAACTCCGAGGCGTTTTTACCATCGACGTCATTCGACACCTTGAGCCTGAAGCACTCCGAGTCCATCGACGCCTCGATCACGATCTCGCCCGGTGCGCGAAACTTGACGGCGTTCTCGATTAACTCGTTGACCAGATATCCGATGCTGTGCCGCACTTCGATGTAGTCATTGCGGGACGACCGGAAGCGCAACGCGAAAAGATCGGCGATGAAGTCCGAGGTGGTGGCACAATGACGCCAACTCAAGTCGAGAGGTCCGTCGAACAGCCGAACGCGACTGACGCTCTCCTTCATCCCGATTGCAATGTCAGGGGTCCCGAACAGCGTTGTCATTGCTATGTGTGCCTTATGATCACGAGGGTGATGTCGTCATGGATCTTCTGGACTCCGATATGGGCCATCAGATCCTCGATGATCCCGGTCTTGATGTCCTCGGCGCTCCCGCCGTAACGTTTTTTTGCGCTCTGGCAGAGGCGCTCGAACCCGAATAGCCTTTTGTCCTGATCCTCCGCCTCGGTCACGCCGTCGGTGTGCAGCACGATCACGTCGCCACTCTCGAACTGGATGTCACGCGTGTCGATGAACTTCGAGATGTCATTCTCCAGACCAACCGGCATACCCAGATCAAGCGTATCGATGCGTTCGACCTCCCCGTGCGCACGCACGACGAGAACGTCCTCATGCTGGCCGGATAGCGTTACCCGCTCGTCCTCGAAGTCAAGAAAGGCCAGCGAGAGATGCTTGCCGGTGTCCGTCCGCTCGATGTTCTTGTAGATCGCTCTGTTCAGCCGGTCCAGAAACTGGTGCGGATCCGCTTCGTCGGTCTCCTGCAGCGCGCGTGCAACGGATTGGACCATCAGCATCAGCACGCCGCTCTCGAGACCATGACCGGTCACGTCGCCGATGCCAATCTTGATCCGTGATCCGTTCTGCAGGACGTCGTAATAGTCACCGCCGACCTCGTCGGCCGGCCGCATGTAGGCTGCGATCTCCAGCCCCGGAATCGCTTCGAGTTCGAATGGTTTCGGCAGGACCATCAACTGGATCTGCTTGGCAACCGCGAGCTCGGCGCCGAGGCGGACGTTCTCGTCCTGCAGCTTTTCGTTGAGAGCGGAGATCTCCTGATTGGCGTCGCCGAGCTCTCTGGTTCGTTCGTCGACGAGTTGCTCGAGGTTTTCCGTGTGGAAGCTGATCTGCTCGGCCATGCGGTTGAAAGCGATGCCAGCGGCTCCAACCTCGTCGCGCGTCGGAATGCTGACGCGGACTGAATAGTCCTTGGTCTGGAGCCGCTGGGCGGCACTGGCAAGCGCCCTGAGGCCCGCGGTGATCCGCTTCGAAATTCCGAGCACGGCCGCGAAAACAATCAGAAGCGAAACGATGATCGCACCGATCTGAAAGAGCAGGATACGATTGGTTGCGCGCGAAATGCTCTTCTGCGCGGCAAACAGGGACGCGTAGATCTCCCGTTCGGGAACGACGATCCCGACCGACATCGTTTCGGACTTGATCGGTCCCGAACTCCACAGATTGGTCGGCTTCAGTCGCTTGAGGACAACAATGTAGGGTACGCGTTCGCCCTTGTTGTCGAGCATGATATGCTGAATGACACCGTCATTGTTCTGGCCAAGAGGCAGCGACGCGATCGCCGGCTGCGTACTTCCCCGCAGGGACCGCTCCAGGCCGGTGACGCCCTGCGTGCCCGCGTCGCTTGATGAAGTCAGGCCGATGATCGCCTGGCCCGACGGATTGATCGCCACCACATTGCCAGTCGACATGGTGAGGAAGCCGAACCCGGTTTCAGCGATCTTCACCCTTTCGACGACTTCCGCGAGCTGATCGAGAGTGATGTCTGCCCCGGCCGTACCGGCGATACCGGTGTGATCGCGCGTCCACAGCGGGTGGAAAAAGCTGACGATCAGCTTTCCCGTGATTGCATCGGTGTAAGGCGCTGTCTGGGTGATATCGTCAGGGACCGGACGCGAGGCCGGATCCCTGGCCCATTGCTGCCATGAACCATAGATTCCCGGAAAAAAGAACTCCCAGAACTCCGCCTTGTTGTGGCCTGGATAAAGCTTGTCGAAGGTCTGCGCCTGGTTCGTATACGGCACCGTCCTGAAGATCGGCCGTTCTTTTGGACCAATATAGTACATTTGCAGTTTGGACGACCCGCTGGCCATGAGAGTCGGCGCGACGAGATCGATCACGGTACTGTCATCTATTTCCTTCTGAACGCCCGGCAGCGGAGCGTGGTCGGCGCCCAGCAGGTAGCCCCAGACACTGACCACGGAAGGCGCGCCCGGCAGGTTCTGCGCCCAATCGCCCTGCGCGTCGTAGACCACCTTCACGGAGCCGGGCGCTTCATGCGAAAGCGTCGCTCCGACCTCTTGCTGCCTCGTCGGTTCGTTGATCTGGGCCTGCAGTACGCCAGCCAGCGCCTTGACGTCGCCGTGAACCCGATCGAGCAGCAGATCGACGCTCAACGCTGTCGATTCGGCATAGGAACGAATGTATTCCTGGTTTGCGGTCGTCAGGCCCTCACCGACTTCCGATGTTGCGTCGCGCGACAGCTTCTGAACGTTCCAAAGGGCCAGGCCACCGCTCAGCAGGAGGTCGAACAGGACGGCGCCGCCAACGACCAACACGAATTTCGCTCGAAAGGAGCGCAGGCCGAAGCGCGGTGTAGGCTCATTGTCGGCTTTCATTGCGGCCGTAGCCCCGATGCGACCCAGATCGGCCAACCCGCATAACCTTTGGGGTGGAGCGCAGCGAAAATGTGGTCCTCGAAACCCTGCCGGAACTGTGCGACGAACTCCGGTCCATCGCCGCGCCTGGTCGCCATATCGCCCGCATAGACATCCGCCCATGCCGCAATGACATCGGCGAAATCCTGCGGATCGCCGTCCAGGTTAGTGACCATGAAGGTCTCCACACGGATGTCTTCGAATCCTGCTTCCATCAGGTATCGCCGGCTCTTCGGCCCAAGCTCGACGTCCATCTCGAAATGCCCGAACAGCTTCGCCACCTCGTTGTAGGTCCAACGGATGCTTTCGGCGCGCGGCTCGCCGAGGCAATGCGAATTCTTCTCGTTGGTGATGTAGACCCGCCCGCCCGGCTTGCATATGCGGTAGAGTTCTTTGAGGATGAGTTCAGGCCGATTGAATATCTGAAGGGAATGCCGGCAGGTCACCAGGTCGAACTGCGCCTCGTCGAGCAGCATCTCCGACGCATCGCCATAGGTATATTCGATGCCCCGGATATCGAACTCCCGCATCACCTGTCGAGCATAGTTCAGGCTCGATATGGAGTGGTCGAGGGCGACGATCCGCGATGGCTGGAACTCCTTCTGCACGAGCACGGCGAAATCGCCGATCCCGCAACAGATGTCGGCCATGACGATCCCCTGCCTCATGCCGTGTCGCGGCAAGATTGCGCGCTCGTGGCGCCAGGTCATCTTCGTCTGTGAACGCAGGATCGGAACGAACCCGCCTTCCTCGAGGAAGCCCTGTCCCGGATAGAATTCGCTGTCATACTCCTCGACCGTGATGTTCGGCTCGATTCCGCTCAAGCGACCGAATTTTCGCGAGGTCCATCCGACGACGCTTGACGTGATGACGACGAATTTGAGATCGGGCCGAGCGCGACAGGCGTCGATGAGGATCCTCGAAAAGGCGTGAAACGCGGCGTTGTTCATCTGCGTCAGGCGTCTGACATTGACGTAGAGAACGCCGCGCACACGGCCGATCGCATCGCGGAGCAATGCTATGCTGGGCCCAAGCTCATCGATTGCCTGCGGCCGGACCACCCCGGATATGGAGAACTCCTGGTTGTTGGCGTCATATTGCGCCTTGAAGCGCGGGAGGAGGTCGTAAGGGCTCAATGTTGCAGGCCCTCAAGCGGGAGATCCACGACAAGCTTGATTGCATCACCATCGGCTTCCTCCACCCTGAGTGCCGCGATGTAGTCGACAGCCAGTTCCAGGAGCACGACCTCCCGGCTGGGCGCGACATCCCCAGACACCGAATTGAGGTATCGCTCCCTGGCCTCTGTTCCTGCGACGCGTGACACGGCTTCTTCATAGAATTGGCGCTCCTCTGGCACGCATGGGAACGTCAGTTCGATCCTGTCCGTCGCGCCGTGGCGGGACACCCTGCATGCCAGTTCACCACCGGCATGGCGCGTACGAAAGGCGACTTCCAGCAATTCATTGAGGGCAGAGGAAAAGAGATTTGAATGCCGGACCGAGTCTGATCTGTTTTGACTGATCATCCGGGCCATGTATGACGAGACATAATCGCAGTGTCTCCAGGCTGAGACGAAAGCCTTGATTTCCATGTCGATCTGGATCATGGGCGCAAAAGTCGGCTCGCCAGCCAGCTCATGATGAACAGGTCCCATAGGCATCCTCCCTTATTCCATCAGCATTGAGCCCTGGTTGGGCGATGGCCTCCGCAACGAAAATTTCGCCGCGCGCCGTGACGAGCCACTCTTGCACCGACTCGAAGAGTTGAGCGGTATCTGCCTCGATCGTTTCTACAAATCTCCACTTCACCGTTAACAAAGGGTGCAAGGTGCAAAGCAATTCCAGGAACGTGCGTAGCGGCTTTCCGTCCAGATTTGTGTAAAAACAAATACTTAGGGTCCGTGTTCTATCAAATCACTCTAAACCGCCCGATTTGATTCCTCCATCGCTCGCACCACCCTCAGCGGGGACCGTCTGATGAAATTTCTGGTTGCCTCGGCTCCGAGCGGGCGTCCCAGGAAATTGCCTTGCAGGCAATCACAATTCTCCTTGATCAGCCACAGCGCCTGTGCCGACGTCTCGACCCCCTCGGCGGTGACGCTTATTCCCAGGCCGTGTGCCAGATTTATAATCGATCGCACGATGGTCTGGCTTTTGAGATCGGTCTCCAGGTCCGCAATGAAGTACTGATCTATCTTCAACGTGTCGAAGGGAAAGTTCTTAAGGTAGCTCAACGATGAGTAGTACGTTCCAAAATCGTCGAGCGATATTCGTATTCCCAAGACGTTCAGAGTGTTTAACGTGTCGATATTGTCGATCGTCTTCTCGAGAAGAACCGTCTCGGTTATCTCAAGTTCAAGTCGGTCGGCTCGGATTCCAACTGCGTCAATGACCTGAGCGACAGTATCCGTCAGCGAACCGCTGAGGAACTGAGCCGGCGACAGGTTCACTGCGATCGTCAGCGAGGAGGGCCACGTCAATGCCTGGCGACAGGCTTCCTCGAGCACCCATCGTCCAATCTCGTCCATCAGACCGTCCGACTCGGCGATCGGTATGAACACGCCGGGTGGAATGATTCCGATCTCGGGGTGCCGCCACCGCAGTAGCGCTTCGAAACCGATCACCGACGCGGGAGACCGAATGAGGGGCTGATACTCCAGATAAAGCTCGCCCCGCTCCAGCGCGGTTCTAAGGTTGCGCCTCAGATTCTCGCGTTGCTCGAGCAAGAGCAGCATCGAACGGTTGAACGTTCGAGCGCAACCGCGTCCGTCCGTCTTGGCCGCGTAAAGAGCAATGTCCGCGGCTTTCATCAACTGCTCGCCATCGGTCCCGTGCTCCGGCCCGAAAGCAATTCCGATACTCGAGCCGACGAAGACGGGAATGCCGTTGATGACGAACGGCTCCTTGAACGCGTCGACCAGCGATCCTGCTAGGCGCTCGGCTTCCGCTGGCTGATCCTTTCCCAATTGGATGACGGCGAACTCATCGCCGGCATACCGGTATGCGGATTCGCCGTCCTGCAGTGCGTCGCGGATTCGACCCGCCGCGAGTTGAAGAAGCGTGTCGCCTGCTCCATGACCGAGCGTGTCGTTGACCGCTTTGAAATCGTCGAGGTCGATTTGCAGCAGGGCGGCTTTCGGCTTTGCTTCGCCGATGGCCGCCAGCGCCTGCTGTAGCCGCTCGCCGAATCGCCGCCGATTCTGCAGTCCTGTCAGCACGTCGTGCGTCGCGTGATGGAGCAGAGTTACATGCTCCTGCTCCTCCGCCGCGCTCCGCTCCCCGTGCCCCCTTGTCTCGATGATTCCCACACCATTCGCGGTGGCGAAGACGAAAACGGAACGGGGCACTTCGTCCGATGATCGCGGCAAGTCGATGTTTGCCGGGGTACCGCCGTGGAACACACGAAGAAATTCGTCGCGATACCTCGCATCGAGGAAGCTCGGGTAGATCTCCCAAACGGCGGCACCCGGCGCTACCACGCCTCCGTACACGCCTTTGAGCTTGGTTGCGTAGTGCGTCAGACAGAAGTCGCGGTCATAGAACGACAAAAGTTCGGTCGTGTTTGCCAAAAGGTCAGCAAGAAGCGCTTCGCCGGCACGTGGAGCATCGCTTGAGGAAGGCCCCTCACTATCCGTCCCGACGCCTGATGCCTCTGGGTGCAAGTGCCACCTCCATAGGCGGTGCAAATTCGCGTCCCCCAGTCCAGAAATAGCATAACTGCCAAGCTTGGCAAACTTTCAACTCGAAGTCTTAACAAGTTCCACATGCTGCGTAGCTGCAATGTATGCTCCGCCGTGATTGGCGGCAAACTGTCGATAACGACGAACAGTCACAGTTGGTTAATAAATCGCAATTGGCTGTATGATGATGCGCGGTCGACGCGACACGAATATTCTGGTCCATGAGGCGGCGTGGCCTGGCCGCCCCCGGCGAGCCTGCCTGAACCTGCCCATCTCAACATCGCCGATCCTGTTTCAATTTCCGAGCGCTTTGAGCCAACCTTCAAAGGAAGAGGCCTTCTGGTGTTCGGCATGCGAAGCAGAGTGGGCCGGGCGCGGCAACACCACCGTGCTGCGGCCTTCGCGGGGGCTGTAACCGAATTCCTTGCTGAATGCCCGGCTGAAATTGGCCGCTGAACTAAACCCGAAGGCCTCGGCAATTTCAACAATTCGCCGGCTGTCCAGCGGATTGCTGAGCGCAATATGCGCTGCCAGAAGCCGGCGGCTTTGGATGTAATGGAGAACACCACCGCTTGGTTCGAACAACTGATAGAGACGGGAACGCGAGACGCCGAGCGCCCGGCACATTGAATCCGGCGTCAGATGAGCCGCATCCAGATTCTGGTGGACGTATCTGCGCGCCCGCTCCATCAGCGCAACATTCGCCAGTTGTTCGGCGGCGGCAGCATGTTCCGCCGCAGGCCCGAGGCAGGCGATGATCATGCTGCGCGTTGCGTGTACGATGCGAGGCAGATCGTCAGCCGTGAGGCTGCGCAGTCTTGCCTCTATGCTATTGATGTAGCCGACCAGGAGGTTGGCAAAGTTGCCGGACAGAATTGAATTGTTCTTCGCGTCGAGGCTTGCCGCCGCATCGGCGAACAAATCACGCGGCATATAGAGAAGGAGACTTTCAGAGTCCGTTGCCCTCCCGCGAAACGGGTAGCCGAGCGATCTGATCTCCAATTTGCCCGGCTGGCTTTCTGCAACGCGGCGATCGACCTCCGTCCATGACCGGCCAGTATGGGGCAAGACGATGCACCAGTGATCGATCGAACTGGACCGGAGTTTTGCGGCAGAACGCGTGTAACTGTGTGCCGCTGCGCGCTGCTGAACGATCAGCATGCCACCGAGGTTCCAGACCGTGTGGTCGGCGGGAAAGCCATCGTCCGGCGATTTGTCATCCGGCAACTTGACCTCGACAAGCGGCGCCATATGCGCTTGCCAGGCGGCGAATTGATCCTCTGGCGCCAGTTCGAGCGTTGAAAAGGACAAAGGCTCGAGCGCCGGCGCGAGTGGCGAAGCTGACTCGTTGTGAGGTTGAGCTTCGCGCGGCCAACGACGTCGATCACGCTCCGGCGGCTGCCTCGCAGGTGCCTCGTCTGGCTTTTTAGCGTCCATCGCGTGGTACCATATCCGATTCGGGTATGCCCCATGCCCCTTTTCAATCATGTGGTGTACCTCGGGCATCTGGCAAGACTTTGAGGCCGATATCGACAGACCAGCCAGATCCAGCCGTCGATGACCACAGCCGCAACCCTGCCAACTACGGCGGAACTCGCGTCGACAGAGCCGGCGATCGCGGTGAGTAACAGCAAGAAATGCATTCCGAGATAAGTTTCTGGATGCGACGCTAACGACACTCTTCAGCCCGCTGCATATAGAATTGAGCATTGTGGAAGCGTAGTTGGGGAGACCCTGTAGATGAACGCAAAGCTCAACAGCGAAGCCCGTCGCAAGATAATTCTTGACGGATACGTCAACAACGAGCCGTTGAAGGATATTGCGGCCAGGATCGGATGCTCACTGGCAAGTTTGAAAGTAACAGCCAGTAAAATCGGCTGCACTCGAACTCCGAAGGAGGCGGCCGATTTCAGGCGCGGCTTTCATATCCCGGAAAACAAGCGGCAGGATTACTACCAGTTGATGAACATCGGTCAGTATAAAGCTCGCGAGTGCGCAGAAATTTTGGGATTGCTGACAATTCAATCGTCAGGAAACGAGTAAACTCACCGCAATATACCTTCGACGGTATTATCGCTGGAGCATTCCATCGCCTCAGCGATTCGTCGGTAAAAGCCCGCCGCAGCGCGGCGGGCCCTGAAAGATTCGCACAAATGCTGCGTCGGCGTTTCAATCGCACCTGCCTCAGCCCTCACGATCTGGCTATTTGCGAACGCGTGTTCGATCAGGTCTGCGCGGATGAACATCTCAACCCCTTGGACCCGGACGCCGAAATCCTGGCGGTGATGGTTGTGGCCATTTTTCGAAATGCTCACACCGGCGAGCACGAACTGCGGGAAGCTGTCAGGTCTCGCCGACAAAAGGTCGCGGGAAGCGGGCATTAGCGCGCCACATTCGATCGCGTAGCCGAGCGGGTATGGCTGAGCGCATAAACCCCTCCAAGGAAAGAGGCTGGAACGTTTCAGCCGACCGCGCGTTGTGGTTTTCGGGGAGTGGCCGGCGTCGTTTCGGCCGGCCATGGCGTTGGGAGGCGCATGGCAAAGGGATGTCCCAGGTCCAGACTGTGAAGCCAGCCGAAGCGGCAGCAGCGCCGCGGGCCTCCGATGCGTTCGCGCTGAAGCTCACCTCATCGGAACTCGCGACCACCATGTCACATTTCCACCGCGCCGAAATCGCCCGCATGGCCGGCTGGCGCGACCGTCTGGACCGCACCAGCAACTGGGCGATCACCGTCGTCGCGGCCATGCTCTCTGTCTCGCTGTCGACACCGAGCGCCCATCACGGCGTGCTGCTGTTCGCCATGCTGTTGATAACGCTGCTTCTGTGGATCGAGGCGCGGCGCTATCGCTTCTTCGACGTCTACCGGGCCAGGGTGCGCCAATTCGAGCGCTATTATTTCGCGCAGATCTTCTCGCCGCAGCCTGACTACGCCTCCAATTGGCTGGCCATCGTCGGCGAAGGCCTGCGTTCGCCACGCTTTCTGATCTCGCAGCGCGCGGCTTTGGTACGCCGGCTGCGCCGCAACTACATTTTTATGTACACGATCCTGACGCTGGCCTGGGTGCTGAAAATCACGACGCCCAGCCTGCAGCGCGAAGGATCGCCGATCGGATTCGGTGCGTCATTTCTCGATGCCGCGCGCGTGGCGCAGCTCGGCCCTGTTCCGGGCATCTATGTGGTGTGCATGGTCGGGTTGCTCTATGTCGGCATGCTTGCCGCCGCTTTCCTCATCTCGAGCGACGAGGGCGAGCTGTCGCATGGCACCGTGCATGTCTGAACATAGTCGCGAAAGCGCAATCCGGCTGCGCTGATCTTCAGCAGGCATTGTCTACCATCATTGCGGACGATTCCGGCCGGGTTGCGGACTCCTCAACCCGAGGGCGTGCGCGATGACGTTTGTGTGCCGTGAGTGCGATGACCAGGGCGTAGCAGGCGGCGTTCAGCCAGTTGATCGCCGCCAGCGCGGGATCGTTGAGATTGATATGGGCATAGAGCCCGGTCGTGGCGTTGGCGGCTGTCCACAACAGCCAGGTCGCGTAGGAAATCGCCGTCGCGCCATGCTTGTCCTGCGCAACCCGCACGATCTGCGGCAGGTAAGAAACCACGCGCAAGCCGTTGAAAATGGTGAACAGATAGAAAGACAGATCGGCTAGCGTCATCCGAATCCCCCTGTAAGGCCGGACGTCCCATACCGTTCCTTGCAAGCGCGGCATGTGAGCCCGTTCACATGCCGGGTTCGAATTCCTGTTGCGGCCCGGCACCCCGCGCTAACGCACCGGCTTGGCTGCAGCGTCCGAGAAGGATGCGATTGTTTCGCCGAAGGCATGCCGACGCGTGTGGCTCAGCCGCGATGGCGCAGCGCATCGACAAGCAGCGAGAAGGCAGGCGTCGCCTGGCGGCGGCTGGGGTAATAGAGATGGTAGCCGGGAAAGGGCGGGCACCAGTCGGACAGTACCCGCATCAGCCGACCGTCGGCCAGTTGAGCCGTCACCTGATCCTCCGGCAGATAGGCAAGGCCAAGCCCCGCCAGCACGGCATTCAGGCGCAGTGCCGCCGTGTTGAAGACCAACTGGCCCTCAACGCGCACCTTCAATTCGCGTCCGGCCTTTTCGAATTCCCAGGCGTAGAGTCCGCCATAGGTCGGCAGGCGCAGATTGATGCAATTGTGGGTCGTCAGGTCCTGCGGCGTGCGCGGCTTCGGCCGCGTGGCGAAGTAAGCTGGCGACCCCACCACCGCCATGCACATGTCGGGGCCGATGCGCACGGCGATCATGTCGCGCGCCACCTGTTCGCCAAGCCGCACACCGGCATCATAGCGCTCGGCAACGATATCGGTCAGGCCATAGTCAACGATGATTTCGACCCTGATGTCGGGATAATCGGGCAGGAACTTCGCCAAGGCCGGCCAAAGGATCGCATCCGCCGAATGCTCGCCGGCGGTGATGCGGATGGTGCCGCCGGGTCTTTCGCGCAGTTCGCCGAGCGCCGCGAGTTCGGCTTCGATCTCGTCCAGCCTCGGGCCTATCGTGCTGACCAGGCGCTCGCCGGCCTCGGTCGGCGACACACTGCGCGTGGTGCGGGTCAGAAGCCGCACGCCAAGCCGCTCCTCCAGTGCGCGCAACGTGTGGCTGAGCGCCGATTGCGAGACTCCGAGCTTGGCCGCAGCCTTGGTGAAACTCCGCTCGCGCGCGACGGCGAGGAAGGCGGTGAGCTCATTCAGATTGTCGCGCGGCATTGATGAGCTCTCCTCATAGGTACATGCCGGATATTGCACCTAATCGTGGATAATCGCAGGCCCTAAATAGGCTCCATCACAAATCGGGCAGTCCAAGGCGGGGCAAAGACGGCGGCCATCTCCCGCCGGCATCGAGAAGGAACAAATCCATGGACATCAAGCGAAGCGGCTCGCAGCGAGGTCAATCCATCATAACCGGCGCATCTCCCAAGAACCCATTCTCCGACATCGCCCCTGCCCTCGGCAGATACACCGACGAGGTGCTGTTCGGCGATGTCTGGAAGCGCCCCGGCCTTTCGCCGCGTGACCGCAGCCTCATCGCCGTCGCCAGCCTGATCTCAGGTTACCGGATCAATGAAATGCCGGGGCACATGAAGCGGGCGCTCGACAACGGCGTGACCCGCGACGAACTCATCGAAGCCATCACCCATCTCGCCTTCTACTCCGGATGGCCGACGGCAGCCACTGCGATCGGCATTGCCCGGAACGTCTTCGAGCAGGCCGACGCCGAGAAACAAGGACAATGACAATGCAAAAGCGCACACTTGGAACAAACGGCCTCGAAGTCTCAGCCATCGGATTGGGCTGCATGGGAATGAGCCAGTCCTACGGGGCGCCGATGGAGACGGCGGATGCGGTTCGCCTGATCCGCGCGGCGTTCGAGCGCGGCATCACCTTCTTCGACACAGCCGAAGTCTATGGACCGTTCAAGAACGAAGAGGTAGTCGGCGAGGCGCTGCAGCCGATCCGCGACCAGGTGGTGATCGCCACCAAATTCGGCATCGACATTGCAGGCACTGCCGGACATAGCGGCATGGACAGCAGGCCGGAGCATATACGCGACGTCGTCGAGGCCTCGCTCAAGCGGCTGCGCACCGATCATATCGACCTCCTCTACCAGCACCGCGTCGATCCCGCCGTGCCAATCGAAGATGTGGCGGGCGCGGTGAAGAACCTGATCCAACAGGGCAAGGTCAAGCATTTCGGCCTGTCGGAGGCCGGCGTGCGCAACATCCGACGCGCGCATGCGGTGCAGCCGGTCGCCGCCCTTCAAAGCGAATACTCGCTGTGGTGGCGAGAACCCGAGGAGGCGATCCTGCCTGTCCTCGAAGAACTGGGTATCGGCTTCGTGCCGTTCAGCCCGCTGGGCAAGGGCTTTCTCACCGGCGCCATCAGCGCCGACACGACGTTCGACAGCAGCGACTTCCGCAACACCGTGCCGCGCTTTTCGGCGGAGGCCAGGCTGGCGAACCAGGCTCTGGTCGATGCCATCGGCGTCATCGCGGCCAAGAAGAAGGTGACCCCGGCGCAGGTCGCGCTCGCCTGGCTGCTGGCGCAAAAGCCCTGGATCGTCCCGATCCCCGGCACGACGAAGCTCAACCGCCTCGAAGAGAACATCGGATCGGCAGCAGTTGGGCTGACGACGGATGATCTTGCCAACATCGCAAGCGCGGTCTCGTCGATTACCGTGCAGGGAGAGCGCTATTCCCCGCAACAGGCGGCAAGGATCGATCGCTGATCGCGACGAAAATCAGAAGGGCAAAGTCATGACGCAAGGTATCGAGAACAAGGTCGTCGTCATCACCGGCGCCAGCAGCGGTCTGGGCGAAGCCGCCGCGCGGCTGCTGGCCAATGAAGGCGCGAAACTGGTGCTGGGCGCCCGACGGATCGACCGCCTACAGGCGCTGGCAGGTGAGCTTTCGCTCGGCAAGGACGGCATCCTGCAGACCGACGTAACCGATGTCGGTCAGGTCCGTCGTCTCGTCGACCATGCGGTCAAGACGCATGGCCGCATCGACGTCATCATCAACAATGCCGGCCTGATGCCGCATTCACCGCTGGAGCGCGGCAAGGTCGAGGACTGGGACCGGATGATCGACGTCAACATCAAGGGCGTCCTCTATGGCATCGCCGCTGCCCTGCCGCACATGAAGACGCAGAAGAGCGGCCACATCATCAACGTCTCGTCGGTCGCCGGCCACAAAGTCGGGCCGGGCGGCGCGGTCTATGCCGCCACCAAGCATGCGGTGCGCGTCATCTCGGAAGGACTGCGCCAGGAGGTCAAGCCCTACAACATCCGCACCACCATCATATCGCCTGGTGCCGTGGCGACGGAATTGCCGGACAGCGTCACCGAAGCCGATGTCGCCCAAGGCGTGCGCGCGCTCTACGACCGGGTGGCCATACCGGCCGATTCCTTCGCCCGAACGGTGGTATTCGCGATGAGCCAGCCCGACGAGGTCGACATCAACGAGATTCTGTTTCGGCCGACGGCTCAGGAATATTAGAGCCGCCGACCTTGCTCAGCACCGCCGGTTCAGCCCAAATTGCGCCTGAAATTCCCTGGTGTCGTTGCGGTTGGGATAGGGCCGGTCGGGCACTGGAACGCGCAGATGCGCGCACAGGGTCTCCCAGCCGTCGCCCAGTTTATGGACCAGCAGCCGCTCCGGCGGAACTGTCGCCATGACCGCGGCGACGTTGGCTTCATAGAGGGCGATCGCGGTCGCGCGATCATGCGCCTTGCCGCCGAAGACCTGCTTGGCGATCAGGGAAATGCCCAGCGCCTCCTGATCCTGGAGCTGGCTGATGCCGGCCAGGATGGTCTTCTCGAAACTCTGCCACCAGCTGTCCGGCGAGCGCCAGGTGAGGATGACCGAGGCGTCGGGATAGACTTCGATCAGCTGGCGCCAATAATGCGCCGATGGCCAGTCCATGCAGGAGGCATAGCCGGCAAACAGCTCGCTCCAGTCAGGCGCAGCACCCTTCGCCAGTGCGCGCCAGAGCCGCTTCTGCTCCTCCTTGGCGATGACTTCGGACATGTGATGGCAGGGGCCCAGGCCGAGGATAGTCAGCGCTTCGCGCATCGAATCCGTTCCGGTGCGGCCAAAGCCCGTCCCGATCACCTTGATCGACATATTTTCCTCCCTGGCTCGAACCGCCGAGGTCGATCAGCTGGCAGGTTGGCATCGCTCAGCGGCTGCACGGTAGCAGCCTCTCCGCAGGAAGCGCCGCGTGGGCAGCAACTCTTCACTCTTCATCGCATATATCAGGACTGCGCCCGGGCCAGATTAGCCGCCAACGATAGATCTGTCCCACACAAAGATCGGTTGACCGGCCTCGGCCACGAAGCGACTATTCAGCCTGATTGCAGACCGCAGGAGGACATGAAATGGACGAACCCGATCGCTGGCGGCATATGGCGAGCGCGCCCAAGGACGGCAGCCGCATCCTGGTCACCGTGAGGCCGTCTGAACAGGGGCCGGCCGAGGTCGACCTCGCCTACTGGTCGCGCGCCGACCAGTTCGGTTCAGAAGGTTGGCGCTCGTCAGATTCGTCTCCGGGACGCGTGATCGAATATCCTGAACCCGAATTGAAATGCTGGATGCCGCTTCCGACGGCCAATCTCAGCCGGGCTTCCATGCCGGCCCCCTGGGCCGGCGAAGACGCCCAGCAACTCGACGGCTCCGGGATTTGATCTCGGCTGAACGTTCCGCAGCATAGGACAAGCTGCCTGCCTATCTCGGCCGGCGCACCGCTCGCACCATGCCGCCGGGGCCGCCGCCGCAGAAGAAGCGGTCGCCGCCGTCGGATTCGAGCCCCGACACGCCCACGCCGGCCGGCATGTCGAGCCGTTCCAGCACCTTTCCGGTTTGCGGGTCGACGCGGCGCACGTCGCTGTGGTCACCCTCCCAGGTGCCGTGCCACAGTTCGCCATCCACCCAGGTCACCCCGGTGACGAAGCGGTTGGATTCGATGGTGCGCAGGATTTTCCCGGTCTCGGGATCGATCTGATGGATCTTGCGCTCCCGGTTCTGCCCGACCCACAGCGTGCCCTCGGCCCAGGTCATTCCGGAATCGCGACCGCCGCCGGGCGCCGGAATGGTGGCCAACACCTTGCCAGTGTCGGGGTCGATCTTCTGGATGCGATCTCCGGCGAGCTGGAACAGATGCCGGCCGTCATAGGCGGTGCCGGCATGGGCCGCGACATCGATCGAGCGTTTTGTTTCACCGTTTGCCGGATCGAAGGCGGTCAGCTTCTCTCCCGTGGCAAACCAGACATTTTGCCCGTCAAAGCTCACGCCATGCACGATGTCGACATCAGGAAAGGGCCCGTATTCGCGCAGGATTTCGGCGGTTGAATGTTTCATGTCCTGGTCCTCGATCACGGTCACGGAACCTTCCTAGCCGTTTGGCAGCGGTGCCGGGAGTAACAAGGTGGTCGTGAAACCCGCCACCGGCGGCGTCATCCAGCGGCGCGCGCGACCATGACCGAACGACTGCACCTTGCCGGCCTCGGCCAGCTGCTCAAGCGCTCGCTGTACGCTGCGCTGGCCGGCGCCGAGCGCCAGCGCCAGCGCCGAGCTTGCCCAGGCTTCACCATCGGCCAGGAAGGCCAGCACCACCGCGTGCCGCTCCTCGATCGGCCGCGCCAGCACCGCCACCACGCCTGCCTGGCGCGGCGCCAGCGCAAAACCTTCGCTCGTCGCCTCGATGCCGGCCAGCGGCCGCAATTCGGCGCGCAGCCGGCCGATCTCGACCCGCAGCCTGGCACGATGCGATTCATCGACGTGCCTGCCGCCAAAGGCGCGTGCAATCAGCGTTGCCCTCGACACATCCGCCGGCCAGGCTTCGGCAAGTGTTCGCACCAGTGCAAACAGCACCGGGCGCGTTGCCAGCGAGACCGTGGTTTCCTGCTTGCGCACGACATAGCGGAACGTATCGACGACCAGCGCCGACGACGCCTGCAGCGCCTCGACCTCCTCGAGCAGCAGCGGGCGCTCTTCGCCATTGGCGATCAGCCGGGCCGCCGGCGTGTCGAGTGACAGGAAGGCGCTGTCGACCTCCGCCATAAGACCCGGAATGCCGGCCCGGCGGGCGGCGTGGCGCGCCCATTCAAGGGCTGCGCGCGCGGCTTTCGTCTTGAGACGGCGCATGGCGATGCCGGCAACGGCGAGTTCATGCGCGGCGCGTGAGGCCGGCGGAAGCGGCGCCGGATCGAGCCCGGCCAGCACGTCTTCAGCCTCGTCGAGGCGACCGATCAGCAGCAGGCGGCGCACCTTGAGATGGCCGGCATGCGCGGCGTTCAGCCGGTCGCCATGCTTTTCCAATGTCGCCCGCGCCGCATCGAGCGCTTTGGCCGGCCAGCCGAGGTCGCGTGAGACCAGCGCGATCTCGGCTTCGGCGACGACGCATCTGGCGCGCGCCACCGCCTCTTTCGGGCCGAAGGCGCGGCCGGCCCGCCGCAGCAACAGCTTGGCGCGATCGAGATCGCCGAGCTGCGCCATGGCGATGCCGCGCAGCGCCAGCGCCGGAGCATCCTCGCGCAAGGCGACGCGGTCGAGTGCGGCAAGCGGATCACCCGCGGCCAGCGCCAGCCCTGCCGCGGTGATCAGCGAGTCCATTCAAATCCCGTCACACTTGTAACTCCCACCCCGCTGGTCATGGCCCTAACTTAAGTCACCGCCGCCAAGCAGCAAGCCGGGGCGGCAACCTGGCCATCTGGGCTGGCAGGAGACACTGCGGCCGGCGTTGACGCCAATATCGGCAGTCGCTAGCCTGAGCATCTCAGATGGTATTTTTAAGCTTCTCATTGGAGATAACTGACAATGCCTGCTTCCGAGGACCTTGAGCACACTGCGCGGCCCCGCCATCCCTGCTGCGGTGGGCCTCCGTCAAATCCCGTCACATTTGTAACTCCGCCCTCGCCGCCTCGCGGCCCTACCCTACCTCACGATCAGCAGACACGCCGCAACGGCTCAATGACAGACAATGGAGACGAGCAATGACCAAGCATGTGGCAATGAAGACCCCGCCAATCGTTTCACGGCAGGAATGGGAAGCCGAGCGCGAAAAGATGCTGGTGAAGGAAAAGGCGACGATGCGCGCCAGGGATGCGCTCTCGGCCGAGCGTCGGCGCATGCCGTGGATGGAAGTGGATAAGGCCTATGTCTTCGAAGGCCCCAACGGCAAGGCAAGCCTGCTCGACCTGTTCGAGGGCCGCCGGCAGTTGATCGTCTACCGCGCCTTCTATGAGCCCGGCGTCTATGGCTGGCCCGAACATGCCTGCCGCGGCTGTTCGCTCGGCGCCGACCAGGTTGGCCATCTCGCCCATCTCAACGCCCGCAACACCACGCTGGCCTATGCCTCGCGCGCGCCGCAGGCCGACATTGCCAGCCTGAAGCAGCGGATGGGCTGGGAGATGCCCTGGTACACAATCACCGACAGCTTCGACAAGGATTTCGGCGTCGACGAATGGCACGGCCACAACGTCTTCATCCAGGACGGCAAGAAGGTGTATCGCACCTATTTCATCAACAGCCGCGGCGACGAGCAGATGGGAACCGTCTGGAGCTATCTCGACGCCACGCCGCTCGGCCGCCAGGAAGTCTGGGAAGACTCGCCCGAAGGCTATCCCCAGACCGAGCTCTACAGCTGGTGGAACTGGCACGACAATTACGACGCCGCGCCCGACAAGACATGGGAAGCGGTGGCCGCCGCCGGCGAAGCCGCGTTCCGCGACAAGGACGGCAAGTAAGGGCTATCCAGCTTGGATTTCCTCGCCTCCGCAGGGCGAGGAGCCAAGTCCCAGCCATTGATCATAGAGGATGAGACCCATGAGCGACATCGGCATTGGCGCTGGCAGCGAGATCCCTCAATCCACTGGCGCGGCGCCGCTCGGCATCGCCGACTGGCTGTGCCTCGCCGCGGCGCCGACTTTCGCTGCGATGGCGTTGCTTACCTACATTCACACTGGCGACGGCGTGATGTCGTGCCTGGGCGCCAATGCCTCCCTGCTCACCAGCATGCCGGTGATGTATCTCTTGATGAGCGCCTTTCATCTGGCGCCTTGGCTGCGCGTGATTTCCGGCCGGCCGGTCCGGCAATAGCACCGCATTCTAACGCCCCGCACGTCGGAGAAAGACAATGAAGCTGGTCAGGCTGAGAGCGCCGGGCGGGTTGGACAAGCTCGACCTGGTCGAGGAGGATCAGCCTCGGCCTGGGCCGGGCGAAATGCTGGTCAGGATCCGCGCCTGCTCGCTCAATATGCGCGACGATTTCGCCGTGCAAGGCAAGGTGCCGCTCGCAGACGGCCGCGTGCCGCTGTCGGACGGCGCCGGCGAAGTGATTTCCGTCGGCGACGACGTCAATGCGTTCAAGCCCGGAGACCACGTCGTCAGCACCTTCTATCCCGGGTGGCTGGGCGGCGACATGACATCAGACACAAGGCGCGACATTCCGGGAGACAGTTTCGACGGCTTCGCCAGCGAATATGTGTGCATGCCGGCGCAGGCCTTCACCAAGGCGCCGGCGGGCTATACGCATGCCGAGGCGGCAACGCTCACCTGCACCTGCGTCACCGCCTGGCGAGGCCTGGTGACGTGCGGCAAGGTGAAACCCGGCGACACGGTGCTGATCCTTGGCACCGGCAGCGTGTCGCTGTTCGCGCTGCAATTTGCCAAGGCTGCCGGCGCCCGGGTCATCGCCACCTCGTCCGACGAAGAGAAGCTGGAGAAGCTGAGACGCCTCGGCGCCGACAACGTCATCAACTACAAGGCTGTGCCCGACTGGGGCGGCAAGGCGAGGGATTTGACGGACGGACGCGGTGTCGACCAGGTGATCGAGGTCGGCGGACCCGAGACACTGGCGCAGTCGATAGCGGCCTGCCGGACAGCCGGCCACATCGCTCTCATCGGCGTGCTGACCGGCTTTGCGGCCGAGGTTTCGATCCCGGCGCTGTTTTCCAACCAGATCCGCATCAGCGGGATTTCCATCGGCAGCAGGGCCGACCAGGAAGACATGATCCGGGCGATAGAGGTCAACCGCCTGAAGCCCGTCATAGACAGCAGCTTTCCACTGCAGGACATCGCCGCTGCCTTCAGGCACTACGAAGCGCAAAAGCATTTCGGCAAGGTTTGCCTCGAAGTTTGACCATCGCATCCTGCCGCAGCTCACCAATCCCTGGTGTCGGACGGCGCATTCACCACGTTGATGTGACTGTGAGACTTGTCACATACCCGCTCTTGAAGCGCGTGCTACTGCCACCACGGTCAGTCAGCGCCGAAAGAAATCGCCTGCCATGGTCTGGCGGTGACGGGCCTTTCACTTTATCCTGTGGCAGGTTGCATACGATCAACGGGCCTTGATGCCGCAAGCGGTGTGTTCTCGTCGGCGTCAGGCAGCGGCCAGGGGTTTTGCCATGCTCCGACTTTGCGGATTCATCGCGGCCTTCATCCTCGTCAGCCTCACGACCTTTGAGGCCTGCGCTGATCGAAGGGTCGCCCTCGTCATCGGCAATTCCGAATATCGTGACATCCCGGCACTCAAGAACCCGGCGAAGGATGCCGAGGACGTGTCGGCCACGTTCCGGCTGGCGGGCTTCGAGGTTTTCGTCGCCGAGAACCTCACCAAGCAGCAATTCGAAGGCCAGTTCCGGGACTATCTGGCCGCTATCGACGGCGCCGATCTCGCCGTCGTCTACTATTCCGGGCACGGCTTTCAGATCGGCGGCGAAAATTTCCTGATACCGGTCGACGCCTCGCTGAAGAAAGCGGCCGATATCGAGGTCCAGGCCATCAAGCTCAACGATGTACTGGAGCAGATGCGCTCGAAGTCTAAGATCCAGGTGATCATCCTCGATGCCTGTCGCAACAACCCCTTCCCGCGCAACAATTACTGGCTGCGTGACCAGCTCGTCACCGCCGGCAACACCGGGCTGGCGCAGGTGCGCAGCTCGCTCAACACGCTGATTGCCTTTGCCACCGAACCGGGCGCCGTCGCCTATGACGGCAGCGGCGATCTCAGCCCGTTTTCATCGGCCTTTTCACGGCGCGCGCTGGCGCCGAACCAGGAGATCCGCACGGTCATGTCGGCGGTGCGCCGCGATGTCGTGCAGGCCACCAACGGCATGCAGGTGCCTTGGGAAAATTCCTCGCTGATCGACGACGTTGTGCTGGTGCGCCGCAGCAACCGGCCTTCGCTGCCGCCAGTGCTGGAGAAGGTGGTGCTGTCGGGGGTCGGCCCTGTCGCTCTCGGCCTGCCGGAGCCGGTCGATGTCGATGGCGGCGCTATAACCGTCAGCATCGAAAGGCCGCCCGCAATGGGCCGCCTGATGCTGGACGGCAAGGACGTCGCGGTGGGCGAACCGATTGCGGGCAAGGACCTGCCGCGCCTGCAGATGGATGTACCCAAAGGGGCCGCCACGCAGGACGAGGTGGATATGCTCGCCTATGCCACGCATGACAATTGGGGCGGCGGCAGCCAAGGCATATTGGTGTTTCGCGTCAAGAGCGGCGAAGGCGCCGCCGGCCAGCAGATCATGGCTTCGCTCGAGGCCGAGCAGAAACAAAAGGTGCTGGAGCGCGGCATCCACATCACCGGCGCCGCCGAAGCGATCGAGAACCGCAAGCTCGATATTCCCGTCGGCGTCGGACCGGTCGCGCTCAACCTGGATTTCCCGACCGACGATCCGGCGGTCAGCCTGAAGGTTTCCGGATATCCGGCAACAGGAACGCTGTCACTGCCGGATCGGACGCTTTCGCCGCAATCGAGCCTGTTGGCCGGCGAGGTCGACCATCTTCGCTACGAGCCGCAGATCGGCACCACCGCGCCGATCGTGGTCGGTTTTGAAATCCGCGCCGACAGCACTTCGTCGAAGCCCGCGACGATGAAACTGTCGCCGACGGTCGATGCTTGCGATACCGCCGCCGGCGAGCCTCTCGACCTGCAAGGGGTGGTGCCCGGCCTGCTGCCGAACGAGATCGGCGCCGGTGCGGTTGCGGCCTGCGAGGCCGCGGTGAAAACCTATCCCGATGTCGCCCGCTTCCGCTACGAGCTCGGCCGCGCGCTGCTTGCGGCCGGCAAGGTCGCCGAGGCCAAGACAGCGATCGAGGACGCCGCCAAGAAGGGGCATGTGCGCGCTGTCTTCGAACTCGGCTATCTCAACGCAACGGGAACCGGAACGGCCATCGACCGCACCCAGGCCAACGCTCTCTACAAGGCTGCCGCCGACAAGGGCGATCCCTACGGAATGACCTCGTGGGGCCGCGCTCTGTTCAACGGCTACGGCGTTAACCGCGATACGGCCAAGGGCCTCGACCTGCTGCTCAAGGCGGCGGCCATGGGGCACACCTATGCCATGAACGATCTTGCCGCGATCTTCACCGAGGGCCGCAATGGGGTGCCTGCCGATCCGGCCCGCGCCGTCGCCTTCCTGCAAGCGGGCGTGCAGCGCCAGGACATGTATTCGATGAACCTGCTCGGCCGCAATTACCTCGCCGGCCAGGGCATCGACAAGGATCCGAAAGCGGCGCAAGCGCTGTTCCAGCAGGCCACCGATCTTGGCCAACCCTACGCTCCGGCAAGCCTTGGGCGCATGTATCGCGACGGCGTAGGGGTGGAGCGAAATCTCGAGGAAGCACAAAGACTGTTTGAACTGGCGACCGCGCGCGGTGATTACTCGGGCGCCTATGATCGCGCGGCCTTGGAGATGGCGAGAGGCGACAAGGCCGATCAGGCCGTTGCTGTGCGTTTCCTGGCATTCGCAGTTGCACTCGATCTGCGCAAGGAGCTTCCGGACGCCAAAAAAGGCTTGGCGCAGTTCGGCACGAAGCCAAAAACGGCGGCCCTGGACGCGCTGCGTCAAGAGCTGAAGTCGAAGACCCTACCGTCCGGTTCGCTGGACATGCAACTGGTCAAAGCGGCCCGGGGGGTCTGGGAAGAGGCCAATCCGCGTCGGGACTTGTTTTGAACAATGGAGGCTATGGTGGGCAAGGCATTGAAGCAGGCATTCATCGGGACAATTTTCTCCGGCGTTCTGGCCGGGCTCATAGGCTGCACCTCGGTGTCGCCGATGTTTGAGCCGGCGCCGCCGGTGGAACATCGCAAGGTGGTTCGCGTAGCGCCCCAGCCGAAGGTGGTCCGATACAAGAAGGCGACCACCAGCAAAGTGGTGAAGCCGGCCGAGGAGACACCACAAAAGCCGCCTGTGATTCCCACTCTCGGCGGTAGCGGAGGTGGAGGCGGCGGCGGTTGGAGCGGATGAGAGCAGGCCTGAGCAAAGGCAAGCCATCGACCCGAGACTGCACATCACACATCAGAAGTGGCTAATTGACAGCCCAGGAGAAACGGCGCTCACTGGCTCGTGCAGGTAGACCGCAGCAAGCGGGCGATTGCGACCGCAGCGGCACCTTGGGAGGATGCCATGCCGACTGTAATTGGCCATCACAACATCTCGAAAGACACCAAGCACTGGCTCTCGTCACCCAAGCGCAAGGAGCTTTTCGGTTCGCTCGGGATCACCAACATCCGCACCTTCGTCGATCCGCAGAACCCGAAACGGGTGGCGATCATGATGGACGTTCCGGACATGGATAAGCTCGCGGCCATGATGCAAAGCAAGGCTGCCGCGGAAGCGATGGCTCATGATGGCGTGGTGCCGGAGTCGCTGGTGATCCTGGTGGAGACGAAGGGATAACCGGCCACCTGGCCGGTGTGATCGGGCTGAAACTGGTTTCGTGAAACCGAGGGGACTGCCCCTCACCTCTTCCCCGCCCCAAAGCGCAATCCGTCCATCAGCAGCTTGACCAGCCGGCGCGAGCGGTCGCGCCAGTCCTTGGTGTCGGGGGCCGAGTAGATACCGCCGAGCGCATGCAGCACGTCGGAGGCGTCGACGTCGCCGCGGATCGAGCCTTCGGCCGCGGCCGCCTCGACCAGCTGCCGCAAGGCCAGCGACACCCGGCCCGACAAGTCGGAAAACACGGCGGAATTGGTGTTGAACAGGATGCGCAGACTGGCCGCCAGGCCGCGCTTGGTGGCGATGTAGTCGACGAAGCGCTGCATCCACTGTTCAAGCGCCATGTCGGCCGGATGGTGGCTGGCGAGGTCGTCGGCGGCCGCGCAGAGTGCTTCGACTTCGCGCCGATAGACCACCTCGACCAGATGCTCGCGGGTCGGAAAATGCCGGTAGAGCGTGCCGATGCCGACACCCGCCTGGCGCGCGATCTCCTCCAGCGAAGCATCGACGCCCTGCTCGGCAAAAGCCGTCGCCGCCACCTCGACCAGCCGGTCGCGGTTGCGCTGCGCGTCGGCGCGCAGCGGCTTTGGCGCTGCGGCTTCGCGCGCACCTTGGGCGGTCGCTGTCTGCTGGTCGTCCAATTTTTTCTCCACTGTCGACATATGGGGGCTTGAACCCCGTGGGGTAAGCCCCCACCTAGGTAAACGGAGGCGCCTCCGTTTTAGTGGAGCAGTCTTATCATATAATCAAGGGAGCCGGTATGTCACGTGCTGAGAGTGTGAAGACTGAGGCATCCCCTGCCCTTGCCCTCCGCCGCCCAAGCCCCACTTCATTCCTCTCGCGTCAAGCAACTGGAGCCAGACGCCCATGACCCGCCAGACCACCATCCACCTCACCATCAACGGCCGCGATCACTCACTCGAGGTCGAGCCGCGCGTCACGCTGCTCGACGCGCTGCGTGATCGCCTCGACCTGACTGGCACCAAGAAGGGCTGCGACCACGGCCAGTGTGGTGCCTGCACTGTGCATGTCGACGGCGAGCGCGTGCTTGCCTGCCTGACCCTGGCCGCGCAGGTCGAAGGCCGCGAAATCACCACCATCGAGGGGCTCGCCGGCGAGGACGGCGCGCTCAGTGCCGTGCAGGCGGCCTTCCTCGACCAGGACGCCTTCCAGTGCGGCTATTGCACGCCCGGACAGATCATGTCGGCGGTAGCCTGCATCCGCGAGGGCCATGCCGGTTCCGACGACGAGATCCGCGAATACATGGCCGGCAATCTCTGCCGCTGCGGCGCCTATCCGAACATCGTCGCCGCCGTGCGCCAGGCGGCCCTGGAGGTGGCATCATGAGGGATTTTTCCTACGTTCGCGCCGACAGCATCGAGGCCGCGCGCAAGGCAGCGGCGCTTCCCGGCGCCATGCTGCTTGCCGGCGGCACGACGCTGGTCGACCTCGCCAAATGCGGCGTCGCCCAGCCTGAGACCGTCGTCGACATCACCCATCTCAAGGGGCTGGACACGATCAACGTCGATGCAACTCACGCCACGCTCGGCGCGCTGGCGAAAATGAGCCATGTCGCCGACCATGCCGGGATCAAGAGCCATTTTCCCGCCGTCTCGGAAGCGCTGTGGCAGGCCGCCTCGGCGCAGCTGCGCAACATGGCGACCGTCGGCGGCAATCTGATGCAGCGCACGCGCTGTCCTTATTTCCGCGATCCCTCGAACTTTTCCGCCTGCAACAAGCGTGAGCCAGGCAGCGGCTGCTCGGCGATCGGTGGCGTGACGCGGGGCCACGCCGTGCTCGGCACCAGCCAGGCCTGCATCGCCATGTATCCCGGCGACCTCGCCACCGCGCTTGTCGCCTTCGATGCGACGGTTCATCTCGGCCAGCGCGTGCTCAAGGTCGACGATTTCTTCCTGCTGCCGGGCGACACGCCTGAGCGCGAGCATGACATTGGTCCGAGCGAGATGATCACCGCCATCGAGATCCCCGGTTCGGCCGCCGCGCGGCGCTCGACCTATCTCAAGGTGCGTGACCGCCAGTCCTACGAGTTCGCCGCGGCAAGTGCCGCGGTCGGGCTGGAGCTGGAAGCCGATGGCCGCACGATCCGCGACCTGCGCGTCGCGCTCGGCGGCGTCGCCACAAAACCGTGGCGGGCGCGCGCCGTGGAAGAGGCGCTGAAAGGCAAGGTCCTGGACGAAGACACCGTGCGCAAGGCGAGCGGGCTCGCCATGGAAGGCGCCGTCGACCATGGCGCCAACCACTACAAGATCGAGCTCGCGCCGCGCGTGGTCGCGCGCGCCATCCTCAAACTGGGAGAGACGGCATGACCGTTCACAACATCAGACATGCCAATACAAGACATGCCGATTCGAGACATGGCGACGCCTCCGACGGCGCGGTCGGCGGACGGCTGTCGCGCGTCGATGGCCCGGCCAAGATCACCGGTGCTGCCAAATACGCCTTCGAGCAGCAGCTAGACGGGCTGGCGCATGCGGTGATGGTCGAGGCCACCATCGCCGCCGGCACGGTGCGCGCGATCGACACACGGGCCGCTGAGACCGCGCCGGGCGTGCTTCTGGTGCTGACGCCCGACACCATCATGGAGATCAAAGGCGCGTCGGACTGGCTGGGCAATCCGCCAACGCAGAAGACATACGCACCGCTCGCCCGCACGGTCACCTATTCCGGCCAGCATATAGCTGCCGTCGTGGCCGAGACCTTCGAGCAGGCGGTCGCCGCGGCGGCCCTGGTCGAGGTCAGCTATGACGAGACGCCGGCCATCGTCGACCTCAGCGATGCCAAGGCCGGCGACGGCATCCCGATCGATGCCATGACCAAGGAATGGGGCGACGCTGAAGCGGCGTTCGCCGCCGCACCGGTGCGCATCTGCGCCGCCTACAACACGCAGCGCGAATACCAGGCGGCGATGGAGCCGCATGGGCTGATCGCGCGCTGGCAGGGCGAAGAGCTCACCATCTGGGAGCCCAGCCAGTGGCTGGACGGCATGGCGCGCACCTATGCCGAATGGTTCGGCGTGCCGTTCGAGAATGTGCGGCTGGTCTCGCCCTATATTGGCGGCGGCTTCGGCTCGAAGGCGCTGGCACTGGCTCACAGCGCGGTGGCGGCGGCCTCGGCGAAAATGCTCGGACGGCCGGTGAAGCTGGTGCTGACAAGGCCGCAGAACTTCACCTCCTATGGCGGCCGCGCCGCGACCCGCCAGACGGTGACGATCGGCGCCGGCCGTGACGGCAAGATCCAGTCGATCGTGCATCGCGGCGTCAACGAGACCGCGGTCGACGGCATGTGGGTCGAGCCGCTGGCTTCGGTCACCTCGATCATGTACGCCACGCCCAGCTTCTCCTCGAAGCAGAATGTTGTGCGGGTGAACACGGTGGTGCCCGGCGCCAAGCGGGCGCCCGGCGAAAACCCCAGCGCCTTCGGCATCGAATGCGCCATCGACGAGCTCGCCTATGAGGTCGGCATCGACCCGCTGGAGATCCGGCTCAGGAACTATGCCGAACAAGATCCGGAAGCGAAAAAAGCCTGGTCGACCCGGCAGTTGCGCGAGGCTTTTGCCGCCGGTGCGGAACGCTTCGGCTGGTCGAAGCGCACGCCGAAGCCGCGTTCGATGCGCGACGGCCACCAGCTGATCGGCTGGGGCGTCGCCGCCGGCACCTATCCGGTGCGGCGCGCCTATGGCGAGGCCATCGTGCGCATTCTCGCAGATGGCTCCGTCGAGGTCGAAAGCTCGTCGATCGACATGGGTCAGGGCACCTACACGATCCTGGCGCAGACAGCGGCCGAAACGGTCGGTGTGCCGGCCGACGATGTCGTGGTCAAGCTCGGCGACTCGCGCTTTCCCCGCGCCGGCGTCGCCGGCGGGTCGCGGCTGGCCGGCGTGATGACCGGCGCGGTCTACAAGGCGGCGACATCGGCGCTTGACCAATTGGTCGGGCTGGCGATCAGCGATCCGCGCTCGCCCTTCCACGCGCTGCAGGCCAACACGCTGGTCGTCGCCAATGGCCGCATCAGGTCGCCGCGCGGCGATGGTCCCGATGTCTCCATTGCGGAACTGCTGGCGAGCGTCGGCCGCAACCATATCGAAGCCACCGGCGACACCATGCCGGCGAATTCGAGCGCCGAGGATCGCTACAAGAACTACACCACCATCGCCACCTCGGTGCCGCACACCGAGGGGGACTATTCGCGCCACTCCTGGTGCGCGCATTTCATCGAAGTGCGCGTCGACGAGGATTTCGGCACGGTGCGCGTGGCGCGCGTGGTGTCGGCGCTGGATTCGGGCCGGCTCTACAACCCGAAACTGGCCGAAAGCCAGTGGAAGGGCGGCATCATCATGGGCATCGGCCAGGCACTGCTCGAAGAAGGCATCGTCGACCGCAGGCATGGCCGCATCGTCAACAACAACCTCGCCGACTATCTGGTGCCGACCAATGCCGACATCCCCGATATCGAAGTGATCTCGGTCGGCATTCCCGACCTGCATTCCTCGGTGCTCGGCGGCAAGGGCGTGGGCGAACTCGCGATCGTCGGCATCGCGCCGGCGATCGCCAATGCGGTGTTCCATGCGACGGGGAAGCGGATCAGGGACCTGCCGATTACCTTGGAGAAGCTGATCTAAGGCAGGCGCGAGGCCCCCTCTGGCCGGCAGGCCAGAGGGGCTGCTGTCCCGCCGGCGTCTCAGCAAATCACACCTTCACATAGGGAGATCAGACACTCGCCAGCAAGTTCGCATCCCGTGCCAACCGCCAGCGCCCATCGCCTTCCTTGCGCAGCAGCGTGAGCGTGTAGCCGGACCGCCGCGCCGGCCCGCCGCCCAGCGGCGTTGCCGTCATGTCGATGCGGTTGCGGATATAGGCCCAGTCGCCGAGCAGCTTGAGTTCGACGATCTCGCTCGAGCTATCGATCTTCGTCTCGCCCATGGCCCTTGAGGCGGCGGCGAAGGCCTCCTTGCCGAACGGTTCCTTGCCGGGAACCATGAAGACCACGTCGTCGGTCATCAGCGAGAGCACGGTCTCCAGATCGCCCTTCCGGCTCGCCGCTATCCAGGCATCGACCACCTGCCGGATCGCGCTTTCGTCTTCGGTCATTGGTTTGCCTCCCTGCAATCGCGTGGCGGGCGGATCATCGGTGAAATAGGTGGGGCAAACGTCGCCGCTGGCAATATGCGCCTGCGGAAGCGCCGACGCTAGGTCACGGATTGGCTTGGGAGCCGTGACGGGCCGACTGCCAGTCAGCTCTGCCCAAGAGTGGTTGGCCCCGGTGGCTCGCGACGACTCGCCAAAGAGTGGTTTTCCAACATGGGCAGCAGCAGTAATATTGCTGCACAGGTTTGTTGAACTTCACGTGGGGTTCGAGAGGTATGCCGCGAGCGCGACGCCAGATGGCACTAACAGCTGATTTGGTCGCGCGTACAATTCGCGCGATTGAGAATACCGGTCCGCCTCCGGATCTGGTTCGCAATACCGAAACCGAGTGGAACGCCATCGTTCGGGAAATGTTGGCAACGCGTCCTGATGGACGGGATGTGTGGATTTTCGCCTATGGCTCCCTTCTCTGGAACCCGGCCGTGGAGCACGTGGAGGAGCGTGCGGGCGTAGTGCCGGGGTGGCACCGTTCGTTCTGTATTCGCATGCGAGATTGGCGCGGAACTGTCGACCAGCCAGGCTTGATGATGGGGCTCGACCGGGGAGGCCAATGCAGGGGAATGGCCCTACGGATGGCGGAAGATACGGTTGAAGCCCAACTCGGAAAACTTGTCCGGCGCGAAATGCCGGTGCGGCCGTCCAGCAAGCCGTTCACCCACGCTCACCGTTGGGTGCAGGTTCAGACAGCTCAAGGGCTCGTTCGAGCCCTTGCCTTCGTCGTCAACCGAAAGGGAGGCAACTATATGGGAGGCCTTACCCTGGATGAGACGGCGGGCATTTTGGCCAGAGCATGTGGCCATGGAGGATCGTGCGCCGAATATCTTCACAACACAATCTTGCAATTGGAGGCCTTGGGCATTCGGGATCGCAACTTGTGGCGCTTGCAGTCGCTTGTCGCAGACAAGCTTACTTCGTCGCATCCGTGACCGGGTGCGGCATCCCGCGCGCTGAGGTAGCGGGAGCGCAAATTGGGTGCTGTCCCGACGGCGTCTCTCAAATGAATCCCGCCCCGGTTCGCCAATCTCCAGCAGCCGCCTACCACTGCAGCCCGAACACCAGCTTGCCGAAATGCCGGCCGCCGGCGGCCATGTGGGTGTAGGCTTCGGCCGCTTCGTTCTGTGAAAACACCTTGTCGACGACCGGCTCGATCCCGGCGGCGCCGATGGCGCGGGTGGAGTCCTTGAGGTCCGACACCGATCCGGTGTTGTTGCCGATCACCTTCAGCGCCTTGATGATGATCGGCAGCAGGTTGACGGTCGCCTCGGCGCCGGTGACGAAGCCGATGGTGAACAGCGTGCCGTCAGGCGCCGTGGCGTTGACGGCGCGGGCGAAGGTGGCGGTGCCGCCGGTCTCGACGACGAGGTCGGCGCCGAGGCCGTCGGTCAGTTCCAGCACCTTGCCGTCCCAATCCGGGGTCGCGCGGTAGTTGATCAGGTGATCGGCGCCGAGCGCCTTGGCGCGCTCCAGCTTCTCGTCCGACGAGGAGGTGATGATGACGGTGGCGCCGGCCGCCTTGGCAAGCTGCAGGGTGACGATCGAGACACCGCCGGTGCCGAGCAGGGCGACGACCGAGCCCGGTCCAACGTCGGCGGCGCGGATGGCGAAGGTCGAGAAGAGATCGAGTCAATTGCGAAAGCACTTCTTGGGATCTCACGTGACGAAACTAAAGCCGACGGAGCGGCCTCAACAGAAGCGCCGATGGAATTCTCCGCTACCGGCTGATCACAAAGCACCGCTCCGGCTTCGTGCTCAAGGACATGGCATCAGCCTCTCCGACATCGGCAAAGTCGCATTGCATGGAACTGCCCGATCCGGATTTCGGAAAGCAACTGTATCCGTCCACGCGATCCGCGCCCTAAGCCGCCTCTATCGTCGCCGTGCCTAACAATCCCTTCCATTTCCGGGGATTACGCGCTCAGCGGCCTGCGCCTCCGCCGCCCCCGACCTGCCCCTTCAAAAACTGCCCGAGCAAATCCACCGGTAGCGGGAACACCACCGTGGAGGAGCGCTCGCCGGCTATGTCGTGCAGGGCCTCGAAATAGCGCAGCTGCATGGCTTGCGGCTCGGCCGCCAGCATGCGGCCGGCCTCGACCAGCTTCGCCGCCGCCTGCTGCTCGCCATCGGCGTTGATCACCTTGGCGCGGCGCAGGCGTTCGGCCTCGGCCTGCTTGGCGATGGCGCGGATCATGCTCTCGTTGAGGTCGACATGCTTGATCTCGACATTGGAGACCTTGATGCCCCAGGCGTCGGTGCGCTGGTCGAGGATCTCCTGGATGTCGCTGTTGAGCTTGTCGCGCTCGGCCAGCATCTCGTCGAGTTCGTGCTTGCCGAGCACCGAGCGCAGCGTGGTCTGCGCCAGCTGGCTGGTGGCGGCCATGAAATCCTCGACCTGGATGATCGCGCGCTCGGCGTCGACGATGCGGAAATAAAGCACCGCATTGACCTTCACCGAGACGTTGTCGCGCGAGATCACGTCCTGCGGCGGCACGTCTTGCACCACGACGCGCAAATCGACCCGCACCATCTGCTGGACGAAGGGGATGAGGATGATGAGGCCGGGACCCTTGACCGCCGTGAAGCGGCCGAGCGTGAAGACCACGCCGCGCTGATATTCCCTGAGGATGCGGATGGCCGCCGACAGGAAGATGAGCACGGCCACCGCAACGATGAGATAGGCCACGTAACCGACCATCATTTTATTGCTCCATTGTTGCTCGCATCGCGACGCCGCACCGTCAGCACGAGGTCGCTGACGTCGGTCACCTCTGCGCTGTCGCCGGGTGCGACGGATTCGTCTGCCCTCGCCCGCCAGCGTTCGCCCAGGGCCAGCACATGGCCCTCGCCGCCCTGCCAGTCGAGGATCTCTACGGGAAGGCCGCGCATGGCCTCGCCGCCAACGCGCGGCGGGTTCCTGCGTGCCGCCCAGACATAGGTGCCGGTGAGCAGCGCCAGCCCCAGCGTCAGCGCGGCGGCCGGGCCGATGACCGCCCACGACATGGCAAAGCCCGGACCCTCGACCTTGAGCAGCATGGCGGAGCCGAGCAGGAAGGCGGCCACGCCGCCGAGCCCAAGAACCACGGTGGGGTTGAAGGCCTCGACGGCGAGGAAGGCGACACCGAGCAGCATCAGGGCAAGGCCGGTATAGTTGATCGGCAGGAGATTGAGCGCATAGAGGCCGAGCACGAGGCAGATGGTGCCGACGACGCCGGGCGCGACCGCACCGGGGCTGGTGAACTCGAAGATGATGCCGTAGACGCCGACCAGCATCAGGATGATGGCGACGTTCGGATCTGTGATGACGGAGAGAAGCCGGATGAACCAGCCGGGCTCCAGCGTCTCGACCGGCAGGCCCTTGGTCGCCAGCACCTGTTTCTTGCCGGCCACATCGACGGTGCGCCCGTCGGCCTTTTGCAGCAGTTCGGTCGTGTCGCGGGCGACGAAGTCGATGACATGCTCCTGCAGCGCCGCGTTGGCCGACAGGCTAGCCGCCTCGCGCACCGCCTTCTCGCCCCAGTCGCCGTTGCGCCCGCGCAGTTCGGCAAGCGAGCGGATGAGCGCGACTGCGTCATTGGTCACCTTGGCCATCATCGCGTCGCCGGCCGGCCGGCCGGTGGCGTCCTTCTGGTCCTTCTCCTTGTCGCCGCCCGGAAGCGACGGCAGCCCGCCCATCTCGACCGGCGTCGCCGCCCCCAGATTGGTGCCGGGCGCCATTGCCGCGACATGGGTGGCATAGAGAATGTAGGTGCCGGCGCTCGCCGCATGACCGCCGGCCGGCGCGACATAGCCAATGACGGGTACCGGAGAAGCCAGGATGTCGGCGATCATCTCGCGCATCGAGGTGACCAGACCGCCCGGCGTGTCGAGCTGAAGGATGAGGACTTCGGCGTCTCGTTTGGCGGCGACGTCAAGCGCTTCCTCGAGCTGCCTGGTGCTTGCCGGCCCGATGGCGCCGTCGATGGCGACGCTCAGTGCGACCCTCTCGCTCCCGGCCGATGAGGAGGGAGAAAGCACGGCCGCGGCGACGAAGGCTGCGGCAAGAAGGGCCATCCGCGCGAAGGTCACGCTCAAAGCTCCATGAAGAAGATATGGGAGCGATTTTGGTGAAGTCCAAGGAGGGGGTGTGGCGACGTGGAGTCCGTCAGCGTTGCAGGAGACGCGTCGAAGACACAGCCGCCAATTTTCCCCCGAGAGGGGGCGCGAAGGATCGCGGCATTAGTCCAGGGTTCCTCGCCCTCAAAGCTGATGTCCGCGCAGCGGACGAAAGCCAATTGGTTGGCTTTTCAAGCTTCGAACGCTTGAGCCGGCGAATGGCCGGGCCGACAAGCACCCCGGCGCGGCGGGTTCTGTCCAGGCGACACTTCCCGTCAGAATTTATAGGCGATGCCGATGCGAAGATCGTGCGTCGTCAGTTCGATCTCTTCGGGGCCGAGCGGGGCGCCATCGGAGATAAAGTGACGCCTGGACGGGTGGCGGCCGAAATCGGCGAAGCGGTATTCGCCGCGAACCATCCAGTTGTCGGTGACGGCATACTCGGCGCCGGCGCCCAGCGTGTATCCCGTGATCGTGTCCTTGACGTCGGCGTAAGGACCGCCCGGAATGTCCACAGTGGTGTGCTTGTACGACCCCACTGCCAGACCGCCGGTGACGAAAGGAAGCCAGCGATCCATCGCGTAGCCGGCCCGCAGGCGAATGGAGCCAACCGAGTCCAGCTTGAGTTCGCCGCCAAAGGCGGGGTCATCGACGCCGAGCGCTCGGTAGAGTGTGGTGTCCCTCACGCTGGCGAAGCTGTAGTCGCCCTCGATGCCGAGCACCAACCCGCCGTCGAACTGATGGTTGAAGCCGGCATACAGGCCGCCGAAGCCACCCGACGGACTGTAGCCCCATCCGTAGTCGTCGAAGCTGCCCGGGGCAAAGGTCTGCCCGACCCTTGCATCCCCCCAGGCGTATCCGGCCTGCGCGCCAATGTAGGCGCCGGACCAGTTGTAGGTGGCGGCAGCCGGCAGACCCACCATGGCGTCCGCAGCGGACGCCATGGTGACAGGTGCCAGGACAAACGCCGTAACAAGAAGGATGGTTTTCATCGTCTGTCTGCTGTCCCGAAGAGTTGCGTTCCGGGCGCAAAAGGCTGGCGCGGGGTATTGTTCGGCCGTCAGATCAGAACTTGTAGCTAAGGCCGGCCCGGACATCATGCGTCTGGAGATCGACGCTCGTCGCCGTGTTAAGACCGGCTGCTATCGAGAGATCCTTGCTGCCGAAGTCGGAGTAGCGATATTCGACCCGCGCGATCCATCTGTCGGTGAAGGCGTGCTCGACGCCGGCTCCAACCGTCCAGCCGACATGGGTCTCATCGTGGAATGGTATTTGAATGGCGCCGCTGCCGCCGATCGCAGTCACTTCATACTTTGCCGCGGCCACGCCGCCAGCGATGTAGGGCAAAGTCCTATCGAAGGCGTAGCCCACCCGCAGCCGCGCCGCACCCGACCATTTGAGTTCGCTCCTAAGCAATGTACTGAAACCACCGCCGTTAGCATCGAGGGGTATCACCGCATCTGCTTTATTATACGTAAGGTCAGCCTCGGCGCCGATGACGAAGCGGTTTGCCATTTGGTAATTTGTGCCGATATGGACGCCGCCAATAAAACCGTCTGGATCTAGGGGAAGGTTGAGGTCGGTGGCCCCACCGAAGCCACCGCCGGCGATAAAGAAATTCGATCTCCCGGCCGCGTAACCGAAGTGAACGCCGGCATAGAGGCCGGACCAGTCGTAAGCGGCAACAGGCAAGGCCTCATTGAGGTCCGCAGCGGATGCCATGCCGACCGGCGCGAGAATGAAGGCTGTCGCGAGAAGAATCGTTTTCATAGTTTGTTGCTGCCCCACAAATGTTGCGTTCCCCGCCGCGGAAAATGCGCCGCGGCGATCCAAGTGTTGTCGAGACACCGGTGTTGCATTGTCCGCGGGCCGCGTCTTGGGCTGAACCGCACCCGAATTGTCGTGGAGCGCGCCCCGGCACTTTCCCGGCCGGTGTGGCCATTCAGCCGCAGTCGATTTTCGCGCCGTGCATTTGGCAGGACTCGTGGCCGGTGAAACTACCTGGCGCCGCTCGGCGTCGAGCCGAAGCGGCGGCGGAAGCAGCGATTGAAATAGGAGACATCGGAGAAGCCGCTGAGCAATGCGATCTCGCTGATCCGCATCTGGTCGTTGCGCCTGTTGGAGAGCATTCTATGGGCTCTCTGCAAGCGCGATTCGAGAATGCGCTCGGCAAAACTCATCCCGGTTTCCTGCAGGAGATCATGGACGTAGCGCACGGAGAGCCGCAGTTGCCGGGCAACGCTCTGGGCCGAAATGGCGGGATCGGCGAAATTGTCCCGCATTTTTTGCAGGATGGCCTGGAGTCTTGCAGCGCGCAGGCCACGCAACCCAGCCAGCTCGGCGCTTTCGCCTTTCGCACCGGTCGCCAGGCCGATCAGATCGACGATCGTTTCGGTGGCATGGGTGACAAGATCGGGCGAGACCAAGGCGGGACCTGCTTCCAGAAACCGGCAATAGCCCTTGAGCATATCGAGGGCCTCATTGTCGGCGCCGATGGTCAACGCCAACCGGTCCTCGACATGCGTGAAGGCATTCTCCAGCATGGTGCGGGGAACCACCACATTCGCCCAGATATTCTTGTCGCCGCCGGTCATTTGCAGCGCTTCGGAAGCCGAAACCAATGCGGCCTCGCCTTTGCCCACATGATAGTCGCGGCCGATCTGGGCGCCGCTGAGTATCGTATCGCCATTGTTGATCAGGAGGAGGTAGCCGTCACGGCCGTCGGAGGCAATATTGCTCGCCTTGCGGCTGGCATGCCTGATGGTGCCAGCCATCTGCCCGAGCACCAGTTGCCCGACGGGCATGGCTTCGATCGCGGCTTCGAACGACAGCCGCTCGGAAATCGTATATTCAACCGACCATATCTCGGCGACGTGGATGTCCTGCCAGAGCGCAAACCGCGCGCGGTGATCCAGATGCGACGGCAGGTCGACCGATGAGAAGACGTTCTTTTTCAAGGGCAACTGGGCCTTTTCTGCGCGCGCGTCTTCACTTGGCAGTTCTATGTATTTTACCAGTCCGCCGCTTGTCCAGAGCGAGCAATATTTATGCCGCGTGCGGCAATTTCACTGCTGTTCTAGACAATAATTCGCCCGAACTTTATTGGTATGCCCAGCAGAATTTCCAAAATACTCGAAAATACCAGTGGGAATCAGCGCGGTGGACCGCGCCTGGGATGGGGTAGGACTGCCAATTTCCCTCACAAAACGCCACCCTCGGCTCCTCCCTGGCGCGCCGCAGCCGCTCCGCCCCGGCCTGCTGGCAGGGGCGGCCAGGCGCAAACCTCACCCTTCCCTTCCCTCACCACTCCAAGCCAAACACCAGCTTGCCGAAGTGCAGGCCGCCGGCGGCCATGTGGGTGTAGGCTTCGGACGCTTCATGCTGTGAAAACACCTTGTCGACGACCGGCTCGATCCCGGCGGCGCCGATGGCGCGGGTGGCATCCTTGAGGTCCGACACCGATCCGGTGTTGTTGCCGATCACCTTCAGCGCCTTGATGATGATCGGCAGCAGGTTGACGGTCGCCTCGGCGCCGGTGACGAAGCCGATGGTGAACAGCGTGCCGCCAGGCGCCGTGGCGTTGACGGCGCGGGCGAAGGTGGCGGTGCCGCCGGTCTCGACGACGAGGTCGGCGCCGAGGCCGTCGGTCAGTTCCAGCACCTTGCCGTCCCAATCGGGGGTCGCGCGGTAGTTGATCAGGTGATCGGCGCCGAGCGCCTTGGCGCGCTCCAGCTTCTCGTCCGACGAGGAGGTGATGATGACGGTGGCGCCGGCCGCCTTGGCAAGCTGCAGGGTGACGATCGAGACACCGCCGGTGCCGAGCAGCACGACCACCGAGCCCGGCCCGATATCGGCGGCGCGGATGGCGTTCCATGCGGTGGTGCCGGCGATCGGCAGCGTCGAGGCTGCCTCGAAGGAGAGATACGCCGGGATCGGCACGATCGAATTGGCCGGCAGCGCGACATATTCGGCGAGCGATCCGGGCAGCGAGACGCCACGCATCTGCGTCATCTCGTAAGGACGCGGCCGGCCGCCGATCCAGCGCGGCTTGGCATGGGCGACGACGCGGTCGCCGACGGCGTATTTGGTGACGCCCTCGCCGAGCGCGACGATCTCGCCGGCGCCGTCGGCGATGGGAATGAGCGGGAAGCTCGGGCCGGGATAGTTGCCGCTCGCCACCGCGACATCGACGAAGTTCAGGCTCGCCGCGCGCTGGCGGATCAGCACCTCGCCGCGCTGCGGCTCGGGGGTGGCGACAGAGGCGGCGCGGAAGGCGTCCAGCCTGGGCTGGCTGAGTTCGATGGCTTTCATGGTTTCACTCCGGTGAGACGATTGATGGGTTGAGTGAAGCTAGCTGCTGCGCTATTCCTGGATAATCCTTGGTTTTTACATTTGAGTATTGCGTATTATGCCGCAATCCTATGAGCCGGCCGCGCTTGCCGAAATGGCGGCCTTCGTGGCCATCGCCGAGGCGCGCTCCTTCTCCAGGGCGGCGGTACGGGTTGGGCGCGACGCCACCATCCTGTCGCGCCGCCTGCAATCGCTGGAGGAGCGGCTCGGTGTCAGGCTGCTTCACCGCACGACGCGCAGCGTGTCGCTGACCGAGGCGGGCGCGGAGTTCCTGTTGCGCGTGCGCGCCATCCTCGCCTCGGTCGACGAGGCGGAGGCGGCCGCTTCCGCGCATGCCGGCGGCGGGCCGCGCGGCCTGCTCAGGCTGGCGCTGCCCGGTACGTTCGGGCGCATGTGGATCGGGCCACTGTTGCCGCAATTCCTCGCCGAATTTCCCGATGTGCGCATCGAGGCCGAGTTCTCCAACCGCTTCGCCGATCTCGTCACCGAGAATTTCGACGTCGCCGTGCGGCTCGGCGCGCTGGAGGATTCGCGCCTGGTGGCGCGCAAGGTCGCGACGCGGCGCCGGCTGCTCTGCGCCGCCCCTTCCTACCTCGCCCGCAGGGGCACGCCGGCGGCGCCCGAAGTTCTGACCGAGCACGCCTGCCTCGGCTTCACCGGCTTCCAATCCTTTCCGACCTGGGAAATGACCGACAGCTCGGGACGCCGCGTCAGCGTCGAAGTCTCGGGGCCGATGGTTTGCGACGATGCCGAGGTGCTGGTCGAAGCCGCCGTACAAGGCCTCGGCCTGATGATGAGCACCGACTGGCTGGTCGGACGCGAACTCGCCGATGGACGGCTGGTGCCGGTGCTGGCGGACTGGACGCTTGCCGATGAAGGCGCGGTGTATGTCGTCATGCCCTCAGCCAAGGGACAGGCGGCCAAGGTTCGCGCCTTCGCCGACTGGATCGGCAGGTGCTTTGCCCCCAACCCGCCATGGACGTCGAGGCCAGTCTCCAAGGCCTGATCAGTCGAGCGCGCCGGGGAGCTACGATGACAAGCCGCTGTCACCAGGCCTTTTGTGCTGTATGGTCCTCTTGAATGTCGCGATGGGGTGGGAGGGGATCATGCAAAGCGCATTGGCGAAGTTCATCATGGCAAGTTCCGTTCTGGCCGTGCTGCAGACCTTGCAGCCGGCCTTTGCCGCATCCTGCAAATGGACCGCCAAGATGGAGGAAGACGAAGGCGGCAGCGTGCTGACGGCCTCGGTCTGTGGCGGGCCGAAAGCCGACGCGCATCTGATGCTGGTCTGTTTCGACAAGCCGGTGCTGAGCTACGATCTCGGCACCGCCGGCCAGCAACTGGAGCCGGGCAACAGCGCTTCCTTCATCTTCAAGGGCGGTGACGAGACCGTGACCAAGAAGCTCGATCTCGAGGCCATGTATAATTACTTCACGGCTGAGCTGAGCAAAGACGATCCACTGCTCGGCCTGCTGCGCGGCAAGGGTGACATCACGGTTTCGGCCGACAAATATGGCGAGAACAGCTTTCCGCTGACGGGGTCGAGTGCGGCAATAGGCAAGGTGCTGGCGCAGTGCGGCAAAGGTTCAGCCGGCGACGCCGACTGAGGCTGCCCTACTTTCGACCACGCAACCGGTCGCGTGCCTCCATTAGGGCAAAGCCGAGCAGGTTTTCGCCGCGCCACAACAGCGGGTTGCCGGCACGCTCGTCATCGGCGGCCAGGCCAATGCCCCAGATCCGGTCGACGGGGCTCGCCTCGACCAGGACCTGATCGCCGGTCGACAGCAGAAACGCGCCGAGCGCCTTGTGCTGCCGAAATTTCTCAAAACTCCCCTCGGTGACGATGCGGTATTTCTCCGCGTCCCATCGCGCCGCATCGAAGCCGCTGACCTGTCGTCCGAGCTGCTTGGCCTGCCTTGGGCTGCCTGCGCTCAGTATCTGCGTTGCCGTCTGGTCGTCGCCGAACAGGCGCGCCTTGCCGGCCATCATCCAGTGTTCGGCTGTCGGATAGGTCAGCCCACCGACGCTGAACGGCGCCGGCCACCACTGGCTGAGGCAGGACGTGGTGATGCGTCCGTCCTTCGACGGCTGGTGTCCCCGGAAGAACAGCAGCTTCGCCCGGGATTTTGCGCGGAAGGCTGCTTCGAGCCACGAACGGTCGTAGGTCATGGCGGGGATGAAGCGGAACGGCGGAATGCTTGTCAACGCCGGTGACACGTACGAACAATGTCCTGCCCGCCATTCTCTTTTGCCGGCTATGCCTGGCAGAACTCCCCTTGCGTCTCGCCCCGCGATTGACCAATCTTGTCGACACTGTCATGAGCCGCGGTCGGGGGGATCGCATATGCCTACGCTCTATGCACTGAAACCGGCTTTTCAGGCCAGGCTGCGGCCGCTCGCCGACCGGCTGGCCGACGCCGGCGTCTCCGCCAACCAGATCACGCTTCTCGCTGCCGCGCTTTCAATCGCCGCCGGCCTGGTGGTTGCCGCCCTTGCCGGCTATCCCTTGGTTTTCCTGTTGATGCCGGTGGTGCTGTTCGTGCGCATGGCACTCAACGCCATCGACGGGATGCTGGCCAGGGAACACGGGCAGGCCTCGAAACTCGGCATGTATCTCAACGAACTCTGCGACGTCGTCTCCGACCTGGCGCTGATCCTGGCCTTCGCCACTTTGTTCCCGGCCTGGGGCGTCGTGGCCTTCGCCATCGCCGCCGTGCTTGTCGAGTTCGCCGGCGTGCTCGGCGTCGCTGCCGGCAGCGGGCGCAACTATTCCGGGCCGTTCGGCAAGAGCGACCGGGCGCTGGCGCTTGGCGTCATCGGCTTCTTCATCGCCTGCGGCCTGTGGGTCGAGACGATCACGCCCTTTGTGTTTCCGGTCATGGCTACACTGTCTCTCGTAACCGCCATCAACCGGATACGCAGCGGCCTTAGAGCGGGCGACGCCTGATGCCGAAGCGTCAGGGACCCGGCCGCCAGAGGGAAACCATGATCCACCAGACCATCGCTGCTGCAGCACCGGCAAGTCTTGCGCGCGTGGCGCACGAGCGCACCTTCAAGAGCCATGACGGCACCGAGATTTTTTACCGCTACTGGCCGGCGGTAGGGCCGACGCCCAAAGGCGCGATCCTTTTGTTCCATCGCGGCCATGAGCATGGCGGCCGCATGGCGCATCTGGTCGACGAACTGGCCATGCCCGACCATGCCTTCTATGCCTGGGACGCGCGCGGCAATGGCCGCTCGGCCGGCGAGCGCGGCTATGCGCCGTCCTTTGCCGCGCTGGTGCGTGACATCGACTGCCTGGTGCGCGAGATCGGCCGGGACGGTTTTGGTCAGCGCGACATCGCGCTGATCGCGCAATCCTTCGGCGCGGTGCTCGCTGCCGCCTGGGTGCATGACTATGCGCCCGACATCCGTGCACTGGTGGTTGCCTCGCCGGCCTTTTCGGTCAAGCTCTACGTGCCCTTCGCCAAGGAGGGCATAGCGCTGTGGCAGAAGCTCAAGGGCCGCTTCTTCGTCAATTCCTACGTCAAGGCGAAGTTCCTGACGCATGATGCCGAGCGTATCGCTTCCTTCGATGCCGACCCGCTGATCACGCGGCCGATCGCTTCCAACATCCTGGTCGAACTTTACGACCACGCCTCCCGCATCGTCTCGGATGCCCGCGCCATCACCGTGCCGACGCAATTGCTGATCTCGGGCAGCGACTGGGTGGTGCGGCACGGACCGCAGCACGAGTTCTTCGTCAATCTCGGCAGCAGCGCCAAGGAACGGCATGTGCTGCCCGGCTTCTTCCACGATACGCTGGGCGAACGCGACCGCAGCCAGGCGCTCGACCTTATCCGACCGTTCCTCGAAAGGCAGTTTTCCGCGCCGGAAAAGACAATCGACCTGACCTCGGCCGATCGCGTCGGCTACACCCGCGATGAGGCCGACCGGCTGGCCTCGCCGCTGGCGCTGCTGTCGCCGAAAGGCCTCTACTGGGCCATGAGCCGCGCCTCGATCCGCATGGGCGCCTGGCTGTCACCCGGCATGAAAACGGGCATCGCCACCGGCTTCGATTCCGGCTCGACGCTGGACTATGTCTACGAGAACGAGGCGCGCGGCACCGGCTTCATCGGCCGCATGATCGACCGCACCTTCCTCGACGCCATCGGCTGGCGCGGCATCCGCCAGCGCAAGCTGCATCTGGAAGAATTGATCGGCAACGCTGTCGCTGCGCTCAAGGCGGCCGGGCGTCCCGTCAACATCGTCGACATCGCCGCCGGCCATGGCCGCTACGTGCTCGATGCCGTCGCCAAATGCGCCGAACCGCCGGCAAGCGTGCGGCTGCAGGACTATTCCGACATTAATGTCGGGCTGGGCTCGAAACTGATCGCCGACCGGGATTTGCCGACCAGCGTCTCTTTCCGCAAGGCCGACGCCTTCGACGCAAAAATGCTGGCTTCCCTGAAGCCGGCGCCGGATCTCGCCATCGTCTCCGGGCTCTACGAACTGTTCGCCGACAATACGATGATTTCCCGCTCGCTCGGTGGGCTGGCCAGCGCCATGCAGCCCGGCAGCCTGCTCATCTACACCAACCAGCCCTGGCATCCGCAGCTGGAGATGATCGCGCGCAGCCTGACCTCGCATCGCGGCGGCCAGGCCTGGGTGATGCGGCGGCGCACGCAAGGCGAGATGGACCAGCTGGTGACGGCGGCCGGTTTCGAGAAGATCGACCAGCGCATCGACCAATGGGGCATCTTCACCGTTTCAGTCGCTCGGCGCGTCTGAGACCATGGCCGTGCCTCTGACCGACCCTGCTCCCGCCCCGGTGCGGGAACCCTATTTTGGCATCGTGCTGAGGGCTGCCCTTTGGCTGGCGCTGCTCGCCCCGTTGTTCTACTCGACCTATGGCTTTGCCAATTGGCTGGCGTCGCGGCGCGACCATGTCGGCAGCATCGTGTTTGCCTGGGAACACGCCATTCCCTTCCTCGCCTGGACGATCGTGCCCTACTGGTCGATCAATCTGTTCTACGGCCTGTCGCTCTTGCTCAACACGACCAGACGCGGCGTCGACCGGCTCGCCGGCCGCTATCTGACGGCGCAGGTCGTCGCCGTTTCCTGCTTCATCCTGTTCCCGCTGACGGCGACTTTCGTGCGGCCCGCGACTACCGGCCTGCCGGGCTTCCTGTTTGCGGTGCTCGGCGGTTTCGACAAACCGTTCAACCAGGCGCCCTCCCTGCACATCGCACTCCTAGTGATCATCTGGGATCACTGGCGCCACGCTCTGATGCGCCACCGTCTCGGCGCCATTCTGAGACCGGTCTGGTACGCCTGGTGCTTTCTCATCGGCGCCTCGGTGCTGACGACCTGGCAGCATCATTTCATCGACATTCCGACCGGAGCGCTGCTCGGCCTGTTTGCGCTGTGGCTGTTTCCGGCCAAGGGTGAACTGCCTTTCCGGGGTTTTCGGCTGACCGCCGACCCGAAGGCGCGGCGGCTGGCGGGATACTATGCGCTCGGTTCGGCCATTGCCCTGGCCGCCGCGGCTGCGGGCGCATTTGTCTCCGCCGATTTTCTCATCCTGCTGTGGCCAGCGCTGGCGCTGGCCATCGTTGCCTTTGCCTATGCCGGAGCAGGCGCGAAAGTGTTCCAGAAGGCGGCCGACGGCACTGTCTCGCTGGCCAGCCGGATTCTCCTCCTGCCCTACCGGCTCGGCGCAAAAGTCAATGTCTGGGCATGGACCCGCGAGCTGGCACCGCAGGCCGAGATTACCGACGGCGTTTTCTTCGGCAGGTTTCCGACCGCAGTGGAGGCCAATCGCTTCGGCACGGTGATCGACCTTGCCGGCGAGCTGGAACGGCCGCGTGGGGTGGCTTGCCGCTGGATCAGCTATGGCATGCTCGACCTCGTGGAACCGCCGCACGACAGGCTGGAGCGGGCGGTGGCCGCGATCGAGCTGGCGCGACGGCGTGGCACCGTGCTGGTCTGCTGCGCCCTCGGCTTCCAGCGCAGCGCCACCATCATCGCCGACTGGCTGGTGGTGACAGGGCGCTCGCACACAGCCGCACAGGCGCGCAAGAAACTCGCCGCATCAGGCCGGCCCGTGCATCTCCACAGCGAGGCGGACGAACCGGCATGAATGGCGAGTATCCCGAGAAGGCCGAGGCGTTCGCCAGTGGGCTGATGGTGCAGGCGGTGTGGCCGATCCTGCTGGTGGTGGCCGCCTTGATGGCCGCGCCGGTCATCGGCCTGGTGGCCGCTCCGCAGACGACACCGCTATCGGCAGCGGCCTGGTTGATCGCGGCGGCGGGTGCGGTAGCCACTCTCGCTTTGTCGGCCTTGCTTTTGTTCGACGCTCTGCTGTTTCGGCTGATGGCGAGCCACGCCACCGAGGCCGCCGGCGGCGCCGTGGTCGACGATGTGCTGGCGCGCATGCGCCTGAAACCCACCGCTGCCGGCGGCCGCTCGCTCGATCATCGCATGGCAGGCACGCAACGCCTGCTGACAAGACAGCGCATGGCGCTCGCGGTGTTTGCGGCGGCATGCCTCGTTGCGGCGTTTGTTTGAGCCATGACCAAGCTTCACCTTCGCGCCAACACTTTCACCTTGCTGCAGACGATGACCTCGGTCGGCCTGTCGGCGCTGGCCTGGGTGGTGACCGGTGTGCGGCCAATCTGGAACGGCAGCCAGCCGTCGGAGCGCCAACGTATCTACTTCGCCAACCATGCCAGCCATGGCGACTTCATCCTTTTGTCGGCCTGCCTCAGCGAAAAGGTGCGCGCCCGCACGCATGCCGTGGCGGCGGCCGAATATTGGGGCAAGTCGCGGCTGCGCCGCTTCATTGCCGAGGACATGTTGTCGTCCGTGCTCATCCACCGGCAATGGACCGACGAAACGCAGCATCCGATCTCGATCATGCTGTCGGTGCTCGACCAGGGACATTCGCTGATCCTGTTTCCCGAGGGCACCCGCAACACATCGGAAGAAGATCTGCTGCCGTTCCGCTCCGGCCTCTACAATCTGTCGATGGCCCGGCCCGACGTCGAACTCATCCCGTGCTGGATCGAGAACATGTCGCGCGTGCTTCCCAAGGGCCAGTTCCTGCCGGTGCCGCTTCTGTGCCGCGTCGTCTTCGGTCCACCGGTGGCGATCGAACCCGGCGAGGAACGCCGCGCCTTCCTCGAGCGCGCGCGCCAGACGCTGCTATCGCTCGACCCGCGCCCCGATCGGGACGACTAGAGCATGATCCCAAAAAGTGGGTACCGGTTTTTGGAAAAGATCATGCTCCAGGAAAAGATTAGATCATGATCAGAGACGTCGCATGACACTGCCGCCGATGCATGAAACCGTCATCCTGCTGGTCGGCCTGGTCGGTGTGCTGACCACGGCCAGCATCGTTGCCGGCATCCTGTCGTGGCGGGCGCCGAAGCCGCTGCCGTCGACGCTCGTCAACCTCAACCAGCGCATCAACGCCTGGTGGGTGATGGTGGTGGCGATCACGGTTGCCTTCTTCTTCGGCCGCACCGGCATGACCATCCTGTTTGCACTGATCTCGTTTGCGGCGCTGCGCGAATTCGTGACGTTGACGCACAGCCGGCGCAGCGACCACTGGGTGCTGCTCGGCATGTTCGGCATCATCATCCCCTACCAGTACTGGCTGGTGTGGACCGCCTGGTACGGGCTCTTCACCATCTTCATCCCGGTCTACTGCTTCCTCTTGATGCCGGCGATCACCGCGCTCAACGGCGACACCGAGCGCTTCCTCGAGCGCGTGTCCGCGCAGCAATGGGCGGTCATGATCTCGGTCTACTGCGTCAGCCACGTGCCGGCGCTGCTGACGCTGAACGTACCCGGCTTCGAAGGCCGCAACCTGTTGCTCATCGCCTTCCTGATCATCACCGTGCAAGGCAGCGACGTGCTGCAGTACATCTTTGGCAAGCTGTTCGGCCGGCATCTGCTGTCGCCCTCCGTCTCGCCGTCAAAGACCTGGGAAGGGCTGGTCGGCGGGCTAGTGGCGTCGAGCCTGCTCGGCGCGCTGTTGTCGTTCCTCACGCCGTTCTCGCCGCTGGCGGCGGCAGGCGTCGCCTTCATTGCCTGCCTGATGGGATTTCTCGGCGGGCTTGTGGCGTCGGCCATCAAGCGCGACCAGGGGGTCAAGGACTGGGGCCACCTCATCGAAGGCCATGGCGGCATGATGGACCGTGCCGACAGCCTGGTCTTCGCCGCGCCGGTGTTCTTCCACATCGTCCGCTATTTCTGGACGGAGTGAGCGGAAGCGCGCTCCTTCACTCGCGGATCGCGCGGCCCGCCTGCTGCAGCAGTTCGAAAGCGGCGAAGCGCTTGTCGTGCCAGGGCACGAGATCGCCGCCGGTCGGGCGATAGATGTCGCCGATGCGCGACATGCCGGTCATCGCTACAATCACGTCGGGATATTTTTGCGCCGCCACCGCAGCCAGTATGGCCGAGCCGAGCAGCACGGGCTCCGGCGAGGTCGATCCGGCCACCGTCAGCCCTGTCGTGTCGGCCAGCAGCTGGCGCACCAGGTCGCTCTGCGCGGCGCCGCCGCTGACGACGATGGTGTCGATGGCGATGCCCTTGTTGGCCATCGCCGCCACGATCTGGCGCACGCCATAGCCGATGCCCAGCAGGCCGGCGACATAGAGCGCGACCAGGCTGTCGAGAGACGTATCCATACCGAGCCCGGCAATCAGCGCCTTGGATTCAGGATCGGCGAAGGGTGAGCGGTTGCCGAGGAATTCCGGCACGACATGCAGCCCTTCGGCAAGATGCGCGACTGCTGATAGGTCGGTCGACTGCGTTGCCGCCTGCCGGCCAAGCCAGGCCGTCAGGCCGAGATCTTCCGCCCTGGCTTTTGCAGATGCTTCAGCCGAAGCCGGATGGAAAGCGACGAGATGATCGATCGCCGCACCCGCCGCCGACTGTCCGCCTTCGTTGAGCCACAGGCCCGGCACCATCGAGGAGAAATACGGCCCCCAGACGCCCGGCACGAAAGCCGGTTCGCGGGTGCTGGCCATGGTGCAGGCCGACGTGCCGAAAACATAGGCCATGCGCGACTGCAGCGTACCGACGGAGCCCTGCCCGCCGACGGTGCCGACACCGCCGGCATGGGCATCGATCAGCCCGGCAGCAACCGGCGTTCCCGGCAGCAGGCCGAGATCGGCCGCGGCAGCTCCGGTCAGGCCGTGAGCTAGTGCTGTACCACCTTCGACGATTTCGGTGCCGATCCGGGCAAAGCCCTCATCGGCCAGCGCGCCCAGGCCAATGGCGCGGAAATAGGCGTCGTCCCAGCGCCCCTCATGGCCAAGATACGTCCATTTGCAGGTCAGCGTGCAGATCGAGCGCGCCAGGCTGCCGGTCGAGCGCCAGGTCAGATAGTCGGTCAGGTCGAAGAAATGCTCCGCTGCATCGAAGGTGGCGGGCAGGTTTTCCCGCAGCCACAACAGCTTCGGCGTTTCCATCTCCGGCGAAATGGTGCCGCCGACATAGTCGAGCACGGCGTGCTTGCCGGCATTGATGCGCTGCGCCTGGTCGAGCGCGCGGTGATCCATCCAGACAATGATGTTGCGTTCTTTATCGCCGGACCGACCAACCGGCAACGGCGCGCCGCCCTTGCCGACCACGACCAGCGAACAGGTGGCGTCGAAACCGATGCCGGCAATGTCACGCCCGGCGAGCCCCGACTTCGTCACGGCCTCGCGCACGCTGGCACACACCGCGCGCCAGATGTCCTCGCTCGACTGTTCGGCGATTTCGCCAGGCTCGATGAACAACGCGATGTCGCGCTTCGCCGAGGCGAGCATTGTGCCTTCAGCGTCGAACACCCCTGCCCTGGCGCTGCCGGTGCCGACGTCGATGCCGAGGAAGTGGGACATGGGGACCTCGAGTGAGTAGGGCAGTAGGGCAGTAGGGCAGTAGGGCAGTAGGGCAGTAGGGCAGTAGGGCAGTAGGGCAGTAGGGCAGTAGGGAGATTGTCAGTCGTGAACGGTCGGCCGCAAGGGCAAAGATCCCTCACCTACCGCCTTACTGCCTTACTGCCCTACTGCCTTACTGCCTTACTCCCTCAAAGATCATTGCTCTGCGGCAGGATCACCAGATCCCGAATGGTGACGTTCTTTGGCCGCGTCAGCATGAACATCACGGCTTCGGCGACCTCGACGGGTTGAATCAGGCCGCCCTTGGCCAGTTCATCGTCAAGCTTATCCTTCGGCCAGTCGCTGATCAGCGCCGTCACCACTGGCCCCGGCTGCACCGCGCCGACGCGCAGGCCGTGCGGGGCGACCTGCCGGCGCACCGTGTGGACGAAGGCCTGCACGGCGTGTTTGGAGGCGGTGTAGATCGGCTCCCAGACGACCGGCACCAGCCCGGCGATCGAAGAGGTGACGATGATGTCGCCGGTCTTGCGTTCGACCATGTGCGGCAGCACGGCATGGATGGAACGGAACACCGCATTGATGTTGAGGTTCAGCACCCGGTCCCACGTATCGGGATCGCCGTCGAGCACCGGGCCGCCGACATAGGCGCCGGCATTGGCGTGGAAGATGTCGAGCCGGGCGGCTTTCTCCAGGATCTGCGGCATCATCGTCGCGACGCTGGCCGGCTTCATCAGATCGATCACCAGCGGGATCGCGTTGGGACCGAGTTCGGCGCAGACGCTTTTCAAGGCGTCCTCGGCGCGATCGACGAGCACGACGCGGACGCCGGCGGCAATCAGCGCTCGAGCGCATTCCAGCCCTATGCCCGACGCGGCGCCGGTGATCGCCGCGACTTTTCCACTCAAATCCTGAGCCATTCTTGCTACCCTCGTATTGTCTGTTGGTTCAGGCGCGGCCGTGGGAAACCCGCGAGCGGCGTGCCAGGGAGTCGACGATGACCGCGATCGCCAGGACGGCGCCGGTGATCATGTAGCGAAGCGACGACGACAGATCGAGCAAGGTCAGCCCGCTGGCGATCGACTGGATGACGATGATGCCGAGCAGCGCGGAATAGGCGCTGCCGCGGCCGCCGAACAGGCTGGTGCCGCCGATGACGGCTGCTGCAATGGCGTTGAGGTTGACGTCGCCGGTGCCGGCCTGCTGGCTGGCCGAGGCCAGCCGCGCCGCCGAGAGCACGCCGCCAAGGGCGGCAAACATCGAACACATGACGAAGGCGCTGAGATAGATGGAGCGCACCTTGATGCCGGCGCGGCGCGCGGCTTCTCGGTTGCCGCCGACGGCGGTCATCGAGCGGCCCCATTGGGTGCGGGTCAGCGCATAGTTCATCGCCACCACCAGGCCGACGAACAGTCCGAACATCCACGGTATGCCGCGCGCCTGGTTGAGGTAACCGACAATCAGCTCGAGCAGGATGGTCAAGGCGGCGACGCGCACAATCAGGCCGCCGACCGACGGCGCCGACAAATTCACGGCGCGGCGGCGGCTGACGGTGCGCAGGCCGGTGATGAGGATGACGATGCCGGGAACGGCCGCCAGCGCATAGGAGAGCCAATCCGGCATGACCAGCAACTGGCCGAAATTCACCAGGTTCGAGCCATAGGGCAGATTGATCGAGCCGGTGGAGCCCAGGATGTAGAGCTGCAAGCCGAGGACCGCGAGCAGGCCGGCCAGCGTCGAGACGAAGCTCGGCATGCCGAGCCGGTTGAACAGCAGAGCATAGAGCGCGCCGATGAAGCCGCCGACAGCGAGTGCAGCGACAATCGCGAGCGCCACCGGCCAGCCCTGGTTGACCCACAGCGTGCCGACCATGGCCGAAGCAAAGCCGCTGATCGAACCAACCGAGAGGTCGATCTCGCCGACCATCAGCACGCAGACGATGCCGAGCGCGATGACGCCGACGGTCGAGCAATCGAACAAGAGATTGACCAGGTTGCTGGAGGACACGAACACCGGGTTGAGAGCGGTGAACACGCTCCAGATGATGACCAGGCCCACGATCACCGGCAGTGAGCCGAGGTCGCCGGAGCGGACGCGGTCGAAGAAGGCGCTGATCGCGCCACCGACGCCGGCCTGGTGCTTGACACGCACGTCGCTGCGGTCGAGCGCCGTTGACGAGGAGATGTCCTGCTTGGGCTCCGCACTCATGGCCGCTGCTCCTGATTGTGCGCTTGTTCGGCTGCCTTTCGCCGTTCAGCGCGGCGCGACACCGCATTGTTGGCGGCGCCGGTGATGGCGCTGACCAGTTCCTGGTTGGAGGCGTCGGGTTCGAAGACGCCGTTGTTGCGGCCGAGCCTGAGTACGACGATGCGGTCGGCGACGGCCCGAACGTCTTCCATATTGTGGCTGATCATCAGCACGCCGAGGCCTCGTTCACGCACCCGATCGATGAGGTTCAGCACCTCCGCCGTCTGGGCGACGCCAAGGGCGGCGGTCGGCTCGTCGAGCAAAATGACCTTGGGGTCGAGCAGCAGCGAGCGGGCAATCGCCACGGTCTGGCGCTGGCCGCCGGACAGCGACGCGACCGCTTCGCGCACGCTGGGAATACGCGCCGACAATTCGTTGAGCAGCGTCCAGGCGCGGATTTCCATCGCCACCTCGTCCAGCCGCAGCGGGTTGAGCTCCTTGCCGAGAAAAATATTGGCGACGACGTCGAGGTTTTCGCATAGCGCCAGATCCTGGAAGACGGTGGCGATGCCGAGCGTCAAGGCAGCGCTCGGGTCGGGCATGGTCACCTGCTTGCCGCGGAAATTGATGGTGCCCGAGGTCGGCTGATGGACACCGGCCAGGATCTTGACCAGCGTCGACTTGCCGGCGCCATTGTCGCCGACCAGCGCCACCACCTCGCCGGCATGGACGTCGAGATCGATATCGGTGAGCGCTGATACAGCGCCGAAATTCTTCGAAATGCCGCGCAGGCTGAGCACCAGCTCACCCGCCGAAACCGGTCCGTCAGAGATGTCAGACATAGTGGCAAACCTTTCCGGATGACCGGTCAAGAGTGACTGCGGACTTCCGGCCGCCGCAAAGGCAGCCGGAAGTCAGGATCAGGATTCTACGTCTTCCTTTTATGCATGTCGTTATCCCAAAACCGCTGGGCACTTTTGGGCGACATGCATTGTCAGTTGGTGATGCCGAGCTTCTTGCAGCCTTCGGCATAGCGGTCGACGCAGAGCTCTTCGGCGGTGTTGATCTTCTTGTCGATGATCTCGGCCTTGAGGTTTTCCTGCGTCACCACCGCCGGCGTGAACAGCTGCGAGGGGGTGTCGTAGAGGGTCATTTCGGCCTTCGGCGTCTCGCCCGACAGGAGCTGGACGGCGACGTTGGCGGCAGCTGCGGCCACGATCTCGCTGGGCTTGGAGATGGTGTTGTACTGATCGCCGGCGATGATCAGCTGCAATGCGGCGATGGTCGCATCGTTGCCGGTGACCGGCGGCACCGGATCGACGCCGGCTGCCTTGAAGGCAGCGATGGCGCCGCCACCGGTGCCGTCATTGGCGGCGACAACGCCGACGATCTGCGTGGAGAAGCGGGTGATCTGGCCGCTTGCCCATTGCTGCGCCTTCGGCGGCGCCCATTCCGGCGTGTCGTATTCAGCCAGGATCTTGTAGCCGCTGTTGTCGAGGCTGGAATGAATGCCCTTCTTGATCAGGCCGGCTGCCGCGTCGGTCGGCGAACCGTTGATCTGCAAGAGGCCGCCGCTGGCCGGATCGACCTTCAGCGCCTTGAGATGTTCGACCAGCGAGTCGGCGATGGCCTTGCCGATGCCTTCATTGTTGAACGAGACGTAGAAGTCGGCCGGCGCTGTCGGGATCGGCCGGTCATAGGCAATGACCTTGACGCCCTGGCTCTGCGCCAGCTTGACCAGCGAGGCGGCGGCGGTCGAGTCGACCGGGTCGAGCACGATCGCCTTGGCGCCCTGCGAGATCACCGAGTTGAACTGCTGCTGCTGGCGCGAGGCGTCGGCATCGGCGTTCTGGTAGATCACCTTGCAGCCGGGGCAGAGCTTTTTCATCTCGGCGGCAAAGCCGGGATAGTCGTGCTGCTCGTAGCGCGTCGAGGCCTGGTCGGGCATCAGGAAGGCGACTGTGGCATCGGTAACAGGGGCTGCAAAGGCGGCGGTGCCGCTGAGGAGAGAAAGCGTGAGCGCAATGGCTCCCGTCGAAGCAAATCTGGTCATTCTGATATCTCCGTTTCAATTGTTTCACGAAGCCCTGTCACCACATGGCGCGCCGGGCCTTGACTGCAAGTCGAACTGTTGCGAGGAATGACGACACACTTGATCCGTGCACCGTATCCTCTTGATATCGCTGGATTTCAGGACAAGCGATCTCCCGCACGGGGCGCCTCCAACGCACCCCGCGTCCTTTCTTCCCAAAATGTCTAAAGCTCCTCCCGGTCCTCCCTGTTAGGCGGCAATCTCCGCACTGATGTTTTCCGCCAGCAAGGCCCTGAAGCGCGAAGGCGACATGCCTTTCTGCGTCAGGAACTGGCGGTTGAAATTCGAGATGTTGTTGTAGCCGGCGGCGTAGCAGATCTCGGTGATCGGCATGTCGGCCTCGCTCATGAGCAACTGGCAGGCGAGGTTGATGCGCAGCCGGTTGACGTACTGCACCAGCGCCATGCCGGTGTGGCGGCGGAAGCTGCGCGAAAACGCGCTCGGGCTGCGCTCGGCAATCGCCGCCAAATCGCTTTCGCTGAACGGCTCAGTCAGGTTGGCGTTGATATAGGCAAGCGCCTTGTTGACGCCCGCCGACATGAAGCCGGAGGGATCGGGCAGATAGCTGGCGCTGGTCAGCGTCCGCACATCGGCGGCGCGGCTCAAGATGTCGATGAGCTCCATGAACAGCGCGATGCGGCGCACGCCTTGCGCCTCCACAAGTTCCGCCAGCACAGGTGCGGCAAGCTTAGCGGTGGCAGCGGAGAACAAAGCGCCGCGGCGGCTGAGCTCGAGGATGGGCGCGCAGCCGGCAAGCTCCGGCAGCGCCGTCGTGGCATCGGCAATGAACTCTTGCGAGAATTGCACGACGCGGCCGCGCAGCGGCACGCTGGTACCAGCCGGAACGTCGCTGACCCAATTGTGCGGCAGGTTCGGGCCGGTGAGCACGAGGTTGCCGGGCTCGAACTCGCCGATGAAGTCGCCGACGAAATAGTGGCCTGACGTCGCGACGACATGATGGATTTCGTATTCGGGATGGAAGTGCCAGCGCACGGTGTGGAAGGGGTAGCCGTGGGCCCAGGCCTTGAACGACTCGCCACGTCTGATCTGGACGACTTCCAAGTCCGGATTCATGTCAGTTCCTCCCGGCGCCGGTCCGGTCATGCGACCAGTTGCAGTGCCCTCTCCCGCAGGCCGCGTATGCCGCTCTCTGCAGTGATCAAAGCTTAGGCGGCAATTGTTGCAGCCGCCACCACGGTGTGTCCACCTGACTGATACTTTTTTGACGTTTTGTGGTCGATGCAGAGCGGTTGCGGGTGTGGCAATCCGGTTGCCTGCTAGCGATGGATCGTCTTTGGAACGGAAGGCGAGGCTCCGGTCGCCGAATCCATGTCCGAATGCCAATCCGGCAAATGGTCCTTTACTCCGGCACTCCAAGGCTTCTCAGCGCGTTTTCGTGTCGGTCGAGAATTTCAACTCTAAAGGGCATCGAGTCGCGAACCGCCCGCAAGGTGAGCTCCGGATACTCGCGGTGACAACGCGCCATATGCTGCCGGGCCTCGTCGAGGCGTCCCGCTTCGACAAGGGCCGGGATCAGCGTACGCAGGATCCACAAGGCGTTCGGATGCTCCGCCAGGACACGCAGATACAGATCCGCCGCCTGGCCGGGCCGCCCGGCGCTGAAATGCACGACAGCCAGACCCAAATGACAGGTATAAACCATGGGATCGAACGGCCCCAGTCGCAACGACCGCTCGAAGCATTCGACCGCCCGCTCGACCTCGTCTCTGTAGGCTGCAACCCAGCCGCTCCTGTTCCAGGCGAAGGCCGAATTGGGATCGATCGAACACGCCTTTTCAAGCAACGCGGCTGCAGTGACGAAATTGCTCGACACGGTGTGGGCAGCGCCGAGCACGGCCAGGGAAAATGGATCGTCACCGTTGAGTTCGGCAGATCGCTCCGCCAGCCCCAGCGCACGGCGCCGGTCGGCCTCAGGCGAGGTCGACCAATTGTAGACGCTGCGCTGCGCATGGCACCAGGACAGCAGCGACAGGGCCAGCGGATAGTCGGGATCGCCCAGCAAAGCCTTCTCCAGCGTCTCGATGGCGATCGCGTTGTCCTGGCGGCCGAGCGCCCAGACATGCGGCAGACTGCGCATCACCAGATCGTAGGTTTGCAGGTCGCCCGGCCGCTTGCGGCGCGCACGCTCGATTTCCGCCATCTGGATCGAGGGCAGGATGGCGCCTGCGACACCCGCCGTCACATTGTCCTGCAGCGCAAACGTATCCGCGATGTCACCCTTGAAGCCTTCCGCCCAGATCAGGCTGCCGGTCTCGGCCTCGATCAGCCTGGCCGAGATGCGGAGCTGATCGAGATGCCGACGCACGCTTCCTTCCAGCACATAGCGGACACCGAGCTCGCGGCCGATGCGCGGCAGGTCGAGCGCCTGGCCGCGGTAGGCCAAGGCCGAGTTGCGCGACATGACGAACAGGCCGCGAATGCGCGCCAGCGCCGCCGTGATCTCCTCTACCGTGCCGTCGGCGAGGTAGGATTGCTCCGGGTCCGACGACAGGTTCTCGAACGGAAGCACGACGAGCGACGGCTTGTCGGGGAGCTGAGGCGACGGACGCGCATCGACAGCTGGCGGTCGCTCCAGCACTTCGCCGGGGAACATGTAGCCGCGGCGTGGCATGGTGCGGATCAGCGTCTGCGCTTTGTCGCCGAGCGCGCGGCGAATGTCGCTGATGCATTGGGTGAGCGAATCTTCGGTGACGATCACGTCGCTCCACACCGCATGCAGAAGCTCGTCCTTCGACACCAGCCGGCCGGCGTTGCGGATAAGAAAAGTTAGCAGATCGAGCGATTTCGGCCGCAGTGCGATCTCGCCCGAACCGTCGCGCAAGACTCCGGCGCGCGTGTCGAGGCTGAAGCCTGCGAAGCGGTAGATCGGCTGCGGCTCAGCGTTCATCGCGACTGTCTGCTCTCCGCAATTTTCAGGACTACGTCAGCATTCTTTCAGGCCGCTTTCCGGACATGCATCTCGGACGAGCGCAATCTCGCACTCAACGATGAAGGTGGCAAGAAACCGAAGCCGCAACGCGTGGGCGAGATCACTGCAACCGACGCACAGGTCAAGGCTGCGCCGAATGCCGGAGATCACAACAGGAGGCAACCATGTCCAGCACGGAGACAAACCCCATGACGACGATCGATCATTTCATCGGTGCCGAAACCGGCTACGGGCGGCGCCCTTCCTTCTCCCTGTTTTTCCGGCTGTACGCGGCGGCGAAATGGACGCTGTTGTGGCTGCCGCGCTTCTGGAAGGCGCGCGGCGAGCTGGCCGTGCTTGCCGCCATGAGTGAATGCGAGCGCCGCGACATCGGCCTGACCGCCTTCGACATTGGAAACGCGCTCACCCTGCCGGTCGAACGCGACCCCACCGAGGTGCTTGCGCAGATAGTCGATGATCGCCGCCATTGCCGCGAATGCTGAGCCCCGCACCGGATCTGGTTCCGGATCATGGTCATTCCGGCAGGCCGGCCTCGCGCAGGCCGGCGGCGATGCGTTCGCTCGTGCCCGTGTCGAAGGGCGAGGCGTCGCCAACCCTGGCAATGGTGAGGCCCGGGTAGGTTTCCATGAGCCTGCGGCAAGCGTGCCGTGCCTCGTCCTTGCGACCGGCATGAACCAGCGCCGTGACCAGCAGGCGCAGTCCCCACCAGGCGCCTGGCTGCTGGCTAAGGCCGCGCTGCGTCAGCGCCACCGCCTCGTCATAGCGCGCGGCGACGAAATGCGCGGCGCCGATGCCGATCTCGGCCATGTAGGCCATCGGGTCGCGCGGGCTCAGCCGTTCGAAATGCTCGAACTTCTCGATCGCCGCCTCGGGCCGCTCGCGATAGACATCGAGCCAGGCGCTGCGCAGCCAGGCCCAGGCGGAATTCGGATCGAGCGCGCGCGCCCGCGCCAGATATATGTCGGCGATATCGTAGTCGCGGGCAAAGGAATGCGCCGCGCCGAGCACGGCAAGCACCATCGGGTCGTCGCCGGAGAGCGCCGCGCCCTTCTGCGCCAGGCGCAGGCCCTCCTCCCGGGAAGCGGCCGGCGTTTCGGTCCAGCGGTAGCCCGCGCGCTGCAGATGGCACCAGGCCAGCAGCGAAAGTGCCAACGGATAATCCGGCTCGATCGCGATCGCACGTTCAAGCAGCTTCCCGGCCTCCTCGTTCTGCGCGCGCTCGAGCGACCAGGTGAGCGGAAAGGCGCGCAGCACGTAGTCGTAGGCGGCGAGGCTTTCCGGCCGCTTGCGCCGCGAACGCTCGATCTCGGCCGACAGGATGGACGGCTGGATGGCGCCGACGACACTCTCCGCAAGCCGGTCCTGCAGGTCGAACACATCGGCCATGATGCCGTCGTAGCGGTCGGCCCAGATCGTCTTGCCGGAAGCGGAGTCGATGAGCTGTCCGGTGAGGCGGATGTGATCGCCGGCCTTGCGGACGCTGCCGGTCAGCACGTAGCGCACACCGAGTTCGGCTCCGGCCCGTTTCACGCCGTCGGCCTCGCCCTTGTAGGCGAAGCTCGAATTGCGGGCGATGACGAACAGCCAGCGCATGCGCGACAGCGCCGTGGTGATCTCGTCGACCATGCCGTCAGCGAAATAGTCCTGCGCCGGGTCGCCGCTGAGATTCTCAAAGGGCAGCACCGCGATCGACGGCCTGTCGTCGGCGCTGCCCTCCCCGCTCCCGGTCGCGACCCGATCCTCGAGGCGGCGCACACGCTCCTCGTCGATCACATAGCCCCGCCGCAGCACGGTGCGGATCAGGCCATCGGCCTCGGCGCCGAGCGCCTTGCGGATGTCCTTCATGCATTGGGTAAGCGAATCGTCGGAAACGGCGATGTTCGGCCAGATCGCATTGACCAATTCGTCCTTGCCGATGACGCGGCCGGCATTTTCCAGGAGGTAGACGAGCAGCGAGAGCGACTTGGCGCGCAGGTCGACGTCGTGCCCGCCCCTCTGCAGCCTGCCCCTGTGCAGATCGAGCCTGTGGCCGGAGAATTCGAACGTCGTCATGTCGCCCCTCGAGGAGACGTCAACCAATTCGATCCGCGCGACGGCTAGGAGTCTGTCACGGCCCTCGCATGCTCGAAGACATCACGCCCGCCCCAAGACATCAAGGCTTTCGCCCGCTGAAGATGGCGTGGCCGGCGAACAGCCAGGCGCAGTCGACTTCAGTGAACCCCGCTTGCGCCAGCCAGGTGAGTTGCTCGGCCAGCGAGGACGGCTTGTCGATCGGTTCGCCGTCGGGGTTGCGGAAGTAATTCCAGCCCAGCCGATTGAACTCGGCGAAGGCGGCGAGATCGCCGTCGATCGCCAGCGCCCGGGCGCGCACCGCCTCGTCCCATTGCCGCGCGGCGATGGCGAGGCCGCTGGCGCTTGCCGGGCGCACGATGTCGGCCACAATAAGTACCCCGCCGGGGCTAAGCGCCGCCGCAAGGTCGGCAAACAATGTCCGCTTCTCGCGGCCGTCGAGATGATGGATGGCGAGCGAGGAGACGATGGCATGCGGCGGCTCGGCAAAACCTCGCCAGTCGCGCTCCGCCAGCTCGAACGCGGCCGCGGTCAGGCGGCCGGCATGGTCGCGGCAGGTTTGCCGCGTCTGCTCCAGCATTTCGGCCGAGCCGTCGAGCGCCAGGACATGGCAGTCGGCAAAGCGCTCCAGCAGCGCGAGGCTGAGCAGCCCTTCGCCCGAGCACAGCTCCACCAGCAGGCCCCCCAGCGCGGGTTGCGGAATGAGGTCGACGATGATCTCGATCTGGCGCTCGCGTTCCGGCACGAAATAGCGCCCGTTGTCCAGGAAGCCGCGGGAATGGTTCTCGTCCCAGTGTTTGATGTGCGCGTCTGCCATGATTTCGGCGGGCGTCATGACGTGATCCTTCAGCCACGTGGAATGCAGCCATGGTGCCTGGATCCCGGTCAACCGTCCTGACCGCAGGCTGAAATCCGGCTGAAATTGGCGTGAGAGCCAGCCGCGCCTAAGCCCCCCAGATCACCGCCTGCTCATGGCGCTTGATCAGGTGCTTAAGGTTGTCGAAGCTCTGGCGGATGTGCTTGGCAAAGGCATCGACGGCAGGCGCGCGCGGGGTGTCGGCGCGCCTCAGCAGGCCGAGTGCGCGCTCGGGATGCGGGATGGCGACCGGAAGTGCGGTGATCGACTTTTCCTTGCGAAAGGCGAAGACGACGCTGTGCGGCAAAACCGTCAGCGCATCGGTCTCTTTCATGTAGTTGATGGCGCTGGTCAGCGATCCGCCGGAATAGCGGATCTTGATCTCGGTGGCGCCGAGCGACAGAAGCAGGCTGCGCAAGTCTTCCAGCAGTGGGCTGCCGGGCGGCGGCGCGATCCAGGGATAGTCGAGCAGGTCGCCGGTTTTCAGCTTGCGCCGCAGCAACAGCGGATGGGTGGCGCGACAGGCGACGACGTTGCGTCCCGGCAGGATCTCGCGGAACTCCATGCCTGAGCCCTCTTCGAGAATGTCGATCGGACAGACGGCAAGGTCGATGCGGTCGGCATTGATGGCGGCGCGCAGGTCCGAGAGATAGCCGTAGCTCTGGTCGACGCGCACGTCCGGATAGGCGTTCTGGAAATCGGCGATCATGCCGGAGATCAGTGCATCCATGAAGAACGGCGTGCCGCCGACCCGCACCACGCCGGAACGCCCCTGGCTGAAATTGGCGGCGATGTCGGAGGCCTTGCGCGATGCCGTCAGCATCACCTGGCCATGATCGGCGAGCGCGCGGCCGAGCGGCGTCGGCTGCAAGGGACGGCGGCCCTTGAGGAACAGCGGCTCGCCCAGCCGCTTCTCCAGCATCGACAGCGTGCGCGAGACAGCCGGCTGCGACAGGCCGATGAGCGCCGCGCCCTCGGTGACGCCGCCCGCCTGCACCACGGCGGCCAGTTGGATCAAATGCCTCTCATCGAGCTTCATAACGATATGGTATATTAAATCAGGAAGAAATCATCATCTTTGTCTTTGGCCTGCGTTAATGTCCTCCTGAGATGAAACCGGGGAGGAACATGTCCGGCATACCGTCGTTCAGCGAGGCCAATTCGGCCGAGATGGTTGCCCAGCGCCTGCTCAAGGCGAAGGCCGGGCCGTTGCCGCGTTTTCTCGCCACCGTTGTCGACCATCTCCACCAGATCGTCCGGGAAACCCAGCCGAGCGCGGCCGATTGGCGCCAAGCCATCGCCTTCCTCACCGAGGTCGGCCATGCCAGCGACGACAAGCGCCAGGAATGGGTGCTGCTGTCAGACCTGCTCGGCGTCACAGCACTGGTCGAGGACATCAACTCCCGCCGCCCGAACGGCGCGACGCCCAACACCGGCCGCGGCCCCTTCTATCGCGCCGATGCGCCAAGGCTGGCGCTCGGCGCTGACATTTCGCTCGACGGTGTCGGCAAACCACTGACCGTGACGGGACGAGTGACTGATCTCGATGGCCTGCCCATCGCCGGCGCGACGGTGGAGACATGGCAAGCCAACGCACAAGGCTTTTACGAGAACCAGCAGCCCGATTTGCAGCCGGAAAACAACCTGCGCGGCGTCTTCACCACCGACAAGGAAGGCCGCTTCCACTACCGCACGGTCAAGCCCGCCGGCTATGGCGTGCCGGATGACGGACCGGTCGGACAGATGCTCGGGCAGTTGAACTATCCGCTCAACCGCCCGGCGCATATCCATTTCCTCATCCGCGCCGACGGCTTCGAGACATTGACCACGCAAGTGTTCGAGGGCGGCGATCCGCATCTGGGTGAAGACGCATTGTTTGGCGTCAAGCCGGAACTGGTCGGCGATTTCAAACGTGCCGGCGAAAGCTGGTCACTCGATTTCGATTTCGTTCTGGCGATGGCGCGCAAGGGGAGCCGGGCGGCATGACACGTTCCTTCACCTATTCCGGCAGTCCGGCGCACATCGTCTTCGGCAACGGCGCCTCCTCGCAGGTCGGGACATGGATCGAGAAGCTCGGCTGCAAACGCGCACTGGTGCTGTCGACGCCGCATCAAGCCGCGGATGGCGAGGCGGTGGCGAAGCAAATCGGATCACTAGCCGCAGGCGTCTTCTCGGGCGCGGCCATGCACACACCGGTCGAGGTGACCGAGGCGGCGATGGCGAAGGCACAGGAGACCAAGGCCGACTGCGTCGTCGCCCTTGGCGGCGGCTCGACCACGGGCCTCGGCAAGGCGATCGCCTACCGTACCGACCTGCCGCAGATCGTCATCCCGACCACCTATGCCGGCTCCGAGGTGACGCCGATCCTCGGCCAGACCGAGAACGGCGAAAAGACCACGGTGCGCGATGCAAAGATCCTGCCGGAAGTGGTGATCTACGATCCGGAACTGACGGTCGGGCTGCCGGTGGCGATGAGCGTCACCTCCGGCCTCAACGCCATGGCGCATGCGGCGGAAGCGCTCTACGCACAGGACCGCAATCCGATCTCGACCTTGATGGCGACTGAAGGACTGCGTGCGCTGAAGACGGCGCTGCCGGTGCTGATCAAGGAGCCGAAAAATCTCGACGCACGTGGCGACGCGCTCTATGGCGCATGGCTGTGCGGCACGGTGCTTGGCACCGTTGGCATGGCGCTGCATCACAAGATCTGCCACACGCTGGGCGGCTCCTTCGACATGCCGCATGCCGAGACCCATGCGGTGATGCTGCCGCAGACGATCGGCTTCAACGCTGTTGCAGTGCCCGACCTGCTAAAGCCAGTCGCCGACATTTTTGGCGGCAGCGCCGGTGGCGGCTTGCATGATTTCGCGAAGGCGGTCGGCGCGCCGCTGACGCTCCGGGAACTCGGCCTCAAACAGGACGATCTGGACCGCGCCGCCGAGATCGCGACGAAGAATCCATACTGGAATCCGCGGCCTTTTGATCGCGCCGCAATCCGCGCCCTGTTGCAGGACGCGTGGGAGGGAAGACGTCCGCAGAACTGACGGCAACAAGGGAGGAACAGGACATGATTACCAGACGCGAATTCATCCGCAACACGGCCGCCACCGGCCTGCTTGCCGGCGGCTTGCCGATGCCGGCGATCGCCCAGAACGCGCCGATCAAGCTCGGCTATGTCAGCCCGCAATCCGGCCCGCTGGCAGCCTTTGCCGAGGCCGACAAATTCATCATTGACGGCTTTCTCGCCGCCGCCAAGGCCTCCGGCCTCAACTATGAGGTCGTGGTCAAGGACAGTCAGTCGAACCCGAACCGCGCGGCGGAAGTCGCCAAGGAATTGATCGTCAACGACAAGGTCAATCTGATGCTTGTCGCCTCGACGCCGGAGACCACCAACCCGGTCGCCACCACTTGCGAGGCCGAAGAGGTGCCGTGCCTGTCGACCGTGGCGCCCTGGCAGCCCTGGTTCATCGGCCAGCAAGGCAATCCCGGCGACCCGGCCTCATGGAAGCCGTTCAACTATGCCTATCATTTCTTCTGGGGGCTGGAGGATGTCATTGCCGTCTTCACCAACATGTGGGCGCAGGTCGGGACCAACAAGAAAGTCGGCGGCCTGTTCCCCAACGATGGCGACGGCAACGCGTGGGGCGATGGCACGGTCGGCTTCCCGCCAGTGCTCGCCAAGGGCGGCTACGGCCTGACCGACACCGGCCGCTACCAGAACCTGACCGATGACTTCTCGGCGCAGATCAACGCCTTCAAGGGCGCCTCCTGCGAAATCATCACGGGCGTGATGATCCCGCCCGATTTCACCACCTTCTGGAACCAGGCCAAGCAACAAGGCTTTACGCCCAAGGTGGCGTCGATCGGCAAGGCGATCCTGTTCCCGCAATCGGTCGAGGCGCTCGGCAAGTCCGGCCACAATCTGTCGTCGGAAGTCTGGTGGACGCCGAACCATCCGTTCAAATCGTCGCTGACCGGCGAAAGCTCGGCGCAGGTCGCCGAAGGTTTCACCAAGGCCACCGGCCGCCAATGGACGCAGCCGATCGGTTTTGTCCATGCCCTGTTCGAGATTGCCGTCGATGTGATGAAGAGGGCAGGCGCGCCCGATGACGCCGACAAGGTGGCCGCAGCGATCGCAGCGACCAAGCTCGACACGCTGGTTGGGCCTATCGCCTGGGACGGCGCCAATCTGCCGCCCTTTGCCGCCAAGAACATTGCCAAGACGCCGCTGGTCGGCGGGCAGTGGCGGCTGAAGGATGGCGGCGGTTACGATCTCGTCATCACCGACAACAAGACCGCGCCCAACATCCCCACCGGCGGCAAGATGGAAGCGATTGCCTAGGCCATGGCCATCCTCGCGCTTGCCAATGTCTCGAAACGCTTCGGCGCCCTCACGGTCGCCGACGCGGTTTCGTTCGAGCTTGGCGAGGGTGAGGCGCTTGGCATTATCGGCCCGAACGGCGCCGGCAAGTCGACGCTGTTCAACCTGGTCACCGGCAACATTTCGGCCGATGCCGGAACCATCGCCTTCGATGGTCGCGACGTGACGAAGCTGCCGCCGATGCAGCGTTGCTTTGCCGGCGTGGGCCGCTCGTTCCAGATCCCGCAGCCTTTCGAGAAACTGACCGTGTTCGAGAACCTGCTGGTTGCCGGCGCCTTCGGGGCGGGCAAGACCGAAGCCGAGGTCAGCGAGCGCTGCGCCGAGATCCTGGTCGAGACCGGACTGATCGATCGCGCCAACCATCCGGCCGGAGGCTTGAGCCTCCTGCAGCGCAAGCGGTTGGAGCTTGCCCGCGTATTGGCGACCGAGCCAAGACTGTTGCTGCTGGACGAGATCGCCGGTGGCCTGACCGAGGGCGAATGCGGCATGCTGGTCGACACGATCAGAGGCATCCACAAGGGCGGCATGTCGATCATCTGGATCGAGCATGTGCTGCACGCGCTGAACTCGGTGGTCGAGCGGCTGCTGGTGCTGAACTTCGGCAAGATCATCGGCATGGGCGCGCCGGACACCGTCATGGCGTCGCGCGAGGTCCGCGAGATCTATCTCGGGATCGAAGTCTGATGGCGCTGCTGGAGACCAAAAACCTCACCGCGCGCTATGGTGATTTCCAGGCGCTGTTCGGCGTCGACATCGCGCTCGACCAGGGTGAGACGATCGCCATCATCGGCGCAAACGGCGCCGGCAAGACGACGCTGATGCGTTCGATCTCGGGCATATTGGCGAACCAGCCTGAAGCGGTGGTGTTTGAAGGCGAGAAGATAGGCGCCCTGCCCGCGCCCGATGTCGTCGCGCTCGGCATCGCCATGGTGCCGGAGGGGCGAAAGCTGTTTCCTTCGCTCAGCGTCGAGGAGAACCTTCTCATCGGCCGCTATGGCCGCGCGATCGAGGGACACTGGAACCTCGACACCGTCTACGAGCTGTTCCCGATCCTGAAGGAACGACGCGCCAACCCGGGCACGGCGCTGTCCGGTGGCCAGCAGCAGATGGTGGCCATCGGCCGCGCGCTGATGTCTAACCCGCGCGTGCTTCTGTGCGACGAGATCAGCCTTGGCCTGGCACCGGTGGTGATCAAGGACATCTACGCCGCCTTCCCGCGCATCCGCCAAGCCGGCGCTTCGATCGTCGTGGTCGAGCAGGATATCGGCCAGGCGCTGAAAGTCGCCGACCGCGTCTACTGCATGATGGAAGGGCGGATCACGCTGTCTGGGGTGCCAGTTGAGCTGACGCGTGAGGATATTCACGCCGCGTATTTTGGGCATTGAGGGCGGTGATGGATAGATCGTTTATGTCGAGACCAGCCACCCCCCTCTGGCCTGCCGGCCATCTCCCCCGCAAGGGGGGAGATCGGACTTCGCTGCGGCCTTCGCCAATCTCCTACGTTGCAAGATGTGCGGCACGGCTGAAGCTGCTGATCTCCCCCCTTGCGGGGGAGATGTCCGGCAGGACAGAGGGGGGTGGGCGGGAACTCGGGCTTGCCAATCAGCGATCGGGTCAAATCCCATGACCAGCGCGCTCGACACCATCGTCCAGGGCATTTTGCTTGGTGGCCTCTACGCGCTTTTCGCTGCTGGCCTCAGCCTCGTCTTCGGCATCATGCGGCTGGTCAATCTGGCGCATGGCGACCTTATCGTGCTCGCCGCCTTCCTGATCCTGGTGCTGGTCTCGGCGCTTGGCCTCAATCCGTTCGTTGCGGCGTTGGTGGCGATGCCTGTGATGTTCGCCATCGGCTGGGCGCTGCAATTCTTCCTGCTCAACCGCACGTTGGGAACCGATATCCTGCCGCCGCTGCTGGTCACCTTCGGCCTGTCGATCGTTATCCAGAACGGACTGCTCGAAGGTTTTTCCGCTGACAGCCGCCGCATCTCCATTGGTGGCTTGGAATCAGCATCGGTGGCGCTCGGCCCGATCAATGTCGGCGTCATGCCGCTGCTAACCCTGGCTTCGGCCGTCGCAGTGATTGTCGGCCTCAACCAGCTGTTCTACCGCACCTCGCTCGGCCGCGCCTTTCGCGCCACCTCGGACGATCCGGTCACCGCCGGGCTGATGGGCATCCAGCCGAAGCGGATCTTTGCCACCGCCACCGGCATCGCCATGGTGGTGGTGACGATCGCCGCGCTCTATCTCGGCACACGCGCCAATTTCGACCCGACCATCGGCCCGGCGCGGCTGATCTATGCCTTCGAGGCGGTCATCATCGGCGGCCTCGGCTCGCTATGGGGGACACTCGCCGGCGGCATCGTCATCGGCATCGCCCAGACCTTTGGCGCCGCCATCAACCCGGAATGGCAGATTCTCGCCGGCCATCTGGCTTTCCTGCTGGTGCTGCTGGTCAGGCCGCGCGGGCTGTTTCCGCGTGCGTTGGATTGAGCGGATGGCAGACACTTCGCTCACACCGTGGAAAATCGAGACCCGAACGAAAGCGTCTTCGACCTTCGTCCTCGTTGCCGCGCTCGTCATCGTCGTCGCTTTCGCCGCGCCGCTCTTCGCCTCGCGCGGTGTGTTGCAGGACCTGTTCTTCATCCTCACCATGCTGGTGCTGGCGCAGAACTGGAACCTGCTTGCCGGCTATGCCGGGCTGGTCTCGGTGGGACAGCAGGCCTTTGTCGGCTTCGGCGCCTATGCCATGTTCGCCCTGGTCATCCTTGCCGGCCTGGACCCGCTGATCGCGATCCTGCTCGCCGGCATTGCCAGCGCCCTGCTCGCCATTCCCACCGCCTTCTTCCTGTTTCGATTGCAAGGCGCTTATTTCGCCATCGGCAGCTGGGTCATCGCCGAAGTGGTGCGGCTGGCACTGGCGCAATGGAAGACTCTGGGCGGCGGCACCGGCACCTCTTTGCCGCGCGAAGCAACCCGCGACATGCCGGCGCTCAGGTTCGTCGGCGAACTGTTCGGCGTCAAATCCTCAGGTGCCGGCGACATCCTGACCTACTGGCTGGCGCTGCTGCTTGCCATCGCCACGATCGGCCTCGTCTACCGCCTGCTGCGCTCGAAACAGGGACTGGGGCTTGCCGCCGTGCGCGACAATCAGGAAGCGGCGCGCTCGGTCGGCGTCGACGCGCGCCGCATGAAGACGCTGGTCTATCTCGCAGCCGCGTTCGGCACCGGGCTGGCAGGCGCGCTGATTTATGTACAGAAGGCTCGCATTTCGCCCGACGCCGCCTTCTCCGTCGTCGACTGGACGGCCTATGTCATCTTCATTGTCGTCATTGGCGGCATCGGCACCATCGAGGGGCCGATCATCGGCGTCATCGTCTTCTACATCCTGCAACACCTGCTTGCCGATTACGGCTCCTGGTATCTCTTGATCCTCGGGCTGATCGGCATCGTCATCATGCTGTTTGCGCCGCGCGGCCTTTGGGGCCTGGTCGCCGAGCGCACCGGCATCCAGCTTTTTCCGGTCCGCCGCCGATTGACCGGCGGATCTGTACCGTCAAGCAAAAAGGGAGGGCCGCATGGCTGACATTTCTACCGACGTGCTGACCATCGGCACCGGGCCTGCAGGCTCGGCCACCGCGGCGCTGCTTTCGACCTATGGCGTCGAGAACATGGTCATCAACCGTTATCGCTGGCTGGCCGCGACGCCACGCGCGCACATCACCAACCAGCGCACCATGGAAGTGCTGCGCGACCTCGGCAAGGACGTGGAGGGCGAGGCCTATATGCACGCCACCGAGCAGGATCTGATGGGCGAGAACGTGTTCTGCACTTCGCTTGCCGGCGAAGAGATCGGCCGCATGCGGAGCTGGGGCAAGCATCCGCTTTCCCGCGCCGAACATCTCTTGTCCTCGCCCGCGCATATGAACGATTTGCCGCAGACTTTTATGGAGCCGCTGCTGTTCAAGACCGCCTGCTCGCGCGGCACGCAAGCGCGCATGTCGATGGAGTATCTCTCGCATGTGCAGGATGCCGACGGCGTCACCACCACCTGCCGCGACCGGCTGACCGGCAAGGACATCACCATCCGCTCAAAATATCTGGTCGGCGCCGATGGCGGCAATTCGCTGGTCGCCGAACATGCCGGCCTGCCGTTCGAAGGCAAGATGGGCGTCGGCGGGTCGATGAACATCCTGTTCAAGGCGGACCTGTCGAAATACGTCGCCCACCGCCCGTCGGTGCTCTACTGGGTGGTGCAGCCGGGCGCCGATGTCGGCGGCATCGGCATGGGCCTGGTGCGCATGATCCGGCCGTGGAACGAGTGGCTGATCGTCTGGGGCTACGACATCAACCAGCCGGCGCCCAAGGTCGACGACGCCTTCGCCAAGAAGGTCGCGCGCGATCTGGTCGGCGATCCCGATCTCGAGATCGAAATCCAGTCGGTGTCGACCTGGACGGTCAACAACATGTACGCCACGCAGACCTCCAAGGGCCGCGTGTTCTGCATGGGCGATGCCATCCATCGTCATCCGCCGTCGAACGGGCTGGGCTCCAACACCTCGATCCAGGACGGCTTCAATCTCGCCTGGAAGCTTGCTTATGTCATCAAGGGCAAGGCCGGCCCAAAACTGCTCGACAGCTATTCGCAGGAGCGCGCGCCGGTCGCCAAGCAGATCGTCACCCGCGCCAACAAGTCGATCGAGGAATTCGGCCCGATCTTCAAGGCGCTCGGCCTGCTCGATTCCATCGACCCGGTGAAGATGCAGTCCAACATGGATGCGCGCTGCGACAACACGCCGGCAGCCGAAGCGCAGCGGGAAAAAATCCGCGAGACCATCGCCGCCAAGGTCTACGAGTTCGACGCTCATGGTGTCGAAATGAACCAGCGGTACAAGTCGAACGCCATCGTCAGCGACGGTCAGAAGGAACCGGCCTTCGAAAAGGACGCGGAGTTACACTACCAGCCGACCTCCTGGCCCGGCGCGCGGCTGCCGCATGTCTGGGTGCATTCCGACAAAGGTGACAAGGCCTCGACGCTCGACCTGACCGGCCACGGCAAATTCACCGTGCTGACCGGCATTGGCGGCCAGGGCTGGCTCGACGCTGCCAAGGCGGTGGGCAAGGAACTGGGCATCGACATCACCGGCCACCTCGTCGGCCCGCGCCAGCCCTGGCAGGATTTTTCCGGCGACTGGGCGCGCGCCCGCGAGATCCGCGACAGCGGCGTGCTGCTGGTCCGCCCGGATCAGCATGTCGGCTGGCGCAAGGATGCTATCAGCAGCGATCCGACGACCGATCTGCGCAAAGCCCTGACATCAATTCTGGACAGGTGAGAGATATGGAAGCGCACGAAAAAGGCTTCTTCACCGAAGCAAACTCGGTCGAGGTCGTCACCGGCCGCAACAAGAACGCCAAGGACGAACGGCTGAAGGCGGTGATGGAGGTCATCACGCGCAAGCTGCATGAGGCGGTGAAGGAGATCGAGCCGACGCAGGAGGAATGGTTCGAGGCGATCATGTTCCTGACGAAAACCGGTCAGCTCTCCACCGAATGGCGGCAGGAGTTCATCCTGCTCTCCGACATGCTCGGTGTGTCGATGCTGGTCGACGCCATCAACAACCGCAAACCGTCAGGCGCTTCCGAGTCGACAGTGCTTGGTCCCTTCCACATTGCCGATGCGCCGGAACTGCCGATGGGCGCCAACATTTGCCTCGACCAGAAGGGCGAGGACATGTTCATCCATGGCCGCATCCTCGACACCGAGGGCAGACCGATCGCTGACGCCGTGCTCGATGTCTGGCAAGCCAATGACGAAGGTTTTTATGACGTGCAGCAGAAGGGCATCCAGCCCGACTTCAACCTGCGCGGCGTCTTCCGCACCGGCGCCGACGGTCGCTACTGGTTCCGCGCCGTAAAGCCGAAATTCTACCCGATCCCGGCCGATGGCACGGTCGGCAAATTGCTCGAAGCGCTGGGACGTCATCCCTTCCGCCCGGCGCATCTGCACTACATCCTCAAGGCCGACGGGTTCGAGACGCTGACCACCCACATCTTCGACCCCGACGATCCCTACATCAATTCGGATGCGGTTTTCGGCGTGAAGGAAAGCCTGCTGGCGGAATTCAAGCGCATCGACGATCCGAAGCGCGCCAAGGACCTCGAATTCGCCGGCCCGTTCTGGGAGGTCGAGCACGATTTCGTGCTGGCGCGGGGCTAGCCTCCCAAGGCAATCGCATAAAAGATTCTTGCGAAGAGGACCCCCACCCTAACCCTCCCCACCAGGGGGAGGGAATGCTGCCGCGCGCCTTCTTTGGCCATATTCGAATACTGAACTTCTCCGATTTGCTGAATTCGGCGCCTGCGGGAGTCTCCCTCCCCCTTGTGGGGAGGGATCAAGGGTGGGGGTACTCGTAAAGCTCAAAGCTCCGCCAGTGATATGCGATTGCTCCGACATCGATGTTCAGCGCATCGATTGATCGGCGCGGGCCGCTCACGCTTTTGTGCGCGCGAAAAAGTGCGCCGCTCAAAAAGCCCATTGACATTGGCCGTATTTCCGACGCAAACGTTATATTGTTACCGTTATACAGTTACACGGCACGGCCTCCGGCGACGTGCCTTCCAGACTGCAAGGAGACCAAGGATGCGTTCCATTCCCTTTCTCGCCGCGCTGCTGGTTGCGGTGCCGCTTTTGAGCGGCACGGCCGCCCGCGCCGAAGACAAGCTGACCATCGTGGCGGCCGAGAATTTTTATGGCGACCTCGCCCGCCAGATCGGCGGCAGCAATGTCACGGTCACCAGCATCCTGGCCAATCCCGATGACGATCCGCATCTGTTCGAGACCAGCCCGTCGACGGCGCGCACCATCGCCGACGCCAAGATCATCATCTACAACGGCGCCGACTACGATCCATGGATGGACAAGCTGCTGTCAGCCTCGACAGCCAAGGATCGCACCACCATCATTGCCGCCGACCTGATCGGCAAGAAGTCAGGCGACAATCCGCATCTGTGGTACGACCCGGCGACGCTGCCGGCTATCGCCAAGGCGCTGAGCGCCGATCTTGCCAAGCGCGATCCGGCCAATGCCGTGCATTACGAGGCGAACCTGAAGGCATTCCAGACCTCGCTCCAGGCCATTGACAAGGAAATCGCCGACGTCAAGAAGACCTATGCCGGCACCGAGGTGACCGCCACCGAGCCGGTGTTCGGCTACATGGCGGAAGCGCTCGGCCTCAAGATGCTGAACTACGATTTCCAGGTGGCTTTGATGAACGACGCGGAGCCGAGCGCCACCCAGGTGGCGGCGTTCGAGAACAGCCTGAAGGACGGCTCGGCCAAGATCCTGTTCTACAATTCGCAGGTGACCGACGAGGCAACGACAAGGCTGCTCGACATCGCCAAGCAAAACAAGGTCACGGTCATCGGCGTCACCGAGACCGAACCGGCTGGACAGACGATCCAGACCTGGTTCGGCGGCCAGATCGACGCGGTCCAAAGGGCGCTCGCAGCCCGTACACAATGACCTGCCAATGAACGTGACTAAATGAACGCAATTGAATTCGACAAGGTCACGCTGACCTATGGGGGGCGCCGGGTTTTATCCGACGTCTCCTTTTCGATTCCGCAAGGCGCTTTTATCGGCCTGCTCGGCGCCAATGGCGCCGGCAAGACAACGATGCTGCGCGCCATACTCGGCCTGATAAAGCCGGCCGGCGGTGCCATCTCGGTGCTCGGCAAACCGCCGACGCGCGGCAATGCCGCAATCGGCTACATGCCGCAGGCGCGGCGCGCGCTCAACGATGTCGGCATCAGCGGCCTCGACTTCGTACTGAGTGCTGCCGGCGGGCATCGCTGGGGCTGGCCGGTCCCGTCGGCGGCGGAGAAAGAAGCTGCCTGGAAGGCGCTGGAAGAAATCGGCGCCACCGACCTCGCCCGGCGGCCGCTGGCCGAGCTTTCGGGCGGCGAGCGCCAGCGCATCCTGATTGCGCAATCGCTGATCGGCGATCCGCAACTGCTCCTGCTCGACGAGCCGCTGATCAGCCTGGACGCCGCGCATCAGCGCGCGATCATCGACCTGGTGCATGAGATCGGCGAGCGGCTTGGCATCGCCGTGCTGTTCTGCTCGCACGAGATCAACCCGCTGCTGCGCGCTGTCGACCGCGTGCTCTATCTCGGCAACGGCAAGGCCGCGATCGGCTCCGTCGACGAGGTTATCAGCGGCCCGGTGCTGTCGAAACTTTATGGCACGCACATCAATGTCGTGCGCGTCGCCGGCCGCATCTTCGTCATGGCCGACAATATCGAACTGGAGAGCGGGGCGCATGTCCACGATCTTTGACTATGAATTCATGCGCAACGCCTTCTATGCCTGCACCATTGTCGGCATCGTTTCGGGCGCAGTCGGCTATTTCCTTGTGCTCCGGGGCCAAACCTTCGCCGGCCATGCGCTTGCCCATGTCGGCTTTCCCGGCGCCACCGGCGCCGGCCTGATCGGGCTGTCGCCGTTCTTCGGCCTCACCGTGTTCACCATCATCGCCGGCATCGGCATCGGCCTGCTCGGCGAACGCGCGCATCGCGACGTCGCCATCGGCATCGTTTTGACGCTGTCGCTCGGCCTTGGCCTCTTGTTCCTGCATTTTTACACCGCCTTCGCTTCGCAGGCGACCAATGTGCTGTTCGGCAATGTGCTGGGCATCAGCTTGCGCACCGTCATCGTGCTCGCGGTGCTGGCGGTGGCGATCCTCGCCGCTTTGGTGCTGATCGCCCGGCCGCTGCTGTTCGCCAGCCTGCAGCCGGAACTCGCCGAAGCGCGCGGCGTGCCGATCAACCTGGTCTCGACCCTGTTCATGGTGCTGGTCGCCGTCGCCACCTCCGAGGCAGTGCAGATCGTCGGCGTGTTGCTGGTCTTCGCGCTGATGGTGGCGCCGGCCGCCACCGCGCTCAGGCTGACCAGCGGCGTCGCCGCCGGCGTGCTGGCCTCGATCGCGATCGCTGTCTTCATCGCCTGGATCAGCCTGTCGCTCGCCTTCCTGACCGACTGGCCGACGAGCTTCTGGATCACGGCGCTGGGCGCTGCCGCCTATGTCATCAGCGGCATGGCCCGACGCTCGGCGCCTGTCCCGGAGGCGCGATTGGCCGACGGCAATCCCTGATTGCAATGCCGGGTGGCGGACCGGCCAGACCGGCCCGCAAAGTCCAAAACGGACGTTGGGGAATTACACCCAAAAAAAGTCAGGTTGAAAACCAGCCTCCTGAAACGTTTCAGCCCGGAAAGGCAAATCGATTCAAGCGCCTAGATCGCGACGGAAGTGACGCCGGCGGCGCCGCTCCCGAGCCGCGGGAAAGCCCGGAAAACCGCCACTTACAACGATTTTTATCGTGACAGATGGCCTCCATGCAGTTGCCCGGAAAGCCAGCCGGGAGGCACAAAGCGACCTCCCGGCATCCCTCTGGGCGGCCGTTGACAGACCGCGGGGATGCATGCGTATACCAAGCCATGGGTCACGCCATGGCCGTGGCGGTTGAGACGGGGCTGGGGGGTTTCGTTACAACAGCATTGACGGCCCGGCGCCGGACGGGCGGCATGCACTCAAAAGAGTGCGCCGCTCGCTCTTGGCTAACCATCGGCAAGGTCGCCCGGCAGCGGTGCGGCGATCCTGGCAGGCGACCTCATCGACAAGGCACCGCAGAACGCCATCGTCTCAGCTTTTCGATCCGCATCGGTTCGAAGCGAACGAGGTGACGCCCCCTTTAACCGATATTCGCTTTGCTACGTCCTCCTCTTCCCGATGGGATGAGGGGGACGCTGCCGACTGCGCAAGGAGATCACAACATCGCGTCGGCACCGGCCGGGATCGATTCAATTCGCGACTCCGGCCCGGCGATGGTGTAACAGAAGAGGTTGAACGGAGGCGAAAGTGCCTCCAGATCGGCTTTGAGCCTTGTTCCATCCCATCGCGAATATCGAGGACGCGCAGACGCTTGCGCAGGCGATCGTCAATACGATTGTCGAACCGTTCCTCGTGCTCGACGAGCAGTTTCATGTGCTGGCGGCCAGCCGCTCCTTCTATCAGACCTTCAAGGTCGACCCGGAACAGACGCACGGCGCCCTGCTCTATGCGCTCGGCGACGGCCAATGGGATATTCCGGCACTGCGCGTGCTCCTGGAGACGATCATCCCCGAGAAGACCGCCATGGACGGCTTCGAGGTTTCCCATGATTTCCCCACCATCGGCCACCGCACCATGCTGCTGAACGCGCGCAAGGTGCTCTACGATCACAGTTCAGCCATCACCATCCTGCTTGCCTTCAACGACATCACGGCCCGCCGTTCCATCGAGAAGGAAAAGGAGGAGCTGCTTGCCCGCACCGAAGAATTGCTGCGGCAAAAGGATGTGCTGCTGCGCGAGATGGAGCACCGGGTCGCCAACAGTCTGCAGATCATCGCCAGCATCCTTTTGCTGAAGGCGCGCTCGGTCACCTCGGAGGAAACCCGCCAGCATCTGAGGGATGCGCATCAGCGGGTGCTGTCGGTGGCCGAAGTGCAGCGCCACCTCCACACCGAGGCCGGGCTCGAAGAGATCGATGTCGTGTCCTATCTGTCGAAGCTGTGCAGCAGCCTAGCCGCGTCGATGGTCGGCGACGCCCAGCCGATCGAGGTCAACGTCACGGCGCAAGGCGGCAGGATCGATTCGCAAAAGGCAGTGAGCCTCGGCCTGATCGTCACCGAGCTCGTTCTCAATGCGATCAAATATGCCTTCCCGATGGAGAAGGCCAAGGCGCTGATCCAGGTCACCTATGAGACGGACGGCAGCGACTGGAAGCTGACGGTGTCGGACAACGGCGCCGGCAAGCCCGCCACCATTGTCGCCAGTGCGGGCCTGGGAACGGCCATCGTCGAGGCGCTGGTCAAGCAACTCGAGGCCAAGATCGAGGTCATCAGCGACAACAACGGCACCAGCGTGTCGGTGACCAGGGCGACGTTCATCTCGCGGGTGCCGCGCGCGGCATAGCGTGGTCCACCCGGTAGCGGGAGCCTTGGCTCAGCTTCGCATCTGATTCAATTCCACCAAAGGCGGGATCGATAGCCGATATGTCGCAGATAGTTGCCAAGTCCGAAGAGCAGAAGGATGCCGAAGCCGAGGTCGAGGGCTTTCACGACGACCTCGGCCCGTTCGTGGTTGCCGCCGAGACGACACGAATGGCGATGGTTTTCACCGATGCGAAGGAACCCGGCAATCGGATCATTTTTGCCAATGACGCCTTCCTCGCCTTGACCGGGTACGCCAGGGAAGAGGTCCTCGGCCAGCCCTTCAATTTCCTGATGGCGGACGCCACCGACACCGGGGCGCTGAAACGCATCAAGCTCGAGTTCGAAGCCAACGCGCAGTCGGGTACGGAAATCCTTTACCGGCGCAAGGATGGCAGCGAATTCTGGGCGGGCCTTTTCGCCAGTCCTGTGCGGGACCAGAGCGGCGCCATCGTCCAGTATTTTACCTCCTTCGTCGATCTGACCAAACACAAGGAGGAGCAGGCGCAGTCCAAAATGCTGATCGAAGAACTGAACCACCGCGTCAAGAACACGCTCGCAACGGTTCAGTCGATCGTCTGGCAGGCGTCGCGCGTCAATTCTGACCCGCGGGCGATCCGCGAAGCCGTTGAGTCCAGGCTGTTTGCGCTCTCCCGGTCGCATAATTTGCTGACCCGTGAAAATTGGCACAGCGCCGGGCTGCTTGACGTGCTGCAAGATGCCCTGGAACCGTTCGGGGTCAGTGACGGGCAGGCGGAGCGCCTGGTGATTTCAGGCGAGAACATTCGCCTCTCGACCAAGGCGGCCCTGGCGCTTGGCATCGCCTTCAACGAACTCGCAACCAACGCGGTGAAATACGGCGCGTTTTCCAATGACAAGGGTTCGATCCAGATCGACTGGACGATCGAGCCGACACCCGATGGCCGATTGCTGGTCCTTTCCTGGCGAGAGAAGGACGGGCCGCCGGTTGCGCAGCCGCTGCGAAAAGGGTTCGGCTCGCGTGTGATCGAGCGCGGCCTGACCCACGAACTCGAAGGCACTGTGCAACTCGACTATCGTCCGGACGGGTTGATTTGCACGATGAACATTCCGGTACCGGGATCACGCGATGGATAAACTCCTGTCTGGAGATAGACTTCTTTCTGGCCGTCGCCTCCTCGTTGTCGAGGATGAAATTCTGGTCCTGATGATGATCGAGGACATGCTGGGCGACCTTGGCTGCGAATCCGTGACCTCAGCCGCCACGATCGACAAGGCAATCGCGCTGATCGAGGCGCAGGTCTTCGACGCCGCCATGCTGGACATGAATCTGGATGGCGACGACAGCCACACTGTGGCCGACGCGCTTGCCAAGCATGGCGTGCCGTTCATCTACTCGACCGGCAACAACGATCGTGACATGCGCGAAGGCTTCAGCAATCGTGGCGTGCTTCGCAAGCCGTTCAGCTTTGACGAATTGACCGCAAAACTCGACCACCTTCTTGCTCCCTGACTATGGGAGCAATTGTTTTGCCGGCTGTCAGGCCATTGCGCCTGGCGGATAGAGCCAGGTGGACCGCAGGAAGGCAAGTATTTCTGCCGCGAGCGCCTCTGGCTGGAACAAGAACGCCGCGCGGCCGTTTGTATTGAGTGGCAATCGTTTTGCCGCAGCTCAAGAAAAAGGCGGGCCGTCATGAACAGCATTATTTGGTTGGTCGGAGCCGTCGTTATTGTGCTGGCGATAATGAGCTTTTTTGGTTTTCGTTAGGCCACCCGGTTTACGGCAGACACAAGTCACTGGTCAGGCAAGAGCGGCATACGCCGAACGGTGGCGCCGCGCATAGGAGACGAATATGGATATCACCACAATTCTCGTCATCGTTCTTATTGTTCTACTACTTGGCGGCGGTGGCTTTTACGGCCGTGGGCGCTGGTACTGACAACAGAGATCATCGCCCAGTTCGGAGGCTTTGGTTCCCGCACGCCGCTCGATCGGCCCGCGTCCTCCGCCGGAGGCGTGGGCTTTTTTGTGTCCTCCTGGCATCTCGAAATTGCCGATCGGTGGCGACGCCGCGTTTAGGCGACGGCTCTGCCCGATGAGCAACGGCCCTGCCCGATACCGTCGAACTTCATACGATCAACGTGGAACAAACGCCTTGCTGATGCGTTCATTGGATACATCGGGCGTCCCAAAGCGCTCGGTCGTTAAAGAACCCGCCTCCCTCCCCCCTCCGGAAGCGGGTTTTTTTGCGCCTGGGAAGCAGGCGGCGGCGTTGGGCGCCGAAAATTAACCCCGCGATCGGGGCTTGGGCTTGTCCGATGTATCCGACGGATTTGCTGATAGCCTGGCGGAGCGCTGATCGTTAAGTCGCACTGCCTTCTTTTTCGCCTCAGCCTCAACAGCGGCGCCAGTCAGCTTCGGCTTTGCTGCAATCGCATAGTCGGCTCTATTCGTTCGGTAATCCGTGTGAACGGCCATTTTTTTGATACTCCCTGATGGACATAAACGCGTTCGAGCGCCAAGACGTTCCAGATCCTGCGATCGTCTCGCCGCGACTGGTGCCCCATCGTCCTCCCGGGCAGTGGCCTAGCGATATGCCTGCCGCCCCGACATCGTCTCGATCCTGATGTGGTAGAACAGATGGCTGCCCGAACCGGCCTGCTGACCGGGTTTCAATGCTCCCGGCTCCCACCAATTGGCGTGCTTCTGCAGCAGCGACCAGGCAAATTCCCGGTCATGATTGGACGCAGGGATCTGCTGATCCCTGGCCGGAATCGTGCTGTCGAGCGCGGGCGGTTTGGGCAGATCCTCGAACAGCCCGTCGACGACAACGCTCTTCCAGCCATGAACGGTGCCGACATCGTCGACCTGCAGGCAGACATGCGGGTTCTCTCGCATCCATTCGACCTTCTGGCCAGGCAGCGAGAAACTGAAGATGAAATTGTCGCCGAAGGCAAAATGGATCGGCACCACGTAAGGCCTGTTGTCGCGGACGCAGGCCAGCCGACCGAGCCTGGCCGACTTCAGCATGGTGGTGCATTCCTGCTGCGTCATCTCCCTGATGTCCATTGTTCCTCCCGTCGATACTCGTTGAGTGTTTGCGTTGAAAAATCAGGCTGCGAGATCGATGCGCCGAATGGCGCGGACCGCCTCCGACTCGGCGACGCCGATCAGCGCATCGATGGCCTGGATGGTCTCGATTTGGCCGCGCGCCGCCACCGTCCTGCGCAAGGCATGGAGGTCGTCGCGGATTTCGCAGAGTGTGGTTCGAACCGTGAGGGCCATGGGCCGCCTTCCTGTGGACACAACCGCCGGGGAAGGCGATCGGTTCCGCCGCGAGCGCAATGACTCGGCCAATGTCGCGACAGGGCGTATAAAAGCAGGGTCGCCGGCCATGTCTCGGGCGCCTGTCCATCAGCGGCCGAAGGTTTCAGATTAGAAAAAATATTTTATCGCTATTGCCATATGAGCAATATGATTCCAAATTTTTGCGAATTCATGGAACCTTGTCACAGGCGGTTCCGTTTTCCCTCCGATCGCTGCTTGGACCATCCGAAAAGCAATCAGGAGAAATATCATGAACATCAAGAAGCTTTGCATGGGCGCGATGGCGCTTACGATGATGACCGGCGCAGCATTCGCCGGCACCAGCACCGGCACCTCGGCGCTCGACGATCCGGCGAAGATGTCACCCTTCTTCACCGATGCCGGCATGAAGACCATGCGGCCCGCGGAAGAGTTCAAGACCGCCTGGCTGGCGATGAAGGAAGAAGACCGCGCCGGGATGACCAAGGAATGCGGCGACAAGGCGATCGCCAAGTCGCATGACGATTTCTGCAAGATGACCAAGCAGCTCGGCGGCGCCAACTAGGCGTGGCCAACGCGAAGATTCAGATGGCGGGCAGAAATGCCCGCCATTTTTATGCGCGGTCTTCAGGCGAGCCTGACGACGTCGATCAGGCAAGCTTGACGACGTCGATCAAGCAAGCTTGACGACGAAATGCTTGGTCACCGGCTCGAGGATCTTCCAGGTTCCCTTGAAATCGGCTTCGACCACGAATGCATCGCCGGGGCCAACCTCTACCGGCGTGCCGCCATCCGGCGTGATGATGATGCGGCCGGCGATCATGTGCACGAACTCATAGTCGGTGTAGGTCGCGTGGTAGGTGCCGGGCGAGGCCCGCCAGGTGCCCGACATCACCTTGCCGTCGGCGGTGGTGTGCTGCACGGCGGTCTGCATGGTCGGCCTGCCCTCGACAACGATCCAGCCCGGCAAGTCGCCGCCCTCGGCATGCTCGACAGCGCCGAATTTGAGGATGGTGGTGTTGGTCATGGGAGGGCTCCGTTCCGCCGGCATTGGCTGCCGGTTGGATAGCCGATGCGCATGACAGGGGCAACGCAAGGGCCGACCGCAAATGTCGGAGATTGGCGAAGGTGGCGATGGGCCAATCTCCCTCAATGTTGCACCGCGATAGATTTGTTGCATTGCGATATCGGCCTGCAGGGTCGAGTCTTTGCATCGGGCGGGCTGTCAACGGCTACGGCCCCACGCGTCCATTCCGGCGCGCAGGGACGTCGCAGCACGTGTGATCCCGGCGAGATGTTACGGCATCTCGGCCAAGCGGACTTCGGTCCGGGATCATGCGACAGGACGAGGTGTCACCGTGCCAGCATCGTTCCGGCCCGATATCGAAGGATTGCGCGCACTGGCGGTTGCCGGTGTCATCGCCTTCCATTTCGGCCTCACCGGCCTGCCCGGCGGCTTTGTCGGCGTCGATATCTTCTTCGTCATCTCGGGTTATCTGATCACCCGTCATCTGCTCGCCGAGATCACCGAGACCGGCCGGCTGAACCTGTGGCGCTTCTATGCCAGGCGCGCCAGGCGGCTTTTGCCGGCGTCGCTGTTCGTCATCCTCGCCACGCTGGTGGCCGGCGCCTTCATCCTGTCGCCGGAGGAACAGTCGCTCTATTCCAAGGGCGCCATGTACGCCTCGGCCTACATGATCAATCTGTGGCTGATCCGCTGGTCGTTCGACTACTTCGCGGCGGATGCGACCAGCAACCCGTTCATCCATTTCTGGTCGCTGTCGGTGGAGGAACAGTTCTATCTCGCCTGGCCGGCGCTGCTTGTGCTGGCGGCATGGCTGCGCCCCGGCAAGCGCGGCGCGATCCTGGTGATCGGCATTGCCGGCCTCATCTCGTTCGCCGTCTGTGCCTGGCTCACCACCATGGCGCAGCCCTGGGCCTTCTATTTCTCGCCGCTGCGCGCCTGGGAGTTCGCCGCCGGCGGGTTGGCGACCATGCTGCCGCAAAAATTCTGGCAGGACCGCCCGCTTCTCGCCGCGCCGCTGGCATGGCTCGGCCTGGCGCTCATCGCCGGCGCCTATCTCTCCTTTACCGAGGACGCCCCCTTCCCCGGCTTCATGGCGCTGATGCCGGTGGCTGGAACCGTGCTGTTGCTGCTGGCGGGAGCGGCCGGCGTCAGGAATGGCCCCAGTGCCGTCCTGGCGCTGCCGCCCCTGCAGTGGGTCGGCAAGCTCTCCTACTCGCTCTATCTCTGGCATTGGCCGGTGATCGTCTTTGCCGCGACGCTGGTGCCCGAGCTTTCGCCGCTGCAGCGGCTCGGCTGCATGGCGCTGACGCTGGTGCTGTCGCTGTTTACCTACCACTTCATCGAAAACCCGATCCGCCGCAACGGCTGGCTGATGGCCAATGCGGCGCGGGCGCTGGTGCCGGCCGTCCTCCTCACCGGCACCGGCGTCGCAGCCGCCTATGCCAATGCCAGGCTTGTCGTCCACGATCTCGATCCGCAGCAGCGCAGCATCGCCGCCAGTGCGGCGCGCCCCTCCACTGCCCGAGAGGCCGGCTGCGTTCTCAGCTATGAGACGGTGACGCCAAAAGCCTGCATGTTCGGGACCCAAACCGCCGGGCGCACGATTGCGCTGTTTGGCGACTCGCATGCCGACCACTGGTCGACGCCGCTGATCGAGGCGGCTGAGAAGAACGACACCAAGGTCGTCACCTGGCTCAAATCGTCCTGCCGGGCCTCGCGGATGACGGTCTGGGTGAGCAAGCTGAAACGCGACTACACCGAGTGCGATCAGTGGCGCGAGCGATCGATCAGGCAGATCATCGCGGCACGGCCGAGCCTGGTGGTGATTTCGGAGATCGCGCAGACGAGTTTGCGCAAGATGTCGGTCGGCATGCAGATGCCCGAAAGCCGGGATGCCGACGCGCGGGCTGGCCTGCGCGCGACGCTGGAAGCGTTCAGCAAGGCCGGGCTGAAGGTCGCCTTCATCCGCGACGTGCCGTTCAACGACGACCATGTCGACACCTGCGTGGCGCGTGCGCTGTGGCGCGGGCAGACGCCGTCCATGTGCGACCAGAAGCGGACTGAGGCCGCCAACGACGCCGGCGCGGCGATGGAGCGCGACATCGTGCGCGCCATTCCCGGCGCCAGCTACATCGACCTGACCAGCCAGTTCTGCGACCAGAACACCTGCCACGCCTTCATCAACGGCAAACTCGCGTACCGCGACCGCCACCATCTGGCGACGCCGTTTGCGGAATCGCTGGAGCCGGTGGTGGAGAAGGCGCTGTTCTGATGCATGTCGCCCAAAAGTGTGCAGCGGTTTTTGGGACAACGACATGCATGGAAACAAAGACTTAAAGGGCGTCGACTGAAACCGTTCAGTGCGGCGGGCTTTAAGGCGTTAGATGAGAACAGCGGGGGCGCTGGCGGCCTGACCTTTCTGCTCGAGGGAGAGGTCACATTGCTCCGATCCGTCCCCTCCCGGATCGGGCAATGCGGGTGGGAGGTGCTCTCCAGGCTGGAACACCTCTCACCCGGCTCCAGCGTTGTCGGCGGCCAATATCCGAACGCCAGGCTGGCCACGCCGGAGGGAGCCTATGCGCCGGTTTCCTTCGTCACCTTCACCTCAACGGTCATCCCCAGGAAACTCGAGGCACTGCCGGAGTAGCTTCCAGAAAGCGGTATGGCTTGCCCGGGATGCCTGGCGACGGCCACCCTGATCAGATCCCGGTTGCCGACAATGCCATTGGTGGGATCGAACTCGACCCAACCGGCGCCAGGCAGGTAGACCTGGCACCAGGCATGCGTCGAGCCTCCGCCGCGGATTTCGGTACTGTCGCGGCTCGGCACATAGACGTAGCCGGTCACGAAGCGGGCAGCAAAGCCGAGCGAGCGAACCGCCTCCATCATGAAAAGCGCAAAGTCCCGACATGTGCCTTTGCGCAGATGCAAGGTCATCAGCGGCGGCTGCGTCCCGGTTTCGACCCGCCGGGAATAGACGAAGCTCTCGTGGATGGCGTAGCAGAGCGTCATCAGCAATTTGCCGGTCTCGGTGTGTCCCGTGGCACTGACAAACTGGCGCGCCCATTTGCCGACCTCGTCGCCGTCGTCGAGATGATGGCGCTCCATGGTCTGAGCGAGGTCGGCCGCCTCGTCGGGATCGTAGGAGAATGGATAATTCAGCGCGGCCTCATCGATGCGGAAATCGGGCGCATGCTGCGGCGTGTGACCGAGCCGGATGTCTGTGGCGAAACGGAGTTCCTTGGCCGAACCCTCGAAATCGATCACCGCAACGCAATTGCCAAAAACGTCATGGATCCAGCCAACCGCCTTCGGTTCGGGGTCCACGGACAAAGCATGGTCCAGCAGCCGCTGATCGAAACTGTCGCGCGGCCGACACATCACCCGATGCTCGCCAAAGCTCACGGGCTGGCGATAGCGATAGACGGTCGTGTGCTTGACTGAAAAAATCGGCATCGGCATCCGTCGGCAAATTCAATTGCGGCGCGATCATATAGTGTTTTGGGGGTGCAGCCGATGGGGCGGGTTTGGGGGGCATGCGCGGAGTGTTTTCGCGCAGGCGACCCTCGCGCGATCGGATGGCGCTGGCGCCGTTCCTAAGGCGCGAACGTCGGCCTCTGACAGCCTGTTAATGTGCAACCTGGGAAGCTGCCGACATCAATTCCTCGGGATTCGGTGCCCTGAACGTATTGAGGCCATCCTCCAGAACTTCAGTGAAGCTCCAGCGTACAACGCCCCCTCGGTCGATAAGGAACTGACCGACAAGCAGCTCCTTGGCGGAAGCCATCATTTGCTGATCGGCTTCCATAATCTCATACCCCTCCTTCTTGTTGAGAAACTCGTCCATTGCCATGGGGTCCATAGGCTCGGGCAACTCGCCCGGGAGATGGATCCGGATCCCCATGACCTTGTCCATCCCGAGCTCGCGCAATCCGAAAGCACGGTGTGAGGCCCGCTCCGGGTCGGATGCGGCGAGAAGGTCGGGTGCCGGATGGTAACGGAAATAGAGCCGCGCCCGCTCGACCGGCGTATTGACCACCGCCAGGCATTCGACGCCTCTCTCACGCAGGGCCGGCTCGAGTTGCGCCATTGCCGCGACATTGCGCCGACAGAAGGCACAGTGCAGGCCTCGAAACAAACCGATCAACAACGGGCTTCGGCCTCGAAAATCGTCCAGCGCGATTTTGCCTTCGCGGGAGATCGCATCGAGCACAATATTCGGCGCCCGGTCGCCCGGCTGCAGTGGGCGGTCGACACTACTCGTGGACATGGACAACCTCCTCGCCCCGGATAAGCACACCCAGCGTTTCGGAGTTGAGCCCGTGCCGGGGCGCCAAGACAAAAATAGCTTTCGACCTCTGCCATTTTGCCGAGGTCGAGCTTGCGTGCACTGCAAGCGCATCATAACACAAAAAAGCATCTGCGGGTCGCCCGTTTCGCAAGCCGTCTCGAGTGCTGCGGTAAACGGCGGGTCGTCTCATCCGCGCCATGGGACAACACAACGCCCCATCATCCCTTCGAACCCATCCGCCAAATTCGCCGCCGCCTCCACCAGCATCGAGCGCACGCTTTTCGGGCGGCCGGGCGTCGGGTTGGCGTCGAGCAGCACTGGCTGGCCACGGTGGATGACGAAATCGAACTTGCCGTAGTCGAAGCCGAGTTTTTGGCGCAGAAGGCGCATCTCGTCGGGCACCGGCACGGGCTCGCGCCTTATCGTCTCGGAGGCTTTCACCACGGCGTTGGGCGAGACATAGCGCGCGCAGCGTTCGCGCGTCCCGCAGAACACCCAGATGCGGGTGCCGAAACCATCGGCGACGATTTCCGGGATGAATTTTTCCACCACCAGATCGGGCCTTTCGAGAAGCTCTGGAGGCACGTCGCCACCCGCGGCGAAAACCTCGTAGCGGGGCATTTCGCGCGCGGCTGGAAAAGGTGTCGGGCGGCCGTGGCGCGCGGCGCGCAGATTGAAGCGGGCTTCGGGCAGGCCGTGGTGGTTGAGGTTGCTCTTGACGATCACCGGCCCGCTCCAGCCGTCGCCCTCGCGCAGCAGCGCCTGGCTGATGCGGCGCTTGGAAATGTCTGAGACCGCAAGGTTCAGACAGAACGGAAAGCGGGCGGCATAGTCGACATAGGCTTGCGGCACGATGGTGGCGTCGACATGCAGGATGGCGAGATCGGCATCGGGCGGTTGCGACAGGCCGCAAAGCCGCCTCACTCGGTGGCCGCGCCGCTCGAGCTCGGCCAGGATGTCGAACAGCATGTAGGGGCTGTCGCGCCGGCGCAGCGGGTGCCACGGCGTCTGGAACCGGTCATATTCATGCGTGACCACAGCGATGTGCGCCACGTGTGCTCCCCCAAGCGGCGACGCGCATATTCAAACGGTTTTGTTGGTATCGCAAGGATGCCGCAGGCGGGCGACAGCCGAGCGAAAGGCGCTGCACCACCACGCTTGCAAATCTCCGCCCAGATGCCATCTAGATCTCAGGCGCCCAGCCGGTGCGCATCCTGACCACGGAGAACAAGACTTTGACGCAGCGAAGCGGCAGTGCGGACCTGCCGCTGCATGGCGGGCGGGTTCCGAAATGGCTGGGCGATCGCATGACGCGGCTGGGCGCTGTGCTGTGCGAGGCGATCATCCATCACTATGGCCGCGACGAGCTGTTGCGGCGGCTGGCGCATCCCTTCTGGTTCCAGTCCTTCGGCGCCGTCATGGGCATGGACTGGCACTCCTCAGGCATCACCACTTCGGTCGTCGGCGCGCTGAAGCGCGGGTTGAATCCGATGTCGCGCGAGCTCGGCATCCATGTCTGCGGCGGGCGCGGCGCGCATTCGCGCAAGACGCCGCAGGAACTGACCGCGATCGGCGAGCGCGTCGGCATCGATGGCGCCGCACTCGCCACCGCCAGCCGCCTCGTCGCCAAGGTGGACAGCGCGGCCGTGCAGGACGGTTTCGACCTCTATCTGCACGGTTTCATCGTCACCGACGACAGCCGCTGGGTGGTGGTGCAGCAAGGCATGAATGGCGACAGCCGCCAGGCGCGCCGCTACCACTGGCTGTCGGAAGGGCTGACCAGCTTCGTCGACCAGCCGCATGCGGCGATCGAGGGCGAGGCCCAGGGCGAGATCGTCAATCTGACCGACCATCGCGCCGAGCCGTCGCGAACCGGGCAGCTCGACCTGTTGAGGACCATGAGCCCGGAGCGGATTCTGGACGAGCTTGCCGTGCTGGAGCCGCCGTCGAAAGCACCGCCTGCGAAACCAGCCGCGCAGCCGATGCTGCCCAACCTCATAATGCCGGCGCATCACGACGTGCGCGAGAGCGACATCGTCATGCACCGGCTGCACGGCAACATTTCCGCCGCGATCGAAAGCGGGCCGGCGGATTTTCCCGAACTGCTGCTGGTGCCAGGCGTCGGTGCGCGCACGGTGCGGGCGCTGGCCATGGTGGCGGAGGTGGTGCATGGCGCACCCTGCCGCTTCTCCGACCCGGCGCGCTTCTCGCTCGCCCATGGCGGCAAGGACCGGCACCCCTTCCCGGTGCCGCTGAAAGTCTATGACGAGACGATCGCGGTGCTGAAATCAGCCGTCGGCAAGGCCAAGCTCGGCCGCGAGGAAGAGCTCGGCGCGCTGAAGCGGCTGGATGGCGAAGCGCGGCGGCTGGAGCGCTACGTCACCGGGCCAAGCCTGAAGGAGATCGTCGCCGGCGAGTTCGACCAGTCGCATCTGCTTGGCGGGCGCAGTGTGTTCGGGTGGGAGAAGGCGCCGGAGGTTGGCGAGGCGGCGAAGTTAGAGAAGAAAGGCGGGTAGAGCAGTTTCAGAGATTGATTCACTGAACCGCCCCAACTGCCTGTTTCTATACGTTCCCCTGCTGGTTCACATGCCGGGTTGGCGGCTGGGGTGGCGAAGGGTTCAAAAATCGAGGGATGATGCCGACAGGTGGCGACGGTGGCTACCCTTATTCCGTATGCACCGCGCGCAGGGGTTGTCACATCTCGTAAAAACTATGGAACGAGGTCGCGCCCCGGGGGTTATATTAGGTCAACCTTGAACAGGAGGCAGCCATGAGAAAGCTCCTGCTTGCTTCGATTGTCGCCATCTCCGCAGCGGCGGCGATGATTGCCCCGGCGAATGCCGGCGGGCGCGTCGTGATCGGCATCGGTAATGGCTACTATGACGATTATTACAATGACGGATACCGCGACTACTACGGCGATCGCTACGCTCCTCGCCCCTACTATCAGTATGATACCTACGATAACGGCTTCAGATATCACAGATACCACAGGTACCACAGGCATCATCACCGCTGCCACATAGAGTTGGTCAAGCATTGGCGCCATCATCACAGGATCGTTGAGGAAGTCCGCGTTTGCGAGTGGTGATCCCGATAGCGTAAACCGGTCCGGCCGGCATTTGCCGGCCGGCCGCTTTTGCCTCTTAGCCGACCGCCGGCCTTATCGCGGCTTGCGCATCAGCATCATCCCGTAATGCACCGCCAGCAGATCCAGCCCGACCTTCAGCAGCTTCACCACCACATCGCGTCCCTCGCCGGTACGCTCGGCAAGCGCCTTCACCGACTGGCCTTCGAGGCAGATGTTGCGGACGGCGTCGGCCAGTTCCCAATGCGCCAATGCGGCACTGGCGCCGGCATGGGCGCGGCCGGCATTGAGCACGCGGTCGGGAATGCCGCCATTGATGCGCCCGCCGTCGACGCGCTCTTCCCACGGCATCGGCCGCAGCCCCTCGCGTGAGGCGCGCTCGAAATCATCGCGAAAGCGCTGGCCTGCCTCGCGCTGCTGGCGCGTCAGCGAGGTGATGCCGACAAGCGGATCGACATTGCGCAGCCGCACGACACCACCGGTCGCGGTGTAACCGCCATTGGAAACCTCGTAGACGCGCCGCGCCTCCTCGGTACCGACGCTGAGCCGCTTGCGGCCGAATCGATCATCCTTCAGCGCGAAATCATGGCCGATCTCGCGACGAATGCGCACCTGCTCGGCCTCGTCTTTGGGCAGTTTTGGCGGCTTTGCTTTCTGCGCGGTCTTTTTGCTCATCGAATGATCCTTGTGGGGTGGATTGTTGAGCTGGAAAGGTTGGCGTTCCTTCGCGCCCCCCTCTGTCCTGCCGGGCATCTCCCCCACGAGGGGGGAGATTGGCAGTTTCCGCGGCGGCGCCTTTTTGCAACGTTGGCGATTAGCGAAAGCGGCAGCGACATCCGATCTCCCCCCAAGTGGGGGAGATGTCCGGCAGGACAGAGGGGGGCGCTGACCCGCCGGCCTTTCGATCATTGGTGGAGTCATCCCTCTCCCGCTTAGCGGGGGCGAGGAACCGAGCCCAGCCGGTCACACCACCTCCACCACAGGCCGGTGGAAGCGCGCCTGGTGGTAGGCGCAGTAGCTTTTCAGCGCCCTTGTGCGCAGGCCGCAGCACAGCATCTCCGGTCCCGGCCGGCTGCCTGGCTCATCGTTTTCGGGGTCCTCCTCCAGCGTCAGGTCGAGCGGCGCGCGGCAGCGGTTGAACAGGCAGTCGATGAAGCGCATGGCGGCGACATGCGGCTGGCGCCCGATGGCGGCAGGGCGGGGCGCCGGGATGTTGAAGCGGTAGATCTCGCCATCCACCACCAGCCGCCCCTCGCCCGGGATCGAACGCGCCGGCTGGGCTGGTGACAAAGGCTTGGCCAGTGGCTGACGGGCCGGTTTGGCGGCCGGCCTGACCGGTTCGAGCTGCGTTGAAACCTCGGCGTGCCTTGCGAGCTTGCTCGGCGGATTCTTCGCGGCCGTGTCATGGGCTACATTTTCATTGGCCGCGAGTGGTCTTGCTGCGCTCTTCCCCGTCGCATTCTTCCTGGGCCGGCCGCCGGACCGGCCGCCCTTGGGATTAGCAAAACCGATGGTCTTCAGCGCGCTGTTGCGGTGGACGATGCCGATGATGGCGTTGCGCGAGACCGGGCTGCCGCGCAGCGCCGTGAAGCGGACGGCGATACGGGTGGCCGACAGGCCATCCCTGAGCCAGACGGCAATCTCCTGCAATTCGGTCTCGGTATAGGCAGTCATGTCGGATCCATTGATTTGCGCGCAAAGGCAGGCGCTCAGCCTGAGGGCCAAGGCAAAGGTTCAGAACGTCGGGTTTGGTGTCGTCAGGCGGTGCTGGCGGCCGGCAGGGAGCCAGCGAGATGCCGCAATGCAGCTTCCGCTGCCGCTTTGGTGAGGGCGGAAACCGCCCTCCCCGTCAGCCGGTCAAACAGGATGACAGTGCCGTCTTCCGTGCGGATACAGGAGATGCCCTGCCCGCCGGAAGCAGCCCTTGGCGCACCGGCGGCGCCATCAGGCAAAAAGGTGGCCGGAGCCGAGAGAGGAGCGGCTCCGGCCGTTCCGATCGACAGGGGGAGGCCGACCGGATCCGGGGCAAAAGCCCCGGTTGGCGTCCGAACCGGGGAGGAGGACGGCCCGGACGATTGGAGAAAGCTGACGATGCCTGCGGAAACGCTTGCGGTTCGTTTGATCATGCGCTAAGCGTACGATATGTACGAAACGTACGCAAGCGAAATCGTACGTATTGGACGATAAATTTCAGGCAATTTGTACGATGCAGGAACCGAGGCACAGATTGCAGCAGGCACGGGCGGAGGCGGGTTATGCCTCGCCGAGCGACGCCGCGCGGGCATTGCGCGACATCAACAAGAACACGCTGATCAGCCACGAGAACGGCAACCGGCCGCTGTCGCGCAAGGCGGCGGAGAAATATGGCCGCCTGTTCGGCGTCGACCCCGGCTGGCTCTTGTTCAATGGCGAGAGCAGCAGCCATTCGGGCGGCCATTTCGGTTTTGACGAGGCGGGCCGGCAGATCCCGATGCCGTCGCTGGCCACGGTCGACGTGCCCATTGTCTCGTGGATCAGCGCCGGCGAACTCGGCAGCCAGGACATGGTGGTCAATCTCAGCGATTATCCGACCATCCCCACCACCGATCTCGAGCAGGGCCAGTGGATTGCGCTGCGCGTCGACGGTCCGTCGATGAACAAGATCTCGCCGCCGGATTCGATCATCTTCGTCAATCTGCGCGACAAGCGGCTGGTGACCAATGGCTGCTACGTCATTTCGGACGAAAGCGGCCAAGCCACCTACAAGCGCTATCGCCCCAACGAGAACCCGCCCTTCCAGCCGGCCTCCTACATGGACATCCCGCCGCCGGCCCTGGAAGGCGCCATCACCATCATCGGCCGGGTGAAGCGCTCGATGATCGATATGTGAGGGGCTACAGCCGCGGCACCGCTTTGCCTTCGGCCTCGAAATCTGAACGTTGCTCTTTCTCGACGCCGCAATTTCTGCTTGCATGGCAAGCAGCCGTCGGTGTCGGCCGAGGTCAATGGTTTTCGGGGGGAGAACCGGCGAAATGACGAACCGGGAAGGCGTGGGCGAAAGCCGGCTGATACGGCTGGTGCGAAAATGGCGCCTGCCGCTGTTGCTGCTGCTGACCGGCCTCGTCGCGGTGGACGTCCGCGGCGCGATGTGGATCGCCGCCAATCTCACCTATGCGGCCTGCATCGGCAATGCGGCCAACCCCAGCCGGCGGATCGAAGCCTGCACGCAAATCATTGATAACCAGGCCGACGCTCCTGACAGGCGTGCGACAGCCTACTTCAAGCGCGCCTACGCCTGGTCCATGGAAGGTGATCTCGACCGCGCCATCGCCGATAGCGACCAGGCGATAGGCCTCAATCCTGAATACGCATCTGCTTACTACAACCGAGGCTACGACTGGGCCACGAAAGGCGATTACGACCGGGCCATTGCCGATTATGGTCAGGCGATCGCCTTCGACCCGAAAAGCAGCGCTGCTTACAACAACCGAGGCCTTGCCTGGTCGTACAAGGGCGACAATGACCGGGCCATCGCGGATTACAACCTGGCGATCATCGCCGATCCCAAGAACGCATCCGCATACCTCAACCGGGGCGGCGCGTGGGCGGCGGAGGGCGCCTTCGATCACGCCATCGCCGACTACAACCGGGCCATTGCCCTCGATCCGACACTCATCGGGGTCTATGAAAACCGTGGCCTGAGCTGGGGCGGCAAAGGCGACTACAACCGCGCCATCGCCGATTTCAACGTGGCTATCGGCCTCGATCCGAAACGCGCCTACGCCTACTACGGCCGGGGTCTAGCCTGGTCAAACAAGGGCGACGACGACCGCGCCATCGCCGACTACGACAAGGCCGTGGACCTCGACCCGAAGTTGGCCGATGCCTACTACGCGCTGGGCCTCGCCTGGGCGCACAAGGGCGACCACGACCAGGCCATCGTCGACTACGACCAGGCAATCGCGCTCAATCAGAAATCCGCCGATTTCTACAACGCCCGAAGCGCCTCCTGGAAGGCGAAGGGGAACCGCGAACGCGCCGAGGCCGACCGGAAGACGGCGGCAAGCCTCGGCGGGAAGTAGGTTGCCAGAAAGGAAGGTCGCGTTCCTTCGCACCCCCCTCTGGCCTACCGGCCATCTCCCCCGCAAGGGGGGAGATCAGCAGTTCGAGCCCTTACGCCAGAAACTCGTTCGTGAAATACGCTCCAAAATCCGGTCGCTCCTTCAGCGCCTTGCCGTCGGCGTCGAGCAATATGCCGGCGTTGAAGAGGTAATCTCCCATCGCCTCGACCTTGGCCTTGTCAATGGTGCCGATGACGCCGGCCTCGCTCTTGAGGAAGTGCCCGTCGACCAGCATCTTCAGCGAGGCGTGGATCAGGGCCGGGTCGGTCAGAGCGTCCTTGTTGGAAGCGATCAGCAGGTCGCCAGCATCTTGGGGATGATCGACGGCAAACTGATAGCCGCGCCGCGTAGCCTCGACGAAGGCCGACGCCGCTTTCGGGTTTGCCTGGAGATAGGCATCGCTGGAGGCGATGACAGTGGTGTGCTCGTCCGGCACACCATAATCGGCGTAGCGGAAGCCGCGCTGCCTGATACCCTTCAACTCGGCATCGACGCCTTCCCAGGTCGAGACTTCCAGCGTGAAGTCGACCGAGCCGTTGGCCAGCGCCTCATAGGCCGAGGTGCCGAGCGTCACCGTCTCGAAACTGCCCCTGCCGCCATCGTGGCGGATAATGGTCGAGATCAGCGTGTTTTCCCAGGCGCTGCCGAAGCCGCCATAGGTCAGGCCGTCGAGATTCTTCGGGCTCTTGATCTCGCCGCGATCCGCGTTGAAGACCAGCCGGCCGGTCTCCTGCTGCACCACGGCGTAGACCGCCTTGAGGTCGGCGCCGGCGGCGCGCTGGGTGAACAGGCCAACGCCGGCAATGCCGAAATCGGCGATGCGGTTGGCGACCAGCGTGCCGGCGCCGGTATCGCCATAAGGCAGGATGTCGACGATGAGTCCGGCCTCGTCGTAAAAGCCTTTGTCGCGGGCAACGAACAGGCCGATGTGGTTGGTGTTGACCGTCCAGTCGAGCGCGACGGTGGCTTTTTGCGCGGCAGCTTGAGCGCGCGAGGCCAGCGGCAGTCCGGCAGCCAGCGTCAACAGCAGCGCTTGCCGGCGGGTGAATTCGGTCATGATGATCTCCTTTGAGCGGTTTGCGGGAACGAGGCTCGGTCAGCCCCGGGATTGAGCAGCGTGTCGAGGATTTCGGCTTCAAGCACAGCGGCCTGGCGCGCGGCATCGCCGCCGGCGGCGCGCGGGCGCGGCAGCGGCACGGCGATCTCGCTGATGATGCGGGCCGGCCGCGCCGACAGGAGGTAGATGCGGTCCGACAGGTACACCGCTTCACGCACGTCATGGGTGATCAGCAGCGCCGTCCAGCGATGACGCCGCCACATGCCTTCCAGCCAGCGCTGCATGGCCGCGCGTGTCAGCGCATCCAGCGCGCCGAAGGGCTCGTCGAGCAGCAGCATGTCGCGTTGCTGCACCACGGTGCGCAAAAGCGCGGCGCGCTGGCGCATGCCGCCGGAGAGTTCTGCCGGCCAGGCGCGCTCGAAACCGGCCAGGCCGAAATCAGCGAACAGCGGCGCGACTTGCTCGCGCGCCTCGCGGCGCTTCATGCCCTGCACCTCCAGCCCCAGCGTCACATTGTCGATGACGCGCCGCCACGGCATCAGCGCGTCGCGCTGCGGCATGAAGGCGAAATGGCGGCCATGGTTGTCGAGTGGCGCACCATCGAAGCGCATGTCGCCCTCGCCTTTCAGCGCACCGGTGAGCAGTTGGAACAGTGTCGACTTGCCGGCGCCGGAGGGCCCGAGAATGGAGACGAACTCGCCGGCCGCGACATGAAGCGAAATGCCGGCAAGCACCTCCAGCGCGCCGAAGCTTTTGCTGATATCGCGGAGTTCGAGCCGTGTCATTGGGAGCTCTCTCCCGAAGCCTTGCCGTCACGGCTCTCGCTCCCTGCATGTTCCCAAGGCATGGCGAGACGCTGGATGAGCACAGCGAGGCCGAACAATGCAAGCGTGAGCGCCGCGCTGACGGCGACCGCGGCGAGCACCAGATCGGGGCGGAAATTGTTCTTGGCGTTGAGCATGTAGATGCCCAGCCCTTTCGCCGCGCCGGCATATTCGGCGAAGATCGCGCCGACCACGGCATAGGTGATGGAGATGCGCAGCCCGGCGAAGAAATAGGGCAGCGCCGAAGGCAGCCGCGTCAGCCAGAAGATGCGCCAGCGCCCTGCCCCCATGGCGGCGAGCATCTGGGCAATCTCCTTGCTCGTTGCAGCGTAGCCTTCGACCAGCGCCACCATCATCGGGAAGAAAGTGACCAGTGCGACGAGCAGGATTTTCGGCATCAGCCCGAAGCCGAACCACAGCACGATGAGCGGCGCGATGGCGACCAGCGGCAAGGTCTGGCTGACGATCAGCAGCGGGAAGAGCGCTCGGCGCAGCGGGGCCAGAAAATCCACCAGCGCCGAAAGCACGAAGGCGGCAATCAACGAGCAGGCGAAGCCCGCTGATGTGGCGCGGATGGTGGGAAGCGTGTTGTCGGCAAGGGCGCCGCGGTTTTCCCAGGCCTGCAGCAGCACGCGCGACGGCGCCGGCAGCATGCCCGGCAGCATGCCATGCGTGACGCCGCCATAGCGGGCGTAGAGCTCCCAGGCCGCAAGGAGCAGGGCGAAGGAGATGGCTGCGGGGATGGCCTTGGCGATGGCGGCGGCTGATCTCCCCCCTTGAGGGGGAGATGTCGCCGAAGGCGACAGAGGGGGTCGTCTCGCATAGAGCGCCCACGCCCTACCGACGCGAAGAGGACGTCGGCGCTCCACGCGCTCGGACCCCCTCTGGCCTGCCGGCCATCTCCCCCTCGAGGGGGGAGATTCGCTGGCATCGCGGCCTTCGTCAATCGCAGAAGATTCCACTCCGCCTCGCTGATCAGAAGCGGAGGCATCTCCCCCACGCAATGGGTTGGACAAAACAGCCACGACAATTTCCCTCAACGGCGCGCGCAAAGACGCGGCTCAGACGGCGCTCGGGCTGTTCGCCGAAATCGTGATGTCGAGGGTGACGTGGCCGGCGCCCGGGCCGAAGCGGCAGAAGGCCTCAGTGAGCGTTGCAAACACCGCGCCGGCATCGCCACACAGTTTGGTGCAGAAGTTCTTCGAGCGTTCAAAGACGCCGGACTGCTTCAGGAAATCGATGCAGCCATAGATCTCGTCCATATGGTCGCCCGTGCCCATCACATAGAGCGAGAACTGCGCTGCCACCGGCTGGTCGGTCGATGGCGTAGCCTGGACGGCGCGGATCGCGGCGAGCTTGCGCTCGTCCAGCGCAATGGCGGGTCCGCCGGTCTCGTCGGAGCGGCAGATCGGATCGTCGGGCTCACCTGGACAGCCACGCGAAACCGCAGCCGAAAGCACGCAGTGCTTGCCGCTTTTGGCGGCCGCCACGAACAGGTCGCGCATGGCTGGAAACAACACCTCGGGCGGCCCGACCAGAAGCGTCGAGATGTCGTCGGTCTCGATCCGCAGCCGGTCGCGCCAGGGATCGAGCGCGCCGAGCGCGCCAAGGATGACGCCGACGAAATCGTCGGTCATGGGATAAAGGGAAATCTGTGCACCGGAAAACATCGCCCGCCTCGCTCCGCTGGTATTATCCAGATCAGCTTTAGGGTCCGAAGGCTTGCCGCCCTCATCTCAGCCCCGACCATACGGAGCACCCCTGTGGATGGGCGGGTTAAAGCACTGTTCGAGGCATTGGGGAAGAGTATTTTTCGACTGTCATCGCGAAGTGTGTTGGGCCAGGTTTCTTGGCTTCAGGAAAATCCGCATCATTTCGAAAGTTGAATTCGTTCAAATTGTACGCGTCATCCTTGACGAAATATCGTACATAAAGTACGATATTTCCTTTCAACAAGGGGAATTCCGTGAGCACAGCGAACCATGGCGCCTTCGCCGACCTCTCCCGCCCGCTGTTGTCACTTCCGCTGCTGCCGCCCCTGTCGCTTGACCAGCGCGAACGCGTTGCCGGAGCATGGCGAATGGCCAGCCAGGACATCGCCGACGATATTCGTTTCATCCGCCAATATTTGAAAGTGATTGCCGAGAAGGACGAGAGGCTGTCGACCGGCACGCTCGTTCACAGCCGCGCCTATGTCGAAGCCTGCGCCGGCTGGCTGCCGCAGACGGTGGCGCGCTATCTGCGCCACCTGCGCCAGATCACCGAATGCGAACTGGTCATGACAGCTGCCGGTATCCGCTTTGCCCTGTCGAGTTATGCCTGGGAGGCATAGGGTATAACGCGATCTTCATGCACAATGAATTGCGCTCCCCGTTGGGGGCGCAATTCGTCGGACCCGGGTGCGCCGAACGGCGACATCCAGAACGAGGCCGCCCGGGCGAATTCTGCCCTTGCCTATTTCGACTTGGCTTTGCCGGACTTTGCGGCCGCCGGCTTTGCAGCCTTGGGCTTGGCGTCGGCCTTGACGGGCTTCGCAGCAGCCTTCTTCGCCGCCTTCTTCGGTTTGGCGGCCGCACCATCTATTTCGGCCGTGGCCTGTTCCCAGTGCTCCTGATGCGCGCCTTCTGGTCGGCCGGCCTGTTCCCAAATCTCATGTGCCCGCTGGCGAATGCGGTCCTGTCTGTCGTCCGTCACTTAAGCCTCCGTGGTTGGGTCCGATCGGTTGGGTCCAGATTCCACGAAAACATTAGCCGAAATTTGAGCCGGCGTCTTGAGTGTGCTTTCAATGCGGATCGGAAACGATCGCAACACCGAGCAGCGCCGCTTTCTTGGTGATCAGCCCGGCGAGGTCGGCATCCGACCGATCCGTGCCGGTGCGCTCCCGCAGCAGCTCAATCGCTTCCCTCATCGACAACAGCGCGGTGCTGCGCTCAGCCAACAGCTTGTCGCAACACGCCGCCACGTTGGTCTCGACATGCGGCAACATGGGGTAATGCTCCTTTCATCATTCGGCCCTGCCGCCCCTTTTGGGATGAACGACAGGGCCGTATTGGTGGTTCGGTCAGTTATGGTCAGCGCTATTCGACCACCTCAACGATCCTGCGCGTGCTGGGATCGACCAACACTGTATGGTTGTCGACCACAGCATATCTGTACTGAACGTCAGGAACCTCCTGCAGTTCGACAGTGTCGGGCAAGGCGGAGCCGACATTCAACTCAACGCCGAGAAGACTAACCGAGGCCAGCGGATGTTTTTTTACGTATTGGTGCACGACCGTGCGCTGTTCAGGGGTGATGATCACCTGCTGCTGCGCCGGCTGCGTGACAATGACCTCGTCGGCCACGGCAACACCGAGACCTGCCATCATGGCGAGCCCGGCGACTGCTGGAATAAGGACGGTTTTCATCTTCGTCTCCTGTCGTTGTTGCGAGCTCCGCCGAGCTCCCGCACGAAGCGAAAACATTACGGATCAAATTGGCGGGCTCCTGGAGGCAAACGCCTCCGGTACGGTCTAGTTCCGTAAGTGGAGACTAATTGATTGGTCCCATCCGCTATTGCTGCTGGAACCGCACAGGCATGATTCGCATTGAAGGATGATCCTCAGGAGATCTTCGAAATGGACGATATGCCGCTGCAAAATCCGGTGGCAATTGCCGTCGGCGCCGGCTTCCGACGCGACATCACGACGCTGGCCGAGATGCAGAATTTTCTTCAGGAATGGCCGCACGCCAGGCGCGGCAAGATTTACGAAACGGCGCTGAGGGCCTGCGAAATGGCAAGGGCTGGACACGTGACCAAAGACCAGGCGCGGCAGGCTTTCACAGCCTTTACGGAGACGGCCGGCATTGCCTGGACCGGCATTGATCCGGTGACCGCGCTGCGCCTGGCCAAGGCTGGAATTGGCCGGCCCCGGTCCACACTGTAGAGACCTCAAGCGAGATCATTGTTTCGGTGGCTGCACAGGCACCTCGCCGGGCTTGATCACCGGTGTTTTGCCCTGGTCCGGCGGTGGCTGCGTCATGCCCTGGTCACCGCTGGGCGGCGGCTGCAGCACGCCGCCGCAAGAACCAAGATTGGCGGTCGAATTGCCATTGCCGTCATCGGCCAGGGGCGGCTGCTGGCCGCCATCCTGGGGCTGGGCCTGGCAAGGCACGGGAGGAGTGCCCTCGCCGCTGTCTTGCGCGGCGGCAGGGCCGGCAAGTGCCAGCAGCGCACACGGCAAGAAAACAAAGATCTTCATTGTCCGGTCTCCGTCTGGAATCGTCTTCTTTTGGCAAATGCAGCCCAGCGGCAATTGGTTCCCCAAGTGGTTCCCCCACTGGTTCCTAAGTGGTCCCCAAGCAAGCTGGACCGGTTTCGGGGAACCTGCCTGCCGGCGGCGAGTTCCACCTACTCGATGCAAGCACTGACCAAGGAGAAAATCATGGACCCGCGTAGAAAACCAAGCGACGAAGTGGAAGCCCCGACGCCGCGCCAGCAGGACTGGGATGCGTTGCGTGGCGCAAGGATCCTGCCCGACGGGGCAGATGAAGAAAGCCTGCCGGACACCGGTGTCGAGAAGGAAGGCGACCTGCCCGAGGAAGACGACGACAACCCCTATCAGGACAGTGACGATGCCTTGCCCGACGATGCCGAGGAAGCCGCCATTGGTCGCGACCCCGCGCGGCGCGGTGGCCCTTTCGACGAAGTGTGAGGCTCGAAGCAATTCGCGCCGGACTTTCGTGGCGTTTTACCGGAACTCTTCGTCTGTTCGCTGGTTAGGAAATTGTCCAACCCAGAGGAGACCGGTCATGGATCACACCAATCACGCACGACTCGCCAGCACGGAACTGACGCCCGACATACTCGAAGGCGCGACCATCTATGGCCCTGAGGACGAGAAGATCGGTTCTGTCGATCATCTGCATGGCAGTCAGGTTGTCATCGACGTCGGCGGCTTTCTTGGCATCGGCGCCAAGCCGGTGGCGGTCACCACCAGCCAGCTTGATTTCATGCGCGACGAGGATGGCGACGTCCACGCCGTCACCAGCTGGACCAAGGATCAGCTCAAGGCGATGCCGGAGCATCGCGACTGATACGCCGGCGCGCCCTGGCGGCTTGGCTTCTGCGGCGCCCTGGTGACCAGGGAGAGACCGATGATCAGAAAACTCAAATCAGGAAAATACCGCCTCTATTCGCGCAAGGTCGATGAAAAGACCGGACGGCGACGCAACCTCGGCACCTTCGACAGCCGTGAGGCGGCCGAGAAACACGAACGCGAAGTACAGTATTTCAAGCGCCATTGAGATCGCTCCCCGAGCTCTTCACAGCGCGCACAGGCAATCGCCCGACGCTGAGCGTGTGCTGCGTACACGCTCCGACGGCGACCTGCGCGCCGGCGCCGGGCAACGTCGGCGCTTGAGAGCCGACGGGCGCGCGACCGGACCTTCAGTTCGATGCGGAATCGCCCAGCGCCTCGGTGACGAAGGACGCCGCCATCAGGTCGTCGGCATCGATGCGTAGGGACCCTTCGCTACCCCCCATGATGGCAGCGACCTTCTGGAAGGCCTGCATCTCGTATTCGGTAATCCTGGCGTTTCGCATCCTGGCTTTCAGATCGGCAATGCGTCTGCCCAATGAGGCGGACGTTCCGATTTCTCTTTTCGACATTGTATCGTGCTCCAACCCATGCTTGATTTTGCCCTCTGCCCGTCTGCCCCTCGCCGGCTTCGCTTGCTCCACGCCTGTATATGAGGCAGAGCGAATACCCACGCCGCAACGCGCTATCCAATGGAAGGTTCCGGCGCCAAACGGTCACAAAGTAATTCGCACCGGGCCTGGAAACCGCCGACGGCCAGGAGCCGGAGGCGGGCGCCGACAGGCGCCGCAACCATCGGCTGCAGACGGCCCGGGCACCGGCCCGGCCGCCAAGTGCTCCGCACGCCTGAAAGTCTAGCGAGAGGGCGACGGCACGCCTGAGACCGAGCGCGCCGTTTCAGGCGAGAAAACCACGAAAGCAAAGATCAGAACGGCAGCGGCGACGATCAGCGAGCCTCCGGCAACGACGGGCTCAAGCGCCGGGTTTCCCTGCAACATCACGTAGAGGGCCGGCAGCATGATCACCACGCCAACCGTATAGAGCCAGTAGTGGACCATGGCGATGCGGCGTGCCGCCTTTTGCGGATTGAGCGCGTAGTAGCCGCCGAAGATGGCGCTGGTCACCCAGCCCAGCAGGTTGATGTGCGCATGCGCCGGAAAAGCGCTGTGCTCGCCGGAAATGGCCATCTGCAAGCCGGCCGCGATCCCCAATATGAGGAACACGATGGCGGTTTTGAAAAAGAGCTCTGAAACCTTAGGCATGTCGTTCTCCCCCGATGCCGTTACCCCGGCATTGCGAAGGCTACACTCGGGAGTGAAGATTTTCCATACCGTACTTGGGGTTAGTAACGGTTTTCCCTTGATATTGGCGCTCCCCCGTGCCGTCAAAAAAGCCGCCGGGGCGAACCCCGGCGGCTTGGTCATTCGACTGGCCGTTTTAGCCGCGATCGGCTTTACGGCGTTGCCGGAGGAGTCAGCGTGGCGGCCATCTGGTCGATCTTCTCGGCAAGCACGCCGTTGGCCCATTCGGTGACCTCGGGGTCGACCGGCTTGTTGGCCATATCGGCGAGTGCATCATCGAGCGACGGGATATTGGCAGCAGCGTCGGCCGCAGCCTCCTGCGCCTTCGCAGCCGCTTCTTCAGCATCCGTGACCGCAGCCTCCAGATCCGCCATCGTTGCGTCCTGGGCCGCCTGCTCCTCGGCCGTTGGCGGCGTATCCACATGCGCCGCATCGAAGGCCGCCTGCTGGGCGGCCACCGCCTCCTCAGCCGCCGTCACCGCCGCATTTGCCTCGTCAACCGCGGCTTGGGCGTTCTTGGCAACTGCCGACGCCGTCACATAAGCCTGAACGCCAGCGAACTTCTTGCTCTTGGAGTTCAAATAGGCGTTGATGTTGCGTTGCAGCGAGTTCAGCCGGCCAAGCTTGGCGTGGATGTTCTTTTCCTTGGGCGTCGCGGCGACTTCGACGTCATCGACAGCCTGGTCGTCGGTCGAGGCCTTCTTGCCGGCATGAGCCGATGCCGATTTGCCATGCGAGGCGCTGTTGCCGGATTTGCCGCTACTGCCGTTGCCGCCGCCATGGCCGTTGCCGCCGCCGTTGCCACCGCCATGGCCGTGACCACCACCGTTACCGTTACCACCAGCACCAGCCAGGGCCGGAGAGGCCAGGAGCGCAAACGCGGCAAGCGCCGCCAAAAGAGTTTTTCGGGATGTCATGATACCTCCTCGGGGGATAGCCCATCTCCGCCGACTCGCTATAGCAGCGCCGTATGAGAATTTGCTAATTCGATGGAGTAAACTTTAGATAAATGTGGTTGCGATGCGCGACAATCGGCTTGCAAAAGGCTGGAGACATTTTTGTAACTGATTGAAATGTAAGATAAATATGAAAATCACAGAGCGGATCAGCCCTTTGCGCGACTGACGCCCTATACTGATCAGACCTTAGGCCCTATTGGCTGTGATACTTAGGTCGCGACCAGCGGAGCCATGACCGTCGTGGCGTAACTTATCGAGCAGGCGTCGAATGCTAGATACGACATCACCGGGCAGCCACCAACGTGATGATCGAGCTTCCGGCAGAGCCGCCGAGGCCGCCCGGGGAGGACGACCCATTCAAGCGCCTTGCGGCATTTGAGCCTAGGGCATCAGCAAGATATCGGCGCCCGGCTGTTCGTCGAACAGCACCGCGCAGCCGCGTCCCAGCGCCACCGCCGACAGTGCGTTGGCGACTGCCTCGTCCGGCGACACGAAATCACCGGTCAGCACCCGCAACTCCTCCACGGCCTTGGCCATAGACACGCAGTGCCCGGCAACGCGATCGCTCGCGCAGGCGTCAACGACGCTGACGAGGTCGATCATTTCGAACTGGCCCATACCGGCCTCCACGAAACAATGTCCCATCGAGACAATGAACGCGGCGACGAGGGACAATGTTCCCAGCGCCCGGCGGAAGGCGGCTCAATCGACGGCCGGTTCTCCAGCGAATTCACTGGAGGTAGGCGCTCGCTTGACAGCGGACCCTGTTTGTTCTCTATTTGTTCGCTAAAACCACCCCTAGCAACAGACGCGGCTAATGCTGCAACGCCCAAAGGAACGGCCGGGATGGAAGCCACCATCCTGCATGCGGATCTCGATGCCTTCTATGCCTCGGTCGAGCAGCTGCTCGACCCGTCGCTCAGGGGCAAGCCGATTGCCGTCGGCGGCGGTGTCGTGCTGGCCGCATCCTACGAGGCCAGGGTTTTTGGCGTGCGCGGCGGGATGCCGGGGCGGCGCGCGCGGGAGCTTTGCCCGCAGTTGATCTTTGTCGGCGGAAATTTCGGCGAATACCAGAGGCTGGGCGACGCCGCGATCAAAGTGCTCGACGATTTCACGCCGCTGGTCGAGCGCATCTCGATCGACGAGGCCTTTGCCGATGTCGCCGGCTGCACGCATCTGTTCGGGTCGCCGGCCGAGATCGCCGCCAGGGTGCGGCGGCGTGTGCGGGCTGAACTCGGCCTGCCGATCTCGATCGGCGTGGCGCGCACCAAGCACCTGGCCAAGATCGCCTCGCAAGTGGCGAAACCCGACGGGCTGGTGGTGGTCGATCCGGCAACGGAGCTCGCCTTCCTGCACGACCTGCCGGTCGGGTTGATGTGGGGCGTCGGCCCGGCGACCAAAGCGCGGCTGGCCGAGATCGGCATCGAGACCATCGGCCAGTTGGCCAAGACCCACAGCGGCGCGTTGCGCCGGCTGCTCGGCCCCGCCGCCGGCGAGAAGCTGGCATCGCTGGCGTGGAACCGAGATCCGCGAAAACTCGAGACGCACCGGCGGGCGCATTCGGCCGGCGCGCAGTCGGCGCTCGGCAAGCGGCCGGCCGAGGCCCATGTGTTCGGACCTGTTCTTCTGCATCTGGCAGACCGGGTCGCCAGCCGGCTCAGGGCAAAATCGCGACCCGGCCGCACGGTGACGGTGCGGGTGCGTTTCGCCGATCTGCACGCGGTCACGCGCTCGGTGACGCTTGATCAGCCGGTTTCGGCGACCGCGATGCTGGCCGAAATCGCCGAGGAGCTGGTACGCGGCGTGCTGGCCGCCAACCCTCGGGAAAAGACCATCTCGCTGCTAGCGATCTCGGTGTCGCAGTTGGAAGACAGTGCCGAGCTGCAGCTCGAGCTACCGCTCGGCCTCGATGACGAGAAGCAGCGGCCCGGCAGCAAAAAGGGCCTGGCGCGCTTTGGCGCCGACCGTGCCATCGACAAGATCCGCCAGCGCTTTGGCAGAGAGGCGGTCGGCTATGGCGCGGTGGCGCTGGAGGCCCGGCGCTCGGTCCCCGACGCCTTCCGCGAACTGGCGGAAAAGGAGCTGTGAAAACTATCGGCCGGTGCGCCAATAGCGATGCACCTTGACGCCGCTTGCGCTTGCCCCATTCCAGGGCTCGCAAGCTATGCCGTCATGGTCGGCGTCGTGCGTCGGCCAGTAGCCCGGTTCTCCCAAACGCGCAGGGGCCAGGCCGACGGCGCGGGCAGTGCTACAGTTCGGAAATGCCGCAAGGTGCCTGAGCACGGCCCAGGGCGAGTCGAACCGAACGCCCAGGAAGCCGGAAACGATGTAGCCGAACAACAGGATGAATGGGGCCAGCATGGCCAGCCATCTCAACCTGCCCGACCTGCCGTGGCGGCGACGCATTGGCCAACGCAGGAACGGCAGGAGCATCATCCTTGGCACCCCGTTGGCCTCACTCCCTGAAGGCGCGGTTGATCTGGTCTTGCAGCGGCTTGACGAGGTAGGAAATCACGGTCCGGTCGGCGGTCTTGATGAAGGATTCGACCGGCATGCCCGGAACCAGCTTGATCTCGCCAAGGCGAGCCACTTCCGCGCTCGTGGTCGCGATGCGCACGGTGTAGTAGCTGATGCCGGTGCGCTGGTCGGTGGTCGTGTCCGGCGAGGTGCGCTCGACCGTGCCGTTGATCTGCGGCGTGGTGCGCTGGTTGAAGGCCGAGAAGCGCAGTGCGGCCGGCTGGCCGACCCATAGCTGGTCGATGTCGCTCGGCGCGATCCTGGCCTCGACGGCCAGGCTGTCGCTGTCGGGCACGATCTGCATGATCGTCTGGCCAGGGGTGATGACGCCGCCGATTGTGTGGGCAATGGACTGCTGCACGACGCCGTCCTGCGGCGCTCGGATGTCGATGCGTCTGAGCTGGTCCTCGGCGGCGATCTTGCGCTCCGTCAGTTCGCCGACCTTGGCGTCGATCTCGCGCAAATCCTTGTTGACCTCGGTGCCGAGTTCGAGATCGATCTGGAGTATCTGCAAATTGATCTCGGCAATCTTGCCCTGGGCTTGCGCCTGGGCCGCGATCAGCTGGCTGCGCTCGCCGTCGAGCCGTGCCGACTCGCGCTCCATGGCCGTCAGGCGGTCGATGGAAATCAGCCGTTTTTTCCACAGCTCCCGTATGCTGGCCAATTCCTCCTCGACGAGCGTGATTTCTTTCGACTTGGCCGCTGCCTGGCCCGTGTTCCCCACGATCTCCTTCTGCAGTTGGAGGATGCGCTCCTGCAACTGGCTCTTCTGGCCGGAACGGCCTGCGCGCCTTGTCTCGAAAACCTGTAGCTCGCCGGCCATGATCTCGGCGATCGCCGGATCATCACGGCGATCGAGCAGGTCCTTTGGAAAGGCGATGCCGTCGGCGCCCTGGCGCTCGGCTTCGAGGCGCGCCTCGCGTGCCGACAGCTGGTCGAGTGCCTTGGTCACCACGGCAAGGTTGGCTGCCGGCATGGTGGGATCGAGGCGCACGAGCAGCGCACCGCGCTTGACGCGGTCGCCGTCGCGCACGGCGATCTCGCCGACGATGCCTCCGGTCGAATGCTGCACGTCCTTGACGTGGGAATCGACGACGAGGACCCCGGTGGCGATGACCGCTCCGGAAATGCGGGTCAGCGATGCCCAGCCACCGACACCGCCCACCAGCAGCGCGACCGCGACGAGGCCGAAACGCATATAGCGTCGAATGGATTGGTGGGAGGAGCTCAGCATCGTTCCTGCCTTCATTCGCCTGCGGCCACCGCTCCGGGCGTCGGCTCTTCGGTGGCGAGCCTGAGACGCGGCACGGCGACCACCGTTGGCTGCGGCCGTGGGAACAGCTTGGCCAAAACGTCGTCCTTGAGGCCGAAAGCCTGGACACGGCCCTGGTTCATGGCGAGGATGAAATCGACCGTGGCGAGCGCGCTCGGCCGGTGCGCCACCAGCACGACGATGCCGCCGCGCTCCCGCACCCCCATGATCGCCTGTAGCAGCGCCTTCTCACCCTCGGCATCGAGGTTTGAATTCGGCTCATCGAGCACGACCAGGAAAGGATCGCGATAGAGCGCGCGGGCCAGCGCGATGCGCTGGCGCTGGCCGGCCGACACGGCTTCGCCGAGCTCGCCGATCTGCGTTTCGTAACCGTCACGGAAACCGACGATGAGATCATGCGCGCCGGCGGCATTGGCCGCGGCAATGATCGATGCGGGATCGGCATCGGGCTCGAAACGCGCGATGTTCTCGGCGACCGTGCCGGCAAACAGCTCCACATCCTGCGGCAGATAACCGATGAAGCGGCCGCGATCCTGCGGAGACCACTGGTCGAGGTCGGCGCCGTCGAGCTTGACGCGTCCAACAACAGGTTGCCAAACGCCCGCGAGTGCACGAACCAGCGAGGACTTGCCCGAGCCGCTCGATCCAATGATGCCGACGGCGTGGCCCGCTTCGAGGCCAAAGCTCGCCTCCTGCACCAGGAGCCGCTGCGTGCCGGGTGCGGCAACACTGACATTCAACATCGTGACATGGGCATTGGGTTGCGGCAGTGGCATGCGCTCGGCCTCAGCGGGCAACAGCATCAGGATCTTGTTCAGGCGTTGCCAGCCCTGGCGCGCCGATACGAAACCCTTCCAGTTGCCGATGGCCAGATCGACCGGAGCCAGCGCCCTGCCGCTGAGGATCGAGGCCGTGATCATAATGCCGGCCGTCGCCTGCTGCTCGATCACCAGCCAGGCACCGATGCCGAGCATTGCCGACTGCAGGAGCATTCGCAGCACCTTGGACATCGCGCCAAAGCCGCCGGCAATGTCGCTCACCCTGCGCTGCTCTGCGAGATAATCGAGGTTGGCATCCTGCCATTTTTCCGCAAGTGCGCCCTCCATGCCCATGGCCGCGATGACCTCTGCATTGCGGTAGCCCGCATCGGCAAGACCGTTGCGGGCCGCGCCGATCCTGGTTGCGGAGCGGACCGGCTCGCGTGTCAGGCGTCCGGCGACGATGGTCAGCAACACCAAGACCGTGGCGCCCAGCAGGGCGACTGCGCCGAGAACCATGTGGAAAGCAAAGATGACGATCAAGTAAAGCGGTATCCACGGCAGATCGAACAGGGCCGTCGGGCCAGCGCCGGAGAGGAATCCGCGAACGTTGTCGAGATCGCGGAGCGGCTGATTGCCATCACCTGCATGGCCGATCTTCAGCGGCAGCCTGAGTACGCTGGCATAGATGCGGGGGCCAAGGGACTCGTCGAGAGCGCCGCCGATCCGCACGAGGATGCGACCGCGAATGAAATCGAGCAGGCCCTGGCCGCCGTAAAGAATGACGAGGAGGACGCTTAGGCCCAATAGGGTCGGCAAGCTGCGGCTCGGCAACACCCGATCGTAAACTTCCAGCATGTAGATTGAGCCTGAGAGCATCAGGATGTTGATCACGCCGCTGAAAAGCGCGATGGCGACAAAGGCCGAACGGCAGGAGCGTAGCGCCACGGCAAGTTCCGCACGCGGGGGCGAAGCACCTGCTCGCTTGCGAGAGGCGCGACCCGCAACGGCTCCAGGGGCTGGGTTTTTCGCGGTGCGGCGGTGGTTGCTATCGACAAACCGGAACACGATGCCGAGAAGGATCACGGCCGACGCGATAAGCATCCCGACCGAACCCGTCAAATTGGCTGGAACCGGAATCGCACCGGCGAACAAGAAGGCGCAGGCCGCGAGACCCATGCCAAGCAACTTGACCATAATGCGCATTGGTTTGAACATATTTGCTGCAGTCAAGGGCCGCGCAAAGCACGGCCCTTGAGTTTGCTATGTTATTCGTGCGTGTGGATGAGAAGGTCGGTAAGCTCGGCGATGGAATAGGCGTCCGGAGCCCCGCTGTACGCATCCTGCACCTGCGCTATCAGATCGGCCTTGATTTGGTCGGCCGTGAGCCCGGTCAGGTTGTTGGCAGCGTCGGGGTCAGCCGACGCGTGATGCTCACGTTGATAGATGTACGCCGCCATGAAGCCGGGGTTTGTATCTTCATCGAGAAGATTGAGAACCGCGTTGACCGCCTCCTTCGCCAGCAGGTTCTGGCCGCCGTCGCCGTTGGGGAGCGAAAGAGCGTCGTGGAACGTAAAGTCATTGACCAAAGCACCGCTGCCGTTGACAGGAGAACTAACGTCCCATTGCCCCCCCGCATACGGGCCATTGACGGTGAAGTAGGTTTCGAACGACGTATCCTGTGGGATGTCCCAGTCATTCGCTTGCGGCCCGCTTCCGTCATGCCCCTTCCAATATCCGGGCGAACCGGCATCGGCGTAGATGCAGAGATCGACATCGGCGCTATCAGTGCCACCCTTCCCGTCGGAGATGTCGTAGCTGAACGTATCGACAGGATCGGCATGTCCGCCCACGGGAATATCGGCGCCAGTGTATTGATACTGGAAGTCGCCGTCGGTCTGTATCATCAGCGTGCCGTGCGCGAGGACGATCGTGTACCAGCCGTCCCCGTCCGGGATCAGCGTGGAAAGAGCCACGCCATTCACAGCCGTAACGGCCAGAGCGTCGCCGTCAGGATCGCTATCGTTGGCAAGGACGTTGCCGGTGACAGGCGTGTGCTCGGTGCCGCACGCCGGATCGTCGTCGACGGCAACCGGCGGATGATTGGTGGGCGGGGTATCCGGTGTGTCGTCAGTCCATTTGATGCTGCCACCGGCGCTCGTCGTGCTTGTGGCGCGGACGCCAAGAGTGCCGAATTTTGTCGGATCGAAGTCACTCGGCGCGGCGATCGAGAAAGACGAACCATAAAGATCGTTGGGATCGGCGGTGATGTAGCTGCTCGGCGGTACCTTGCCTAGCCCGGCATCCGAGATCTTCAATCCGCCGTCCCAGACCTCGCCACTACCGTTCATATTCAAGCTGCTTTCCGACTTGGCGCCGGTAAAGCCGGTCAAACCGGTCAACGCAGAATCGACGGTATTGCCGTCCGACCAATAGAGCGCGTTCACATTCATCGACCCGAAAAGGACCGTGGTCGTAAATGTTCCCGCGACCGAGTCATAGACGACTTTGAATTGTAGCCCTTCGGCCACGCTGCCGAAATCCCACTCATAGGTTGACATTTTTTCACTCCCCAACATGGCGCGCTTACACACAACCGCGCCCTTTGCGCCCTGAGGCGCGCCCCAATTTTCTGCCCACAAAGGAATGTTGCCGCCCTTCACCCTTTGTTAACGAATTCTTGCATTTCCGTGATGAACCTGTCCATATAACCTCGGTTATAGGCGCTTTCGTAAAATTAACGACAGCAAAAATCTTCTTTGTTATAATATAGTATTGTCATCCGGCTCGAATTCTTTTCTTGAATTGATAAATTTACCAAACACAGCGAATTTCTTTGGGTCACTCTGCCCCTTTCATGAAGATGAACGACAGAATTGATGCGTCTGTCTAGCGCGTTTTTTCAGTTCGCCGCTACCAATCTTGCTATGAGTCTCGCGCGGCGGTTAACTAACTAGCTGCTAATGTTTTGCACAGTCGTGCTGCTTCTGTCAGCATGGCTCCCTTCCATACCAAGCGCGGTTGCCATATCCGCTTCCGGCGGTTGGGAGCGCAGGGAGGAGACGTCATGACTGGACACGTGGCAGCTTTCGGCGGGCTGAACATGGTCACCACGGTGTTCATCGCCGATGACCATCCGCTCCTGCTGCACGGACTGGCCGACCTGATTGCCCGCGATCCCGGCTTCCTGGTTGTCGGGTCGGCGCTGGACGGAAAGAGAGCGCTGGCGATGATCCAGCAGCAGGTGCCGGATGTCGCGGTGCTCGACGTGCGCATGCCGGAGCTGAGCGGGCCCGAAATCGCCGCGGAAATCGGCAGGCTGGGGCTCGCCACGCGCTGCGTGCTTCTGACCGCAACCGCTTCCAACGCCGAGCTTTATGATGCCGTGATGGCGGGCGTCGCCGGTATCGTGTTCAAGGAAGCCACGGTCGAGACGCTGGCCAAATGTATCCATCAGGTGGCCGCGGGCGGACGTTGGTTGCCCGCCGAGATCGTCGGCGACGCTGTCGAAAGCGAGGCTTCCCGGCGGATCAGATGGCGAAAGCTTTCGTCGCTGCTGACCATTCGCGAGATGGAAATCGCCCAGCTCGCCGCCGCCAACAGGCCGAACGGGCAGATCGCGCTCGATCTCGGCATTTCGAAAGGCACGCTGAAAATCCATATGAACAATATCTACCGCAAATTGCAGGTCTCGTCGCGAGGCGAGCTTTTTCAGCTGGTGGCCGGTCAAATCTCGCACGACGCCCGGACAACCCGGCAATGAAACCCGTTCAGATGTGTGCGACAGCCTGCCTGTCCGGCTTCGCCGGCCCTGTAAGATCCCCGGTGCTGCGGTGCTGCCGATGCCGAACCGCGGCGGCCAGAATCTCGCACAGGCCAAAATCTGGCACAGGCAATGTCGCAAACGCCGCGGGGCCTCTATAACAGGGCACGGGTGGGAAGGGTGGATCGTGCGATTGCTGGGGGTTTTCCTGGGAGAGTTCTTGCAACGTTGGGGCAGATTGTCGCTGGCCCTGCAGTTCCTCATTGCCGGCGGTATCGGGCTGCTGGTGGTGATGCTGGTGGTCGGCCTGTGGGTGACCTCGCAAATCCGGCAAGGCGTCATGCGCAATTCCGCTGCGACCACGGCGCTCTATGTCGACAGCGTGATCGCGCCGCTGTTGCCAGACATGCGCAAAAGCCGCGAGCTCGACGATACTGTCAAGCGGGCGCTCGACGAGACGCTCGACCAGGGTGCACTCGGCAAGCGGCTAGCGTCGTTCAAGCTGTGGCGGCGCGACGGCACGATCCTCTACGCCAAGGATACGACGCTGATCGGCAAGGTGTTCGAGCCGAACGCCAACCTGGTCGCCGCCTTCAGCGGCAATGTCGTTGCCGAGTACAACGACCTCGAGGACGATGCCGAGAGCCAATACGAGAAAAAGACTGTGGCTGGACCGCTGCTGGAAATCTACAATCCGGTACGCGAACCCTGGTCGGGCGAAGTCGTCGCCGTTTCGGAGTTCTACGAGGTTGCCGACGGCTTCGAGTCGACGCTAAACGTCGCCCTGTGGCAAAGCTGGCTGGTCGTGGCCGGCGCCACGGCGGCGGCATTGGCGCTTTTGTCGGGCATCGTCCTTCGCGGCAGCCGCACTATCCAAACCCAGCGGGCGGCACTTGAGGCCAAGATCGCCGAATTGCGGGCGCTGCTGTCACAGAATTCATCGCTGCGCCAGCGCGTGCAGCACGCCTCGCGCCGCGCCACCGCGCTCAACGAACGCTATCTCAGGCGCATCGGCGCCGATCTTCACGACGGGCCGGCCCAACTCGTGGCGCTGGCGGCACTCAGGATGGACAGCCCGATCTTGCTTGATCCCGGCGCCCCCACCGCGCTACGCGAAGCCGAGATTGCCGACATCCACAAAACGCTTGATGAAGCGATCCGCGAGATACGCGGCATCTGCAACGGTCTCGTCCTGCCGCAGATCGAGACTGCGGCGGTGCTCGACATATTGCGGCTGGCGGTCGCCGAACACCAACGGCGGACCGGAACCTCGGTTTCGCTGACGCTGCCAAAGCGCTTGCGCGAACCCGGCCCTTCCGAGAAGATCAGCATCTATCGTTTTGTCCAGGAAGGCTTGAACAACGCCTATCGCCACGGGAAAGGCAGGGATCAGGCGGTGAAAGCGGCAATGAAAGGCGGCAAGCTGTTCGTCGAGGTCCTCGACGGCGGTCCCGGATTCGACCCGGCAAGAAGCGAGGGCCTTGGGCTTGCCGGTCTCAGGGAGCGTATCGAGAGCATCGGCGGCCAGTTTGAAACTGTATCTGGCCCACAAGGCACACGACTGGTGATAACATTGTCCATTGAGGAGCAATCGTGACCCAAGCCATCCGCATTGCCATTGTCGACGACCATCCGTTGTTTCGCGAGGGCGTAGCGCGCAGCCTCGGCGAGATCGGCGGTTTCGAAGTGGTCGGCGAAGGCGCCAGCGCCGAGGATGCCGAAAGGCTGGTCGCGGCCATGCGGCCCGACATCGTGCTGCTCGACATCAGCATGCCGGGCGGCGGGCTCGCCGCCGCGGCAAACATCATGGCCGGGCACCCCGGCCAGAAGGTCGTCATGCTGACCGTGTCGGAAGCCAATGCCGACGTTGCCCAGGCGCTCAATGCCGGCGCGCGCGGCTATGTGCTGAAAGGCGTCGGTTCGAAGGCGCTGGCTGAAATCCTCAGCAATGTCGCGGCTGGCGAAAGCTATGTCTCGCCAACACTGTCGGCCCGGCTTCTGTCGGACCTGTTGCAGCCGGCGAACCGCAAGGCCGAACCCCTCCAGCAGCTCACCGGCCGCGAGACCGATATCCTGCGCCTGGTGGCGGAAGGCTTGAGCAACAAGGAAGTCGCCGCACGGCTTTCGCTGCAGGAGAAGACAGTCAAGCATCACATGACGCGGGTTCTGGCCAAGCTCAATGTCCGCAACCGCACCGAGGCGGCGCTGCTGATGCGCGAGGCGCGGGAGCGCGCGAGTTGACACGCGGCGCACGGACGACACCCATCCGCGCCAGGCACTGAGGCAAAAACACATCCGCGCGAAAGCGGCTAGAGCGCTACGCGCTTTTCCCGGGAAAACCGCTCACACTTTTCCTGGAATTGCTCTAGCCTCACAAACTTTTCAAACGTGCCATATCGGCGGCGGTCGCCGGTCGCTCGATAATGGTACGGTCGAGCGCATCCTTCATCGTGAACCGACCATTTTGGATCCGTTCCTTCATGCCGTTGGGATGGGTGACCGTGATGCCGGTGGCGTCGACCTCGACCTGGTCGCCGGTTGCAGAATTCACATGGCTGGCCTTGCCGGCGCCGGAATTGCCCTTGCCCTTGCCGTTACCGCCGCTGTTACCGTTTCCACCACTGTTGCCGTTGCCGCCACTGTTGCCGCCGCCACCCCCATTTCCGCCGCCGCCATTGCCGCCGCCGCCCCCATGGCCGCCATCCTTGGCGAAGGCATTGCTGGCGGCAAGCTTGGCGGCGCCGTCAAAGCTGAGGTGATAGGGCGTAAGGATCAGGGCGAGCGTCGTGGACGCCCGCAAGGCAAACCAGCAGAGTTGGCGAAACCGCGTAATCTGTTCTTCCCCTGATGGTCAGCGAAGACCAATCCGATCTGTCCACAACCGGAATGGCGTTGTTACCAGAACAGCATCCACAAATCGACGTCCTTGCGAAAGCGGCTTACGACCCTTGTCTCGGCAAATACAGACCTTTTTTGTAAAATTTTCCGACTTAAGTCCTATGTCTTGCAACCTTTAGCTGCATCCGGTCTGTTTGAGCAGGCCGACCAGCCAGGCCAGGCCCGCATCCATCAACGCGACTTTCGGCACGATGCTGTTGATGTTGAAATGGCCGAACCGGATGGGCGCATCGATGCCGACGACGCCGAACCGGCCGCCATGCATGGCGAGGAACCGGCGCGGATAGGCCGAGATCAGGTCGGTTTGCGCAAGCACCGCCAGTCCGAACATGAAGTTGGGGACCGTCAGCGCGACGCGGCGCGACAGGCGGTGTTCGGCCAGCACCCTGTCGACAAAACCATTTGGATCGCCGCTGTTCGAGACGACCATATGTTGCATGGCGCAGTAGCTTTCGAGGCCCGGCTCGTTCGCGAAAGGATGGCCGGCGCGCATGGCGACGATGAAATCCTCCTCATAAAGCGTGTCGACGGCAAAGCGCAACGGCAGGCCGTCGAACGGAATCACGGCGACATCCATGGCGCGCGCTTCGAGCTCGGCGACGCAGTCGCTCCAGGCCGCAACGGGCGACGGTTCGCCTTGGCGCGGCAGCAGGTGCCGGATGGAGATGTCGACGGCCGGGGCCGTTCGGCGCACTTTTTCGAGCAGCGGCGGCAGGAGCACGGATGACACGGCATCCGGCGCGCCGATGGTGAAGCGGCGCGTCGAGCGGGCGGGATCGAACGGCTCGGCGCTTGCGATCACCCGGCGCACCCGCGCCAGAATCTCGGCCACCGGCTCGGCAAGCTCTGTTGCCCGATCGGTGGGCACGACGCCGCGCGGTGTCTTCAGAAACAGCGGATCGCCAAGCAACTTGCGCAGCCGGCCGAGCCCATGGCTGACGGCCGAAGCTGACAGGTTGAGCCGCTCCGCCGAGCGGCCGACATGCCGCTCTTCCATGATGGTCTGGAACAGGACCAGCAAATTGAGGTCGGCACGGGCGAGATCGATCTTGTTCAGCATATTCCTGAAACCATATCACTGGATTCAGGGCAGTAAAGTTTCGGATGGCGTTGTCAGCCCCGGGCGATAGCAGCCGCCTGTTCCAGGCTGATGCCCTTGGCGAGAGGATCGGCATGGCGATGGGCGAGCCGCCATTCGGCCCCGTCGCGGCGATAGACCTGGGTGACACGCAGCGGCCACTCCTGGGCCGGCAGACCGCCGGCTTCGACGTGGCATCTTTCCAGGGTCGCAAGAACCACCATGTCAGCCGAGCCATATGTCTGGACCACCTCCTGCTCGAACGTACCGTTTCTAAAGAAGCGACCAACCGCTTCCCAATTCTCTTCCGTCATATTCGAGCCGCGCGTGGGCGTTCCGCCGAATGGAGCCATCAGCGTGTAGTCGTCGTCGTGCGGGACCAAAGAGCGATAGAAGTCGATGTCACCGCGCATGAGCGCCGCGTTTGCGTCCCTGGATCGCTGGACGAGCTCCGCGATCGTCCGGTCGATGGCGGGATCCTCGTGCGCCGAGGCGGAAACGCCGATTGCAAGCGATGCAAGGCCCGCGCTGCCCGCTGCGGCGAGAATTGAACGTCGTGAAGTGGGCATAAGGGTTTCTCCTGTCGTGATCTCTGGTGGGCCGCTGCAGTTCGGTCAGGGCACGTCCCGCGAGATCGCATTTCGATTCTGATGAATCCAGAGATATGATTTCAGCAATATACTGAATGAAATTGATCATTGGCTGGGTCGATCTCAGGATCGCCGCCGACGAGGTCGCCCGAAGAACAACGGTTTCTTGACGAAGATGGATTTGCCGGTTGGCGCATAGATCCCAAGAAAAACCGGGACGGGATGACGGTACTGCAAAGGTTGACAGTGTCGATCTGTGAGGCATTATCGCATCATCCTGGAGGATGCACTGTGAAGAAAAGCTATTCGAAGCCGGTACTTGTCAAAAAGGCAAGCTCTCGCGGGTTACGGCCGTCACCAATGGCGCCGGTTCCGCCCCGGTCGAGTAAAATCGTTCCGTTGGGCCGTGGCCTGACCCTGGCGTCCTCGCCTGACATTGGAGATGCGGCATGAAGAAGACCTATTCCAAGCCGGTGCTGGTCAAAAAGGGCAAGCTCTCGCAGATCACCGCGAACGGCGCTTCCAACCCTCGATAGACCCTTTCACCCCGATTGATCGCGGCCACCACCCTGACAGAGTCGGACGCCTGATCCTTTCCAGAGCATGATCTTTTCCCGCAGGTGACGGACCATTCAGTGTGCAACCACCAGATCATCGAGCACGAGCTGCCAATAATGGCTCGTGGAAAGGCGCACGCGCGTGACCGCCGCCAGCATCGGCGCGTAGTGCACGGGCGCCAGCGCCGACAGGATGATCGTGTCGCTGGCGATCAGCTTGTCGCCGAGCCAGCTCTCCACCAGCGCGGTTTCGCCTTCGGACTTCAGCCACGCCGCGGTCAGCATTACGGAATGGAAGCCGAACGGTTTTTCGCTTGAGAATTCCGCCGGATGTCCGCTGCTCGATCCCATCTGTTCACTTGCGCCGACCGGGCTGTCGGCAACTATTCCGGCGACGGCACAGGCGGCTTCGTCGTCACCGCGGCGCCGAAGGCGGCGACGACGACGGCGGCGATGCCCGCGCATTGCAGCGGGCTCAGGATTTCACGCAGGAACAGGAAGCCGGCCAGCGCGCCGAGCGCCGGCTCCAGGCAGGTCAGCGTGCCGTAGAGCCTGGCCGGCATGCGGGTCAGCGCCACCATCTCCAGCCAGAACGGCAAGGCGCTGGAGAACAGCCCCACCAGCAGCGCGCTGACCAGGATCGCGGGCGCGACCAGGCCGGAACCCGCCTCGGCGATGCCGAACGGCAGGGCGATAGCGGCGGCGATGACCAGCCCGTAAGCGGTTGTCTGGCTGCCGAGCTCGGCGCCCGCCTTTTGCGCAAAGACGATGTAGAGGGCCCAGCAGCCGCCGGCGGCAAGCGCCAGCATCACGCCCATCGGGTCGAGCGCGCTGCTCGAATGAATGAAGGGCGACAACAGGACGATGCCGGCGACGGCCAGCGCTACCCACACGAAATCAGTGGCACGTCGCGACGACAGCGTCGCCACCAAAAGCGGACCGGAGAATTCAAGCGCCACGGCAATGCCGAGCGGGATTCTGGCAAGTGCTGCATAAAACAAGAGGTTCAGCGCCGCGAGGTTCACGCCGTAGGCGATGAGCCAGGGCAATACGGCGCGCGACGGCCACACCCGCCAGGGTCTCAGCACCGCCGCCAGCATCAGCGCGCCCACGGCCAGCCGAAGCGCCGTGGTGCCATTGGCGCCGATCAGCGGAAACAGGCTCTTGGCGAAGGTGGCGCCGATCTGGATCGACACCATGGCTCCGAGCAGTGCGCCAATCGGCAAGGCTCTCGCTTCGGCGGCGGCAATCGGCGTTGACGTCAATCTTGTTCCCTCCCCGCGCGACCAGCTCGCTGCGGCGCAGGCCCGAGATAGGGGCAACGGGGCTGGCTGTCGTGTGGCACGGGTCGCGTGTTGATGGGGCACAACGCTATTTCCTCTCCCCCGTCGATCGGGGGAGAGGTGTCGAGCGAAGCTCGACGGAGTGGGGGTCGACCGTTCACCACATCCGCCTGATTGCCTGATTGCCTGCTTGCCTGCTTGCCTGAGATTTCGCGCTCGCTTCGTCGTTCCTGTTTTGCGGCGACCGTGGGTTTGATGAGCGCCTTCCCCCACTCCGTCGCCGCTTCGCGGCGCCACCTCTCCCCCCTCCGGAGGGAGAGGAAAAGCGGCTAGTTCGCTATCCCATACACCAAACTCACCCGTCCGTCCGAAAGCGCCTCGACCTTGCGCAGGTCCAGCTTGTGCCGGGCGTGCACTGTGCCAAACAGCGCCTTGCCGTCGCCGGCAAGCAGTGGATAGACGATCAGCCGCATTTCATCGACCAGCCCGGCCTCGATGAGGCTGGCGGTGATGCGGGCGCCGCCCATGAGGTAGATGTCCTTGCCGGGCTCGCGCTTCAGCGCGGCGATGTCGTCAAGACTGCGCAGGAAGCGCGTCGACGGCCAGGTTGCCGACGTCATGGTGTTGGACAACACATAGTGCGGGGTTTTCGCGGCAAAGCGGGCCCATTCGAGTTCGGCCGGGTCGACCAGCTTGCCGGTCATCGGCAACGGCTGGTCCGGCTCGTTCTCAAGGATCGCGCTCCAGTAGCGCTCATAGCCGGCATACATGACGCCGCCGAGCAGGCAGGCGTCGATCCCGGGCATCAGGCCGTATTCCTCCGACCAGTTGTCGACCCAGTCGGCGAAGCCTTCGGGTCCTTCCATCTTGCCGTCGATGGAGATCTTCATTCCGGTGATCAATTTACGCATGACTTCCTCCTTCAGGCTTGCGGGATGCAAGCATGTTGCTTGGTTTCATCGGTGGTGAGTGCGCCTCAATGGCTGGCGAAGGCGCGTGTTTCGCCGGCCCTTGCGCCGGCGTTCGGCGCAAGGGGTAGATGACCCGGTTAGACCGGACGATGCGTTAGGTCAGGTCAGGCCGGCAGGCGCTGGTCGTATTCCGTCATGAGACGGCTCCAGCCGTCCCAGAACGGTTCCGGCTTTTCGCCCGTCACGCGGGCGGCCAGGATGTCGAGATGCATGTGCCAGCCGGCGGCATGCATCATCAGACTCGAGCGGTTGGGCAGGCGGCGGTGGACCAAAGTGAGCAGGACGTCGTCGCCGCGCTGCGCCAATTCGAACGTAACATTGCCGCTGCCGTTCCAGGTGATGGTGAGCTTGCGCGGTGGATCGCATTCGACGATCTGGTTGTGCATCCTCTGCTCGGCGCCAGCGAAGCTGGCCGGCCTCTGGCCGGGTGGGTCGGTGAGTTCGTCGTTGCGCCAGATCAGCTCGAAGGAAGAGCCTTCCTCCATATCCATGTCGCCGGCCGCCAGCCACTGGCGGCGCAGGTCGCTCTGCGTCAGATATTCCCAGACGCGCTCCCTGGTTCCAGGCAAAAGCCGTTCGATCCTCAACGTGGCCGGCTGGATCAGCTCAGCGTAGCCGTCGAAGCTGTTCATCTGGTTCATTGGTCGTCTCCCGCGGATGATGTTGGCCTGGGTGATGTTGGCCTGGATGATTCTGGTTTGAGCGATTCAGGCTTGGATGACTCTGGCTTTGCCGGCGTCGTCTGCGCTGCCGGCGTTTTGCGCTCCTCGCGCAAAAGCTGTTCGAGGACATCGAGGCGGCTGTTCCAGAAACGCGAGTATTGGGCGAGCCACTCATAGGCAGTGGCCAGCGGGCGGGCCTCGAGGCGGCAGACATGGGTGCGGCCGCGCACTTCGCGCCGGATCAGCCCGGCATGCTCCAGCGCCTTGATGTGCTTGGAGGCGGCGGCCAGCGACATGGCAAAGGGTTCGGCCAGCTGGCTCACCGTGCGCTCGCCGCCGGCGAGGCTGTTGAGCATGTTGCGGCGCGTGGAGTCGCTAAGGGCGTGAAAAACCTGATCCATCTGGGGCGTCTCTAATTCAACCATGTAGTTGAATATAGAGCCACGCTTTTGGATAGTCAACCGTTTGGTTGAATGTTTTTTGGGAATAAGCGCCGGCCCCTACCTCCCCCTTGTGGGGAGGTCGGACCGCAGGTCCGGGTGGGGGTGCTTGGCGCAAGCGTTGCAGGATATTCAACGCGCAAGACGGCGGAGGTCGCGCAGACCCCCACCCCGATCCGCTTTGCGGATCGACTTACCGGGGCGAGCCGCGGGTCTCGCCCGTCCTTCGGACCAGTCACCCAGCCATCGCGAGCGGCACCGGACTCTTGTTCGGAATCTGGATGTCGATCTCCAGCGTCGACATGGTCTCGCCGCGGTCCATCGAGACCTGCAGATAATCCTGGTCGATCTGCACATGCTTGGCGATGACCGCCATGATCTCCTCGCGCAGGATGGAGACGAGGTCGGGCTGGCTGCGGTTGCGGCGCTCATAGGCGAGCAGCACTTGCAGCCGTTCGCGCGCCACCGGCGCGCTGGTGCGCCGCTTGAAGATGTCGAGCAGGTTCATGCCGCCCTCCTTCCCAAAAGACGGTCGAGGAAGCCCTTGCGTTCGAAAGGCACAATGACCGGCAGCTGTTCTCCCTCGAGCCGCTTTGCGGCGTCGATGTAAGCCTTGGCGGCGGCATTGAGCGGCTCCGACAATGTCACCGGCGAACCGAGGTTGGAGGCCCTCAGCACATCCTGGCTTTCCGGAATGATGCCCAAGAGCGGCGTCGAGAGAATTTCCAGCACGTCGTCGATCGACAGCATTTCACCGCGAGCCGCGCGGGCGGCATCATAACGCGTCACAAGCACATGCTTGGCGATCTGCTCGCCCTGCTCGGCGCGCAAGGTGCGGGCGTCGAGCAGGCCGATGATGCGATCGGAATCGCGCACCGACGACACCTCGGGATTGGTGACGATGACCGCCTCGTCGGCAAAGCGCATGGCGAGCTGCGCGCCGCGCTCAATGCCGGCCGGGCTGTCGCAGAAGACATAGTCGAAGACCGAGCGCAGCTTGCCGATGACCTCGGCCACGCCCTCCTCGGTCAGCGCATCCTTGTCGCGCGTCTGCGAGGCCGGCAGCAGGAACAAAGTCTCGACCCGCTTGTCGCGGATCAGCGCCTGCGACAGCTTTGCCGAGCCCTGGATGACATTGACGAGGTCGAACACCACGCGCCGTTCGGCGCCCATGATCAGGTCGAGGTTGCGCAGGCCGACGTCGAAATCGACCAGCGCCACCTTTTTGCCGGTCTTGGCGACCGCCGCCCCCAGAGCCGCGGTCGAGGTCGTCTTGCCGACGCCCCCCTTGCCCGAGGTGACCACCACTACCTTGCCCATCAATAAAGCCTCCGTTGTTGTTCGTTATTCGTTGGACGGGCGCGAGCCCGCCGCATTAGCTGAAAGGGGCGATGCGCAGCATGCCGTTGTCGAGGAATGCCTGCACAGGCTTGCCCCGGACTGACGGGTCCATTTCCTCGGCGGTGCAATACCAGCCGTCCACCGACAGAAGCTCGGCCTCGTTCCTGCGACAGAAGACGCGGGCGGCCGTGTTCCCTTGAGCGCCCGCCGAAGCGCGGCCGCGCAGCGTGCCGTAGACATGGATCGAGCCGGTGGCGACGATCTCGGAGCCGGAAGCAACCGAGCCGAGCACAATGACATCGCCATGCGGATGGAAAATGAGCTGACCCGAGCGGATCGGCGAGCGGATCATCAAGGTGCCAGCGTCCGGGGCCTTGGCGTCCTGCGGCAACGGCCTGGCATCGCCCGCCGGCTTCAAATCGCCTGCCTTCAAATCACTTGCTGCCTTGAGATCAGCGGCCGGCTTGTCGCCTGACGCCTCCTCCGCCCTGCCCGCCTTGCGGCTCGGCTGCAACAGCCCGTCGGTGGTCGCCTCCTTGGCGCCAACCAGCACCGGCGGCAGATGCGCGCCAAGGTCGCCGCCGCCGTCGAGCTCCATGGCATAGACGCGGATGCCGCGCTGGCCGAGCACGCCGATCAACGCTTCGATGGCGACGACATCGGGCTTCAGCACATTCAGATCGAGCACCACCGGGCGGCCGGCAAAATAGCCGGGCGAATTGCCGATCCAGCGATCCAGGCTCTCCAGCCAAACATGCAAAGGCGCCTCCGGCGTCAGCGTGAAAGCGACGAAGGAGCGGGCGCGAAAGCGAATGGATTTGGCCTCGAGGGGAGCGGCAAAGGTCACGGCGGGCGATTCCTTACTGAGAGGTAAACGCTAGCGGTGGTATGGTTAATGAAAGGTTAACGGGGGGGGGAATTCGCGAGCTGCGGGAGCGTCTTTCCTGACAGCCGGCGCCGTCTTTCTACCAGCTTCGCAGTTCCACGATAGTGGCCGAGTAGCCTCCAGAACCTGGTTCAAGGCCTCCCTGCCTGCCCGGCGAACGCTACCCGCCATGCCGCACATGCTTAACGCAGGAGCAGCTTGTCGTGTTACGATTGCCGGTCGGCATTCCTCAAGCCAACGTGGCTGCAAGTGCCGGCTCGCGTACCAGACATGCGGGCAAGCTGACTGCAGAAAATTTTCCTGCGGCAGAGTTTCGCAAAGCGAGGAGACGTTGATGAGCGCAAGGGGCCGATTTTTCCGTAGCCTGGTGGCTGTCCTGTTTGCCGGTGTCTTCTGGGTGCATGCCGCCCATGCGCAGGATGCAGGGTGCACGTTCGAGCCGGTGGCCGGTACGTCCCGTCAGATTCTGAGATGTCGGGAAGGCCTTGCCGTCATTGTGGAAGGTGGCGCTCGTTTTACGCTGGAGGATCGCGATCGAAACGGCAGTCCCGACGCGGTCAGGTTGCGGCGCAAAGCGCTGCTGCTCGATGCTCCGGCCGGCGCGGTCCAGGGTGGCTTCGCGGTTATCACCCCGCCGGCGATCGCCGCGGTGCGAGGCACGAAATGGGCAGTCGACGTTGGCAATGGCAAGACGTCTGTTTTCGTCCTTAGAGGTCGCGTCGCCGTGCAAAGACCGGCATCCACCGCCGTCGTGGTCCTCGCACCGGGCGATGGCGTGGACGTCGAGGCCGGGACAGGCAAACTCATCGTCAAGCGCTGGCCCGCCAAGCGCGTTTCCGCATTGCTGGCCCGTTTTGGTCAGTGAGCTTGCCCAGTGAGCCGGTAATGAGCCGACGAGGGCTCCCGACGCTGATCGGGATCATTCTGGCGGGTCTTTGGGGCGCCGGCCTGGGCTTCGCGCACTGGCACGGCAATTTCTGGTTTCTCGATCGCGTCGAGGCAACGATGACCGATCTTCGAACGCTTGTTCGAGGAACGGCAAAGCCGCCGGAGCTGATCACCATTGTCGCAATAGACGACGAAACGGTGCGGCGCGAGGGCAGCTATCCCCTCAACCGCGCCACGCTTGCCCGGATCATCGATACGATAGAGCCGCTCGGGCCGAAAGCCATCGCGCTCGACCTGCTGCTGGTCGACCCCGGGGCAAAAGACGCTGACGAGGCGCTCGCGCGGTCGCTGAGCAGGAGTAGAAGCGTAATCGCTGCAGCGGCGATCTACCCCGGAGGCAAACAATGGGCGCTGGCCGTGGGCGAAGGACCCCTCGCCCGCGTGCCGAATGCCGAGCGGTTTTTATGGCCCCTGAAAGCGTTTTCGGACGCCGCCGCTGTCGGCGTCGTGAACGTGGTCACCGACAGGACAGGAACGCCCCGGTTCGTGCCATTGCTGTTTCGGGCCGGAGAGCAGTTGCAAGCGTCCTTCTCCTTGCGTGTCGCCACCATGGCGGCGGGAGAGGACCCTGGAATTGCGCCCGATGATCTATCGCTGGACGGACGGTCGATCCGTACGGACATTGGTCACATCCTGCCTCTGACATTTTATGGCCCGCGCGGCACGATCCGCACGATCAGCGCCGCGACCGTGCTGGAGGGCCAGTTCGATCCCGGCGCTATCCGGGGCCGAATTGTCTTGATAGGAGCGACCGCAACCGGCACCGGCGATGTCTTCCCGACACCGTTCGATCCCATACTGCCGGGGGTCGAGGTCATGTCGACGGCGATTGCCCATCTGATGACCGGCGACGGAATCGTGCGCGACCAGAAGGTTCGCCTTGCAGATGCGGGCTTTGCAGTGGCGCTGCCCATGCTTCTTGTCGGCCTGTTGGCGTGGCGCCGAAACGCCATCGGCCTCGCGGCGGTCGCCGGCGTGGTCCTGATCTGGTTGGTGGTCAACATGACCGCTTTCATGCACCATATCTGGCTGAGCGCCGCACTGCCGATGACCGCTGCCGTTCCGCCGGCAATCCTGTTTGGGGCCGCACAGCTTTGGCTGGGCAGAAGCCGTGCCCAATATTTCGCCACGCAGAGCCAATTGCTTCAACGCGTTGAAGCCCCAGGGCTGGGGGCATGGCTCGCCAAGCATGGCGACTTCCTTTCGGAACCCGTCCGGACAGAAGCCGCCATCCTGTTCATCGACCTGTCCGGCTTCACCGGACTGAGTGAAACATTGGGACCGAGCGCCACACGCGAACTCCTGAACAATTTTCACGCGTTGGTGGACGAAGAAGTGACAAGCTGCGGTGGCGTTGTCACGAGTTTCATGGGTGACGGCGCCATGATCCTGTTCGGCCTGCCGGAACCGGCGACAGACGACGCCTTCAATGCTGCCCGCTGTTGTGTCGGGCTCTCCGGCCGCACCAACGATTGGCTCGCCTCGTTGCCTGCGTCGACCGCATCCCGGATCGGCTTCAAGATTGGAGCGCATCATGGAACAATCGTGGCCTCTCGACTCGGCGGCGAAGGGCGTCAGCACATCGCGGCCATCGGCGACACCGTCAACGTTGCAAGTCGCTTGATGGAGATCGCTGCCGGCCAGAATGCCGAAGTTGCGGTGAGTGACGAAATGCTTCATGTCGCCGGTCGCGACTGCGCGTTGTTCAAATCCGGTGCTTTAAGAGGACCTGTGGAGACACAGATCCGTGGGCGATCCGGCTCGCTCGCAATCTGGTTTTGGCGGAGTGCGCGGGCGCCGCAGTAGATCCGGCCCCGTGATCAGTGGCGCGCCATCCATCCCTTCGCCAAGTCTCTGGCGCCGTGAGGCCCCCGATCAAGACGTGCGCCGCCCTTTCCCCTTGAGGCTCCGCGCCGCCTGCTCAACCGCAGCCCGGTCGGCGCCAAGCCTGTCGATCAACTCCTGCGCTTCGTCGCCGGATATGCCGGTGCGCACAGCCAGTTCCTCGACCGTCAGGATGTCGGCGCTGGCGATCTCACGGGTTTGCGGCAGTGCGTCGTCGGCCGTCAGCGGCAGTGCGGCTTCCCGGTCTATTTCGGCCTCGGCCCGGTGCCAGTGATGCTCGGGATCACCACCTCCTTCGCGCTCCCAGATCTGGTACGCGCGCTTCTGGATCTTGTCGTGCCGTTCGTCACCCATCGTCGTTCCTCCTTGGTGTCAGGGAAGAACGCGGCGCCAGTGCGAACGATCCAAAAAATTTGCGTGATCGAAATGGCCAGGGATCGCACGGGATTCGAGCAGCCCGCGCCCTACTCGCACTGGCGCCGCGGCCCGCCGGAATAGGGCTGGTAGCTGTTGTCCTCGGGACGGTAGGAGCGGTAGCGGCTGAAGCAGGATTCGACGTGATCGTCCGAAAGGTCCGCTGTTGCCACCACAGGGGCGGCGCCGTCCCCGATATAGCTGACTTCGGCGGGTTGCTGCGCGGCCTGGTCGGCGGCGGCACTGGTTTCAAGATAGGGCGAGACGCAGGGGCGCTGCTGTCCGCTGTAGGACATGTAGCTGTTGTCGTCAGGATTGTAGGAGCGGTAGCGGTCCGCGCACCAGCTGACATGGGCAGCCGGCAGCCTGGCCTGCTGCTCGCCCGCATCGGGCGCCACAGCGCCTGTGCTGGCCGGGTCCGACGACTGCATCCTGGCGGAGGCGTCGGGTGCCGCGGGTTGCGCGGCGGCCACGCGCTCCAGCCCCGGCGCGGCCTTGTCCACCTTCTGTGCGTCCTTGGTCCACAATTGCGAGACACTGTCGGCTGGCCCGGCCTGATGCACGGGCTTGGCGACAATCAGCCAGGCGGCGAAAGCCAGCCCGCTGGCAAAGACCGCAAGAGTCAGGACGAAGCCTGCTATCAGTGCCAAAACCGCTTTCATCACACACTCCCTTGAGGCCCCGCTAATAGAATGCGGAGCATCGGGACTGGTTCCAGCAAGCAAGCATTTGGCAAGGGCCGGCAACTGGAGGGCCAGACGATGCGCAAAAGAGCAGGCCCAGGTGCCTCAAACCGGCAGCGTCACCCTCATCGTCACGTCGTTCTCCGCCGCCAGAAGTGCGGCCACCATCTCCTTGTCGCGCTCGCGCTGCTGCAGGTAGAGCGTCACCAGCCGGTCCAGCGAGAACGCGCCGGCGCCTGCAATGGCCAGCACGAACATGCCGCCTGATATCGCCAGGTCCTTTTCGAAATGCAGCAGTTCGTTCTGGCTGGCGAGGTTGGTGTGGAACAGGGTGGCGGTTGCCAGGCAGAACAGGGCAAGGCCGATGGCGCCGAGGCGGGTGAGCAGGCCGGATGCGATGGAGAGCCCAGCGGCCAGCTGTAGCGCAAGCGTGGCGATGAACAGCGGCAGGCCGATGCCTTGGGCGGCCATCGCCTTGGCGGCGGCGTCGAAATGGGTGGCGAGCGTCAGGCCTTCGTGCAGGAAGAGCACGGACAAGAGCAGGCGGGCGGCCAGCAGGGTGATGTCCTTGAGGTGATATTTGGTGGCTAGCGTGTGAAGCTTCGCGGTTTGGTCCGTCAGGTTCATGGTGAGGCTCCGGAATTTAGCAATGGGCAGGCGCGGCGCGCCGGCTGGGCGCACGTGGATGGCGCTGGTGGTTTGCTGGTTTAGGGGCCCGAGCCGGCGTGAGGGATCATTGCCGGCTCCGGCGTTTGGGCGCCGGCCATAGGCGCCCAAACCGGGATGTTGGGTTGGCGTCGGCCAAGGCCCCGGCGGCTTCGCCCCATCTTTCCCCCGCTTTGCCGCAGGGCGATCGCATATGAGTCCCTACGAAGAGGACCCCCACCCTAACCCTCCCCACAAGGGGGAGGGAACGCTGCCGCATGCCAACCTCGTTGGCGTCGAGCCCAGGCGGTTTGTGGCGATCAGCGCCTACCCTAGTCTCCCTCCCCCTTGTGGGGAGGGTGCCATCATATGCGGTTGCCCGCTGAAAGGTGCCGAGCCTTACTGCGTCACCTTGGTGGCGATGGCCTTTTGCAAATCCTCGAGTTCCTCGCAGCCGGCGGGGCACAGCTTCTGCAGCGAGGCCAGCTGCTCGTTGGCCTTGGCCATGTCGCCGGTCTCGACATAGAGCTCGCCCAGATATTCGCGGGCGGCCTTGTGGTCGGGCTTCAGCTCCAGCGCCTTGTTGTAATAGGTCAGCGCGGTGGTGAAATCGCCGGTCTTGCGCAGCGTGAAGCCGAGCAGGTTGTAGACGTCGGCCTGCTGGTTGTCCTGCGCGAGATCGCGCAGGTCTGCCAGCGCGCCCTTGTAGTCCTTGGCCGCGATCTTGGCCTGGACGGCGGTGAGGTCGGGCGCGTCAGTGCCCTCGATGTCGTCGACGGCGAAGGCCGGCATGACGGTCGCCGCGGGAATCACGGTCAGCACGGCGATGGCGCCGAGCAGGCCGAACAGGGCGTTCTTGCCCAGATGGGATTTTCTCATTGTCTTTCTCGCTTCAGTTTGAGTTGCCCGTTCAAAGTTGAACGGGAGTGAAGCCATAGGCATTGCCGTCCTTGACGAAGACGCCGGTGCCGGGGAACGGGAAGTGCGAACCGGAAATGCGGATGTTGTCCGCGATCACCCGGTCGATGATCTTGTGGCGAGTAGTGATCGCCGTCGGTCCGTCCTGGTCGTAGCTGCCCTGCCACTCCGGATGCGGCGCCAGCAGGGCCGGCACATACATTGTATCGGCCGAGATCATCAGCTGTTCCTTGCCGGAGTTGGCGAGGTAGACCGAGTGGCCCGGCGTGTGGCCCGGGGCGGCGATGATCTGGATGCCGGGCACGACTTCGGCGCCGTCCTGAACCAGCTTCCAGTTCTTCCATTTCGGGAAATTTTCGGCGATGCGCTTGCCAGCGGGCTTGCGTCCCTCAGGCAGCTTCGCCAGCCGACTGGGGTCGGTCCACCAGACGTATTCGGTGGCGTTGACGATCAGCTCGGCATTGGGGAACACCGGCGCATTGGTGCCCTTCTCCATCAGGCCCCAGACATGGTCGGGGTGGAAATGCGAGATCATGATGGTGTCGATCGCCTTGTAGTCGATGCCGGCAGCGGCCATGTTGGCCGGCAGATGCGTGGCGTTGGTCTGCCACTGGCCGACGCCCGAGCCGGCATCCATCATGATCAGCTTGCCGTTCATCTCGAGCACGACGACGGTGAGCGGGATGGGCATGAAGTCGGTGGTCAGCCCTGCCTTGGCGAGTGCGGCCTTGGTGTCGTCGACCGAGACATCCTTGATGAAGGCCGGGTCATGGGGCTTGCGCCAAATGCCGTCATAGATGGCGGTGACCTCGATATCGCCGACCTTGTATTTGTAGAAGCCGATCGACGGCTCGACCGGCGTTTCGGCGAAGGCGGCTTGAGTGAATTCGAGCTTGCCGGCAAGGCCGAAGGCGGTTGCAGCGAGCGTGGTTCCAAGCAATGTGCGACGTGTCATTGTGAACATGGGTGATCTCCTCTTGTGAGTGGTGTCCGAAGTCGCGGAAGAGAGATGACGGAGAGCGCTAGCTCCCCGTCCTGACCGGTTGAGGCGGCGGCGCGGATCCGGCGCCGGCGCCCATCACTCAGCGGCCCCAGATGCTGTCGCGATTGTGCCGGGCAATGATGTCCTGCACCGAGTCCTGGTTCGGCCCCGTCGTCACCTTGGCATCGACGCCGTCCTGGTGCGCTGTGTAGGGAATTGACGCGGTGGCATTGGTGTCGACGGCAGGCTGGTTGGCCTTGTTGGTGAAGTGGTCGCTGCCGGCAAAGGCAGCGCTCGAGGCAAGCAGCATCGCACCCACGCTGAAAGCGAGCTTGGTCATGTCCAAAATTCCTTGTTTTGTTTCTTCGGGGTCGCGGGCCGGAATGGCCCCGCTGATAACAAGACCCGGAAGGGCTGCGCTTTATTCCCCGGTGCGGTGAGATTTTTTTGGAGGGGGAGAAATCAAGGGGCGGTCGAGCAGACGCTGGGTCGGATCAGGCGCGGTTGCGCGCTTGAATTGGATAGTGCTTGTCCTCATAGGCTGCGATCAGCGTTTCGAGGACGTGGAAGCGGTCAGCTTTAACAGAGCCGAACTCAGGCTCATTCTCAAAATATTTGGCGATCTCCGCAATCGCCCGGCCGTACTCGGCTTCGGTTTCAATGGGTCGAATGTTTTCCATCCCACCTTCTCCGGATCAATCTTGCCGGAGTCCTTTGCGCGTCTCGACGAATTTGATCAAGAGTGATTTTACCGACGCGCAGGGGCCGCGCCTACTCGGCCGCCTCTGCATAATCCACGGGCACATAGTTGAGGATCGGGCCGAGCCAGCGCTCGGCCTCAGCCAAGGGCATGGCCTTGCGGCGGGCGTAATCCTCGACCTGGTCCCGCTCGACCTTGGCGACGCCGAAATAATAGCTTTCGGGATGCGCGAGATAGAGGCCGGACACCGACGATCCCGGCCACATCGCGTAGCTCTCTGTCAGGCTGACGCCGGCATTGCGCTCGCCGTCGAGCAACCGGAACAGCGTGGCCTTCTCGGTATGGTCGGGTTGCGCGGGATAGCCGGGCGCCGGGCGGATGCCGCGATAGGGCTCGCCGATCAGATCGTCCGGCGCGAGCGCCTCGTCGGCCGCGTAGCCCCAGAAGTCCTTGCGCACCTTCTCGTGCATGCGCTCGGCGAAGGCTTCGGCGAAACGGTCGGCCAGCGCCTTGACCATGATCGACGAATAGTCGTCATTGGCCCGTTCGAAACGCTCAGCGATCGCCACCTCCTCGATGCCGGCGGTGACGATGAAACCACCGATGTAATCGTGCGTGCCGCTCTCGGCCGGGGCGACGAAATCCGACAGCGCGACATTGGCCTTGCCGTCGCGCTTGGTCAGTTGCTGGCGCAGCGTGAAGAAGGTCGCCAGCTCCTGCGAGCGTTCCTCATCCGTGAACAGCCTTATGTCGTCGCCGACGGTGTTGGCCGGCCAGAAACCGATGACGCCGCGCGGCGCAAACCACTTTTCGGCGATGATTTTCTTCAGCATCGCCTGTGCATCCTCGAACAGCTGGCGCGCTGCAGGTCCCTGCGCTTCATCCTCGAGGATCTTGGGATAACGCCCCTTCAACTCCCAGGTCTGGAAGAACGGCGTCCAGTCGATGTAGCGCGCGAGTTCCGCAAGGTCCCAGTTCTCGAACACCTTCACGCCGGTGAAGGACGGCTTCGGCGGCTGGTAGGCAGACCAGTCGACCTTGTGCGCATTGGCCCTCGCTCTGGCCAGCGGCAGCCGCTGCTTGTCGGCCTCGGAGCGGGCATGCGCGTCGGCGACCTTCTTGTACTCGGCCCGCACCGTGTCGACATAGTCCGCCTTGCCGTCGTTGGACAGCAGCGATGAGACCACGCCGACCGCCCGGCTGGCGTCGGTGACATAGACCGTCTGCCCCTTGGAATAGCGCGGGTGGATCTTCACCGCCGTGTGCACGCGGCTGGTCGTCGCGCCGCCGATCAGCAGCGGGATGTCAAAGCCTTCGCGCTCCATCTCGGCGGCCATGTGCACCATCTCGTCCAGCGACGGCGTGATCAGGCCGGAGAGGCCGATGATGTCGACATTTTGCTCGCGCGCCGTCTGCAGGATCTTCGCCGCCGGCACCATGACGCCGAGATCGATGATCTCGTAATTGTTGCAGGCAAGCACAACGCCGACGATGTTCTTGCCGATGTCGTGGACATCGCCCTTCACCGTCGCCATCAGGATTTTGCCCGCCGTCTGGCGCTCGCCATTGTCGATGCCGTTGGCGGCGTTGGTCAGTTTTTCGGCCTCCATATGCGGCAGCAATCCGGCCACCGCCTGCTTCATCACCCGCGCCGACTTCACCACTTGCGGCAGGAACATTTTTCCGGCGCCAAACAGGTCGCCGACGACATTCATACCGGCCATCAGCGGGCCTTCGATGACATGCAATGGGCGCTCGGCGGCAAGCCGCGCTTCCTCGGTGTCGGCGTCGATGAATTCAGTGATGCCGTTGACCAGCGCATGCGAAATGCGCCCTTCGACCGGCAGCTCGCGCCAGGCGAGATCGCGCTCCTTGCCCTCCTTGCCGGCGGCGCCCTTGAAGCGCTCGGCGATCTCCAGCATGCGCTCGGTGGCGGTGCCGCCGGCCCTGGGTGCGCGGTTGAGCACGACATCCTCGCAGGCCTCGCGCAGCTCCGGCTCGATCGTATCGTAGACGGCCAATTGGCCGGCATTGACGATGCCCATATCCATGCCGCGCTGGATGGCGTGGTAGAGGAACACGGCGTGCATGGCCTCGCGCACCGGCTCGTTGCCGCGGAACGAGAAGGACAGGTTCGAGACGCCGCCCGAGATATGGACATGCGGCAGCGTACCGGTGATCTCGCCGGTGGCCTCGATGAAGTCGACGCCGTAATTGTCATGCTCCTCGATGCCGGTGGCGACCGCGAAGACATTGGGGTCGAAGACGATATCCTCAGGCGGGAAGCCGGCCTGTTCGGTGAGCAGCTTGTAGGCGCGGGTGCAAATCTCGACCTTGCGCGCCTTGGTGTCGGCCTGGCCGGCCTCGTCGAAGGCCATGACGACCACCGCCGCGCCATAGGCGCGCACCAGCCTGGCATGATGGAGGAACGCTTCCTCGCCTTCCTTCATCGAGATGGAATTGACCAGCGGCTTGCCCTGCACGCATTTGAGGCCGGCCTCGATGATCTCCCATTTCGAGGAGTCGACCATGACCGGGACACGGGCGATGTCCGGCTCGGCGGCGATGAGGTTGAGATACTCGACCATCGCCTTCTTCGAATCGATCAGGCCTTCGTCCATGTTGATGTCGATGATCTGCGCGCCATTGGCGACCTGGTCGCGCGCCACGTCGAGCGCGAGGACATAATCGCCCGCCGTGATCAGCTTCCTGAACTTGGCCGAGCCGGTGACGTTGGTGCGCTCGCCGACATTGACGAAGGGAATCTCGTCGGTCAGCGTGAACGGCTCCAGCCCGGACAGGCGCATCTTGCGCGTGATCTCGGGGATGGCGCGCGGCGGATATTTTTTGACCGCTTCGGCAATCGCCCGGATGTGGTCCGGCGTCGAGCCGCAGCAACCGCCGACAACATTGACCAGCCCTTCCCTGGCAAAATCCTCGATCTGCGCGGCCATGAAGTCCGGGCTCTCGTCATAGCGACCGAATTCATTCGGCAGGCCGGCATTCGGATAGGCGCAGACGAAGGTGTCGGCGGCGCCCGATATTTCGGCCAGATGCGCGCGCATGGCGTTGGCGCCGAGCGCGCAGTTGAGGCCGATGGTGAACGGGCTGGCATGGCGCACCGAATGCCAGAAGGCTGTCGGCGTCTGACCCGACAGGGTGCGGCCGGAGAGATCGGTGATGGTGCCGGAAATCATCACCGGCAGATGCACGCCCTTCTCGAGGAAAATCTCGTTGCAGGCGAAGATCGCCGCCTTGGCGTTCAGCGTGTCGAAGATGGTCTCGATCAGGATAATATCGGCGCCGCCGTCGATCAGCCCGCGCAACTGCTCGCCATAGGCCAGGCGCAGATCGTCGAAGGTCACGGCGCGATAGCCGGGATTGTTGACGTCGGGTGACATCGAGGCGGTGCGGTTGGTCGGCCCCAGCGCGCCGGCGACGAAGCGGCGCTTGCCGTCTTCCTGCTCGGCGCGAATGGCGGCGCGCCGCACCAGCCGCGCACCGTCGCGATTCAGCGCATAGACGGCATCCTCCATGCCATAGTCGGCCTGGGCGATCGAAGTCGAGGAAAAGGTGTTGGTCTCAAGGATGTCGGCGCCGGCGATGGCGTATTGATAGTGGATCTCCTCGATCGCCGCTGGCTGCGTCAGGATCAGGAGGTCGTTGTTGCCCTGCTGGTGGCAGGCGCAGCCGGCGAAAGCCTCGCCGCGAAAATGCTCCTCGTCGAAACCGAGACCCTGGATCTGCGTCCCCATGGCGCCGTCAAGGATGAGGATGCGCTCGCGCGCCGCCGCGGTGAGTGCCGCAAGCACTTCGGAACCGTCGGGCTTTACCGCGACGGGGCCGAACAACGCATCCAGCGATGCAGAATTCTGCGACATTTTTTATCCTCGGGGCGACAACCATCACATAAGGATATCTTTATGTCAATATACGAGATGCCGACGAACGTGTCAGGGCCGGTCAATCAACATGATCACAGCGGGTCGCCAGCGGTCATTGGCGAACCGCCGTGCCTATCCCACCACGTCGCGATATACTCTCACCCCGCCATCCTGGCCGCGAATGCGCCAGTCCTGCCCGTCCCGGGCCTCGATATGGCACGGCCCCAGCGGCACCTTGCCGCCGCCTTCCGGCAGGTCCAGCACATAGACGGGGTTGCAGATGCCCGACAGGCGGGCGCGCAGCGCGCCGGCCAGCGCCTGTCCCTCGGCAATGGTGGTGCGCCGATGCGCCATGCCGCGCGCGAGATCGCCATGGTGCAGGTAATAGGGCTTTACCCCCAGACGATACATCAGCTCGCGGCAGAGTTCCTCCAGCACTTCCACCGTGTCGTTGACGCCCTTGAGCAGGACGCTCTGGTTGAGCAGCACGAAGCCTGTCTGGCGCATGGTGCGACAGGCCAATTCGGTGGCCGGCGTGATTTCGCGCGCGTGGTTGAAATGGGTGACGATTGTGACCATCAGCCGGCCCTGCAAGGCGCCAACCAGCCCCGGCGTGATCCGCGCGGGCAGCACGACAGGCACACGGGTGTGGATGCGCAGCAGCCGCACATGCGCGATCGCCTCGATGCGGGCACGGATTTCGGCCAGCGCCTTGTCCGGCAGCGACAGCGGATCGCCACCGGTCAGGATCACCTCGCGGATTTCGGTGCGGGCTTCGATATAGGCAAAAGCCTCTTCGAGAGCCTCGCGCGTGTAACCGCGGCCGATCGAGGTCAGGGACTCCTTGCGGAAGCAGAAGCGGCAATAGACCGCGCATTGATAGGTCGGGAACAACAGCACGCGGTCGGCATGGCGGTGCGTCAGTCGCGGCACCGGGCTGAAGGCATGGTCGGCGATCGGATCGTCGAGTTCGCCCTCGGTTTCCACCAGCTCATCCGGCGACGGAATGATTTGCGCGCGGATCGGGTCGGTGGGATCGTTCCAGTCGATCAGGTCGAGATAGGTTTTTGGGGCACGCACCTTGTGCCGCACGGCGGCTTCCTGCGCCGCCGCGCGCTCGGCCGGCGACAGCGGCAGCGAAGCGAGATCGCGGACGTGGCGGACGCCGGCGCGGACGTCGTCCTGCCAGGCGCTGTCGGCATCGGCGGCTTTGAGATTGGTGTCTGTGGTCATTGGAGGTCTCGGAGCAGCAATTTGGGCGGAGCTATCGGCCGGATGGCGCAGTTGGTCAACCGTCTGTTGCCCCTCCCACTTTGATCCGCAGAGTCCCCCCATCTCGGAGGCAGGAGCCGCCCCTCATTGCCCTGCCGGGCATTTCTCCCCGTAAACGGGGTGAAAGTGGCTGATCCCCGACTTTCGCCGCAATCGACCATCGCCATTATTTCAGGCAATCTGACGGACAAGGCGCTCCCAGGGGGAGATGGGCGCTGACAGGGAGGGACTGCCATGAGCAAAAGACCGCGCTATGAGGATGCCGTTCAGCGCTTTCGCATCGAAGACGAGATCGCCCGGTTGCATGGCAACCCTGCAACCGGCATCAATGCCTATGTCGAATGCTGCGGCCGCTACACCGGTGAAAACCGGCTGGCGCTGCGCGCGATCTCGGCCAGCGGCGAATTGCGAGAATTCAGCTTCGACGATCTCGCCGACATGTCGGGTCGCGCCGCCAAAGTGCTCAAGGCTGCTGGCGTCGGTGACGGCGATGTCGTCGCCGGCATGCTGCCGCGCGTCCCCGAACTGGTGACGCTGATTCTCGGCACATGGCGCATTGGCGCGGTCTACCAGCCGCTGTTCACCGCCTTCGGCCCGAAGGCGATCGAGCACCGTCTCGGCTATAGCGGCGCCAAGGTCGTGGTGACCAATATGGCCAATCGCGGCAAGCTCGACGAGGTCGAGAACCATCCACGCATCGCGACCATCCTCGGCGCCGGCGATCCCCTGCCCGCCGGCGACATCGATTTCCGCGCCGCGCTCGCCGCCGTCTCGCCAAACTGCGACCCGGTGATGCGTAAGGGCGACGATCTGTTTATGATGATGTCGACCTCCGGCACGACAGGGCACCCGAAAGGCGTGCCGGTGCCGCTCAACGCCCTGCTCTCCTTCGGCGCCTATATGCGCGACGCGATCGGCTTGCTGCCCGACGATATCTTCTGGAACATCGCCGATCCCGGCTGGGCCTACGGCCTCTATTATGCCATCACCGGTCCGTTGCAGCTCGGCATCGCCACCACATTCTATGAAGGCGCCTTCAACGCCAAAAGCACCTACGACATCATCGAGCGGCTCGGCGTCACCAGCCTCGCCGGCTCACCCACAGCCTATCGCCTGCTGATGGCGGAAGGGCCTGACGCGGCCGCCCGTGTCAAAGGCAGGCTGCGCGTGGTGAGCAGCGCCGGCGAGCCGCTCAATCCGGAAGTGATCCGCTGGTTCGACGCTCATCTCGCCGCCCCGATCCACGACCATTACGGCCAGACCGAAAACGGCATGATGGTCAACAACCATCACGGCCTCTCGCACCCGGTGCGCCAAGGTTCGGCGGGTTTCCCGATGCCGGGCTACCGTATGGTGGTGCTGGACGATGCCGGCAACGAGCTCGGCCCCAACCAGCCCGGCATCCTCGCCGTCGACATCGAAAAATCGCCGCTGCGCTGGTTCGAGGGTTATCACCAGGCCGAGACGCCGGCGATCGCGGGCGGCTATTACCGCACCGGCGACACGGTGGAGTATGAGCCGGACGGTTCGGTATCCTTCATCGGCCGCGCCGACGACGTCATCACATCGGCCGGCTACCGCATCGGCCCCTTCGACGTCGAAAGCGCGCTGATCGAGCATCCGGCGGTCAACGAGGCGGCCGTCGTCGGCGTGCCCGATCCGCGGCGCACCGAGATCGTCAAGGCCTTCGTGGTGCTGGCGCCGGCCTACAAGGGCAATCCAGACCTCGCCGAAGAGCTTGCCCAACACGTCAAGAAGCGGCTCTCCGCGCACTCCTACCCGCGCGAGGTCGAATTCGTCACAGAACTGCCAAAGACGCCGAGCGGCAAGATCCAGCGCTTCCTGCTGAGGAGGGCGGAGGTGGAGAAGCGCAAGGCAGGCTGAGGCGCTGAAGCTGCTCATCTCCCCCCTTGAGGGGGAGATGGCCGGCAGGCCAGAGGGGGTCGCCACGCATGAAGCGCCAGCCTCCTCTGCCGGCGAAGGGTGTCGCGTCCGGTCGTGCCGACCCCCTCTGTCGCCTTCGGCGACATCTCCCCCTCAAGGGGGGAGATAAGCAGCTTCGGCGCCGTCTTTTTTCGGCCCAACCTCGTCGTGTATATCCCCGGGTGGGACGTAGAGCGGGTTTTTAATCATGCGGATGGTCTGGACGATTGTGTTCGCGCTGGCGAGTAGTACTGCTTTCGCGGCCTCGCCGGAGGATGACTATATCGCCGCGCGCGACAAGGCGATTGCGGCCATCGCGGCGCTGAACGACGCGAACACGGCGATCGAAACCATCGACGCCCAGAACGAGAAGGCGCTGGCCGACCTGCAACAGCGTCTTTCCGGCATCATCGGCCCCTTGGCGGTCAAGGATTTTCCGGCAACCGGCACGATCAATATCGAAAGCCTCAGCGACTCCGACATCGGCTACGGCATGCTCGATGGGCTGCGATACACCAAAGGCGACGACGGCCCCACCCTGGTGGCAACGACGCGAGGGCTGCTGGAGCGCTGGCTCCAGGCCAAAGCCACTGAGACCGACGAGAGTTTCAAACTGCCTGACAGTATCGATGCAGCGCTGAAGCTCGATGCTTTCTATACCCAGGCGATCAACAGCGACGCCGCCTTTGAAGGGACGCTCGACTTTCCGCTGAAGACGCCTCAAGGCGCCGACATTGCCTTCGCACGGCTCGGCGGCTGGACGCAGGACGTCGGACCGATCTACGAGCAGGAAGTCGTCGTTACGCTCGTCAAAGGCAAGAGCGTCATGATCACAGCGGCGCCGGCGGCCCCTGCCGTTCCGAAGATCGCCGCCTGCGACGCCGTCTGGGCTGCTGCGGATGCCGCCGCGCAGAAATTCCAGGAAGCCTACCAGGCTTCGGACCTCAAGGACGAAAAAGCGTTCGAATCCTCCAACGCCGCCTGGGACAAAGGCGACAGCGACTATCGCGCCTGCATGGGCCAGCATCTGCCGGCAGACCCGGCTTTCCCGGCGCTGCTCGCCCAGGCGCAGGCGCTGGCCGATCAGATGGCGGGAAAGTAAGGCGCGCGGAAGAGCCTCGCGGCGAGGTCAGTCGGCTTTTCCCGATTTCGGATGCGAAGGTTCCGAGCGGCCGCCCGATGCCGCTTGCGCAATTCATTGTTCAGGGAACCGCTCTGGACCTTCGTTCTCGTCGCAAGGCACTCAGCTTTCGCCCCTATGCTGACAACCAAGATCTCAACGTTTATTCTCAGGATCGCCTTGAAGTTCAAATTTAAACTTTAGCTACTATGGTCGATCGACGGACTACTGTCCTGGAAAGGTATTCGGATCGAATTGGCAGGAGCGAAGTTTAATCCCGGCCGGTTGAAACGGGCCATTTTTTCTTCCGCCAACTTGCCGGCGGCGATTGCCTTTGTTGTGCTTCTCGTCTGTGCCCTGGTTGCCGACCAGAGGAACAGAGAGGTCTCCGATCAGCTGGCGCGCGCTGACGTCCTTGCCAAGGTCAACATCATACGTGCCAAGCTCGAAGGCAACATTGCCGGCAACCTCCAGCTGGTTCAGGGTCTCGTTTCGACGATCGTTACCGAGCCCTATATGGGCCAGCAGAGATTTGCGGCGCTCGCCCGCAATCTGTTCGAGCAAAAATCGCAGTTGCGCGACGTTGCCGGCGCGCCCGACCTCGTCATCGCGCTGATATATCCGCTGGAAGGCAATGAAAAAGCCATCGGGCTGGACTACCGCAAGACCGAGGCGCAACGCATGGCTGCGCTTCGGGCCCGTGACCAGCGCGCACTGGTGCTCGCCGGGCCGGTCAAACTGGCGCAAGGCGGGCGTGGATTCATCGGCCGTATCCCGGTCTTCGTGCCGACGGCGGGTGGCGGCGACCGTTTTTGGGGGATTGTCTCGGCCGTGATCGATATCGATCGGCTCTACAGCGCGAGCGGACTGACCGACCCTGACCTGGATATCGATGTGGCGCTCATCGGCAAGGATGCGCTGGGGGGCGGCGGCGAACTGTTCTTCGGCGGCGACAATGTCGTGGCCGGCAATCCGGTGACGGCGGAGGTGCAACTGCCTTCAGGCTCCTGGCAGATTTCGGCCATACCGAGGGGCGGCTGGCCGACCGCTCCGAAAAATGAGTGGCTGGTGTGGACGCTCATGGGGCTCGCCGGCGCGCTGGTGGTGCTGCCGATCCTCGTGGCCGGACGTCTTTTCGGTGAACGACAGAAAAATGACGCCGAGTTGAGGCGCCTGTCCAGGCGTCTGGAACTGGCATTGGAGGCCTCGGGGATAGGCGTGTGGGAGCACGACCTCGTCAGCAACGAGCTCGTATGGGACGACCGCATCAACGAAATCTATGGCAAGCCCGCCGACGGAAAGACCCGCGGCTATGACGACTGGGCGCGGGCAATTCACCCTGAAGACTTCGAGCGAGCGAAAGCGGACTTCGATTCGGCTGCGGCGACAAAAGGCCCCTACTCTTCACAGTATCGGCTCCTGCGCCCGGACGGCACCATTCGCCATGTCCGCACACGCGCCAGTTTCTTCCAGGACATCAACGGCGGATCAAAAATGATCGGCGCCGAATGGGATGTGACCTGGGATGTGCTGCTCAACGAGAATCTCGTGCGCGAACGTCGCCTTTCAGAAACGAAGAATGCCGAACTCAATATGGCCAAGGCCCGCATCGAGCATGTCGCGCTGCACGATTCGCTGACCGGCCTGCCCAACCGTCGATATCTGGATGAGATGCTTGCCGAAAACCACGAAGCCGAGGGCCGCGCAGCATTGCTGCATCTTGACCTTGACCGCTTCAAGCAGATCAACGACACGCTCGGCCACGCAGCCGGCGATGCATTGTTGGTGCATGCTTCGAAAGTCATCCAGGCCAGCGTCGGCGGTGCCGATTTCGTTGCGCGCATCGGCGGCGACGAGTTTGTCGTGCTGAGCCATGGACGCGACGACAAGGAGCTCGCCGCGCTTGCCGACCACATCATCGACGCCATGCGCCAGCCGGTCGACTATCTGGGTCACCAGTGCCGGTTCGGCGTAAGCATCGGCATTGCAGCCAACAGCGGCGTCGACGCCAAGCAGTTGCTCGTCAATACCGATCTCGCCCTGTACCGGGCGAAAGGCCGTGGCCGCAACCGCTACGAGTTTTTCAACGAAGAGCTGCAGAGCGAGATCGTTCGGACCAAGCAAACCGCCGACGAGATTCTGGGCGGACTCGAGCGGAACGAATTCGTCGTCTACTACCAGCCGCAGTTCGACGCCAGGACGCTGGAGATCGTCGGCGTCGAGGCGCTGTCGCGTTGGGACCATCCGCAACGCGGCATGCTGACCCCCGACGCCTACATCAAGGTGGCTGAAGAACTCAATGTCGTGGCGCTTATCGACCGCACTGTCCTGACGCAGGCGCTTGATGATTTCGAGCGCTGGTCGCGCAGCCACCTCAACATCCCGCGCGTGTCGGTCAACGTCTCCGCCAGGCGCCTGGAGGACAAGGACCTGATCAAGGGTTTGCGCAAGCTTGCCATCAAGAAAGGGACCGTGTCGTTCGAGCTGGTGGAGTCCATTTTCCTCGACGAAAACGATGAACTGGTCACCTGGAACATCGAGCACATAAAGGGGCTCGGTATCGACATCGAGATCGACGATTTCGGCACCGGACATGCCTCGATCGTCTCCCTCCTGAAGTTGCGGCCGCGTCGCCTCAAGATCGATCGCCAGTTGGTCACACCCATCACCAGCTCAACCGCGCAGCGGCAGCTGGTGTCGTCCATCATCGACATCGGCAAGTCGCTCGGTATCGAAGTGATCGCCGAGGGCGTCGAGACCATGGAGCACGCGCAGATCCTGAAAGAGCTTGGCTGCGATATCCTGCAAGGCTTCCTGTTCGGCTACCCGATGGACGCAAAAGCCTTCAAGACATTCGCCCAGTCCCGCAAATGGCTGGCGGCGAGCTGACGTCCCAAGGAAAGCGCCAGCCCCGTAACCACGGCGCTTCCTGCCGGTCCGCTCGACATGGATCGACAGAAAGATTCAGCAGAATTTCAGAAATCTGCCGGTACGCGCCCGTTCTTAGGCCTCACTGTTCTCATGGACGAACCGGATGAGGTCGAACATGTCAGTGAATGAGAGCACGCGCCAAGCCGCCCGGCAGGAACTGCTGGAATATGCATCCACCGTCATGGCTGCGTCCCCTTGTGCGCCCATGCCTGGAACAATGTTCGAAATGCTCGAGATCATCGCCGTGGAGAGGCGGATGGCTTCCAGCCAAGGTGAAGTCGGATCAAATTCTCCTGATCCCTTGACGTCCGCGCCGATTGGGACCCCAATCAGGCAGCGTTTGGTCGAGCTGGTCAGATCGGCATTCAATGTCGCGAGAAAACCCAGGGCACGTACCACTGGCACTTGGCAGTTGCGAGCTTGATCTTGCGCGCGGGCAGCTTCTCCGCGACGGAAAACCTGTTGCTCTGCGCTCCAAGGCATTTGATCTGTTGACCTATCTGAGCAGGAATGTTGGACGCGTCGCGACCAAATCGGAACTGATGTCGGCGGTGTGGCCTGATGTCTTCGTGACCGAGGACTCGCTGACGCAAGCGGTCAGGGAGTTGCGAAAGGCACTGCAGGACGAAAGCCAAACCATCATCCGTACGGTCGCCAAACGCGGCTACGTCCTGTCTCTTCTCGAGGCGCCAAAGCAAGAGCGCTCCGGACAGCCGAGCGTCGCGGTATTGCGTTTCAGCAATGAGGGTGCGCCGGAGGACACCCCTTTGATCGACGGTTTCGCCGAGGACATTGTCAATGCGCTGGCTCGCTTCGGAAGGGTCGTCGTGCTGGCACGCAATTCCGGATTTGCATTTGTCTCGGATTCCGCTTCCGATTGGCGTGCGGTTGGCGACAGCCTTGGCGCAACCTATCTGGTTCGCGGCAGGGCGGCGACTCGCCCAGACGGCATGCGGGTCACCGTCAGTCTCATTGCTGCTTCGACGGGTGGAGTCCTCTGGAGCGATACTTTTTCTGCTTCCGGTGGCCAGATCTTCGACATGCAGGAAGAAATCGCCCGCCGTGTAGTGAACCGGCTCGTCGCCCGGCTGGACGACGCAGGTGTCAAGCAGGCAACCCCAAAGCCTCCCGACAGCCTGGCCGCATATGAGCTTCTCCTGCGTGGACTGGCCCGGCTGCGCGGTTATGGCGATGATGACAATGAGGCTGCGCGCGATCTTTTCCAGGCTGCGGTCGAAAAGGAGCCGACCTATGCCCTGGCGCATTCCTACATCGCGCTCGCCGATCTCATTATCGGTGGCTATGCCGAAGCGTCCCCGGAATTGCTTGCTTCACTGATCGAGCGCGCGGAGTGTGCGGTCACCCTGGCGCCGGAAGAGCCGCGCTGCCACCGCGTGCTCGCCCAGGCCCTGATCTCTGCCCGCCAGTTCGACGCGGCCGAACATCACCTTCAGCGCGCGCTCGACCTCAATCCCTATGATGCCGATACGATTGCGCAAATGGGGTTCTTGCTCTCGATGAGAGGCAGGCCTCTTGAAGCACTCGCGGCGATTGACAGTGCGATACGGATCAACCCGATCCATCCTGACTGGTACCACTATGATCGCGCCATCGCACTGTACTCGGCTGGAGACTACAAGGCCGCGCTTGTCAGCATGTCCAAGGTCCCCTCGAAGTCTCCCTGGCGACTGACAAGGCTGGCGGGGTGCCACGCGCAACTCGGCGAACTGAAGGAAGCTCAGCGCATTATGGCAGAGATCAAGCGGATAGCGCCTGACTTTTCGCCGATGCAGTTTGCGCAAACCGGGATTGCGTATGAACATGCAAGTGATGTTGAACATCTCGTTGCCGGCGTCGCCAAAGCACTTGCTGCGTATGAGGAGAAGCCCTAGGGGGTGCTGTCTTCGCTTTGGACGAGAGCCGAGGCGTCCGTCTGCCGGGCGGGGTTACGCCCGCAACCCCGGCGCTTCCTGCCCGGTCCGCTCGACATATTCAGTATAGCCGCCGCCATAGGTGTGGATGCCTTCCGGCGTCAGTTCCAGCACGCGGTTGGAGAGTGCGGCCAGGAAATGGCGGTCGTGCGAGACGAACAGCATGGTGCCTTCATATTGCGACAGCGCCGTGATCAGCATCTCCTTGGTGGCGATGTCGAGATGGTTGGTCGGCTCGTCCAGCACCAGAAGATTGGGCGGGTCGAACAGCATCAGCGCCATCACCAGCCGCGCCTTCTCGCCGCCTGACAGCACGCGGCATTTCTTCTCGATCTCGTCGCCGGAAAAACCGAAACAGCCGGCGAGCGCCCTGAGCGGCGCCTGGCCGGCCTGCGGAAACGCGTCCTCCAGCGTCTGGAACACGGTGCGCTCACCTTCCAGCACCTCCATGGCGTGCTGGGCGAAATAGCCCATTTTCACACTCGGCCCACGCGCCACCGTGCCGGCATCGGGGTCGGCGGCGCCGGCGACCAGCTTCAGCAGCGTCGACTTGCCGGCGCCGTTGACGCCCATGATGCACCAGCGTTCGCGGCGGCGGACCTGGAAGTCGAGCCCCTCATAGATCGAGCGGCTGCCATAACCCTTGTGGACGTTCTTCAACGTGACCACGTCCTCGCCGCAGCGCGGCGCCGGCTGGAAATCGAAATTCACGATCTGGCGGCGCTTGGGCGGCTCGACGCGGTCGATCTTGTCGAGCTTCTTCACCCGGCTCTGCACCTGGGCGGCATGGGACGCCCGCGCCTTGAAGCGCTCGATGAAGGCGATCTCCTTGGCCAGCATCGCCTGCTGGCGCTCGAACTGCGCCTGCTGCTGCTTGTCGGCGATCGCCCGCTGCTGCTGGTAGAATTCGTAATTGCCGGAATAGGCGGTGAGCGAACCGGCGTCGATCTCGACCACCTTGTTGACGATGCGGTTCATGAACTCGCGATCGTGCGAGGTCATCAGCAGCGCACCGTCATAGCCTTTCAAAAACTGCTCCAGCCAGATCAGGCTTTCGAGATCGAGATGGTTCGACGGCTCGTCGAGCAGCATCACGTCGGGCCGCATCAACAGGATGCGGGCGAGCGCCACGCGCATCTTCCAGCCGCCGGACAGCTTGCCGACATCGCCGTCCATCATCTCCTGCGAAAAGCCAAGGCCGTCGAGCACTTCGCGGGCGCGGCCGTCGAGCGCATAGCCGTCGAGCTCCTCGAAGCGGTGCTGCGCCTCGCCATATTGTTCGATGATCTCGTCCATCCGGTCGGCCTGCTCGGGATCGGCCATGGCCGCCTCGAGTTCGGCCATTTCGGCCGCCACGTCGCTGACCGGCCCGGCGCCGTTCATCACTTCGGCCACCGCGCTATGGCCCGCCATGTCGCCGACATCCTGGCTGAAATAGCCGATGGTGACGCCGCGATCGACCTGCACCTGGCCCTCGTCGGGCTGCTCCTGGCCGGTGATCATGCGAAACAGCGTCGTCTTGCCGGCGCCGTTCGGCCCGACAAGGCCAACCTTCTCGCCCTTCTGCAAGGCGGCCGAGGCCTCGATGAAGACGATCTGGCGGCCGTTCTGCTTGCCGATGCTTTCAAGACGGATCATGGGGCGGTCCGGGAAGGTAAAAGGGGATGTGCGGGATTGCCCGAGCGCTTACCCGAATGAAGGCGACGAGGGAAGAGCGCAAACGCCGCAGCGTCGACAGTGAAAATTGGCGATGGCGACGGTGACAGCCGATCTCCCCCACTTGGGGGGAGATTGGCAGCTTCAGCGCCGCACCTTTACTTCGCGTCGTGGAAGATAATCCCCACAGTATGCCGCTGTCCCGAACGCAAGCGACTGACACCGTGCCTCAGGTTGACCCGGTAATGCCCTTTCGTTCCCTGCACCGGGCGGTTGTGGACAGCAAAAATCACCGCGTCGCCCTGGGTCAGCGGCACCACCTCGGCGCGGCTCTGCATGCGTGGGCGCTGCTCGGTCAGCACGAATTCGCCGCCGGTGAAATCCTCACCCGGCTGCGACAGCAGGATCGCCACCTGCAGGGGAAAGGCGAGATCGCCATAGAGATCCTGATGCAGGCAGTTAAAGTCGCCGGGACCATATTGGAGGAGCAGCGGCGTCGGTCGCGTTTGGCCGTTTTCGTGGCAAAGCTGGAGGAAGGCGGCGTGATCGGCGGGATAACGCTGTGCTGCGCCCATGCGCTCGTTCCAGTCGTTGGCGACGCCGGCCAGCCTGGGGTAGAGCGCGGTGCGCAGGCCGCCGATGAGATCCGGCAACGGGTAGCGAAAATAGCGATACTCGCCCTTGCCGAAGCCATGGCGCGCCATCACCACATGGCTGCGGAAATGTTCCTCATGCGGATAGAGCGCGGCGATTTCGGCGCATTCCTCGGGTGAGAGCAGCGCGGGCATGATAGCGCTGCCATAGCTGTTCAGGTCGCCGACCAAGGCGCTCCAGTCCTGCGCGGCGACGCGCGCTTCGGCCGAACGGGTTGCGCGTTTGGCGGTTATCGAATGGATGGTCATGGATGCCTCCTTTGATACGATCAAAGTGGGGCGGATGAGAGGTGCGAACCACCCGATTCCTGCGGAGGTGGACGAAGCTGCCGATCTCCCCCCTCGTGGGGGAGATCGGCGGTTTCACCGCTTGCGATACCCCTCCAGCTCCGGATCAAGATCGACCCGCACCGCGTTGGTGAACACGCAGGTCGCCACCATGATGCCGGCGAAGGCGACGAGGTTGACCAGCAGCGTGTCGTCGTAGCGGGCCTTCAGTGCTGCCCAGATGTCGTTGGGAATGGCATTGGCGTCGGCGGCGACTGCCTTGCCGAACTCGATCAGTAACGCCTCGTCGGAAGTTGGCTGGACTGCCTCTGGATCAAGGCCGCCATCGATCAGCGCGCGGCGGAAGAAGGTGACCGGAATCTCCGCGCGGCAGACTTGCGAGATCGCCAGCGACAACAGCCAGATGGCGCGGTCGTCGAGCGTCGGCCTTAGCAGATCGCGCAGCGTGAACCATTCGGCATAGATGCGGTGCGCCACGGGCGAATGCAGCAGGATGCGCTTCATGTTGGTCATCCGGCCGCGCAGGCTGAGCTCCCTGTCATGCTCGGCGCGGATTTCGGGCGAAGCCGTGTCGTAATCAACAGGGGAAATGCGTGCCATGGGATGGTCCTGGTTACCCGGCGAGCGTGGTGTGAAGCTCGGGCGGCGTGCGCAGTGTGTTGCTCACCGTGCAGATCGTTTCGGCGTCCTCGACAATCCGCCTTTTCGTCGCTTCGTCGAGATCGCCCTGGACGTCGAGCACGATCATGAACCGGCCGACGCGGGAGACATCGCCTTCTGCCTTCTCGCCCCTCACATCGGCTCGCACCTCGCCAAGCTCGGCGGCAACCCCGAGGCGCGTGGCGGCAATGCGGGCGCTCAGCACCATGCAGGCGGCGACGGAGGCATAGAGCAGGTCGAGCGGATTGAAGCCCGGAGCGTTGACCCCGGTCACCACATCGACGCTGCCGCCGGTCGGTGTTGTCACGACCGGCAAGCCGCCCGGCGGCATCACGGCCAGCGCGCCGGTCTCTCGGGTCCTGACCTTGAGTTCTGCCATTTCAACTATCCTTTCGGGGCCGGGCAAAATGCAAGGCGCAGCCGCCCTGGCGGCGTGCCCTGCCACGCAATGCCGGTATATGGTAGTCTCGGGGCCGACATCGCAACATCGACCGACGAACAAATCGTCTGCTTCGAGGTTCAGCAATGAAGCGCAGTTTCATTTTGGCTGTGATTGCCGGCGTTGGCCTGCTCTGCGGTGCCGCATTTTTGATTGTCGGTCCGTCCCCAGTCTCGCCAGACGCCATCCAGTCGTCGGTTGTTCGTACCCCGGCATTGATCGACAGCGCCTGGAAGTTGCCCGTGGCTGCTACCTTCAATGCCAACCTTGACTGGCAATCGAACGCGTCACGCTGCGGTCCGGCAAGTATTGCAAACACATTCCGCTCGATCGGCGAAGAGGAGACGACCGAAGCCGAAGTGCTCGCGGGAACCGGAAAGTGCTGGACCGGCTTTTGCATCGTCGGTCTGACGCTGGACGAGCTTGCCGACGTCGCTCAGGCGAAAACCGGGCGCAAAGTCTCCGTGCTTCGGAATCTAAGCGCCGACGAGTTCCGCGAGCACATGAAGCACGCCAACGACCCCGGCCGCCGCTACATCATCAACTTTACCCGAGAGACGATATTCGGCGCCGGCAGTGGTCATTTTTCACCGATCGGTGGCTATCTGGAGGCCGAGGACTTGGTTTTCGTTCTCGACGTCAACGAGCGCTACAAGCCTTGGCTGATCGAGCGTGAACGCCTGTTCTCGGCCATGGACACCATCGACAGCGATGGCGACAAGAAGCGCGGCTTGCTGCTGATCGAGTAGCAGGGGCGCTAAGCGGTTTCGCAGCAACGATGCACTCGCTACCTCAACCCGGCGCCGGCCAGCCGCGCAATATATGTTTCTGGATCTTGCCGGAGGCGGTGCGCGGCAACGCCTCTATGGGCCGAAACTCCTTCGGGACCTTGTAGCGGGCGATACGGTCCGCGCAGTGGGCCGCGAGCACTGCCGGGTCGAGGATGCAGCCGGCCTTCAGCACAACGAAAGCCCGTCCGACCTCGCCCCAGCGTTCATCGGCGATGCCAATGACGGCCGCTTCGGCAATGTCGGGATGGTCGAGCAGCACGAGCTCGACTTCGGCCGGATAGACGTTTTCGCCGCCGGAGATGAACATGTCTTTGCGGCGGTCGACCAGGGTGACAAAACCCTCAGCATCCCGGCGCGCAATGTCGCCGGTGCGGAACCAGCCATCGGATGTGAAGGCCTGCGCCGTCTCGTCCGGCCGGTTCCAGTAGCCGGGCATGATGTTGGGGCCGGTGAGCCAGATCTCACCGGCCTCGCCCGGGGCGACGTCGTTGCCGTCATCATCGACGATGCGCAGGCAAACCGAAGGTCCCGGCAGGCCGGCGGAACCTGCCTTGCGGGCGATCTGGCCGGCCTCGAGCGGCATGCCGAGCACGGTGCCGGCCTCGGTCATGCCGAAGCCGTCGACCATGCGCACGCCCTGCTCCAGCCACCAGCGGATGTCGGCGGCGGGATTGGGTGCGCCGCCGGTGAAGATAGCGGTGAGCGTTGTCCAGTTCGCCGGATCGAAACCCACGCCGTCGCGCAGCATTTTTGCCATTTGCGGCACGCAGAAATAGTGGGTGACGCCGAGCTCGGCATCGGCCAGCCGGCGGTTGGTGAGACCGGCCTCGAAGCCGGGCGAGATCAGCACGGTGCCGCCTTGCAGCAAGGGCGGACGCAGGCTGGTGATGAGGCCGATGACATGGAACATCGGCGCGTCGCACAGGAAGACGCTTGAATTGCCGACGCGACCCAGCACGCCGAAATTGACCGCGGTGGCAAAGGCGTTGGCCTCGGTGATGATGACGCCCTTGGGGCGACCCGACGTGCCGGAGGTGTAGAGGATGATCGACGGCTGATCGGCCGGCGGCAAGGGCCGGCGCGTCGCCGGCGCCTGCGCTTCCATCGCCGCCGCAAAGTCAGCGACCTCGACCGTCATGCAGTCCTTGGGCGGCGCTCTATCAAACGCGGCATCGTGCAGCAGCAGTGCGGGATCGCAATCGGCGAGGATTGCTTGTTGCTCAGGCGCAGCGAGGCGCCAGTTGACCGGCACGAAAATGGCGCCGAGGCGCATGGCGGCCTGCTGCAGGATCAGCAGGTCGGCGCTGTTGCGGGCGACGCTGGCGATGCGCTGCCCCGGCTCGATGCCGTAGCCGCCCTCAAGCACGGCAACGGCGCGCTGGATGGCTTCGTCGAGCCTGCTGTATGTCCAGCGCCGCCCGGAAGCGAGGTCGACGCAAGCGAGGCGCTCAGGTTGCGTCGCGGCATGCAAGGCCACGGGATCTGGCGTCGTCCAGGCCGGCATCTCGCATCTCCTCCCCGATCGGATCTTGGCTGATCACCTTGCCTTGTCGTAGGCGCCGAGGCCGGGCTTGTAGCTCTTCTCATCAATGAACTGGCGGATGCCTTCCTTGCGGCCGTCATTGTCGTAGGAGTTGGCCGCCTCTTGCGCGCGCACCAGATAGTCCTCGGCATTGTCATAGGTCATCTCGGCGACGCGGCGGATGGCGTCCTTGGTCGCCTTCAGCGCGACCGGGTTTTTCTTCAGCAAGATGTTCGCCACCTCGGTGACACGAGCCTTCAGATTTTCCAATGGCAGGCTTTCATTGACCAGCTTCCAGGCCGCCGCCTTCCTGCCGTCGATGAGTTCGCCGGTCAGCGCATGATACATGGCGTCGCGCATCGACAAGAGGTCGACCACCACCTTGGTGGCGCCACCGCCGGGCAGGATGCCCCAGTTGATCTCGGACAGCGCGAACTGCGCCTCGTCGGCCGCGAAAGCAAGATCGCAGGCAAACAGCGGGCCATAGCCGCCTCCAAAGCACCAGCCATTGACCATGGCGATGGTCGGCTTGCGGTACCAGCGCAACCGCCGCCACCAGCCATAGGCTTCGCCCTGCGCCTTGCGAACGGCGCCCAGCCCCTTGGCCTCGGTCTCGCGAAAATACTCCTTGAGGTCCATGCCCGCCGACCAGGCGCTGCCCTCGCCCGACAGTACCAGCACTCCGACATCGTCGCGGTATTCCAGCCCATCCAGCACTTCCATCATGCGCCGGTTTAGCGCCGGGTTCATGCAGTTGCGTTTTTCGGGTCTGTTGAAGCGCACCCAGGCGATGCCGTTCTCGACGTCGAAGGCCACGGTCTCTTCGGTCATGGCAATTCTCCTCCTGCTTGCGTGCATGGCAAGCGAAGAGCCGCGCTCCAAACCTGCCTTGCATTAATCGCTATGCTACATAGCTTTCATAATTGCTATGTCGCATAGTATTTTCTGCTTGACAAGGGCCTTGATCGCGGTGATCGCTTGCAGCATGGACGAGGCCACAATCCGCAGCAAACCCCGCAAGGCAAGGATAGCGCCGGAAGACACGCTCGACGCGCAGATCGGCTACAATCTGCGGCGCGCTTCGGCCCTGGCGCTCAATGATTTCGCCGTCGAGATGGCCGGTGCCTCGTTGCGCCCGGTGACCTACGGCATGCTGGCGTTGATCGACGAAAGGCCCGGTATCCGCGCCGCCGAACTCTGCCGCCTGCTCGGCATGAAGAGCGCCAACATGGCGCCACTGCTTGCCGAACTCGAGGAACGCGGCCTGGTCGAACGCGACGACCATGCGCAGGACAGACGCGTGCAGGTGCTCGCTTTGACCAAGGCAGCCAAAGCGGCCATGCCGGCATGGCGCCGGCAGGTGCGCCGGCACGAGGACCGGTTCCTGCAGCGGCTGACGAAAAAGGAACGGGCAACGCTGCTGCGCCTGCTGCGCCTGATCTGGACCGACGAAATCGATTGAAGGCAGCCCAAGCGGCGCCATCACCGATTGCCAAGCTGGCGCTCTACGGCGCCCCCCTCTGTCCGGCAGGACAGAGGGGGGCGCGAAGGATCGCGGCGCTTCAAGGCATCTACTCGTCTGTCAGGAGACTCCTTTGCCCCGAATTCCGATTTTCTCCGCCCTGCGCTAGGCTCGCGCCATTCCAACAGGATCGCGAGAACCATGATCGTCCAGGCCTGCATCAATGGCGCCCGCGCTGCCGATTTCCACCCTGCCCTCCCGCTCGACGCCGAAGCCATGGCGCGCGATGGTGCGGCTTCGATTGCCGCCGGTGCGGCCGAGTTGCATGTCCATGCGCGCGGAGCGGACCGCCGCGAGAGCCTGTCGCCGGCAGCGATGGACCCGACGATCGCGGCGCTGCGACGCGCTTGCCCCGGCACGCTGATCGGCGTCTCCACCGGCGCCTGGATCGAGAACGACGATATCGGCACACTGGTCGCCATCGCGGGCTGGCGCGAATTGCCGGACTATGCCTCGGTCAATCTCAGTGAGACAGCGGCACCCATCGTCATGGAGAGCCTGCGCCAGCGCGGCATTGCCATCGAGGCGGGTCTGGCGTCGATCACCGACGCCGAGCGTCTCGTCAGCCTCGACCATGGCGGCCGCGTGCTGCGCATCCTGATCGAGATTTCGGAGCAGACGCTGGACGAGGCCTTTGCGGTCGCCGACGGCATTGAACAGGTGCTGGAGCGCGCCGGCATTCGGCGCGCCATCCTGCTGCATGGGTCTGACGCCACGGTCTGGCCTTTCGTGCGCCGCGCAGCGCAGCGCAACTGGTCAACCCGCGTCGGGCTGGAGGATGGGAAGCATCTGCCGGATGGCACCGTGGCGGCAGGCAATGCGGCGCTAGTGGCGGCAGCGGTGGCGATCTTCCGGGCCGGGCGATAGCGGCATACAAGCAGCACGCCAAGGCATAGTAAGGCACAGGGCGAGTTACTCGGCGTTCTCACTTTGCAGGAGCCGCTTCGGAGAACGCCCGAACACACGTTTGAACGCATTGCCGAAAGCGCTTTCGGAGGCGTAGCCAAGCGATTGCGCCAGACCACCAACCGGAGCCCCCGATCGACGCATAGCGTCTCGAGCCAGATGCATCCGCCAACGCGTCAGATAGTCGAGCGGTGCCACGCCGACCAGTTCCTTGAAGCGGCGCGCAAAGCCTGAGCGTGACATGCCGACGCCGGTGGCGAGCTCATTGACCGTCCAGCCATGGCCCGGATCAGCGTGGATCAGGCTGAGGGCGGCGCCGGTGCGTCGGTCGGTCAAGGCACCGACCCAGCCCATGCTACTTATGCCTTCCTTGGCGACGTAAGCCCGCAAGGTCTGTACGAGCAGGATATCGCCCATGCGACGTGTCATCAGTGTCGAGCCCATAGACGCCGCATCGAGTTCTTCGTCGAGCACCGCCAGCGAGCCGCGCAGGATCGTCGCTGCCCGATCGCTTCCGGGGATGTGCATGAACCTGGGAAGGGCATTGAGCAGAAGTTGTGCGTTGCCGCCCTCGAAGACGAAGCTTCCCGCGACCAGCGCTGTTTCATCGCCCCCATGCCGGGCAACATTCGAATGCTCCCAGTCGAAAAACGAGATCCCGTCTTCGGGCTCCATGGAAAGATCGTTGGCGAGCACGTAGGCGGGGGCGTTGGCCAGCAGAAAAGTGTCACCCGGGCCGAGTGGAAAAGGTTGCTCGTCCGGCAATATGATCCAGCATTCACCACGAAGAACGGCCGCGAACTTCAGTGCGGGCTTTGCCGGAAAACGGAACGACCATCGCCCGCCCGCTTCGAGACGCGTGCAACGCGCGCTCCCGATGTCGAGAAGCGAAAGCACATCGGATAGGGGATCGATCATGGCAGGATTGGACGATCGCGACGAAACAATGGAGTTTTGAGCATAGATAATCCACCCGCCTTTCACAATATTAGATCGTGAAAGGAGACAATCATGTCTGGAACAACAGGAAAAGTCATCGCGATTACGGGTGCAAGCAGCGGCATTGGAGCGGCAACAGCGCTCCTGCTGGCCGAGCGTGGGGCCAAGATGGTGCTCGGAGCACGGCGCACTGATCGTCTTGAGGCACTCGTCAAACGCATTGAGAGCGCGGGCGGTGAGGCAGCCTTTCTGGGGATGGACGTGAAGAACCGTGAGGATCTCACGAAGCTCGTAGCTCTTGCCCGCGACAGGTTCGGCAAGATCGATGTCCTGATCAACAATGCCGGCATCGGCCCGAACTCCCTGCTCGATGAACTGCGCGTCGAGGACTGGGAGGAGATGATCGACATCAACATAAAGGGACCGCTCTACGGCATCGCCGCAGCCTTGCCGGTGTTCCGCAGCCAGGGCTTTGGCCACTTCGTCAACATCCTCTCGACGGCGGGACCGATCATCAAGCCGACAATGGCGGTCTATGCAGGAACAAAGAACGCGGTTCGGGCGATCGCCGAAGGCTTGCGACTTGAAGCTGGCCCAAAGCTGCGCGTGACAAACATATCGCCGGGCTTCGTCCAGACGAACTTCGCGGACTCGATGACCAATCCTGAGATCAAGGCGGAGATCGAAAAGCGCATGGGCGAAATCGCCATCACCCCCGATGCGATCAGCCGCGCCATCGCCTTCGCGATCGAGCAACCGGCCGAGGTCGATGTGAGCGAGATCGTCATTCGGCCCACAGCGCAGGCTTGATCGTGCTTTCCAGCGGCTCTTGCTGTTGGTAAAAATTTCCCATAAGCTATTTTTCATATCTGGAAGAAATTTCCTTCTATTTTTCTCCTTTATGAAAGCCTTGCCTTTTGCGTGAACATCTCGATCAAACTGATCGACGGCTGGTCAAGCTGTTGTCGCAGGATGCCCAACCCGGCATCAACCGGCTCGCCGAGACGATGGCGATTTCGGTGCCGACGGTGCGCTCGAGGCTGCGCAATCTGCTTGACCGCAACCTGCTGAAAATCGTCGGGCTGCTCAATTTGACCGAGCGCCCCGAGCTGATCTCGGCCATTGTCGGCATCAATGCGCAAGGCCGCGGACGCGCCCGCGAACTGGCGCAGCGAATCTCGGAACTGCCTTTCGTCAACTCGGCCTCGGTGGTCACCGGGCGCTTCGACATCATCGTCGACGTCACTGTCGCCGGCGATGTCGCCGACCTCTACCGCATCACCAGCGAGCTGATCCCCGGCGCCGGCATTCCCGGCGAAGTGGTGCGCAGCGAGACCTTCGTCGTCATGGCGTCGTGCAACAAATGGGTCAGCCTTCCTGAGGGATGCTGGTCGGAAGAAACACCGGCCCGCAAGGAGCCGGCATGAAGATCGCAGTTCTCGGCGGCCTCGGCCTGCAGGGCCGCGCGGCCATCGCCGATCTCGTCGCCAGCGCCGGTGTCGAGGAAATCGTCTGCGTCGATACGGCAGCCGACGGCCCTGCCCGGCTTGCCGGCCTGACCGATCTTTCTCGCGTGCGTTTTGTGGTGCCCGAAGGCGCCATCGGTCCAGCATTGGCGACCGTACTGGCCGATGTCGACGCCGTCATCGATCTCCTGCCGCAACCTTTGATGCGCGAGGCGGTGCAGGCCTCGATCGCAACGCGCACGCCGCTGGTCACCACCAATTACGGCAAGGCCATCGCCGATCTGGCGCCAGAGGCTGAACAGGCCGGCGTTTCGATCATGACCGAATGCGGGCTCGACCCCGGTATCGACCTCGTGCTCTACGCGCGCGCCGCAAAGCAGTTCTCTACCATCTCCTCAATCGATTCCTATTGCGGCGGCATCCCGGAACCGAAGGCTATGGCCAAGCCGCTCTGCTACAAGGTGAGCTGGAACTTCGACATGGTCCTGGTCAGCCAGAACCGCGACAGCGTGATGATCGAGGACGGCAAACGCGTCGAAGTGTCGGCGGGCCAGCAGCACGACAACCGCTTCATCCATGAGATCGAGGTCGCCGGCCTCGGCCGGCTGGAAGCTTTCCCCAATGGCGACGCGCTGCACTATGTCGAGATGCTTTCTGCCGCCAAGGGGTTGCAACGCTCGGGCCGCTATACGCTGCGCTGGCCGGGCTGGTCAGCCTTCTGGGCGCCGCTGAAGGAACTTGGCTTCCTCTCCGAAGACAAGGTGCCCGGCACAAGCGCCAGCCCACGCGAGTTTCTGGGCAGGCTGCTCGGCCCGCAACTCCAGTACGGCGCCGACGAGAAGGACCTTTGCGTCATGCGCAATGTCTTTTCCGGCCTTGAAGGCGGTCGCCGCAAGACGGTGACATCGGACCTGATCATCGAACGCGACCTCGCCTCCGGCCTGTTCGGCATGAGCCTCGGCGTCGGCTATCCCGCCAGCATCGTGGCGCAGATGCTGGCGCGGCGCGAGATCGCGACACCAGGCCTTTTGAACCCGCTGCAGCATGTTCCGGACGAACCTTTCTTCGACGAGCTGGCCAGGCGCGGCATCAGGGTTGCCGAGACGGTGGCCTGGGACTGAGGATTTTCGAACGGTGGCGCCGCCGGCAAACGGCGCTGCCGCTCAAAAACAGCCCACGGGGATCCGCGGGCAAAAATTGACAACCAAAACAGGGAGGAATGCCACATGAAGATTGCCAAGCTTTTCATTGCCGGACTTGCGCTTGCGGGTCTTACCACCGCTGCCAGTGCCGGAACGCTCGACGACATCACCAAGCGCGGCGAACTGCGCGTCGCGGTGCAGACACAAGGACCGCCCTTCTCGCTGGTCGGCGCCAATGGCGAGCGCACCGGCAGTTCGGTCGAACTCGCCGAGTTGATGGCCAAGGAGATGGGCGTCAAGATCACCTTCCTCGACTATGACTGGGACGGGCTGATCCCGGCGCTGTTGTCGGGCAAGGCGGACCTTCTGGTCGCCGACATGACGCCGACGCTGGCGCGCGGCATGAAGGTCGCCTTCACGACGCCCTATATGTACACGGGCAGCACCGTCTTCACCAAGGCCGACAGCAAGTTCAAGACCACCGAGGACTGCAAGGCCAAGGGCACCAAGATCGCCGTGCTTTTGGGCGCCACCGGCGAGAAGGAAGCCAAGACCGCTTTCCCCGATGCCGACATCAAGAGCTACAAGGGCGGCGGTCCGTTGCTGCTCGACGCGGTCAACAACGGCCAGGCTGATTGCGGCGTCAACGACGTCTCCGCGGTCAAAGGTCAGTCGACCGCTTATCCCGCCGGCACCTTCACCATCATGCCGGACTTGTTGTCTAAGGAACCGCTTGCCTTCGCCACCCGCTATGACGAGCCGGATCTGCTGGTCTGGATGAACCTGTTCCTCAACCAGGTCAGCATCGACGGCCGCCTGCAGAAGAACCTCGACTACTGGGTCAATTCCGACGCCTGGAAGAAGGATCACTGAAGAATTGGCGAGTAGCGAATAGGGAGTAGCGAATAGGGAATGGCCGTTCCGGCCATGCTTCGCTGCTCCCTACCTCCCTACTCGCTATTCGCTACTCGCTATTCGCCCTTCCCTCATCACCGCCGCTCGCCCGATGCTCGAAAACTTCAGCTTTCGCACCATCATCGAATATCTGCCGCTGTTCGGGCAGGGTCTGATCACGACCGTCTGGCTGTCGGCGCTGTCCTTTGCCGGAGCGCTCGCGGTCGGCATCGTGCTCGCCGCCATGAACCTGCAGCGTGGCCAGCTGTTTCGCGTGCCGGCCAAGGCCTATATCGACGCGGTGCGCGCAACGCCCTTGCTGGCACAGCTCTACTTCCTCTATTTCGGCCTGCCGCGGCTCGGCTTTGTGCTGCCCGAGCTCGTCGTCGGCATCCTCGCTTTGTCGCTGAACAGTGGCGCCTATATCGCTGAAATCATTCGCGCCGGCATCCTGTCGATCCCGCGCGGCCAGGTGGAAGCCGGCGTCGCCTCGGGCATGACCTATATCCAGCGCATGCGCCTTGTCATCCTGCCGCAGGCGTTCAAGGTGACGATCCCGCCGCTGCTCGGCCAGGCAATCGTGCTGGTCAAGGATTCGGCGTTGTTGTCGTTGATCTCGGTTTCCGAACTGACACGGGCCGGCCAATTGCTGGCGTCCGACCGCTTCATGCCGGCGGAAGGTTTTCTCACCATCGCCGCGTTTTATCTGCTGCTCTACTATTGCCTCAAAGGACTGGCGGGGCTGTCCAGTCGCTGGCTCGGCCTGCAGCCGGCAAGGAGCAGCACATGATCTGGCAGCAGCTGCAAAGCCTCGCCGGCAGCTATCCCCTCGCCTTGCGCGGCCTCGGCATGACCGTGATGCTGTCGCTGATCAGCCTGGTGCTTGGCACGGCGCTCGGCTTCGGCCTCGGCATCTTGCGCACCGGCGGCAACCGGCTGATCTCGAATGTGATCGGCGCCTGGGTCGACCTGATCCGCGGCACGCCGTTCCTGGTGCAGATCTTCCTGATCTTCTTCATCCTGCCGGAGTTCGGCGTCGAGCTCGACGCCTTCACCGCCGGCATCATCGCACTGACCAATCTGGCCGCCTGCTTTATCTGCGAAATCGTCGCCGCCGGCATCCGTTCGGTGCCGACCGGCCAGGTCGAGGCGGCGCTGGCGTCCGGCCTGTCGCGCTGGCAGCGCATGCGCCAGGTGGTGCTGCCGCAAGCGATGCGCATCGTGCTGCCGCCGCTGGTCGGGCAATATGTGCTGCTGATCAAGGATTCCTCCGTCGTCTCGGCCATCGGGTTGACCGACCTCACCCGCGTCGGCTGGCTGGTGGTGCAGCGTGTGCCCAACGGCCTGCTGGTCTTCTTCCTCGTCGGCGTCGGCTATTTCATCGTCTGCTATCCGCTGATCATGCTCGCCCGCCGGCTGGAGCGCCGCATGGGTGCGGCGCATGGCGAGGTGCAGCTGTGACTTCGAACCCAAAGGGCCGACCGCCATGACCAACCCAAGCCCGACCAAAACCGGCATGATCGACTTTCGCGGCGTCAACAAATGGTTCGGCGCGCTCAATGTGCTGAAAGACATCACACTCAGCGTCGAGCCGCGCGAGGTCGTCGTCGTCTGCGGCCCCAGCGGCTCGGGCAAGAGCACGTTGATCCGCTGCATCAACGGCTTGGAGACGATCAAGGGCGGCGACCTGGTCGTCGACGGCCAGCGCCTCGGCGACCCCGCCACCAACATGACGCTGCTGCGCACCGAGATCGGCTTCGTCTTCCAGTCGTTCAATCTCTACCCGCACAAGACCGCACTGGAAAACGTCACGCTGGCGCCGATCCATGTCCGCAAGATCCCGCGCGCCGAGGCCGAGCAGGCCGGTCGCGACTTGCTGGCCAAGGTCGGCCTCGCCGACAAGGTCAATGCCTATCCCTCACAGCTATCCGGCGGCCAGCAGCAGCGCGTGGCGATCGCGCGCTGCCTCGGCATGCGGCCGAAGATCATGTTGTTCGACGAGCCGACCTCGGCACTCGACCCCGAGATGATTTCCGAAGTGCTCGACGTTATGGTCGCGGTGGCCGAGGAAGGCATGACGATGATGGTGGTGACGCACGAAATGGGCTTCGCCCGCAAGGTTGCTCAGCGCGTCGTCTTCATGGACGCCGGCGCCATCGTCGAAAGCGGCACGCCGGAGGAGTTTTTCTCCGCCCCGAAGACGGACCGCAGCCGCGCTTTTCTGAGCAAGATTTTAAGGCACTAGGGTCGGGACTCGAACGGCAGGCTGCCTCCGGTGGTGGGAATTGGACATTCGAAGCCGGTCGTCCGAATGGCCGCTGCGCGCTAACTGCCGCACTCAGCGACAGCCAATGAGCGTCCTGTTTTGGGCCGATTCCGGTCAGGCAGCTTTTCAAGAACTACCCTACGAAAGCAGACGTTTAAGTCGGTTTGAATTGACGATCCATCGGCTGATGGACCGAAGTGAGAGCTTTCGCGACATCTGCCAGGAACTCGCCGATGCAGAGTTTGCGCTTTCGAAGGTCGCCGAGGCCCCGTTGGCATTGCGCGAAGCCAGACGAGCCGAATGGGCAGGAACTGGTGGATCGGTTGGTTGAAGAAGTAGGAGCAGCAGTGCTGAATACCGACGCTGCCCGGAAATCGGGTATCAACCCATGGCCGCCACGGTGAACATACACGAATGGTCAGAATGAGGGTCTTCCGATTGTCAGCTTGCGGGCGGCAGTCGGTGGGCACCGCGATGAGGTTCAGTGCTTGCTCGAGTCCTTCCCGCTCATCAGCAGGTGAATCTCGCTCCCCGGAGTAAACTCCCCGACGGTCGATTTCAGAAGCCGTAGGGCACCGGGCAAATCTTGGGCGTCGATCCTCCGCTTCATTTCGTCGAAGATGCGCACGATCAGCGCTCTCTCAATCGACCGTGGAGATGCGGCCAGGATCCCCGACGCACCGGTCCCGCTCAAGGTTTCCTTGTTGTCGAAAAGTTCCTCGTAGAGTTTTTCCCCAGGCCGAAGCCCGGTGTAGACTATCTGAATGTCGGTGTCCGGGCGGCGCCCCGAGAGACGGATGAGATTTCGAGCAAGATCCACGATCTTCACCGGCGAGCCCATGTCGAGAACGTAAATTCGGCCGCGCTCCTCCTGTCGTGCGTGGCTATGCGCCGCCGCCTGCAGGACGAGGAGGCAGGCTTCCGAAATTGTCATGAAAAAGCGTTCCATGTCCGGATGGGTAACTGTCACAGGCCCGCCGGCCCTGATCTGCTTCTCGAACAGCGGGACCACGGATCCGGCCGACCCTAGGACGTTGCCGAACCGAACGGTGACGAAACGTGTGCCGTTGACCTGCGAGTCGATATCCATCGCCTGGCAGAACATCTCCGCCATCCGTTTAGTCGCGCCCATTACGTTAGCGGGATTCACAGCCTTGTCGGTCGACACCAGAACCATCGTGGAGACGTTGGCATGAAGCGCGGCCTCGGCAACATTGCGCGTCCCGATCGCGTTGGTGAAAAGGCCTTCAAGCGGTTGAGCCTCAACGATCGGTACGTGCTTTAGTGCCGCGGCGTGGAAGAGCACCTGGGGTCTGTGGGCCTGGACAATGGTGTTGACAGCGTCTTTTTCACGCACGTTGCAAAGGGCAGCATGCAGTTCGAGGCTCGGGCGGGTGCCAGTGAGTTCAGTCGCGATAGAGTAGAGAAGGTGCTCGCTGGCATCCAAAAGAACGAGGGTCCGTGGGTTCAGGGCCGCGACCTGACGTGCCAGCTCGGATCCAATCGAACCGCCCGCGCCGGTGATCATGACGGTCCTGCCCTCGATCATCGAGGCGATCTTGGGCACATCAAGCCTAAGGGGCGGACGTTGCAGGAGATCTTCCAACTTGATCGGACGGAGTTCGATTTCAGCGTCGATGCTTTGCATGTCGAGGAGGTTCGGGAGCCTCAGGATCTCGACTTTCTGCTGTGCCGCGATCTCAACCAGCGCCTCGATGCTGGCGTGCCGCTGATAATCCTCGCGCGAACGTGTCAGGATGAGCGCCTCGGGCCGGCGCCCCTGGGCCTCGAATTGATCGAAGATCTGCGGCAGTCTTTCCAGCGGACCCAACACTGGAACCCCGCGAATAGAACGCCCGGTCCTGCGATCCCGTTCGTCGATTATCGCAAGGACCACGAATGACAAGGCAGTGTTTCTCTCCTTAATGGTCCTCACGAAGGCGTCGGCGTTGTCGGTGGCTCCAACCAGCAGCACGAACTTACAGGTGCTGCGATCGAACAAGCGACCGGTGTCGTGGCGATTGCGATAGAGCCGATACGCGGCACGCGGCCCGGCTAGCAGCACGATCACGAAGGCCCACGCGATAAGGATCGAAGAACGGGGAATCAAGGTCAGTCGATCCAGCAGGAACTGGGCAACTGTGAAACTAGCGACGGACGCAGTAGCTGCATAGGTGATTGCCAGGAGATCCGACAGCGAGGCATAGCGCCAAATACCACGGTTCAGTCCGAGCAAAAAACCTGCGCCGCCGACAATAATCCCAAATAGCGCCGCCGCGCCAAGGAAATTCGTCAAGTTTTTGACAACTATATCAAAATCAAACCTCAACGCGATCGAAAGAAACATTGCGGCAGCACCCATTGTGCCATCGTGCACCAGTGCCAGGCCCCGCAATACTATCAGTCGAGAAACTCGCCAGGACCGAGTCGTTTTGTCTCCAGCATAAACATGCTTTCTCTGTTTCCATTCTTCTGGAGACACTAGTTTTAGACCTTTCGAGAAAGGCGGCGATCAACTCGATCCGCCGACATCCAATGTCCGAACAGCCGAGGTTCGGTCGCTCGGAGTCGCAGTATAGGGCCTTGGCGCTGACATGTGCCAGTAACGTCTGAAAATGTGAATCGTCCACGCGGCGATTATCAACACTTCCCCGAGGGAGGACGCCCAAGTTCAAGGCGATGGTCGAGCCGGTGCGATGGGATCTTGTCGATGTCGGAGGCCACACTGTCTGGCAGGGCGCCGAAGACTTCATGGAGGAACTCGACCTTTCAAAGATCGCAATGTCGCCAAACGGGACAACGGGGTCCATCTTCAGCCAGACTGCGATTTTCAACCAAGCCGCTCCATACCCAGCTGACTCCATCAAGTGCCTTGACCTCGCAGAGAACGCAGGTATCCGAAAGCGTCGACAGCGCTCAAAATCGAGTGGCCGCCCCTTGACCCATTAGAGAACACTATCGACGCTAAGCAGACGTAACCGATCGCTTCTCGCTATGCCGCTAATGGCGCAACCGCGACCTCCAGCGCGGTCGCCGGTAATGTCCGCCTTAAGGCGGTGGCCGAGCTAACTTCAATGGCCGAGATGCGGCGCAAAGCAGTCATGCACGCCTCCCCTGTGATGTCTGCTTCGGCTCAGATCGCGTCTTTCCCGCATTCCTCACAGCGTCGCCAGCCGCGAATTGGTCATGGCCTTTCCATAGGCTTGCCGCAGCGTTTGCTTCTCCTCCAGCGCAGCGATGACGCTTGCGGCAAAATCCGTTGCGTACATGTCGGCCAGCCGGCTCAGCCCGCCCGGTGTGAAGACGTTGATCTCCAGAAGTTTGTCGCCGACGATGTCGAGCCCGACCAAGAACATTCCGTCGCCGATCAATTTGGGACGCACCATTTCGGCAATGCCCGGCATCTTGGCCGTCACTTGACCTTGCGGGCCCTCACGCACTAGCGGCAGTCGACAAAAAACTTCTCCATGCGCGCGCATATCGGGTCGACCGCCAAGAACGCCTGGAAATGATTGCATCCGATGAGTTCGAGATAGTTGGCGCCGGCAAGGGCTGCAAAATCACGGACCTTCGGACACAACGGATCGGCCTCTCCGCTAATCGCAAGGATCGGTCGATCAAAGCCGACAAACGGTGCCGACCGATCGGACCGGTCCAGTGCAGCGCATGCCCGCAGGGCCTCAAGATCATTGCTTCTGAGTTGCCTGACGTTCCCGTCTGTCAACGGCCAGTTCTCGGTGCGCAGATACGAGATCCAGGGTTCTATGTCGACGCTCACGGCCGCCCTGAGCAGGCTCAGATCCTGACCGAAGGGATGCGCCCCGTTGACGACAAGCGAGCGCACCCGGTTCGGGTAGTGGGCGGCAAACGCCAGGGCAATCGTGCCGCCCAAGGAATGCCCACAGATGTCGGCGTTGACTGCGCCGATATCATTCAGAACCGCCGCGACATCTGTCGCGCATCGCCCGGCATCATACGCTTCGGGCACATGCGGCTTGTCGCTTCTGCCGTGACCGCGAGCGTCGATCAGTATCAGTTGCCGCCCCGCCAACCGCTCGACGTAGCCCACTTCACGCCAAATCGTGTGATCTGCTGTAAAGCCGTGCAGCAGCACGAGCGGCTTTCCCGTCCCGACCACCTCATAGGCAATGCGGGTTCCGTCTTCCGATACGACGAACATGATCGTTCCTTCTGCAGGGCGCAAAACTTCACAACCGACATCAAGAGTTGTGAGCGTCGCCCTACACAGGGGGTGTCCCCTGATCGTCTCCGGCTGCGATCAGCTGCCTCGTGCAAACGCGCTGATGCTGTCGAGCAGCGGCTGCTGATCGCCGACCCAGAACCAGTGGTCGTCACCGGCGACCTCGATGAAACGCGCGTCCGGGATTTTGGCTGCGAGGAACCGCCCGGCCTCGACGCGCACGGCACGGTCGCCGGAGCGGTGCAGAACCATCGTCCTGGTCGAAACTTTTGCCAGGAGGTGGCGGACGTCGGTATCACGCAGCGCTTCGAGCAGACCTGCGACCGCGCCGGGACTGGAGGCTGCCCTGAGCAATCCGGCCCACCAGCTCTGCGCCTGGCGGTCTGCGGCCAGGCTCGGGGCGAAGGTCTGGATTTCCGCGGGACCACCCCAGCCGGCGAGCAGGCGTTGCTTCCACAGGTCGTATTGGGCAACGGTCAGGGCAAAAGGATAGTCGGGCGCGCGGCTGCCTTTCGCCAGGGAAGCCCAGAGAACGAGGCCGATCAGGCGATCAGGATGGTTCACGGCAAAACGAATACAACCCGGCCCACCCTCCGATGCACCGATGAGCAAGGCCCTACGGCTGCCGGCCGCGTTCATGACCGCCAGAATATCCTGCGCCGTCGCTTCAACGGTTGGGCGGTCGCCAACGCGGTCGGAAAGTCCCATGCCGCGCCGGTCGAAAAGGATCAGACGACCGAGACGCGAAACCGCGGTGATCCAGGAGCGGCAGCTTCTGTCTTCCCAAACCCGCTCGACATGCGAAATGAACCCCGGAACAAGCACGATATCCATCGGGCCGCTGCCGACGATCTGGTAGGCAATATGGACGCCGTCCACGTCGACATAGCGCGTTCTGGGCACGTCCGAGCCAATATCGCGCGTTGGTTCACGCAGCAGGGCAAGCGTGGCGGAGTCTGGCGCTATGCCGAGTTCGTCCCGCAATAACCGAACACAGGTCTCGGCCTGGCGCTCGGCTGCCGCCCTGTCCCCGGCCGCCAGGTGGGCGCGGATCAGGTGACGGTGTGCGCTTTCGCTCAAGGGGTCCAGTGCCGCAAGGCGCGTCGCATGCACGACCGCGCTGCGAGGCTCGCCGCCGGCGATCTTCGCTTCGACGAGCCGCTCCAGCGCCTGCACCAGCCGGCCGCGCAGGGCCTCGCGCCTGAAGAAGACCCATTCCTCGAATTCCAGACAGTCCGGCAGTGAGAAGCCGGCGAGATAGTCGCCCTTGTGGATATCAGCGGCCTCTTCGAGAGGACCGACATCACAGGCATGCTCGAAAACCCTGGAGTCGACCTCGACAGACAGCGCCGGATGCAGGCTGAGGGATGTTCCGCTGGCGGCGATAACCTCGCTGCCGAACGCGATGCGGATTTTATACAGCGTGCGCCGAAGGCGCGCCCGTGCGGCGTCCTCGTCGGTTTCGGGCCACAAAAGCGTAGCGGCAACCTCGCGCGCCACGGGCCTATCGGCCTCGGCGAGGTAGATGAGGAGCGCGGCTGCCTTGCGCAAGGCAAGCTCCACCCGCCGCCCGTTCAGACGGAACTCCGGAAAACCCAGAAGTCGGAACTGCAATCGCTCCATCGATCCCTATGCGCCGAGCGGGGACGTTGAGGGGACGCAGGCCTTCTACCTATCCCCACGACGTTGGGCCATTTGGCCCGTCTGAAGACACCCTTGGAGCGATAAATGTCACTGGTCAATACTCTCACCTTTCAGCGCATGCCCGAGGCTGGCGGCCCCATCGGCGCCTCGAACACCGAGCAGGGAGGCTGAGACATGTGCCAATCCTGCCTCTCCTGGTACGCACGCTGCGTTGCTCCCTACTTCGTCCACGCGGGCTGTTCGGCCAACGCATTCGCGCACATGCGAAAGCGAATGATCCCGCAGGCAGAGGGCATTGTTGTGGAGGTCGGCTTCGGGTCCGGCCTGAACCTTCCCTACTACGACCCGGCCAGGGTGCAGCGGCTGGTGGGCGTCGATCCCGACGGCACGATGCTCGGGTTGGCCGGACCGAAGAGCCGTTCCATGCCTTTCGATGTCGAATGCCTCCGCGCCAGAGGCGAAACCCTGCCGTTGGCCGATGACTTTGCCGACACCGTCGTCGTCACCTACGCTTTCTGCACCATTCCGGACCCTGAGGCGGCGCTAAGTGAAATCCGGCGCATCTTGAAGTCCACGGGCCGGCTGATCTTCATCGAGCACGGCCAAGCAGAGGGGCCGCGTTGCCGCAGGTGGCAGGAGCGCCTGAACCGGACGTGGGGAGGAATCGCCGGCGGCTGCCAGCTTAATCGCAATCCATTGCGCCTGATCAGCGGGGCGGGCTTTCGGCTCGTCCATGATGAGCGCGGACGATTTCCGCTGTCCCTCTGGCATCTGGGAGGTCACCACGCCGGGGTCGCGGTCCCACCACCAAGTTGACGGACTTTCGCGCAGAAGATCAATTCGCATCCTGCCTCGCATTCCTCACAGCGTCGCCAGCCGCGAATTGGTCATGGCCTTTCCATAGGCTTGCCGCAGCGTTTGCTTCTCCTCCAGCGCAGCGATGACGCTTGCGGCAAAATCCGTCGCGTACATGTCGGCCAGCCGGGTCAGCCCGCCTGGCGTGAAGACGTTGATCTCCAGAAGTTTGTCGCCGACGATGTCGAGCCCGACCAGGAACATGCCGTCGCCGATCAATTTGGGACGCACCATTTCGGCAATGCCCAGCATCTTGGCCGTTACCTTGACCTTGCGAGCCGTTCCGGCGGCATGGATGTTGGAGCGCACGTCGCCCTTGGCCGGAACCCGGCGAAAGGCTGCGTATTTGCCGTCGCGCACGAGCGGCAGGCCGTTCATCAGGAACAGACGCACATCGCCGGCCTTGGCTTCCGGAAGATAGACCTGCGCGATGAGATAGCCGTCACCGCTGGCCGCCTCGAAAATCTGGTTGAGGTTGGAATCGGTGGGCTTGGCAATATGGAAGACGTTCTTGCCGCCCGACCCTTGCAGCGGTTTGACGATACAGCCCTTCGGCTGTTTGTCGATGAAGGTGCGGATCTCGGCAATGCTGCGCGATATCAGGCTCGCCGGCCTGACCGCTTCGGGGAAAGACTGCAAATAGAGCTTGCTCTGTGCCTGCGCCAGACCGCCCGGATCGTTGACGACGATGGTGCCACGTTCGGCTGCGAGCCGACCGAACATGATGCCGGCATTGGCCGCCCATGGCCGACCGGTGCCATCCAGCGACGGGTCGTTACGCAGAAACAATATGTCGATGTCGCTCATGGCGACGGTCTTCTTCTGCTTCGCGGCATCCTGCAGGGCAGCATGAAGCTTGCCTGATGTCTTGTAGGCAGCATCGGGCAGAGCCGTCACGCTGACGGCCAGATCATCATTAGGACGCAGGATGAAATCGCCCGGCTCCACATAGACGACGGAATGACCGCGCTGGACGGCCGCCAGCGCCAACGCCGTCGTCGTGTATCCCGGCGTCTCGGTTTCAATGGAATTGACGAAGAACGCAATACGCATTGTGGAGCCCCTCAGGTTTCAACCATATCGATCGGATCGATTCCCGCCATCGCGTTCCTGAGGCGCGGCCGGGCCGCCTCGGAAGAGAGGAACGCAGGTTCAAGGCGCGGCGCCCGCAGCAGGCCGCGCGCGTTGAGTTCCTGGATCGCGCCGAAATGCGCGGCGGCGATCTTGCCGATCCAGAACGGCGTCAAGCTGCCGCCATTCCTCAAGTGATCGAGGATCTGCAACAGGCCGCGCAGATAGATGGCGTCCTTTGCAAGACCGCCGCCTCTGTAGACGCGCAGAACGACGTTGAAGGCCTCGCGATCGTCGAGATCCCTTCGCAGACTGCGGAAGGCTTCCTCGAATGTTGCCCCCTCGAGCATCGCCTGACAGGCGATCACTCTCGCTGCGATCAGCCGCAAACGCGCTGCGGTCATGCCGCCGACCAGATACTCAGCCAGCACGGCCAGTCCCTCCTGCATGCCTTCATAGCCGGCGAGGCCGCTGCAGAAGATAGCGAGCCCCTGCGCGGCGCCGTTGAAATAGGTCAGCAGATGAACACCGATCTCGTGGCTCAGCAGCGCCGTCAGACGTTCCGGCGGAAGGTTGGTATCGCGCGACACCAGCAACCGGTTTCGCGAGACCAGCAGGCCGGCCGGCAGGTCGCCGCGGATCTCCACCGAAGCCTCGAAATCGGGATAGGCGCCGCGGTACCCGGCGATCATGTCGCGCGCGGCGGCGGCGACGACGTCGGCATCGAGGCCCTTTTGCCGGGCGGCCGAGGCAACGCGCGGGAGCTTTTCGAGAATGGCGCGCGCCCTCGCCGCCAGGCTCGGCTCGACGCTGCCATAGAGGGCTCGTCCGAGTTCGACGAAGCGCGGCGTCTCACGTGCCGCGAGCATCGACAGCTGTAGATCGAGCTCCTGCTGCTTTTCGGAGAGCAGCCTGGTCAGGAGCGTATCTTCCAGATGATCGAGCGAGATCGAATAGAGCTTGCGCTTCTGATCGGCGACCTCAAGCTCGAGCGGCCGGTAAAGCAGTGCTGGCACACGATCGAACGCGCCTGCCTGGAATTCCCGCCAAGCGGGTTCAGCATTGATCGGCGTGACGGCCAGCAGAAAATCGAAGGTCGAAGCGACATTGTCGATCGCACGGTCAGCGCGCGCGACGGCATCGATATAGGCGCGGCGGCCGAGGGAACGATGGGTCGCCGGTTGTTCCAGGCTCGATGCCTTGAGGAAGGCGCTGACGGCCTGAAGCGCGGAATCGACCATGTTGGCGACGACGAGATCGTGGAGTTCGGGGTAGACGCGCTTGGTGCCCGGCACCCTGTAGATCGGTGCGAAGCGCACCGTCAGCCACGCCACATCACCGGGATCGTCCCAGAGCCGTGCTTCGGCACGTGTGGTGGGACTGAGCTCGTCGACGCGGGGCGTGCGGTATTTGGCTTCGCGCGCGGATGCAGCATCAGCGAAGCGCTTGCGTGCCGCCTTCTCCGCCGCTGAATCGCCGCTAGCCAGCGCAATCTCGAAAGGCGGCAAAAACGGAACATCCTCGGTCAGGAACCGGTCCTCGGCCAATTCGCCGATGTCCAGAAGGAGGAATGCGCCGCAGTGATCGTGTAGCCGGCCCGCCACCAGCCGCGCGACCTCGCCGGCGAGCTCGATGTCGGCGGCGATCAGATAGGAGGCGTTGGCGGAGACGGCATGGAATGCGGCATCCTGATGCGACCCGACATGGACACACAGAAAGGGCAGCGGCCGATCCATGTGCAATCGATTGCCGTTGCCGAACTCGCGGCGGATCGGCTTGCCGTAGCGGAAAAGCGCGTCCAGATCCGCATCGATTTGCGCCAGTGGAGAGGTGGGCTCGACAAGCTTGGGCTTCATCGCATGGCCCGCAGCGCCGACTCGAGAACGGGCAGCGTCGAAGTCAGAGCAGCCCGCAGCTGCTCGATTGTTGCCCAATCGGGCTCGCCGCTCCATTCGTCCATGAAAATCTTCTTGAACTCCACCGCGATCGCACAGCCGGTCTCTGGAAAATTGGCATGGACGAAACGGGTCTGTTCGCCCTTGCCCTGGAAGGACACGTTCTCACGCACGTCGATCGGCTCGCCATTGAGATGCTGGCCGCGAAGCGTCTCGATGAACGCTTCGACGATAGGCGCCCAGCGCTCGCGGTCCATGGAAGACGTCCCGATGTTGATGTCGGGCGCGAGATCGCGAGCCGTCGGCTGAGCCTGCGGTCCATCGCGCCGGTGATTGTAACTGTGGACGTCGATGAGCACGAACCGGCCATAGCGCTTCTCGATATCGGCGAGGACACGGTTCAGCTCGCTGTAGAAGGCGTCATGAAAGGACAAAGACTCCCGTATGACGTCCTCGGCCGGCGGCTCCCGCCAGACTTTCACTCCCCAGGACTGGTCCGGCGACAGGTAGACGGCAGCGTCGCGCGCGCGGTTCAGATCGACCTGGAAGCGCGATCGATGAACGATGATCTGGGTCGGAAAATCGGCGATGAAGCGTTCGGTAAACGGGTCTTCTTCTCGAAGCCGGTCTGGATCGGAGAGACACATGAGCGATCGAGAAGCGCTGCTAACGTCGGTGCCGCTGTGGATGGCCGTCCCGACGATAGGACCGTCTCCGCGCTTGATCGTCCAGCCTGACCCGGCTTGGTCGATGTTGGAAATCGTCTTGTTCATGCTCCGAAATGCGCGGAGCGTGCGGACGGTTCCGCTTCATGCCGAAAGCGGCCTTCAGTCGAACGTCGCCAGCGGCTCAGCTTTGATCTCGACCCAGTCGCAGCGCCGGCTGTTGTGGTAGAAGGACTGGAACGGTGGCGGGAACGACGGGTCGGCGAAGGCGCCGACGGGAATGGCGATGACACCGGGCTGCGTGTCTATGCGATAGTGGACGCTGGTGCCGCATTCTGGGCAGAAGTTATAAATGACGCGGCCGCCCTCGTCGCCGATGCGGGTGAACTGCTTCGCCCGTCCAGCGATCGACACGTCGCCTTCCGCAAACCGGACGTTGTAGCTGAAGGCACTGCCGGTGCGGCGCTTGCAGTCCAGGCAATGGCAGACCGAGATGCGCACCGGCTCGCCCGTACAGATTGCTGACAACTGGCCGCAGAGACATTGCGCGCGGCGTGTGACCATGACGGGTTCCTCCCCTTCGAGACAGATTACTGCGTGTCGGCGCTGGCCCTCAACTCCGTACGCTTCTCGTCCGACACGACAGCCAGATCCAGCACCTTTTGCAGTTCGGCGGCATGGTGGAACGACGGTTCGGCCTGCACGCCGCTTGCGACCGCATCGACGAAGCGCTGGTAGTTGGTCGGCACCGTGCCGGCGTCGATCACCCGCCATTTGGCGGTTTCGATGTTCTCGCCCAAGCAAGCTTTCAACTCCGAGCCCTCCAGATTGTGCACGACCTCGATCCCACCCTTGTCGCCATAGATGCGCAGGCGCAGTTCGTTCATATGGCCGGTCGCCCAGCGGCTGGCATGGACGACGCCGAAGGCGCCGTTGGAAAAATCCAGCGTCATGGCAAAACTGTCATTGGCGTCGAGGTCGTATTCGCCGATGCGGTTGCCCGGCGCCTTGTCGAAGGCGCGCAGCCGGCAGAAGACATGGTCGATGTCGAGCGCCGCGCCATAGCTGGCGAAATCGAGGATGTGGATGCCGACATCGCCGAGCACACCATTGGAGCCGTGGCCGCGCGACAGCCGCCACAGCCATTTCGGATCGGCGCGCCAGTCGCCCCAGAATTTCGACACCAGCCAGCTCTGCAGATAGGAGGCTTCGACATGGCGGACGGTGCCGATCTCGCCAGCCAGCACCATCTGCCGCGCCTTCTGCAAGGGAGCGACATTGCGATAGGTGAGGTTGACCATGTTGACGATGCCAGCGGCTTGCGCCGCGTCTGCCATCTCGCTCGCCTTGCCGAAATTTTCCGCGAGTGGTTTTTCGCAGAGCACCGGCTTGCCGGCCGCGATCAGCGCCATGGTCGTCGGATGGTGGATACGGTCGGGTGTGACATTGGCCACGGCATCGAAGCCACCCCAGTCGAGCGCCGCCTCCAGCGAGGTGAAGCGCTTCGGGATCTTGAAGCCGTCGGCAAATTCGCCGACGCGCTTTTCATCGACATCGACAGCGCCGACGATCTCGACGCCGTCGATGGCGCCAAAGCGGCGGGCATGCTCCTGCGCCATCCAGCCGGTACCCAATATCAAAAGCCGCATCATTTGCACTCCGAGCGAAATTGGTTCGATTCAATCATATGGGACGAATGCGGTCCAGGCGACTCTGTAGGGGAGCCGCCACGCCTTTCTTGGATTTTGTTTTAGCGGAAACCCGCCTCGCCCGAGGCATGGAGCTTGCCGCCGCGCTCGACGATCGGCTCCAGCGCCTTGTCGACCGGCACATTCGGTGCATCGAGAATGGCCGATTTGGTGCCTTGCGGGTTGTGCGCCCATTTCACCGCGTTGCGCAGCACCTTGTGCACAGTGGCGTCGTGATAGGTCGGATAGGTTTCGTGTCCGGGGCGGAAGTAGAAGACATTGCCGGCGCCGCGCCGGTAGGTCAGCCCGGAACGGAACACCTCGCCGCCCTGGAACCAGGAGATGAAGACAGTCTCCAGCGGCTCCGGCACGGCGAACTGCTCGCCGTACATTTCTTCGTTCTCGAGCTCGAAATATTCGCCGACGCCTTCGGCGATCGGATGGCTGGGGCTGGTCACCCAGAGCCGCTCGCGCTCGCCCGCCTCGCGCCATTTCAGCGTGCACGGGGTGCCCATCAGCCGCTTGAAGATTTTCGAGAAATGACCGGAATGCAGAACGATCAGCCCCATGCCTTCAAAGACGCGGCGGGCGACGCGTTCGACCACTTCGTCGGCAACGGCGCCATGGTCCTTGTGACCCCACCAGACCAGCACGTCGGTCTCAGCCAGACGATCGGCCGGCAGGCCATGCTCGGGCTGTTCGAGTGTGGCGGTCGAGGCGGAGATCGCCTTGTCGGTGTTCAGCGCCTTGGCGATGGTCGTGTGCATACCCTCGGGATAGAGGGCAGCGACCACTTCATTGGTCCGCTCATGGATGTTCTCGCCCCAAACGACAGCGCGTATTGTCATGATGTCCTCGTGGTGAAGCCGACCCGCCGCGGTCAGTCATAGTCTGCTCGGAGCGGAATGGAAACGATTTTGGGGAGTAAGGCAGTAAGGGAATAGGGGAAGAAAAAGGAAAGGGCAGCGAGAGCCTGAGGCCCTACTGCCCTACTGCCCTACTGCCCTACTGCCCTACTGCCCTACTGCCCTACTGCCTACGCTCCCCGCCCATCCTGGGCGACCTGCGTTAGCGGCTTAGAGAGCCGCGGCACGACGACGAGGCGCTTGATCTTGCCCTTCTTGTAGGCGGAGAGGAAGCGGGCGTAGTCCTTGAAGACGACGCAGCCATTGGATTCGGCACGGCCGCCTCGCAGCATGTAGGTGTGGGCGAGCAGGCCGTCGCGACCGTATTTGTTGCGGCCGTCGATCGGGGTGAGACGAAGCGCCTCGACGCCGTGGAAGCGGGATTCACGCAGCTTCAGATCATAGGTGTCGGGCGGCGTCGGGCCGACATTCTTCTTGTGGACGAAACGCGGCTGGTCGACCATCGAGCCCAGCCCCGAATGGGCCTCGAGCCGGGAGCCGTCCGGCATGTAGACGGTCTTGGCCGAGATGTCGTAGACGGCGACGCCGCCGCCCATTCCGGGCGTGGCGAACAGATCCTTGAACGCGCGGCCGACACCGCCAGCCGGGACATCAGGTTTGGCATAGGCCAGCATCTCGCCGGCTTGCGCCTTCACCCGCTTGCCCGGCTTGGTGCGGATGGTCTCGCTGCCTGGGACGCCCGGCAGTGCGGCGACATCCTGGGAATTGCGCGGCGAGCGTGGCGACACGATGCCCGGCGACCGGGGTGCCGCGGTCTCGGCCGCCCTGTCCGCCTGAGGCTTGGCAGCCTTGGGCTTGCGGGCTTGCTGCACCTCGGCAGGCTGAGCGGTTTCGGCGCGCGGACGCCGACCCGGCAGTGCAATGTTGTCGGGCAGATCGTCCTGCGGCGGCAGCGAGGCGACCTGGACCTCAGCCTGCTCAGGATTTTGCGCTTCGACGATTGCCGCGACGGCCGGCGGCGGCGCCAGCATGTCGGCGCCCTGATCCGGCAAGGTGTTGGCCAGCGCCAGCGCCAGGCGGGACGAGCGTTCGATCTCGGCCACTTCCGGCCCAAAGCGCTCCGAGGCCGGGCCATGCTGGTCGGGCATGCGGACTTCGGCGAAACGGGCAGCGGCCGGAAGGCTGGCAAGCATGAAGGGCGCATTAGAGGCCTTGGCGAAGGCGGCAGCCAGCTTTTGCGGCGACAGCTTTGCCTTGGCCACCACGCCGTCGAAACGCGCATCGCGCGGGGTGACAAGTGCGATACTGGTGTTTGGCGCGGTGCCGGTGTTTGCAGTGATCGTGTGTGTGGCGGCCGGCACTGGATCGTGCGCGGCGAGGTGCAACCGCGCGGTCTTGCCGTCATGTGCAAAGCTGGCCGCGGTGCGCCTGCAGCCGGCGTCGCATTGGCTGAGCAGCGATGCCTGGAACTTTTGTGCCGATAGCTGCGGCGCCCGGGAATTGGCGAGGCTGCGGCGCGAATCGGTGCGCGGCAACAGCAGGCTTTGCGGAAGGTTGTTGGAAGCGGCGGTGAGCGAGGTGCCCAGCGAATAAAGGCCGGCCATGGTCGCCACCGACCACAGCGCAAGGGCCGCGCCGACAACCGGCACCACCATCCAGCGCTGGCCGGATCTCTTCGAAGTCAAACCCCGTTCAGGATTGTCGCCCCGGCTTTTCAAACGCAAAAACGCCATACAACCACTCTCAATCGGCATGCAGGCTTGCGACCCTCGCATCCGTGACATCCACAGTTCGCTGGTGCCCCCTGCACCTTTCGCGTCTGTTGCCGATTGAATCAAAAGATGGACAAAGTTGGTTAACCAATCCCTCCACCGGTCGCACATTGTGCGGCGGTCGATACGAAAAAAGAGCCCTCCATGGTCTGCGCCACGGTAGAAATGCTCTCCCTAACCCGCCTTTGCTGCCCGTTTTTGGCTGCCAAGTCAAGGAAACGCAGCGTCAGCTTGCTGCAAGTCCAAGCCGATTACCCGTTAATCGGCTGCTTTATGCCGTTGACCTTCCAGTAGCTGGAAGGTCTATGCGTCGCCAAGTAAGCACCCTCCATGATGGACATCGGCCCATGAGCAGCGGCATCGTGACCGAAGAATTCGACCTGCCGGCGAAGTCCCGCTGCCCGGTCATCGACAGATTGGCCGGCATGGACGTTGCGCCATGAGATGGACGGCGCGAGCGGCGCTGCTGTTGCTGGTCTGTGCCTTTGCGGTGGCCGCCTCTGCCGGCGGCGGACCGATCGTGACGGCACGGCAGGCATCGATGAAGGAGATGGCGGTGGCCGCGAAAACCATCGCCGGCATGTTCGACGGCAGACAAGCCTATGACGCCGCGACGTTCAAGGCAGCGGCGCAATCCCTTCGCGCGCGCACCGGCCCTGCCCTGATTGCCGAGTTTCCGAGCGCCTCGTTGGGGCCGCCTTCGCAGGCCAGGCTGGAGATCGATCAGTCGCGGGCGGACTTCGAGGCGCTGGCAAATCACATCGGGACGCTGGCCGACGCTCTCGCCGCCAAGGCCGAGCACGCGCCTGAAAGCATCACCGACGACATGCGCATGGGCACCGGTCTGGCAATGGGCGGTGGCAGCCTGCTCGGCAAGCGCGCGATCCCGGCGGAAGCCGATCCGGCCAAACTGCCGGCGGAGCATATCCTGCATCTCATCCTGCAGGATTGCTCGAACTGTCATTCGAAGTTCCGGCAAAAGGTGCAGTGAGACAACCTTACCCGGCGGAGCGACCCCCCTTTGCGGATCCGCGCCACAGCCGCTTTGCATACAAGTAAATTCGTTTGTGCTAATATATTCCCGGTCGTGCATATCCATGCACGACGAGCATCGGGAGGATGCGATGAAAACCATGAATCGCAGGTCTGCAATTGCCCTCGGTCTGACGACCGCCGCAGTAACGCCTTTGTTCACCCTGGCGGCATCCGCAAAAATCAAGAAATACGGCCCGAAAGAGGGCAAGGAGATTGCGCCCGGTGTCAGGGTGGTCGAGGTCGGCACCGGCAATGCCGACATTCCCGCCTACAAGAGCATCGCGATCGTCGACGTGGTCTTCCAACCCGGTGCACACGCGCCTCAAACTGTGATGGACAACGACATGGTCTGCACGATTACTTCCGGTGCGTTCACCATCAAGAAGGTAGACAAGGAATTCAAGCTCAAGACGGGTGACATGTATACCTGCTCCAAGGGCAAGACCGACGAGGCAACGAATACAAGCAAGGAGGTCGGCGTGCATCGCATCGCCGTATTGATACCTGCATAGCAGATGGGACTCCGGCCGGACGGGCGGTTGCACGCCGTCGCGAGTCCGGCCGGGCCAGACGAGGCGATCGCGTTCCGTCGTCAGCGCGGCCATCTCACGCCAGCCACTCTCTGATCGCCGGGCGGGCGAGAACGGCGCGCATCCGATCCTCGGCATCGGTGACAGCAGGCGCCATCGGCACAATATGCCGGTTCGAAAAAAAGTTGCCGATGAAGTTCGCCTTCGCCTGGAGGCGATGATCCGCGACGAGGTCTATCCGGTCGGCGCCTCGCTGCCGTCCGAGCGAGACCTGATGTCGATGTTCGACGTCGGCCGCCCCTCGGTGCGCGAGGCGCTGTTTGCATTGGAAAAGATGGGGCTGGTGAAGATCAACAGCGGCGAGCGGCCGAAGGTGACGCGGCCGACGCCGAAAAACATGCTGGAGCAACTGACCGGCACGGCGCATCTTTTGATGGACCAGCCCGATGGCATCGGCCATTTCGAGCAATTGCGGCTGTTTCTCGAAGTCTCGATCGCGCGCCATGCCGCCGAGGTGGCGACGCGCGAACAGATCGACGCGCTGGCCGCCGCCCTTGCCGAGAACGAGCGCGCCATTCCAAGGGCGCGAGCCTTCGCCGTCACCGACGTCGCATTTCACCGCGCCTTGACCGTCATCCCCGGCAATCCGATCTTCCTCGCCGCGCATGAGGCGCTGGTCGAATGGCTGATCAATCAGCGCATCCACATGGCCAACACCGAGATCGAGAAACGCAAGAGTTTCGCTGGCCACCAGGCAGTGTTCGAGGCGATCGAGCGCCATGACCCGGAAGCCGCCGGGCAAGCGATGCGCGCGCATCTGGAAAACGCCAGGCGCAAATTCAATTCAGGTTCGGACAGACCGGACTAGCCGGCTGATACGCGGCGCGTGGCTTTGCGCCACGGCGCAAAGCCAAAAGCCCGCCGTTCAAAGCCGGCGGGCTGGCATGAAATCATACAATTCGGTTGTCGCTGGTCAGGACAACCGAATTGCGGCCTGCAACAGCTGGCTGCGCTCAGGGGGCGGGCTTCGACGGGTTTGAGGCGACCAGCGATCCGAGTTTGCCTGCTTTGGCCAGACTCGGCTTTTCGTAGGTTCTTTTCACAGATTCTCTCCTCGCAATGAAGGCACATGTTTCCGCTGTCGGGTTCGTCTTGTCAAATGCGCCCGGGGACGAGTCCCAAACCGACCCGGGTCGTTCTCCTTATGCCGGCTCGCGCTTCAGCGCCTGTGCCATGCAGTGGATGCCGCCGCCGGTCTTGGAGATTTCGCTCATGTCGATCGCCGCGACCTCGAAGCCGCGCGCCTTGAGCTGGCCGATCAGCGACTGGCTCGATGTCGGCGCGATCACCCTGTCCTTGCCCAGCGACATGAAGTTGCAGCCGAGCGCCATCGTGTCCTGGAACGGCACGTCGATGATTTCGTGGCCCTTGCCCTTCAGCCAGTCGACGATGCCTGGCTCGGTGCAGGCGAGGCAGACGGCGGTCAGCTTCTCGGCGATCGGCACCACCATCAAGTCGATGTGGACGTAGTACTCGTCGATGAAGGCTAGCCGTGTCTCCCAGCCCTCCTTGTCGAACCAGGCCTGAACCTGACGGGCGCCTTCTTCCTGGGTGCGGGCGCCGCCGCAGCCGATCAGCACGACGCCCTCCTCGATGACGTTGAAGTCGCCGCCCTCGAAGGTGCCGGCGGTGACCATGTCGTAGATCGGAATGCCGAGCTTTTCGTAGGTACGGATGGCGGCATAGTTCTCGCCGCGCCGCCACCAATTGGCCATGGCGGTGATGAAGGCGCCGTAGGGCGTCATGACGCTGGAATCGCGGGAATAGACCTGCATCGGCAGTTCCGGCGTCGGCTCGTGCCAGTGGATGTTGACGCCGAAATGCTCATAGGCGGCGACGAGGTCCTTATGCTGCGCCTGCGCGATCTGGACGTTGCAGGGCGCCTCGCGCAGATGTTTGCGCGACAGCGAACTGGTCGAGAGGTGCCGCAGGAAGTTTGGCGAGCCGAGCAGCACGTCGGTCAGTACGTCGGTCTCGTTGGCAAAACCCCAAGCGGTGAGCGGCTTGGTGCCTCCGGCGGGGTTGCGGCGCTGCAGCGAGAACGGTTCGGCGACGATGCGGTCATGGACGGTCATGGGGTTCTCCTCGTGGTGGTGATGGCTAAGCGTTGCCGGCGGACGGAATCCACCAGTCGCGCCCGCGAGCGGTGGTGACATATTCCGGCCAACGGAAATTGATCGGCGGGTCATAGTCGCAAAGCGGCGCGATCCAGTTCGAGCCGCCGATGCCGCCGCCGGTGCGGGTGGTAAACTCATCCATCGCCGCATCGCGCGCGGTCTTGTCTTCAAGCAAGCGGAGGGCTGCAAGCGCAACAGTCTTCGCCGCGCAAATGACCATCGGATCGATGGTGGCGGCAATGCCGCCTAGCGCATTCATCGCCCAAGACGGATAGGCATGGCCATTCGCCGAGCGCAACGCTGGCCGGGCGACATAGAAGCGTGCCGTCGGCGCGTGCCACGACATGTCGGTGTAATCGTCGGAGGTGGAGTTGATCTGCGAGGGCGGCAAATCGCGGCGCAGGATGGCCTCGGCGTCTTGCGGCGTGATCAGCCGTTCCATCTCGTCGATGAACGGGTTTTCGGTCGCGGTGCCGCCGGCATTGACCTGCACCTCGCGGGCGATCGCTTTGGCCGCCTCATCCCAGTGTGGCGGGCCGACCGTAGACAGCGCTTTATAGGCGATCTCAGCCATTGCGTGATTGGCGAGGCCCGGCCGCGACTTCGACACCCAATGGCGCTCATAGCGGCTGCCGCTGATCGTAGCGGCGGCTTGCGCATTGCGGTCGAGCACCGCGGTGACCTGCTTGGCCATGGCAATGGTCGGCACGCGGATCATGTACTGGATCTCGGAGAGCCCCGCCGGCAGATTGTCGGCCGTCGCCTGTCCTGCGGTGAGGATCGCCTCGCTGATCGACCAGCCGCCTTGGTGCGGCAGCATGGAATCACGCAGCGCCTTGGAGGCCATATACATCGTCATCAGCGCATCGTTGGCGCCGGGCGCCCGCACGGCCGAATGCGCCTGCGGGATCGGCGCGCCATCACCCGCGCGCACCCAGTTTTCGGGTTCGTCGCAAACGAAACGGTAGATCATCGCATAAGCGGCACCGCAATGCGTGTCCCAACGCGCCGTGTTGCAGAGCGGCAGCATGTAGAAGGGGTGGAAGGAGATCATGCCGGCAAGGCCGTCATAATAGCCTTTTGCCGCATGAATCGGTTTCGAGCCCCTCACCTTTTCGGCCGGCTCGCCGGTGAAGCGCAGCGTGCCCTCGATGCCGTGGCGCTGCATTGCCGACTTGGTGGCCAGAAGCCCGCCGAGGCCGGCAACGCCAAGCCCGGAATGCGGATCGGTGTGGCCGCCCGCCTCGACGCCCAGACCCGGTCGCGGCCGCTTCACCGTTGCCGCGTCCTGGCAGTTGCCGGGCACGGCGTCGTATTCAGCGTACATGCCGATGGTCGGACCTGGGCCGTTCGTCCAGTGGGCGCAAAAGGCGGTCGGCATGCCGGCCGAGCCTTCTTCGACCGAAAAGCCCTCATGCTTCAGCCGCGCAACATACCAGGCGGCAGACTGGTATTCGCGCCAGGCGGTCTCGCCGAAATCGAAAATGGTGCGCGTCCACGCCGACAGCGACGGCTGGATGCCATCGAGACAGGCAAGCGCGGTGGCTTGCGCCGAGGTCGTCACCGGTTTCTCCATGCAGCCCAAGAAAGCAGTGAAGCGACTTTCCAAAAAGTGATATGTTTTCCCGGTTCGTGCAAATTCGGTTCACCTGAGGCCTCTTGCGAATACCCTCCACACAGGCGCTGCGCGCCCTTGATAGCTTTGCCCGTCACGGCAGCGTCTGGCGCGCCGCCGACGAACTGCACCTCACCCGCAGCGCCGTCAGCCATCAGTTGCGGCTGCTCGAACGCGACCTCGGCTTCGACCTGCTTGAGCGCATCGGCAAGGGCGTCGCGCTGACGCCACGCGGCCAGCGCTATGCCGCCGATGTTCGCAAGGCGCTGACCGTGCTTGGCGATGCGGTGACACGCCAGGCCGGCACCGGCCTCGGCGGCTCGTTCGCCGTCTCCTGCACGCCGGGCTTCGCCTCGCTGTTTTTATGCACCCATATCGGCGAGTTCCGGCAGATGTATCCGGATGTGGCGCTGTCGATCCTGACGCCGCGACGGCTGGACGATGTCAGCAATCCCGACGCCGACGCCTTCATCGCCTTCGGCGTTGGCAACTGGCCGAACCGGGCGGTGGAGTTACTGTGCGAAATCTCGTTCACGCCGCTCTGCAGCCCGACCTTGCTCAACAAGGTCGGCGGCTTTTCAAAACCAGCCGACGTGCTGCGCGCCAACCTCCTGCATCTCGGCGACACCGAGGATTGGGCGCGCTGGCTGGCGCTGTCCAAGGTGGAAAACCCCGACACTGAAGGTGGCATTTTCTTCTCGGACATGAATCTCGTCTTCTCGGCGGCGATCGCCGGCCAGGGCATCGCCATGGGCGACGAACTGACCAGCCGCCGGGCGCTCAGCGAAGGCCGGCTGGTGAAGCCGTTCGACATCGCGATCCTCTCGCCGCGCTCTTACTTTTTGGTTTCGGAACATGCCAAGGCGAGCCACCCGGTGCTGGAGGCGTTCGGCGGGTGGTTGAGGTCGAAGCTGTCGGAGATTAGCTGATCTCCCCCCTCGAGGGGGAGATGTCGCCGAAGGCGACAGAGGGGGTCGCCGCGCATGAAGCGCCAACCTCCATCTGCGGCAGGATGTAGAGCCCAGTCGAACCGACCCCCTCTGGCCGCTTCGCGGCCATCTCCCCCTCAAGGGGGGAGATTTGGCGCCATCCGTGAATCAAATTTGCCGATCAGGCGAAAACTATTCGGTTGCGGTGAGCCGGCGCCCTGCCCTACGCTCAAGCCACGACCAAGGAAGAGGCAGGATGCAGCAACCCGGCCGGGCCGCAGAGATCAAGGCAATCGGGATCGGCAAGAGCTTCGGCTCGTTCCGTGCACTGGACGATCTGTCGCTCAACATCGGCCGCGGTGAGTTCCTGACCCTGCTCGGTCCATCCGGTTCCGGCAAGACCACCTTCCTGATGATCTTGGCCGGCTTCGTGCAGCCGACCGAGGGCAAGCTTTTCAGCGACGGCGTCGACATCACCGAGCGGCCGGCCGAGCAGCGCGCCGCCGGCATGGTGTTCCAAGGCTATGCGCTGTTCCCGCATATGTCGGTCGAGGCCAACATCGCCTTCCCGCTCAAGGTGCGCAAGAAATCCGCTGCCGAGATCAAGCGCCGCGTCGCCGAGATGATCGAGCGCGTTGGCCTCAAGGGCCATGAGACCAAGCTCCCGGCACAGCTTTCCGGCGGCCAGCAGCAACGCGTGGCGCTGGCCCGCGCGCTGGTGTTCGAACCAGGTGTGCTGCTTCTCGACGAGCCGTTCTCGGCGCTGGACAAGAGCCTGCGCGGCCAGATGCAGGCCGAGATGAAACGACTGCACCAGGAGACCGGCACCACCTTCGTTTTCGTCACCCACGACCAGAGCGAGGCGCTGGCGCTGTCGTCGCGCGTCGCCATCTTCAACCATGGTAAATTGTTGCAGGTCGGCGCGCCGGACGAGGTCTATGACCGGCCCGCCAACCGCTTCGTCGCCGAGTTTTTGGGCGAGATCAACATGCTGCCGCTGAAGGGCGTGAAGCGCGCCGATGATGGCGCCACCGCACTCTGCGAGGACCGCGCGATCACGCTGCGCGGCAATGCCGAGGCGGTCAACGGCAACGCCATTCTGGCAATCCGCCCCGAGCATATGTCGATCGCCCGCGAGGCAGCCACCGGCGAGAACGGCATTGCCGCAACCGCCGTCGGCTCGACCTATCTCGGTGCGGCGACCAAGCTCGACCTGACGACGCGCCAGGGCGCCAAGGTGACCGTGTCGGTGCCGAACGAGGTCGCGGCCGCCGCACTCAGCAAAGGCAATTCCGTCTGGCTGACCTGGCCGGCGGAAAAGGGTTTCCTCCTTCCGGACGGAGGATGACGACCACACCGGCGAAGTCTTCCAGCAAAGAATCTGGAGCGCGCCATAACCACCGGAACTATCAACGAAAAAGGGGAACTGACATGACAAACGAAACCAAAAAACAAGCGATCGACGGCCTGTCCGCCAGGGCAGCGCGCGGCGAGATCTCGCGCCGGCAATTCACCCAGCTTGCCGCCCTTGTGCTGGCCGGCACGCCGATGCTGCTGCGCTCTACCGGTGCCTTTGCGCAGGCCAAGGAACTTGTGCTGGTCAATTGGGGCGGAGACGCCATAACGGCTTATGACGCCGCCTATGGCCAGGCTTTCACCAAGGAAACCGGCATCACCGTCAAGATGGACGGTTCGGGCCCGACGGAAGGCGCCATCGCAGCGCAGTTCAAGAGCGGCGCGCCGACCTGGGACCTCGTCGACGTCGACCCGTTCTCGGCCATCACGCTCGGCGCTCAGGGCGCGCTTGAGCCGATCGACTACGCCATCGTCGACAAAAAGAAGATGCGCGAAGGGTTCGGCTGGGAGTACGCGGCGTCGACCTATTTCTTCTCCTATGTCATCGCCTATGACTCGGAGAAATACGGCAAGGACGCGCCGACCGGCATGGCCGATTTCTTCGACGTGAAGAAGTTCCCGGGCAAGCGCTCGCTCTACAAATGGGGCGTTTCGAGCTGGGAAGCAGCACTGCTCGCCGACGGCATCGCGCCGGCCTCGCTCTACCCGCTCGATTTGAAGCGCGCGCATGACAAGATCGCCGCCTTCAAGGAAAATGTCGTGGCCTATTGGGGCGGCGGCGCCGAGAGCCAGAGCGTGCTGCTCAATGGCGAAGCCTCGATGGCGATCGTCTGGTCGACCCGCGCCTCGCTGATCGAGCAGGACTCGGGCGGCAAGATCAAGTTCATCTGGGACCAGGGCCTGATCTCGCCCGGCGCGCTGGCCGTGCTCAAGGGAAACCCCGGCGGCAAGGACGCGGCGATGAAGTTCATCGCCAGCGCCCAGGATCCGCAAAAGCAGTTGGTGATGTTCGACAAGCTCGGACAGGGTCCGGCCAATCCGGCCACCGACGCGCTGATCCCGGCCGACAAGAAGCGCATCAATCCGGTCGATCCCGAAAACATGAAGAAGCAGATCGCGCTCGACATGGATTGGTACGCCAAGAATTACGGGGCAGCGCTCGACGAATACACCAAGATCATCTCGGCCTGACCAGGCCGGGACGATCGGACCGAGATGAGGGGCACCCTCTCCGACAGGATGGGCGCGGCGCTGTTGATGGCGCCGCTGCTCCTGTTTCTTGTGCTGGCCTATGCCTGGCCGTTCCTCGGCGTCGTCAAATGGAGCGTTACGCTGCCGACGCCTGGCCTCGGCCAGTATGCCGCGCTTGCCACCGACGCGTTGGTGCAGTCGGTGTTCATCCGCACGCTGCGCATTGCGCTGATCGTCACCGTCGTGTCTGTCGCGGCTGCCTATGCGATCACCATGGTGTGGGTGCGCGGCAGCCCGGCGCAGCGCATTGTCGCTGAATTCTGCATTCTCGTCCCCTTCTGGATCTCGGTGCTGACGCGCGCTTTCGGTTGGGTGGCGCTGTTGTCCAACCGCGGCCTGATCAACACCTGGCTGCAATGGATCGGCTTCATCTCCGAACCGCTGGCGCTGGTGCGCAACGAGTTCGGCGTCATCGTCGGCATGACGCATTTCTTGATCCCCTTCGCGGTGTTTCCGCTGGCATCGGCCATGCGCAGCCTGGACGAGCGCGTGCTGCTTGCGGCGCGCGGGTTGGGTTCCAGCCGCATGCGCACCTTCTGGACGGTGTTCGTGCCGATGACGCGCTCCGGCATCATCGGCTCAGCGATGATCGTCTTCGTTTTCTCGCTCGGCTTCTTCGTCACGCCGGCGATCCTCGGCGGCGGCCGCAGCGTGATGATCGCCGAGTTGATCTATCTCAGGATCTTCCAGAGCCCCGACTGGGGGCTGGGCGCGGCAATCAGCGTCGTGCTGGTGCTGTTCGTCGGCGCGCTGATGGCGCTTTTGTTCCGCTATGTCAGACCGAAGCAGCTGATCTGATGCCGACCTATCGCCCCGGCCCCGTCTCGCTGATCCTCGCCGTGCTGGTGGCGCTGTTCCTGCTGCTGCCGCTGCTGGCGGTCATCCCTGTGTCGCTGACGCCGAGCCGCATGCTGGCAATGCCGACGGGCGAACTGTCGCTGCGCCACTATCGCTCGCTGATCGAGGATCCGCGCTGGCTCGACGCCATCCTGCTTTCGATCCGCATCGGCATCGTCAGCAGCGTCATCTCCACCGTGCTGGCGCTCTGCTTCAGCCTTGGCGTCTGGATGTTCCAGCCGCGCTTTACCGCAGCGCTCGTTGGCTTTGTCCTGTTGCCGATGGTGGTGCCGCCGGTGGTGTCGGCGATCACCCTCTACTTCCTGCTCACCTCGATCTCGGGCATGAGCTCGTTCTTCGGCTACGACACCTGGCTCGGCGTCGCCATGGCGCATTCGGTGATGACGGTGCCCTTCGCCACGGTGCTGATTCTGGTCTCGCTCAGCCAGCTCGACCGCCGCATCGATCTGGCCGCGCGCGGCCTCGGCGCCAGCGTGTGGGAGCGCGCGACGCGCATCATCATGCCCAACATCAAGTTCGGCATTGTCACCGCCGCCCTGCTCTCCTTTGTCCTGTCCTGGGAAGAGATCGGCGTCACTTTGTTCATCACCTCGGTCAACGCCATCACGCTGCCCAGGCTGATGTGGATGGGATTGCGCGACAACATCGACCCGGCGATCGCAGCCCTTTCGGTGATCCTGATCATCATCACCGTGCTGGTGCTGGCGGTGCGGACCGTGGTGGTGAAGCCGCGCGGGAACTGACGGTTCAACCCGGCGCCTGATTGTCAGCCAGAGTTCACGCCGCAAAGAATTTCGAGAGCGCGGCCGCCGTCTCGCAAGGATGCTCCTCCGGAAAGAAATGGCCACCCTTGACCGGGCCGCCCTCGACGCTGTCGGCCCATTGCCGCCAGATCGCCAGCGGGCCGCCCTCTTCAGCATACCAGTTTTCCAACCCGCCCTCGCCGCTCCAGAGCGCAAGCATAGGACATTTGATACGACGGCCGTCAGCCTGATCCTGCGCGTCGTGCTCGCGGTCTATGCCGGCGGCGGCGCGGTATTCCTCGCAAATGGCGTGCACATGGGCGGGATCGCGCAACGCCTCGATGTAAGCCTCTCTCACTTCAGCGGGGAAAGCGTCGGGAGCCGAGCCCCAGCCGGCGATCGCATTGTCGACGACAGCATCCGGGGCTGCGGCCAGCAGACGCTCCGGCAGCGGCTCGGGCTGGGCAAGCAGGCTCCATGGCCAGAAGGCAAGCGCCAGCCTGGCATCGGCGCGATCCCAGGCGGCGGCAGTGGGGATGACGTCGAGGACGGCGAGTTTCGACACGATTTCGGGATGGTCGAGCGCCATCCGGTAAGCAACGCGGCCACCACGATCATGGCCCGCAAGCATGAAGCGGTCGAAGCCGAGCGCGCTCATGACCTGCACCATGTCGCGCGCCATCGCGCGCTTGGAGTAGGCAGTGTGATCAGCATCGGAACCCGGACAACCGCTTTGGCCGTAGCCCCTGAGATCGGCGACGACCACGCTGAAGTGCTGCGCCAAAGCCACGGCAATGTCGCGCCACATCACATGCGTTTCGGGGAAGCCGTGCAGGAGCAGCAAAGGCGGCCATGAGCCACCGACCCTGACGAAGATCGATGTCTCCTCCACTTGAACGGTTCTGGCGTCAAAGCTCGAAAACATCAATCGCCGCCGACCATGCCGTGACTGGAGCGGATGCGGAGCACCTGGACGCTCTTCGGCAATTCGATCAAGAACTCCTTGTCGCGGTCGAGATGGTGGATATCCCTCGGATCGCCGCCGGTAAAGGCCACCATCGCCTCGACGCTCTCCCAATAGGAGATGGTGACAAATTCCGAATGCGTCGGCGCGTCCTCGCGAAAGGTCTGCACGCCGAGCGCTTTCTCGATCAGCGGCATGATGCCGACCTGGTAATTGTAGCGCTCGTAGGCGTCTGCCTTGTCCGGCAAAGTCCTGCCGCGCCAGATCCGGGCGATTGTCGGAGTGTTCGGTGCCATCTCCCATAAACAGCTGGGCGCGAGCCGCGTTCCAGCGGTCAGCTGAAGCTCCTGACAAAAGGGCCGCAGGAAAAAAGGCGATCCCGACAGGATTCGAACTTGTGACAATCAGCTTGCTTCAGGGGTATTGAGACCCGGGCCCGGCCGTCCAGGCCGGCGCCATAGGCGACAACCCGCTCCGAACCGAAGGTCAATGCAGCAAAATCGATTCCGATATTCGCACGCACGGATCTCCGGTTCGGAATCACGCGCTGCCGCCTCAAGCGGCGCGCTGGCTTTCTTTCGGCCGCAGATTCTGGTTCATGCGGAACAGGTTCAGCGGGTCGTAGCGCTGCTTGATTTCCAGAAGCCGGCGATAGTTGCCGCCATAGGCCGCTTCGACCCGGTCGACCTCGTCCTCCGGCATGAAGTTCACGTAAGCCGTGCCGGCGGCATAGGGCTTGGTCGCCTCGTAGATACCACGAGCCCAATCGATGCAGGCCTTGTCCATTGCCGGTTCGCGCCAGCGGGCGTGGACATTCATGACGAAATGCGAGTTGCGCTGCGGAAACGCCGTTGCATCTGCCGCCACACGGCCCGCCACGCCACCGACATGACCGAAGAAAATTTCACATTCCGGGCCTGGAAGCCTGGTAATCGCCGCAGTGGTGGCACCAATCGCGCCGTCCGAAAGCCCGGTCAGGTCATGGCTCTTCCAATAGTTGCGGGCGCCGGGCGCCAGCAGCGGGTCGAAGGCCTGCTGCCAGCCGGTGAACGGGTTGGGGCCGACGACATCGGCAATCGGCGTGCCGATGGCGCGAAGCTTCTGCGTCGCCTTTTCGCCCGCCTGGATGTCGCCGCAATAGCACATGGCCAAAACCAGCACCTCCTTGCCATGCCATTCGTTCGGCAGGAACGGTAGCGGCGGTGCCTGCCGCATGACCACCCAGCAGGTCAGTTCGTCGGGCGCGGTTTCGAGCGCCTTGCGATAGTCCCGCAGCACCTTTTCGGCATCGGCGAAGGGATGGACGACGAGCCCCGACAGAACCTGCGGACCCATCTGGTGGAGTTGGAACTCGAACGCCGTGACGACACCGAAATTGCCGCCGCCGCCCCGCAGCGCCCAGAACAGGTCCGGATTGTCCTTCTGGCTGACGCGCAGCAACTTGCCATCGGCGGTGACCACGTCGGCTGAAACAAGATTGTCGATGGTCAGGCCGAATTTGCGGGTGATCCAGCCGAAGCCGCCACCCAGCGTCAAGCCTGATATGCCGGTGGTCGAGTTGATACCCGTCGGCACCACCAGGCCAAAAGCCTGTGTTTCCCGGTCGACATCGACGAGCGTGGCGCCGGGCCCGACCCATGCCCGCCGCGCCACGACATCGACCCGCACCGACTTCATCGCCGATAGATCGATCATCAGGCCGCCATCGCAGACGGCACTGCCAGCAATGTTGTGGCCGCCGCCGCGCACGGAGACGAGAAGCCTGTTTTCCCGGGCGAAATTCACGGCACTGATGACGTCGGACGCGCCGACGCAACACACAATGAGACCGGGGCGCCGGTCGACCGTGGCATTCCAGACTGTGCGCGCTTCGTCGTAGGCGGCGTCGCCCGCCTGAAGCAGTGTGCCGCGCAATCGTGCCGAAAGCGCTTCAAGGACAGCAGCGTCGACGGTCGTCTTGCCGCGTTCAAGCGTGGTGAGGCTCATGCTGTTCATGGTTTCCTCCCGATTTGCTTATGAGCCGTTCTCCCTCCGCCCGCTTTTGAACTGTGCTCTTATATTAGATATCGCGCAAGTTCGACGCTGGCCGGCGTTGCGCCCATGTTGGCGCCCAACGACGTGCGGTCTGGCCGGCATGGACGACCCAACGCTGGGGGACGCAATATCTTCGAAAATACTGGCGATTAACGCCGGGATGGCGCCGACATCGACTTCGCGCGTTAGCGACAATGAAGCCAGGCCTAAGGGTCAACCAACCCAGGCCGATGCCTGCCCTCAGGCTGCTCGCGCCCGGCGCAGCCTTTCGGCGACATAATGCGGCCCCGGCCCCGTGAGCGGTCTTTCGGTCGCCAGGAAGCCATCCAGCATGGAAAGCAGTTCGCGCGCCGCGCCGGACGAGCAGAAATAGTAGACCATCTGGCCGTCGCGACGGGTGTCGACAAGGCCGAAGGCGCGGAGCTTGGCAAGATGCTGCGACAGGGCCGACTGGCTGAGCAGAACTTTCTCGGCAAGAACACCGACCGAAAGTTCGCCGCCGGCCAGGTGGTTCATGATCAAAAGCCGCTTCTCATTTCCCATCAAATTGAGAAAGGCGGCGACAGTTTCTGCATTGGCGGCAAGTGTTCTCGAAATCATCGATTCCAGATCTTTACTTTCGCGCTCATCCGGCGCCGTGCCAAACGCGACCTTTGGATACACCGTTGCGATGATTTCGTCGCATCTCGCCCACTCAACCGAGGCGACCTATGCGGCGAAAACCAGCGCCAAGTTCCAGCTGGCATAAGCCGAGACTCCAGTCAGAATCATCAGACCAAAGTCCTAGCCAATGTCAGACCAAAGACTATCAGCGCTGCGCTCTTTCTACAAGACCATAACGATATCTGCCGGCGACCTGCTTTCAGGCAGCACGCAGAGATGGCGCTGACGTCCACTTCTCGCCCCGCGGAAACAGGGTGAGATGTTGGAACTTTGGAGCGGCGCCTGAGCTAAACCGTTGATTTGTTGGCGATCCCGACAGGATTCGAACCTGTGACCATCGGCTTAGAAGGCCGGTGCTCTATCCAGCTGAGCTACGGGACCGCTGGCCGGACAAGCCATTTGATATCCTGGCCGGCTGATGTCTATGTGCCGGACGCTGCCCGGCGATGCCGGTCAATGCGTCCAGGGTATCCTGCGGTCATAGCGGAAATTTTCCGCATAGGAAATCTGCCGGCGCTTGGTCTCCTTCGGCTCCTCAACGCGGAAGGTCAGCCCCTGCTTTTCGGCGTAAGCCACCGCCTCTTCCCTGGTGTCGAAGGTGAGTCGGATCTGGCTCAGCATGTCGCCCGATGTGGTGTAGCCCATCAGCGGGTCGATCTTCTTACGCTGGGCGGGATCGAATTCCAGCACCCAATGGCCGGTCTTGGCCTTGCCGGACTGCATCGCGGTTTTGGCTGGGCTGAAAATACGCGCGGACATGGGCACCTCGTGGCTGCGTTGGCGGTAGCGCCGCCTTATTTCAGTCAATACTGTGCAACACTGCCGACGGCAAGGCCGAAGCCGCTTGCAACCGCGCCGCTTCGGAAGCGACATAGGCCAGATACACTGGCGTGGCATCAAAAGTCATGGTCATGATGGCGACATATAGAGGCATGGACGCAGGGATTTTGCACGCCGAGGCCGGCCAGCGAGCGATTTTCAACGGCGCGATCGTCATCGGCGCCGGCGGGGCCGGGCTGACCGCAGCCCATGCGCTGCTCAAGGCCGGCGTACAAGTGATGGTGTTGGAAAAGGAAGCCCGGCTGGCCGAGCCATGGCACCGGCGCCACCCACAGCTTCACCTCAACACGCATCGCGATCTCTCGGCACTTCCGGGCGTCGCGTTTCCTGCCGGCACCCCTGCCTTTCCGCACCGAAGCGCCGTCATCCGCCATCTCAACGAATTCCGCGCCATGCACCGGCTGCCGGTCGAGTTCGGCGTCTCGGTCGGTGAGATCGCCTTCGACGGTGACCACTGGCTTGTGCAGACAAGCGCCGGGCCGCGACTGGCGCGCCATGTCATAATCGCCACCGGGCGCGACCGGCAGCCCTTCATTCCGGCCTGGAAAGGTATGAAGGCCTTTGCCGGGCGCGTCATCCATTCGGCCGAGTTCGGCGACGCCAATGACTATGCGGGCCGAAAGATACTGGTCGTCGGCGCCGGCAATTCCGGTTTCGACGCGCTCAACCATCTGGCGCGGGTGGATACGGCGCAGATCTGGCTATCAGCGCGAAACGGCCCGGCGCTGCTGCCCAAGCGCATCGGCCAGATCGCCGTCCACCGCTTTTCGCCGATTCTGGCGCGGCTGCCGTTCAAGCTTGCCGATGCGGTGATGGCAGCGACGCAGCGGCTGGTCTTCGGTGACCTCGCCGCCTTCGGTCTGCCACCGACGCCCTCGGGCGGGGCAAGCCGGCTGGCGTCGGATTATACCGCCATCGCCGCCGATGACGGCGCCGTCGACGCCATCAAGGATGGCAGGATCATCGTCGTGCCGACGGTGCGGGAATTCACCCGCGACACGGTCATTTTCGACAATGGCGTGACGATCCAGCCCGATATCGTCATCGCCGCGACCGGCTACCGCACCGGGCTCGAGGCCATGTTGGGCAAGCTCGGCGTACTCGACGAAAAGGGCGTGCCGCTGTTCAACGGCGCCGACAGCGACCCGAAACTGCCGGGCCTGTGGTTCACCGGCATGCGGCCGAGCATCCGCGGCTGCTTCGCCAACGCCCGCATCCAGGCCAAGGCGATCGCTGCCAGAATTGCGCGGGAGCGCAAACCGCCGAGTCCGGTTTGACGTTTTAGGGGTTGCGCGGCAGGGCCCGTAACCTTATACGCCGCAGGGCCTCGGAGTGTAGCGCAGCCTGGTAGCGCATCTGGTTTGGGACCAGAGGGTCGGGAGTTCGAATCTCTCCACTCCGACCATTTTTCTCCCCTGCAAAGTTTGCCTGTCGCCAACGGTGGCCTCGCCGCCGGCGCATGGCGGTGCGCGTTCGCACCCCGCAGGCCTGCATCGGTTACCCTGCAATTTGCATTGGAACGCGAAGCTCTCCCGCGAGTTGAGTATTATTCGACCCAGGAGAGATATAATGAAAACCCTGATAATCGCTTCCATGATAGCTTTTGCCGGAACGGCAGTTTTGATTGCACCGGCGCAAGCCGCCAGCGTGATCATCCAGTCCGACGACGGCGATCAATATTCACCCGACAATGATCAAATACAAATTCTCCGTTATCACGAACGCCAAAGAGTCTACGACGACGATGAATATAGCGACAATCAGGGCAATGACGGTCAATGGCGCCGCCACCACCGTCATCACCGCTGCCATATCGAGCTGGTCAAGCACTGGCGCCATCACCACAGGGTCATCGAGCAGGTCAGGGTCTGCGGTTGATCCGATCGCTTTAGACATGCCCCGGCCGGGTTAGTCGGCCGGGCGCCACCTGAGCCTACGTGCCCGTGGCGGCGATAAGCGCCGCAACCACGTCAGCCAGGCAGGTGGTTCCTTTGATCGTCTCTCGCCATTGCCCGGGAAAGCCTTAGCGCGGATAAGCCCTCGCTTCCATCGCTGCCGTCGGTCTAGACTTTGGCAAAAGGGGAGATTCCGGATGCTTGGTCTTGAAGCATGGCTGTCGCTGATAGGCCCTGCCTACTTTGCTTATATCGGCATCGCGATTCCGTTCGTGGTCGTTTGGGCCATTATCTGTGCTGCCCTGTGGATTTGGAACAACCGGCCTAGCAAGAGGCAGCGTTCTCCCCGGTCGTGGCCAGCCAGCCTGACCTTCTTTGTCGTCGTTGCCGCCTGCTACATGGCAGCGCACTCAGCGGTCTACCTGCTGGTTCGGTATTTGGCCCCGTTGTGGGCGTGACAGGAGCGCGCGCCCTTTTAAGGGCCACTCTGGCGACCATTCTGCTTGAAGGTAAGCTCGCCGGGCGAGAACCCCAATCATCACTCCCGGCGAGCCTACAACCCGATCAGGAACGCGATCAGGACCGGGGTCAGCCGGCAGGCGTAGTGCTGCAAGATGGATGCCAGAGGTTTTTCTCGAAATGGGACAGGAGCGGAGTCTTCTCCTTCCACTGCCTAGATTTCGAACTCCCCCTGACCTTCATCCATCGCACTGACGATCTCGGCGGCGAGTGCCCTTGTAATCGGCGTCTTGCGTTCGAGCGCGGTGCGATCCAGCCGTTCGACCACCCGCATGGCGGTGGCCAGCGAGCGCTCGATGCGGCGCACGAGATATTGCACAACATGCTGTTCGACCTCGACCTGGCGGTCGGCGAACAGTTTGGTGATGACACCGGCCAGAAGCAGGTCATCGGGTTCGTGGATTTCGACGGTTGCCGCTGCTTTCAGCCGTGAGGCGAGATCGGGCAGCGTCACCCCCCAGGCGGCGGGGAAGCGCCGCGCCGTCAACAGCAAGGTGGAACCGGCGCCGCGCACTTCATTGATGAGATGGAACAGGCCCGCCTCGTCGATGGCTGTCTTGTCGACATCGTCGATCAGCGCAGGCCTGCCGCCGAGCCCGGCGATGGCATTGCCGATGCGCTGGGCATCGACCGCCACAGCGTTGGCCCGCGCGTGCCAGATCGACCCCAGATGTGTCTTGCCGGAACCGGCCGGGCCGGCCAGAACGATCACCGGCGATGGCCAGTCCGGCCAGCGGTCGACCAGGGCCGCCGCCTCGCGATTGGTGGCCGACACCACCAGTTCGTCGCGCGAATAGCCGGTGCCGTGGCCGAGATCGAGCGGTAGCTGGCGCGGCGGTTCGGTTCTCTGGTCGACCACGTCAGCCGCGCCGCGTCCGATGACCGCCGCCGCGATCGGCGGGCAGCGGCGGGACGGGCTCGGTTGAGTGTCCCTTGTAGAGCGGCGATTCGAGATAGCGGGCAATGGCAAAGCGCACCAGCACGGCAACCGCGGCCGAGGCCGGCACAGCAATCAGCAGGCCAACGAAGCCGAACAGGGCGCCGAAGGCAAACAGTGCGAACATCAGCCAGACCGGATGCAGGCCGACGCTCTTGCCGACCAGCCTGGGTTGCAGGATGTTGCCCTCGATGAACTGGCCGATGAAGAACACCACGGCCACGGCGACGATCATGGTCCAGTCCGGCCAGAACTGGACGAAGGCAACGCCGACAGCCAGCACCAGGCCGGTCAGCGAACCGACATAGGGAATGAAGGAGATCAGCCCGGCGAACAGGCCGATGAGGATGGCGAAATTCAACCCGGTCAGCGTCAGGCCGGTGGCGTACATGCCGCCGAGCACCAGGCACAGCGTGCCCTGGCCGCGCACGAAGCCCGCGGTCGCGGTGTTGATGTCCCTGAAGATCGCCCTGACCGTCCCGACATAATCGCGCGGCACCCAGCTGTCGACCACCGCCACCATGCGGTCCCAGTCGAGCAGCATGTAGAAGGCGACGACCGGGGTGACCACGAACAGGCTGACCACCGAAACCAGCGCCACGCCGGAACTCCAGATCGAGGTGAAGACGGTGCTCAACAGGCCGAAGCCCGAGGTGAGCAGCGAATTCAGCCCGTCGCGCAGGCCATTGGCGTTGACGCCGAATTTCTGCTCCAGCCATTTCGGGTCGAAGCTGGTGATCAGCGCCTGCAGCCGGGTCAGATATTCCGGCAGCTTGCTGGCGAAATCAGCCATCTGGGTCGCCAGCACCGGAACCAGGATGACGAAGGCCAGAACCAGCAAGACGATGAAGGTAATCAGGATGACAATCGTCGCCATCAGCCTGGACAGGCCGAGGCGCTGCAGCCGGTCGGCGACCGGGTCGAGGAAATAGGCAAGCACCATGCCGGCGACGAACGGCAGCAGGATGCCGGAGAAGATATAGAGGAACAGCGCCAGGAAGACGGCGGTTCCCAGCCAGAAGAATATCTGGCGGCGAAACGCAGTGGACGCAGCCGCGTCTGCTGCCGCTGCAGTCGCGGCACTGTTGTCAACTACCCGGGGTGGAGCCTTCGCCATAACCGCTCATATGCCTCAGCCAAGCCACGAGATAGGCCGCGGCCGAAGCCACGGTCAAGACCCCGGACAGCAATATGAGCGCGGGCCTGAGCGGGTCGAGGTGGAGGCCAAGGGCGAGTTCACCCAGCACCACGGCCGCCAGCGCGATCTGGGCGGCGGTGTTGGCCTTCGACACGTAGAGCGGCTTCATCTCGACCGGATGCGCCATGACGGTGGACAGGACGACGGCGCAGACGATCAGCCCGTCGCGCGACACCATGGTGACTACCAGCCACAGCGGCAGTTCGCCGATGAAACCCATGACCACGAACACCGAGACCAGCAACAATTTGTCGGCCATCGGGTCGAGATAGGCGCCAAGCCTGGATTGCTGGTTGAAATGGCGGGCGATGAAGCCATCGACGCCATCGGAAATGCCGGCGACGAGAAAGCCGGCAAACGCCCAGTCCCAGCGCATGTTCAGCATCGCCAGCACCACCGCCGGCACCAGCAGGAAGCGCATGATGGTGATCAGGTTGGGGATGGTCAAGGCGATGTCCCGTCGCTTTTGTTTTGCTGATACATGATGGAGAAGGAGGGGGATCGCAAGGGAGAAGCGCCACACATGGTAAGGCTTTGTGTGAACCACCCCTATGCCCTGCCGGCCATCTCGACAGGCTTCCAATCTCGCATATTCGACGTCCCTGACGTTCATGGAAAAGATGACGGTCGCTGGACAGCTAAGTACCGCGCTCTGGGCTCGCGGCGAGAACTTCTTTGATCAGACCGCGGACGCCTCGAGGATGGAAATGGGTCCTCGGGTCTGAATCACTCGTTCCAGGCGTAGTCCAGCGGCGTCGAACAAGCTTGCATATTGGACCTGCGTTCTCTCCAGGCCGCCGGTGACGGCGAGCATGACCACGTCGATACCCTTGATCTGGTTCGGTTCGTCACCTGGCGGTACGAGGGTCTCGGCCACAAGCACCTTCCCGTTCGGCAGCATCGCCTTACGGCAATTTCGCAGGATCTCCGCGGCACGCCCATCGTCCCAATCGTGAACGACCTTCTTGATGACGTAAGCATCACCGGTGGGAACGCTTTCAAAAAAATCACCGGCGACAAATTCGGTGCGCGGCAGGTCGCCTCCGGCACCCTGGCGTGCTGCCGCGACGCCTGAAGACAGATCGAAAAGCACGCCGCTCAAATGAGGGTTGCGGGCCAGGATCGCCGAGAGAAGCTGGCCATGCCCGCCGCCAACGTCGACGACACGCGTGAACGGCTTGAAGTCATAAGCTTCGGCAACGGCCTCGTTGCTGCCTTGGCTCAAGGCGACCATGGCACGCTGAAACAAGGCAGCCTGCTCCGGGTGTTCCGACAGCCAGTCAAACCTTGGGCTCCCGAACACCTTGTCGAAGGCCGGCTTTCCGGTGCGGACAGAATGCAGGAGTTGCTCGAAGGCAAGATAGGCCTCGCTGTTGATCATGCGGACGAAGTCACCGGGACCCGGCCGATCGGAGCGCAGCACGGCACCAACCTCCGTCAACTCGAAATGACGGGGCAGTATTTCCCGAAAGACCCCTTCAGGCGCGAGAAGTCGCATTACACGATAAAGCGCGTCAGCGTCCGACTGGGTGGCAGCCGCTAGTTCATCCACCGACCGCTCGCTGGCAGCCAGCAGATCGGGGATACCGAGTTCGATAATGACGCGCAGCGCCTGCGACACGGCGAATCCGAATCCCAGCCTCATGATCTGTTGCGACGGATTGAGCATGGCTTTTCCCCGAATGCCTGATGCGTGGCAACAGATCACCAACAACAGCTAGGTACAAGGACGCAAAAGGGGGTGAAGGCGAAGATGGAGACGAGGGGTTTTGTCTCCAATAAAAAGCGAGGACAGACGGATTTTGCACAAGGGGCGCTACCGCCGCCGAAAAACCCACTGCCCACGCTTTTATCGGGGGGCAAAACCCCGCCATTCCGCCGTCATCCTTGCGAGGCGCGGCCGTTCATGCGAAGAGCCCGCAAACGAGTGGAAACAGCGATGAGCAAGCGCCGGACATGAGCAAGCGCAAGAACGGGCTCACCTATGCCGAGGCTGGCGTCGATATCGATGCCGGCAATCTGATGGTGGAGAAGATCAAGCCGCTGGTGCGCGCGACGCGCCGGCCGGGCGCCGATGGCGAGATCGGCGGCTTTGGCGGCCTGTTCGACCTCAAGGCCGCAGGTTTCACGGACCCGGTGCTGGTTGCCGCCAATGACGGCGTCGGCACCAAGCTCAAGATCGCCATCGACGCCGGCAAGCATGACACGATCGGCATCGACCTCGTCGCCATGTGCGTCAACGACATTGTCGTACAAGGGGCGGAGCCGCTGTTCTTCCTCGACTATTTCGCCACCGGCAAGCTCGACCCCGACCAGGGGGCAGCGATCGTCGGCGGTATCGCAATAGGCTGCCGGCAGGCCGGTTGCGCGCTGATCGGCGGCGAGACGGCTGAAATGCCGGGCATGTATCACGACAAGGACTATGACCTTGCCGGTTTCGCTGTGGGAGCGGCTGAACGCGGCCAGCTCTTGCCCACCGACGACATTGTCGAGGGCGATGTGCTGCTCGGCCTTTCCTCATCCGGCCTGCATTCCAACGGCTTTTCGCTGGTGCGCCGCATCGTTGGTGTCAGCGGCCTTGCCTGGAGCGATCCGGCGCCGTTCAACGACGAGGCGACGCTGGCCGAAGCGCTGCTGGAGCCGACCCGCATCTATGTGAAGTCGATCCTGAAGGCGATCCGCAACACGCACGGCATCAAAGCGCTCGCCCACATCACCGGCGGCGGCTTCCCCGAAAACATCCCACGCGTGCTGCCGAAGGATTTCTCCGCCGAGCTCGACCTCAATGCCATCGATGTGCCGCCGGTCTTTTCCTGGCTGGCGAAAACCGGCGGCGTGGCGCCGGAAGAGATGATGCGCACCTTCAATTGCGGCATCGGCATGATCCTCGTCGTCGCCTCCGGCCAGGCAGCGCAGGTCGCCGCCGTGCTGCAGGAGGCCGGCGAGACGGTGACGCCGATCGGCCGCATCGTGCCGCGCCGCGACGCCGGCGTCATCTATCGGGGCTCGATCGGCCTATGAGCAGGAAACGCACGGTTGTCTTGATCTCGGGACGCGGCTCCAACATGACGGCGCTGATCGCGGCGGCGAGCGATCCGGCCTATCCGGCCGAGATCGTCGGCGTCATTTCCGACCGGGTGAACGCCGCCGGTCTCGGCATCGCAGCCGCGCGCGGCATCCCGACCAAGGTCATCGTGCGCTCCGACCATGCCAGCAAGGAAGCCCATGATGCGGCGATCGACGCCGCACTGGTTGCGTTCAACGCCGAGATCGTGGCGCTGGCCGGCTATTTGCGCATCCTTTCCCGTGGCCTGGTCGAGAAGTGGCAGGGGCGCATGCTCAACATACACCCTGCCCTGCTACCGGCCTTCAAGGGGCTCGACACGCATGCACGCGCGCTGCGGGCCGGCATGCGCATCCATGGCTGCACGGTGCATTTCGTCACGCCCGAGATGGATGACGGCCCGATCATAGCGCAAGCCGCGGTGCCGGTGATGGTCGGCGACAATGAGGACACGCTGGCCGCGCGCGTGCTGAAGGCCGAACACCGGCTCTATGCGCTGGCGCTCGGCCTCGTCGCCGACGGCAAGGCGCGCATGGAAGGCGGCCGCACGGTGCTGGCGCATTTCGCCGACGACGCCGACAACGCCACCTCCGTGGTGATGGCGCCCGACCCGCTGCGCGAGGAACGTGACCTCGAGCATCTGGCGCGGATCACGCCGTAGAAATTTCAGGACACAGGTCAGGACCTGAGGCCCTTGGATATCTTTGATAGTGCTATCCGAAGGAAAGGCGATCTCGCCGGTGTCTTCGAATATGAGGAAACCGATGGGCTGCCAAACGCTACAGCGTATTTTTATCTGTACGAAGTGAACGGCCAGGCCGCTGGGCCGATCATTGGCGCGATTCATATTCGATCAGGCGCTTGGGCGATGACTGAACCGGATATTGCCATCAAATGGGACAAAGATGAGAAGCGCGTCGGCCTGTTCATCTTCGGCACTTTGTCGGCAGCTTTCGATGTCGCTACGGGCGCCAAATATGGTGGCGGATATGGCAAAGATTTCCAGCTCAACATTCCCTGGTTCTGAGATGAACCGATGAAACAGATGCTCCTGCTGCGCCATGCCAAGTCGAGCTGGGACGATCCGGCGCTTGCTGATTTCGACCGGCCGCTTGCCCCGCGCGGGCTGAAGGCTGCGCCACGGATGGGGCGCGAACTGGCCAAGCGCGACTGGCTGCCCAATCTGGCGCTGGTGTCACCGGCGCTGCGCACGCGGGAGACATGGCGGCTGGTCTCGGCCGAACTGCCGGAGAGAGTGCCGGTGGAGTTTGCCGAGGGGCTCTTCGAGGCCACGGCTGGCGATATTCTGGCCGAGGTGCAACAGGCAATGGCGTCGGCTGGCTGCGTCCTGGTGCTTGGCCATAATCCCGGCCTGGAGGATTTGGCACGCCGGCTTGCCGGTCCGCGATCGGATGCCGCAGCTCTGAGGAAGCTTGAAGAAAAATTCCCCACCGGCGCCCTTGCACGCTTTGTCGTCGACGATGACTGGGCAGACCTCGCCTTCGGCACAGCCCGGCTAACGCATTGCATCAGGCCGAAGGATTTGGGCTGATGCTGTCCAAATCTAAAGCGGCGGACCACGCCTGCCGCTTTTGGTGCAAAGATCAATTGCCCCAGATGCCCTGGCCAGGATCCGGCGAGGCTTTCGATCGTGCCGATCCCGTTGTCGTCGTATCGACGTTAGCCGCAGGCTTGGCCATCCTGTGCCTGCGGATCGAGGCGGTGAAGCCGCGGTCGACGCCGGCGGTCGGCTGGTTAGCGTTGTCGGCGCCATAGTGATCGCTGCCGGCAGAGGCGCTGCCCATGGCAGAGACGAGCATCGCGGCCGCGACGAATGCAATCCTGGTCATTTCAGTATTCCTTGTCTGTCGTTTCACTGCGCGGGCGCCTTGGGAGGATGGTCCCGCTGTCGACAAGACCCGCCACCGCCCGGTTTTATTCCCGGGCAAAACGGATTCCTCGCGGTCAGTGCCGGTCACGGCTGCGCAAAAAAGCGGCGGCCAAGACCGCCGCTCGTTGGTTTCGGAGAGCCCGCTCAGCGGTTGCCGAAACGGTGCCGGTCTAACGAAGATCACCAACTTGACCTAGAAAGATGATGTGCAAACAAGAAGATAGGGTAGCTTGCTGCCGAATTGATTCAGACCTCGCGGAACCCAAGCCGGCTGCACAAAAAACAAGAGCGGCGGGCCAAGCCCACCGCTCTTTGTGGTCGTAAATCTCTCTGGAAATTAACGACCCCAGATGCCCTGGCCGGATTGCGGCTGGTTCGAGTCCGGCTTGATCGTGAAGCCGCCGAAGGTAGCCGGCTTCCCGATCGAGGCCGTATAGCTGTGGTCTATGTTGCCGGCCGGAGCGGTCGACGCGGTCACAGCAGGCTGGTTGACGCCGTCAGAGCCGTAATGGTCGCTGCTTGCGAAAGCGGTGCCGGTGGCAACGAGGAGGGCAGCAGCGGTAAGAGCGATCTTGGTCATTTTAAGTACTCCAGATATCTGGTCCTGTCCGTCTAGTGGCGTGCCTTGGGAGGAATTCGCGTCGCTCGGACCACCCCGAGATGGGTCTGTCTTGCTGCCATTTCCAATCACTAAAATGTGTGAACCGAACCGTTCAGTTCGATCTTGAAATCCCCCGAATGACGTGGCGGTTGCAATTTTCTATCGTGATATCAAATAGTTAAGTTATAGCACTTGCTATATGGCGCGACCAATCGCTGAGCCGGCGTTCATCGATCACGATACAGTGCATCGATGGCGGGAAAACAGCGACAACCGCAGCCTTGCAAGGGATTGACAAGGTCAGCGGCCTGCCCTTTTGTCGAACCCCAGAACGTCGCGCATGTCGTATTCGCCGGGCGGACGTTCCACCAGCCAAAGTGCCGCTACAATGGCGCCCCGCGCGAACATCGAGCGGTCAGCGGCCGAATGCGAGAGCGTGAGGGTCTCGCCTTCGCTGAGGAAGCTCACGGTATGATCGCCGACAATGCCGCCGCCGCGCAGCACGGCAAAGCCGATCTCACCGGCAGGGCGAGGACCGGTGACGCCGTCGCGAGCGCGTCTCGCCACATCGTCGAGGCCGACGCCGCGCGCCCTCGCGGCCGCTTCGCCAAGCATCAGCGCCGTGCCAGACGGCGCGTCGACCTTCAGACGGTGATGCGCCTCCAGGATCTCGATGTCGGCGTCGGGGCCAAGCGCCTGCGCCGCCTGCTCGACCAACCCCGCCAGCATGTTGAGGCCGAGCGAGTAGCTGCCCGAGCGCACGATCGCGATATACTTCGCCGCCTCGGCAATGGCGGCAAGTTCAGAGGCATTGAATCCGGTCGAGCCGATGACCAGTGCCGGGCCGCCGCGGGCCGCGCAGGCCTTTGCCAGTTCGACGGAGGCCGCCGGCGTGGTGAAGTCGATGACGACATCGGCAATCGCCAGCGCCTCGTCGCGTTCGACCAGGCCCTCGCCGGCGCTGCCCGGTCTGTGAAAGCGGGCGACGAGCGCCAGCCTGGGATCGGCCTCGACGGCCAGTGCCATCTGCCTGCCCATACGGCCGAGCGCGCCGGCTATGGCTATCTTCAATGGATGCGGCATGGCGGCTTTCGTTGGAAATGCGAGTCCGAACAATCGTCTACCATGCCGCCTTGCCAGATTGATTCAGGCGGCGCCATGCGTCTTCAGCATCATGCCGGCGATCTCTTTGACCAGCTTGGCGGCGACAAGCGCTGTCAGGTTGGAGACATCCTGATTCGCATTGTATTCGACAACATCGGCACCAATGATCGGTTGGTCGATCCGCTGGATCAGGCCGATCACTTGCCGGGTTGTAAGACCACCGGGTTCGCGATGCGACACACCGGGCGCACAGGCCGGATCGAGGCCATCTAGATCGACCGAGAGGTAAACCGGCGTCTTGAGGTCGAGCCGCAGATCCTCGCTGAAATGGCGCGCCTCGATCACCTCGACGCCGAAGAGTGTGAGCTGGTCACGAAGCTCGTCGTTGAGCGTGCGCAAGCCGATCTGGATCAGCCGGTCGGCCAGCCCCTCCTCCAGGATGCGAGCGAAGGACGAGGTGTGCGAGCGTTTGTTGCCCTGATAGGCATCGTAGATGTCGGGATGGGCGTCGATCTGGACGATCGTCAGGCTGGGGTGGCGGCGGCGCACGACGCGCAGCAACGGCCATGCGATCGCGTGGTCGCCGCCGAGGCTGATCAGCGGATGGCCGGCGTCCAGCGCGCGCCCGACCTCGGCCTCGATCCGCTCCCACGGATCGCCAACGCCGGAAAAGTCGATGTCGCCACGGTCGAGAAAACTGTCCGCCACATCGAAGCCGGTTTCGCTCCACGAGGAGTGCGCGTCGCTTTTGAGCTCGCGCCGGATCAGAGCCGGCGCTGCCGCAGCACCCTTGAGGTAGGACGAGTTCTCGTCATGCGGTATTCCCAGAAGCGAAACCCTGGCCATTGGCGTACGATCTCCGGCAACAGGCCTTGTGACTAAACCCGGGAGCTGGCTGGGACCAGCGCAGCCGCTTGGGCCAGCCGCGAAGGCGAACCGGCAATCAAGCCGTCGTCATTTGCCGGCCTCGCCGCCCAGTCTTTGCCTGACGATCGCGGCGTGGAAATTTGTGCCGTACAACAGCCCGTCATCGTTGAAGTCGTAGCTGGAATTGTGCAGCGGCACTGACGCCTCGCCATTGCCGAGGAAAACGAAACAGCCGGGTACGTGGTCGAGGAAGCGGGCGAAATCCTCCGAACCGGTCATCGGCTCCGCCGCGACGCCGACTGCGTTCTCGGCCAGCACGCGCCTTGCGGCGGCAAATGCCTCGTCGACGAGTTCGGCATCGTTTTGCAGCGGTACGAACTCCCTGGTGTAGGTGATCTCGGCGGAGACATTGTAGGCGGCGGCCGTACCCTCGGCGATGATGCGCATCTGCCGCTCGATCTCGGCGCTGACCTCCGGCCGAAAACTGCGGGCATCGCCGAGGATGCGGGCAAGACCGGGCAATGCATTGCGCGTGCCGTCGGTGATCAGTTCGGTCACCGAAACCACCGCTATGTCGGCCGGGCTCAGCCGGCGCGAGACGATGGTCTGCAGATTGGTGACCAACGCGCAGGCGGCGACCAGCGTTTCTTTGCCCGAATGCGGTCGCGCGGCATGGCCGCCGATGCCCTTAAGCACGATCTCGAAATTATCCTCGGCCGACATGATCGGGCCGGCGCGGGTTTCGAAATACCCGATGGGCAGGCCAGGCATGTTGTGCAGGCCGAAAATCTCGTCGAAGGGAAAGCGCTGCATCAGACCGTCGTCGAGCATCGCCAGCGCGCCCTTGCCCCACTCCTCGGCCGGCTGAAAGATGAAGCGCACAGTGCCGTCAAAACCACCCTCGGCCGCCAGCAGCTTTGCAGCGCCGAGCAGCATGGTGGTGTGGCCGTCATGGCCGCAGGCATGCATGAAGCCAGTGTTTTGCGAGCGATAGGCCGCCGCCGATTGCTCGGTGATGCGCAGCGCATCCATGTCGGCCCTGAGCGCAATCGCCCGGTTGCCGCTGCCGCGCTTCAACGTGCCGACGACGCCGGTACCGCCGACGCCTTCCGCGACATCGTCCAACCCGAATTCACGCAGCTTCGCGGCGACAAAGGCGGCCGTGCGCTTTTCCTCAAAGCCGAATTCAGGATGCGCATGCAGATCGCGCCGCCAGACGGTCATCTCCCGCTTCAGCGCATCACGATCGAGTTCAGCCATTTTTCTCCCCCGACCTATTTCGCAAGCTCACTGGCGACATCAAGCAGGATGTTGGTGCCTGCGACAAGCTCGGCATCCTCGGTATGTTCGCGCGGATTGTGGCTGATGCCGCCGGCGCTCGGCACGAAGATCATCGCCGCCGGCGCGATGCGGGCCATCATCTGTGCATCATGGCCGGCGCCCGATGTCATGCGCCTGACGCCGAGACCGCGATTTTTCGCGGCGGTCTCGATCCGTTCGACGATGCCGATATCGAACAGCACCGGCTCGAAGCGGGCGAGTTGCTCCGCAGAAATCGACACGTTCTCAACCACAGCAAGCTCTTCGAGGTATGCGGCAAGCGCCGCCTCATGTGCCTGCAGGCGCTGTTCATCGGGATCGCGCAGGTCGATAGTGAAGACGGCGCGCCCGGGAATGACATTGATGGCATTCGGCTCGAAGCGCATCGTACCGACGGTGACGACCGTCGGCGTGTTCGAAACCTTGGCTCGATCGTGCAGGAAGGTGATGACGCGGGCGGCAGCATGGCCGGCATCGCTGCGCATCGACATCGGCGTGGTGCCGGCATGATTGGCGGCGCCGTCGATGGTGATGCGCTGCCATGAGATGCCTTGCAGATTTTCGACGGCGCCGATCGGCACGCCTTCGCGCTCCAGCACCGGCCCCTGCTCGATATGCAGTTCGAGATAGGCATGTGGCTTGAGGAAGCCGGGGTCGCGGTCGCCGGCATAGCCGATCCGGGAAAGTTCCTGGCCGAGCACGCTGCCGTCGGTGCCGATGGCGGCCAACATAGCGTCCACGCCAGCCCCACCGGCATGGACGAGCGAGCCCATCATGTCGGGCGTGTAGCGCACACCCTCTTCATTGGTGAAAGCGGCGACCGCGACCGGACGTGAGGGCGAAACGCCCGAGGCCTTCAGCGTCTCGATCACCTCCAGCCCGGCAAGTACGCCATAGCAGCCATCATAAATGCCGGCATCGATGACGGTGTCGATGTGCGAGCCGATCAGCAGCGGCGCCTGCCCCGCATTGTCGGCGCTTTGCCAGATGCCGAATATGTTGCCGACCCGGTCGATGGCGACTTCCAGCCCGGCTTGCCTGAGCCAGCCGACGAAGAGGTCGCGGCCTTGCTTGTCGGCATCGGAAGCGGCGAGCCGGATCAGCCTGCCGTCGCCGTCACGACCGACAGTGCCGAGCTCACGGATGCGGCCTAGCAGGCGCTTCGCATCGATGGCGATCATGATGCTGCCTCGGCTGCCATCTTGCCGGCCAGCACATCGGCCGGTGTCATGCCGACCAGTTCGGCATAGCGATGCGGGTCGGTAGCGCCTTCGGTGTTGATCAACAGCACGCGGGATTGGCTATCGAGCCCGAGAGCGGCGCTGTCGTCAGCCACCGCGCGGATCAGGCCGGCAAGGCCGACGCCGCCACTTTCGCCGGAAACGATCGCCGGATCGCCGCCCGCCGGCCGCGCCAACCGCCGCATCACCGCGACGGCCTCATCCTCGTCCACCGTCATGAAGGCGTCGGCAACCCGCGCCAGCACGCGCCAAGCGACTGGAGAGGCCTCATAGCATTCAAGCATCGCCATCACAGTCGGGGGGGCGTGCGCAACCTTGACCACGCGGCCTGCCTGGGCCGCTGCGGCAACGCAGGCTGCGCGCACCGGCTCGACCACGATGAAGGTCGGCCTGGCATCGCCGAGCACGATGGCGAGATGGCCTGCCACGGCAGCGGCAATGCCGCCGACACCGGCCTGCACGAAGACGTGGGTTGGCGGTTGCGGCAACTGGCGCAGCGCTTCGCGCACGATCGCCGTATAGCCCTGCATGACCAGACCGGGGATGCGTTCGTAGCCCGGCCAGGAGGTGTCGGACACCACGGTCCAGCCTTTCTCGGCCGAAAGCTCAGCTGCCTGCCTGACCGAGTCGTCGTAATTGCCGTCGACGCGGATCATCTGCGCGTCATAGCGCGCTATTGCTGCAATCCGCTCCTCGCTGACGCCGGCATGAACGAAGATTGCAGCCTTGGCGCCGACGAGTTGCGCCCCTTGCGCAACCGATCGGCCGTGATTGCCGTCGGTAGCGCAGGCCACCGTCATGCCGGCTGCGACCGCCCGAACATCGGACCGGTCGAGATCGGCCACATCGACGGCCCAGCCGAGCGACCGGCTCGCTTCCTCAAGCACCAGGCGGAAGACTGCATAGGCGCCGCCCAGCGCCTTGAAGCTGCCGAGGCCGAGGCGAAAGCCTTCATCCTTGATGTGGATGGCGCCGAGGCCGAGTTCGCCGGCCAGCGCCGGCAGTGCATGCAGCGGCGTTATCTGGTGATTGTCGCGATGGGCGAGAAAGCGCTCGACCGTGTCGGCTCCGGCAACCCCCAGCGTTTCGGCATCGACCGGATCGAGCGGCCGGCGGTGCAAGGTATTGCTGTTGAGCAGGAACACGGTTGGCCTCCTTGAGGGTCAGACGAAATCATATTGCAGCAGAGGCGCAAAGGGCGCTGTAATTGGGCCTTCGAAATGCAAGTTTGTTTCGTTGGAACAGCGCCTTTGCCTACATCGCCCTCACTCGACAGTTTCGACCTCGCCATCCTTGCCATCCTGCAAAGGGACAACACCACGCCGCAGCGGCTGATCGGCGAGGCCGTCAACCTGTCGGCGCCGGCGGTGCAGAGGCGCATCAAGCGCATGGAAAAGTCTGGCGTCATTGCCGGCAATGTCGCGGTCATCGAGCCGGCGGCGGTCGGCCAGCCCATCACCATCTTCGTCGAGGTCGAGCTGGAGAGCGAACGCTCAGACCTGATCGACGCGACCAAGCGGCAATTCTCGGCGGCTCCCGAGGTGCAGCAATGCTACTACGTCACCGGCGAGGCCGACTTCATCCTGGTCATCACCGTGGCCGACATGGGCGCCTATGAGGCGCTGACGCGCAAACTGTTCTTCGACAGCAAGAATGTGCGAAAATTCCGCACCTTCGTCGCCATGGACCGCGTCAAGGTCGGGCTCACCGTGCCTTTGCCCAGATAATAAGTTTCAGTCGGCCGGCCGCAACCAGACCTTGTTGTCGTGGAAGGCGGCACCGCCATAGGGCGCAGGCGCATCGGCGCTGGTCAGCACATTAATGCCCTCGCCACGCTCATGGGCGCTGTTTGGCCAGATGCCTTCGGCGATCACCACGCCGCGCTTGATGCCGTCGAACAGTTTTGCGTGCAGCACCACCTCGCCGCGCCGATTGCCGACCTCGATGCGGTCGCCATCGCCCAATCCAAGGGCAGCGGCGTCGTCTGGATGCAACAACAATTCCGGCCGACCCTCCTTGGCCTTCGACACTGGTGTCTCGGAAAAGGTCGAGTTGAGGAAATTGCGTGCCGGCGATGTCGTCAGCCGGAACGGATGCTCGGCGTCCGCGACCTCGATCAGGTCGACATGGTCGGGGAATTCCGGCAGCTCGGCCACCGGCCCGAACAGGCCCATGCTTTTCGGCGGCCGGTTGGGCGCCGCCTGCCCGCTCCAGTTGGCGCGGAAGTGGAATTTCTTGTCGGCGTGACCGAAGCCATTGATGAAATGCGCCGCCTCGAAATCCGGCTGCAGGTCGACCCATTTGTCTTCCTTCAGGCTGGCGAAACTGCCCAGCCCGCGTTTGCCGAGGATGATGTCGATATGCTGCTGCTCGGTGAGGCCAAAGCCCGGCCGGTCGGCGACGCCGAGACGTTCGGCCAGTTGCTCGATGACGAAATGGTTGGTGCGCGGACCTACAGGCGGTTCGATCAGCTTGGGGCCAAGCGTGATGTGCTGGTTGCCACCACCTTTGTAGACGTCGTCATGCTCCAGGAACATCGTCGCCGGCAGCACGACATCGGCGAGCTTTGCCGTGTCGGTCATGAACTGCTCGTGTACGCAGGTGAACAAATCGTCGCGCAGGAACCCCTGTTTCACCAGCCGCTGCTCGGGGGCGACATTCACCGGGTTGGTGTTCTGGATCAGCATCGCCGTTACCGGCGGGCCGCCATAGAGCGCGTCCGCCGCACCGGTCAGCACCGGGCCGATGCGTGAATGGTCGAGATAACGGATCGAAGGATCGCGCATCTGCGTGCCTTCGAGCAGCTCCTGGTTGAGCTTGAAGATGCCGGAATTGGAGTGCAAGGCTCCACCGCCCTCATATTGCCAGGCGCCGGTAACGGCGGCGATACAGGACGCTGCATGCATGTTGACCGAGCCGTTGCGCTGGCGCGAAAAACCGTAGCCAAGGCGGAAATAGGTTTTCTTGGTCGTGCCGACGAGACGGGCGAAATCTTCGATCTCGGCGACGCTTAGTCCGGTGATGGTGGCCGCCCACTCCGGTGTGCGGGTCCTGAGATGCTCTTCCAGCCCGCGCGAATCGTCGGTGTACTTTTCGAGATAGGTGCGGTCGGCCATGCCGTCGCGAAACAGCACATGCATGACCGCGCAGGCCAGCGCGCCGTCGGTGCCGGGCTTCAGCACCAGGCCCATGTCGGCCTGCTTCATCGTCGCGTTCTCATAGACGTCGATGACGACGATCTTCGCTCCGCGTTCCTTGCGCGCCTTGATGGCGTGGGTCATGACATTGACTTGCGTGACCACGGCGTTGGTGCCCCAGATCACCACGCAGTCCGATTTGGCCATCTCGCGCGGGTCCGGCCCGCGCAAGGCGCCCGCCCCCATCATCCAGCCGGTCCAGGCCAGGTTGGTGCAGATCGAGCCGAAGAAGCCCGAATATTTCTTGGCGTGGCGCAAACGGTCGATGCCGTCGCGCTGCACCAGCCCCATCGTGCCGGCATAGTAATAAGGCCAGACTGTCTCCGAGCCGTATTTTTCTTCCGCCGCGATGAATTTCTCGGCGACGAGGTCGAGCGCCGCTTCCCAGCTCGAGTCCTTCCAGACGCCCTCGCCCTTGGCGCCGGCCCGCACCAGCGGTTTCAGCAGCCGGTCCGGATGGTGGACACGGTCGGCGTAGCGCGCGACCTTGGCGCAGACGACTCCGGAAGTGTAGGTGTCAGCCTTGGCGCCATGGACGCGGCCAATGCGGTTGCCGTCGAGCAATTCGACCTCGAGTGCGCAGGTCGACGGGCAATCATGCGGACAGGCTGAGTGGCCGATGCGGAGCTTGGCGTGCTGGTTCATGGTGCGTGTCTAGCGGGTTCCAGACGCGGCGTGTTGGGCCAGATCTTACCCTCCCCTTGATGGGGAGGGTCGGCGCGTGGCGCCGGGGTGCGGTGCGGCGCAGACCCCCACCCCGCTCCGCTTCGCGGATCGACCCTCCCCACAAGGGGGAGGGTAAATCACTCCGCCGTGCCTTCCTCATATTCGGCCGACATGGTCAGCCACTTTTCCTCGTGGCCGGCAAGCTGCTGGGCCAGCTGCGAGCGCTCCTTGGCGAGCCGGGTCGCCGTCGACGGATCCTTTTCATACACCGCCGGGTTGGCGAGTTCGTCCTCGATCAGGTCGATGCGCTTGCGGATGCGGTCCATCAGCGCCTCGGTGGCGCGGATTTCCTTGGCCAGCGGCTCAAAGGCGGCGCGGCGCGCTGCCGCATCGCGGCGGCGATCGGCCTTCGACGCCTTCTCGGCCTCGCGCTTGCCGCGACGGTCGCCGGAGACACCGGTAACCAGCGTCTTGTAGTCCTCGAGGTCGCCATCATAGGGATTGACCGCGCCGTCCTTGACCAGCCACAGCCGGTCGGCGGTCGCCTCCAGCAGATGGCGGTCATGCGAGATCAGGATGACGGCGCCGGGAAACTCGTTCAGCGCATGGATCAAGGATTCACGGCTGTCGATGTCGAGATGGTTGGTCGGCTCGTCGAGGATGAACAGATTCGGCCCCTCGAAAGCTGACAGGCCCATCAGGAGCCGCGCCTTCTCGCCGCCGGACAGGTCCTTAGCCGCCGTATTCATCTTTTCGGTGGTGAGGCCAAACTGGGCGACGCGGCCGCGCACCTTGGATTCCGGCGCTTCCGGCATCAGCCGGCGGACATGCTCGTAGGCATTTTCCTCCGGCCTGAGATCGTCGAGCTGATGCTGGGCGAAGATCGCCACTTTCAGCCCGGGCGCAACCGTCATGGTGCCGGTTTCCTGCTTCAACCGGCCCGACAGAAGCTTGGCGAAGGTCGACTTGCCATTGCCATTGGCGCCGAGCAGCGCGATGCGGTCGTCGGCGTCGATGCGCAGCGTCATCTTCTTCAGGATCGGCTGGCCTTCGGTGTAGCCGACATTGACGTTGTTCAGCGCCACGATCGGCGACGCCACCGTCTTCACAGGCTCGGGGAAAGAGAACGGCCGCACGGTGTCGTTCACGATCGCCGCGATCGGCTTCATCTTCTCCAGCGCCTTGATGCGCGACTGCGCCTGCCTGGCCTTGGACGCCTTGGCGCGGAAGCGCTCGACGAAGGATTCCATATGCTTCCGCGCGGCTTCCTGCTTGACGCGGCCCTTCTCCTGCAACTCCTTCTGCTCGGTGTACTGGCGCTCGAACTGGTCGTAGCCGCCGCGCCAGAAGGTCAGCTTCTTCTGGTCGAGATGGACGATGGAATTGACGGCGCGGTTGAGCAGGTCGCGGTCGTGCGAGATCAGAAGCACCGTGTGCGGATACTTCGACACATAGTTTTCCAGCCACAGCGTGCCTTCGAGATCGAGATAGTTGGTCGGCTCGTCGAGCAGCAGAAGGTCGGGCTCGGCAAACAGCACCGCGGCGAGCGCCACGCGCATACGCCAGCCGCCAGAGAAGGACGAGGCCGGGCGGCGCTGCGCCGCATCATCGAAGCCGAGGCCAGCAAGGATGGTGGCCGCGCGCGACTCGGCCGAGTGCGCATCGATATCGGCCAGCCGCATGTGGATGTCGGCGATGCGGTGCGCGTCGGTGGCGGTCTTCTCCTCCTCAAGCAGCGCAGTGCGCTCGAGGTCGGCCTTGAGCACGATCTCGATCAGCGGCTCCTCGGTGCCCGGCGCTTCCTGCGCCACCTGGCCGATGCGGGTGTTTTTCGGCAGGCTGATCGAGCCGGTCTCAGAAGGGAAATCGCCGGTGATGGCCTTGAACAAGGTCGTCTTGCCAGTGCCGTTGCGGCCGACGAGGCCGGCCTTGGTGCCGGCCGGCAAGGTCAGCGAGGCATGGTCGAGAAGCAGGCGTCCGGCCATGCGGAGCGAAAGGTCGTTGATGATAAGCATGCCGGGGCTTTTGCACGGGAGGGCGGCGCTTCGCAAGGGCTTGGAGGGCCGGCCGGGGCATAAGGCATGAAAACGGCGCGCCTGAAGCGCGCCGTCCATGACTGCAAACCGATAACTTTCAGAGACGACCTGGGTCAGGCCTTCGTCTTGCGCTTCGTCACCTTGGCCGTGGCGGCCGGAACGGCCGGCTTGCGGCCGAGGCCCGAGGATTTGGCCAATGCCGAACGGGTCGCGGAATAGTTCGGCGCCACCATCGGATAGTCCGGCGGCAAGCTCCATTTGGTGCGATACTCGTCCGGGCTGAGGCCATGATCGGTCATCAAGTGGCGCTTCAGCGACTTGAATTTCTTGCCGTCCTCGAGGCAGACGATGTGGTCGGGAAACACCGAACGCTTCGGATTGACGGCCGGGTTAAGCACAGGGCTCTCCACGGCGGGGGCATTGCCCAACTTACGAACCGAAGCGCTGACGCTTGCGATCAAGTCCGGTAGACTAGAAGCTGGCAGTGGATTGTTGCCGACATAGGCCGATACAATGTCGGCGGTCAGTTCAATAGCAGTCTTGTTGTCGAGAGTTTGCAATTTGTTTTTCTCCCGCCGGTGATGCATTTGCCGGCTTTTTTTGAAGAGTGTTCTCGATGTATCCACTTAACAGCACCCCCCAGCGGGTCGTTAAGCGTCAGTAAATCATCAAGAATCGGTGCAGGAGGATGTTTCCACATCACGTTGCAACGTTGCAAATTAGAAAATCTAATACTTCGAAGCAGCTGATTTCGCCGTTGCGGAACCGACGGGTGTGGAGTCGGCCAATATCTCTAGAATACGTTTCCAGCGGGCGCACCGCCCGAAGTCTTTTTGCTCGATCGCCTTTTCGGCTTTCATCGCGGCATAGAGCGGCGCCTCGGCGCCGAACTCCTTGATCAGCCAGTATGCTTCCTGTCTGGCGAGGCGTTCATCGTCGTCAAGCATGGTTTTCAGCCTCCGAGCGTTCTATGCCCACCGCAATGCAACTACCGATGACGAGGACCGCACCGGCAATCGCGGTCAGCGTCAGCCTTTCACCGGACAGCGTCAGCAGCAGCGTCGAGGCGATCGGCGTCAGATAGGCGACAACCGCAACCTTGCCGCCGCCTTCGAGCTTCAAGGCGCGCGACCAGAAATAATAGCCCAGCCCCATCGGACCGGCGCCGAGATAGAGGCCAAGCAGGAGGTCCGCGCCAGCTGGCCAGGCCGTGCCGTCGTGAACACACCACAGCAAGGTCAGGCCGACGCCGACCAGTGCCGAAGGCAAAAGCAAACGCTCCGACGGAGTGGTCAGGCGAGCGATCGCGATCGAATAGAACGCCATGCACAGCGCCGAGCCGAAGGCGGCGAGATAGCCGACGATGCTGCCCTGGAGAAATGGCTGGCCGCGACCACCCGAGATCACCAACGCCACGCCGACAAAGCCGAGCACGGCAGTCAAGCCGAGAAGCACGGGGCGCTGCGGCTTGCCCAGCACGATGACCGCCGCCGCAACCATCAGCGGCCAGGTGTAGGCGACGAGATTTGCCTCGATCACCGGCATGGAGGCAAAGGCGATGTATTGCAGCACCATGGTGCCGACCAGGCCGATGATGCCGACCGCGACCGCCTGGGCGCCCGTGGCTGCCCTTTCGGGGGTCGCGTTCTTGCGGCTCGCCAAATGGATGACGGCGAACACCAGCGCCGCTCCGCAAAACTGCAGCAACTGCACCAGCGACACCGGATGGCTGGCCAGCAGGGATCTGCCGACCAGCGCGTTGGTCGACCACAGGGCGACCGCGCCGGCGGCGAAGACCAGGGCCGATGGCGAGCCCGGCCCGTCCCGGGAAGGCCGGGACGGCGCCCTGTCCCTGTCGCCGACCATGATTTCTTCCGAACCGACGGTCAAACCGGTGTCCACTTCTATGCGCTGGCTACCATGATTCCCTTGGGCCGCCCGGGAGCGGCGCATCGGTCGCCGCCGCAACCGGACGTTCTTCCTCGAAGCGGCGATAGGCCGGCAGCTGGTTTGTCCAGACGTCTTCGGCCAGTTCGTTGACCCATTCGCGATCATGGTCATTGTCGGCTGCGAGATAGAACATGCGGTTGTCGTCGACATAGGGCTTGGCCACCGAGCGCTGGTTGAGCACCAGCGTGACGCGGTCACCGAACTGGATCGGTGCCGTCCGGTGCAGAACGCCAAGAAACTGCCCGAGCGTCGCGTAGTTCATCTTGTGGTCGATGCGCATGATGCGGTTGCGTGGGATCTCGCGGCCGGATTCGAGGATGGCGCGGCCGGTTTCGGAATCGTCGCAGTAGATTTCGAGATGGCCGCCAACCAGCGGATTGCTGATCGAAAGCGGAATGAGTTCGGTGACCGGAACACCGTCGCAATGCCAATCGACGGCGCCATCCTTGGGATTCATGAAAGTGACGGTCGAGCCGACGATCGACAGCGGGTAAGGCTCGAGCTTGGTGCCCATCATATCGGACAGACGCTCCAGGCGCAGCTTGTCATGCAGCAGTTCCTTGATCTCCGGGATGAAGCGATCGGCACCGGTGATGAAGGTCAGATCGAGATGCTTGTGCACGGCGTGGCTGGACTTGAGCTTCAACGCCGCCTCCTCGATTGCCGCCAGCAACGCCGGATCGTAGCCGTGCAGATACTGCGCGACGCCAAAACTCGACACTTTCCAGGCTGTTTCGTGACCGATAATGGCTTCACGGCTCATCGCATAGCGCAAATCGGGAATGGTATGGGCGTTCATTCTACTTCTCCAGGGTGGGGGCATCACTTGGTAAACAGTCGATTAATTCCCCCACCCCTGTAAAATTAGGAATGCTGGTGCTAGTGTAAGCCCAGCTTAAGGTCGAAACGCGTGCGTCTGCTCAGTCAGGTCAACCTCAATTCGCTGAAGATTGTGGAAAGTGCCGCCCGGCACCGTAACTTTACGCGCGCCGGCGAAGAGCAGTTCATTACTGCTTCCGCGGTCAGTCAGCGCGTCAAGAGTCTTGAGGACCAGCTGCGCTTCAAGATCTTCCAGCGCGGCGGCAATGCGGTTTCGCTGACGCCCGAGGGCGAGACCTATGTGTCGCGCGTTCGCGAGGCATTGGAGCGGATCGTGGCGGCCAGCATGGAAGCGACCGGACAGTCGCAGGCGCATGTGCTGAAGATTTCGGTGCTGCCGACTTTCGCCGCGCGTTGGCTGTTTCCGCGCCTGCCGCTGTTCCAGCGGCAATATCCCGAAATCGAGATGCGCGTCTCGACCTCCTACGCCACCAATGAGTTCGCTACTTCCGAGTTCGACCTCGAGATCCGCTATGGCGATGGCAACTTTCCCGACCTGGCGGCGGACCTCTTGTTCAAGGAGGATTTGACGCCGGTATGCAGCAGAAAGCTGTTCCAGGAGATTCTCGGCGACAAGCCGGTGTCAAAGGTGACGCCGGACGACCTCAGGCATTTTACGCTGCTGCATTCCGACACCTGCACGCAGAACTGGCAGTCGTGGCTGGGTTTTGCCGGCGCGAGTTCCGTGCTCGGCGAGGCCAAGAGCATCTATTTCGATTCCTGCATGATGTCGTATGAAGCGGCCAATGCCGGCATGGGCTTTGCAGTCGCCAACCGCGCCTATATGGCGAGCGACATCCGCGCCGAGCGGCTGGTGGCACCGTTTGCCGTGCATCACCCCAACAGTGCCGGCTGGTATTTCGTCAGCCCGGCCACCGCGCTCTATGCGCGCAAGGTGGACCTGTTCAAGCAGTGGATCATGGCCGAGGCGGCGCTGACACAGTGCCAGCTGGACGCCGAGATCGCCAGCGGCCCGGTGTTGCGGCAGGCTAAGGCCTGAGGTCGCTCCTACTGAGAGTGTTCTTGCCCACAATGCAGCATCCCGGATTGAGCCTCATCCGCTCGTCGGCGGAACTGTATCTGATCGGGCCATGTGGAGATTTTACAGCATCGGCAACCGCTATCGCGATCAGCTGACGATCGCTCAGCCGTTCCCGATGGTTGTAGACCACGGTCACAAGACCAGCGCCGCGATTGTGATCGAGGCGAACATGAGGCCACCGGACAGAAGCTTTTTCATCTTTCCGGCTATACCCTTGCAGAGCGGACCAGTCGTGGCGAGATGCTGCAGGATTTCAGGGTTTTCCGCTGATTTTGTGCAGGAGCGCCGTCATGAGCAGGTCGATGCGGGTCACCTCATGACGCAGAGGAAAGACTCAGCTATCTTCGGTCGTGCGGCGGGCCTGTTTTCCCGCTTGGCCGGCGCTTTCAGCTTCCTCCCGAGCAGCGCCGGCCTTCTTCTCCGCTCTTGTTTTGCGATGCGCGCCTGTCGTACTCTCGGCTCAGGCAATCGGTTCCGATTGGGTTCACCTAAAAAGCTGATTGATGATCGACGACATTGAGCGCGACGGTTTCGCTGGTCCGTTTCCGGTTCTAAGCCGAAAGGAACGGGGCCGACTTCTGCCCAGGCTGATCAAGGAACGCCAGAAAAAGAAGGTGTGGAGCAAGGCGTCCGCTGTCGCCAATCATCACTACTACAAGATCGCCAGCGACCCGCGCATCCTCGCGCTGGTACGTCCGGTCCTCGGCGAAGACATCATTCTGTGGGCCGCGCATGTCGTCATCAGGCGTCCGGACACGGAGCATCCGTTTCACTGCGATGTTGAATCGTCATCGGCCGATGGCGGCTTCCTGACCGTGTGGCTCGGCCTGGAGAACACAAATTCCGCGTCGGGCCTCAAATTCGTCAGGGGTTCGCACCGCTATGGCGCCACGGTTCAGGAGATCAAAGCCAGGCTTGGAATGAATGCGGCGGAAAATTCCGATGCGGCTGTGCTGGATGCAGCGCGGACTTTTGCTGAAGACGCAACAATCGTTCAGCCCGACGTTTGCGATGGTGCCGCGCTGATCTTTGACGGCAGAGTCTGGCATGGCTCGCACAACCCGTCGACGACTGCGCGCGTCGCCTTGCTGCTGCAATATGCCCGCGCCGACCGCGCCGTTTTCATTCCTGAGGCCTTCGATTGGCCGTTCCATTTCAAGACGGAGCCAAGACCGCCGGTACTGGTCGTTTCCGGCCGCTCGCCGATCGGTATCAACCAGATCGCCAGACCGCCCGGCCCGCGCAGGCTTGCCGCAATACCGAACGCCGTGGTCGATCTGCCCGAACTGCCGGCCAAGCCGGTGGCACATTTCGCCTCGATGCCGCACTTTCGCGGCCGCACGGCCAAGATCGAATTCATGGACGCGCACTCGTCGGTACTGGCGCCCGGCGCCACGCCGCATTCACTGCACACCCATGTGGAAGAAGAGATCCTCATCGTCGTTTCGGGGCAAGCAGCGTTGATAACTGCCGACGATGTCGGGTCTGAGAGCATTCGAAGCGAAACGATGAACGCAGGCGATTTCGCCTATTACCCCGCCTTCCAGCCGCACACGCTGGTCAATGCCAGCGACAAACCAGTGCTCTACACGATGCTCAAATGGCGCAACGAGCGAGGCCATGCGCCCGGTGAAGCGTCGAAGCTGGCCTTCGTGCGGAGCTCAGACACGCTGTTTGCCGCCGCGGATCTCGGCAAGCGCAATCGGGGGACCATCCTCAACGCGAAGACCAGATGGCTCGATCGATTGCACTGTCATGTCTCGATCGCAATGCCTGGCGTCGGCTACGCGCCCCATGCCGACCGTTATGACGTGGCAATTGTCCTGTTCTCCGGTGCGATTGAGACGCTGGGCAAGCGGGTTTCGGCTCCGGCGCTGCTTTATCACCCTGCCGGTGCAATGCACGGACTGAAGTCCGTCGGCGCTGAACCCGCACGCTATCTCGTCTTCGAACTGGACAAGGCGGTATCACGCTGGTCCACCGTGCTTCATGCCGCCCGAAATCTGCTGGGGCGGTAAAGATTCATCTTGGCCGCGATGGCCCGATCTATTGCGCCGGCGGCGCCTGGTCGCCACCCATGGGTGACTTCGGCGCCGGCTGCGGGACTTGGTCGACCACGGGCGCCTTGGTCGGCTGGATGTTGTTGTCGCAGGCCGCGAGCGCCATCGCCAGCAGAATCGGGACCGCAATCGGAAACCCTTTCATGGCAACCTCCCTGGGTCTGCCCTCTCCTTCGTAAAGGCAACGAGGTGGTTCGGCTTTGGTTGCACACCTCATCGGGCGGCGCCACCGGCTGGAACAAAACGCCGCCTCTGCGGTTGGTTGAGCAAAGGAGATCGCGCCATGATCCGTCTGCTCATAACCGGCCTTGTCGCCTATGCGGCCTATCGCGCCGCCAGAAAAATCATCGACGAGGTGCCTGACAATTTCGAACCGCTGCCGATGCCCGGCGACGAACGCGCCTTGCGACGCCAGTCGGCGGCAATGGGCGTCGCCCCGCGGAGATAGGCCAGCCATCCCCACAGGGATAAAGCCCGGTAGAGGCCGAGCTGCGGTAGCCCGTTGCGAACAAAGCAGAAACGATGCTTGATGGGCGATGACCATCGCCATCAATGATTCGACCCTGCAGCCCGCCTATCTCGCCAAGCTCAACGCCGAGCAGCGGCTGGCCGTCGAACATGGCGACGGCCAGATCGCGGGACCGTTGCTGGTGATTGCCGGCGCCGGCTCCGGCAAGACCAACACGCTGGCCCACCGGGTTGCGCATCTGATCGTCAAGGGCGCCGATCCGCGACGCATCCTGCTCATGACGTTCTCGCGCCGCGCTGCCAGCGAAATGGCCAGACGGGTCGAACGCATTGCCGGCGAGGTGCTGGGCCGCGATGCGTCCGTCATCGCCGACGCGCTGAGTTGGGCGGGTACATTTCATGGCATTGGCGCCCGGCTGTTGCGCGACTATGCACTAACGATCGGCCTCGATCCGACCTTTACCATCCACGATCGCGAGGATTCCGCCGACCTGATGAATCTTGCCCGGCATGAACTCGGCTTTTCGAAGACCGAAAGCCGTTTTCCGACCAAGGGCACGTGCCTGGCGATCTATTCGCGCACTGTCAACGCGCAGGCGCCGCTCGGCGAGGTGCTGGGTGCGGCTTTTCCCTGGTGCTCAGGGTGGGCAGAACAGCTAAAGGCGCTGTTCGCCGGATATGTCGAGGCCAAGCAGGCGCAGAACGTGCTCGATTACGACGACCTGCTGCTCTACTGGGCGCAGATGGCGGTCGAGCCTGAAATCGCCACGCATCTTTCTTCCCGTTTTGATCATGTGCTGGTCGACGAATACCAGGACACCAACAGACTGCAGGCCTCGATCCTTTCAGCGCTGAAGCCGGACGGCGCCGGACTGACGGTGGTCGGCGACGACGCGCAGTCGATATATTCGTTCCGCGCCGCCGAGGTGCGCAACATCCTGGATTTCCCCCAGCAATTCACGCGAGCCGCAGACGTCATCATGCTGGAGCGCAACTACCGATCGACCGTGACCATTTTGGCTGCGGCCAATGCGGTGATTTCCGAAGCGTCGGAGCGCTTCACCAAGAATCTGTGGTCGGAGCGCAAATCCTCGCAAAAGCCGAAACTGGTCAGCGTGCGCGACGAGGCTGAACAGGCAAATTATGTCTGCCAGGCGATCCTCGCCGAGCGCGAGGCCGGCACGGTGCTGAAGTCGCAAGCGGTGCTGTTTCGTGCCTCGCATCACAGCGGGCCGCTGGAGATCGAGCTGACGCGCCGCAACATCCCGTTCGTCAAGTTCGGCGGTCTGAAATTCCTTGACGCCGCCCACGTCAAGGACGTGCTGGCGGTGCTGCGCTTTGCCGAGAACCCGCGCGACCGCGTCGCCGGCTTTCGCGTGCTGCAGCTTCTGCCCGGCATCGGCCCTTCGGCGGCCAGCGCCGTCGTCGAGACCATGGCGACATCGCTCGATGAAGCGATGGGGCTGGCCCGTTACCGGCCGCCGCAACGCGCCGCGGAGGACTGGCCGGCATTCGTCACGCTCTATTCCGGCCTGCGCGCCAGGTCAGGCAAATGGCCGGCCGATCTCGAACAGGTCAGGCTGTGGTACGAGCCGCATCTTGAGCGCATGCATGAGGATGCAACGACGCGGCGAGCCGACCTCCTGCAGCTCGAGCAGATCGCCTTCGGCTACGCCTCGCGCGAGCGCTTCCTGACCGAACTGACGCTCGATCCACCGGATGCGACCAGCGACCAGGCCGGGCCGCCGCATCGCGATGAGGACTATCTGATCCTGTCGACCATCCATTCGGCCAAGGGCCAGGAATGGAAGAACGTCTTCGTGCTCAACACCGTCGATGGCTGCATCCCGGCCGATCTCGGCGTCGGCACCAAGGAAGACATCGAGGAGGAGCGCCGGCTGCTTTACGTCGCGATGACGCGGGCCAAGGACGGCCTGCACCTGGTGACGCCGCAGCGCTTTTATCCGCACAACCAGCCGGCGCGCGGCGACCGCAACGTTTATGCCTCACGCAGCCGCTTCATACCGGCCTCCATCCTCGGCGCCTTCGAGCAGACCTCGTGGGCGAGCGTCCACGCAAAGGACGATCCTCGCCACAGACCTGACGTTCGGGTCGACCTCGGTGCCCGCATGCGCGGCATGTGGAAATAGCCGCCGGCTGCAACCGCGGATGCCGACCGGGGGAGCGACGTCAAAAAGCAAAATTCTCTGTCATGGAACCTCAGGCCCCGCGCCGCGTTTTCTGGCGTCCAACCCTGATCGGAGAGCGGCGACCGCCTCCCCTCCGCCAATCCAGAGAGGCCAGAATGCACGACGCGATGTTCTTCACCCCGGTTGCCGTCACCGTTGGCGCCGGCCACAAACGCATGCTCGCCTCGCTGTTCGAAATGCATGATTTCCTGACCGAATTTCCGCCGTCGCGCCGACGCGTGAGCTATGGCGCCGCGGTGAAGGCCTGCGAGGCGGCACGCACCGGCGAAATCTCGACTGAGGCCGCGCGCGATGCGCTGATCACCTTTGCGGTGACGGCCGGCATCCTCTGGCCACCAGTCCAGCCGATCATCTCGGTCAAGCCGGTCGCGCGCGGCTATGGCGGCTACGCCGCCTGAGACGGCGGATCAAACCTGGCCGGCGAAAAGATCAATCGGACTTGCCGGCCGGCGTAGGTGCGGCTTCGGCCAGCCTTGCAGCTTGCGCGAGCTGTCCGGTGCTGCCGACAAACGGATAGGCAAGCTGCTGATGATAGAGCGGCGGGACCGGATCATCGGTGCCGTATTTCTGCGGCATCCTGTAGGGCATGAACAACGTGCCTCCCAGCATGTCGAGCAAAGGCAGCTGCCCGGCGAAATTCTTGTCCCAGGCTTCACGCTCATTGGCATGATGCCAATGATGAAACTGCGGTGACGCCGGAAGCCATTTCAACGGTCCGACCTTGATACGCGTGTTGGAATGGATGAACAGCGACTGCCACTGATAGATCAGTGTGAAGATCAGTATGGCGGTGCTCGAAAAATCGAGCGCGAAAACCGGCACGAACGAGGCCGATTTGGTCAGGATCTGGTCGACAGGATGGACGCGGTGCGCGGCCAGCCAATCCATCTCCTCGATGCTGTGGTGGATCGAATGGAAGCGCCACAGGAACGGGACGGCGTGAAAGGCGCGATGCGCCAGGTAGAAGCCGGTATCGGCCAGCACCAGAACCTCCACCGCCTGCAGCCAGACCGGACGGTAACAGCTCCACTGCGCTATATCAGGTCGGCGTTGCAGTGATCCGCCTGATCAGGCCCGCTCTGACCTATCGCTCAATCTCAATGGAACGTTGCCGGATCGCCGGTCAGCAGGCCGCGCGGCCCGGTTGTCTCAAAACTGACCTGGTCGCGCCCGTTCGACTTGGCCTTGTAGAGGTGCCGGTCGGCCGTCAGGAACATGTCGGCATAGGTGGTGGGCCCGCTGAAGGCGACGCCGCCGATGCTCACCGAGAGCGGACAAGGTCGTCCACCCGGGGCAAATTCGACCTCGCGGATGCGCCGCCGGATCCCCTCGGCGACCAGCCAGGACTGCGACGGGTCGGCGCCGGGCAGGAAAACGGCGAACTCCTCGCCGCCGATGCGTCCGACAATATCGGCGCCGCGCAGCTGGGCCTTGATCGTCTCGGCAATCAGCTTCAGCGCCTGATCGCCGCAATCGTGACCCAGTCGATCGTTGATGGTCTTGAAATGGTCGGCGTCGACGATCAGCAAGGCGCCGGCATTGACGACGACCTGGCTGCGCGCCTGGTCGAGATAGGCTTCAACCAGCATTGAAAACGCGCCGCGGTTGAACACCGCCGTCAGGCTGTCGGTCGCCGCGACGATGCTCAGCTCTTTCTGGGCGATGGCCAGCTGACGCATCTTGTACATCAGGAAAGAGAAGAACGATCCACCCAGCACAAGCGGCAGCAGCAGGTCGGTGAGTTGCGCCCAGCGCAACGCATCAGGCGACAGCGACGAAAAATTGTAGGAATCGACAAAGAAGGCAGCCGCGATACAGATCGCCGTGCCGACAACTGTGACCACTATGACCCTGCCCCAACTCGTGGGCGACAGATCGATCCGCATGCCATTCTCCACCGTGTCCGCCATTTTGCAGTAGGAACACAAATGAAACCCTAAAACCTTGCCTTCAATTGTAATGTGGTTAACAGCCCGTCGAAAGCACGGCCATCGCCGTGAAGATGCCGGCGGTCACAAAAAGCCCGCCACTTGCGTGGCGGGCTTTCCGACTGGCCGGAGGCTTCTCGTCAGCGCATGTCCTCGGGAAGTCCGGGGCATGCAGTAGGAGAGTGCCGTAAAGCCCCACGGCTGGTTCGACACTCCCGGCGAACCCCGTCTCAGCGACGGGAGATCATCAGGCAGAGCTGCCGCAGGTCGCTGTCGTAGGTGCCCTCGCTGCTGAGCACATCGATGCAGCGCTTCTTCATGCGTGTCAGCTGGCTGCTCGACATGCTGGCGACGACGCCCGGCATAGCCGGCGTGGTGGCAGTTGCCGCAGTGCCGAGGGTGCCAGGAACCCCTGGCGTTCCAACTCCGACATTGGCGCTCGTGCCGCCGAGTGTCACGCCGACCGCGCTGTTGGTGCCGTTGCCCAAAGTCGCATTTGCTCCAGCGCCGTTGGTGCCACCGATGGATGCGGTAGCTGTGGAACTGCTGCCGCCGATGGTGGCAGTCCCATCGGCGCCATTTGTGCCGCCGATCGAAACGTTGGCACTGGTTCTGCTACCGCCGAAAGATGCATTTGCGTCAGCTCCATTTGGCCCGCCCGCATTGGCGTCGGCTCTGTTTCCGCCGACGGATACGCCGCCAAGTCCACCAAGCCCGACGCTTTGGGCGTTCGCAGGCATGGCGAGAATAACGATGATTGCACCACTCGCCAATGTACTGGCGATTCTCTTTACGATACTGGCCATAACACTCTCCTGTGTGGTTTTCTATTTTCGCATTTCAGCACTCACAGATCTAAACGCACTCGTTCTTTTTCGATAAGATACGCGGAGAGCGGTGTTTTGGTTTCTTTAGCTTTTGTGCATATGAAGAGTCGTGGTTTTTAATCTCTACGCTGCGGCAAGAAGAATTTAGACGAACTTGCTCAAATTTTTAAATTTGAGGAATCTACCACTCGGATTGCAGGAAGGTGCATCAGGCGTAGGCGCGGCCTTCCTCGCTGCGCTGGAACAGCACCAGATCGAGCGGCACGGAGGGCCGGCCAAGCACGGTCAGGATCATGTGGGCATGGCCGCGATGATGGGTCTGATGGTTGAAGAAGTGGCTGAGCGCCGGCGCCAGTCGCTGCGAAACGGTGCGCATATCGGAAAGCGTCATGTAGGAGAAGCGGCCGGCAAGCGCCTTGTCGCTCATGCCGTCGATCCAGCCGATGATCCTCTTGTCCTCCGCCTCGCGCGCCTGCCACAGGACAGGCAAAGCACGGTGGAGGACGGCGTCGGTTCGCGACGGTGCGTCGCCCGTGCCGGTGAAGCGCTTCATCCAGACGCGGTCCGCGGCCAGCAGATGATTGAGCGTGCCGGCCATCGAGCCGAAGAAGGCGCCGACGTCCCTTTCGAATTCTTCGTCCACGAGATCGGCGGCAGCATTGTAGATGCGGCCATTGGCCCATTGATTGTAGGCCGCAAACATCATGAAATGCTGTTTCATCTTTTCTTCCCGCCGACGAGTTCCGCTTCAGCCGCAGGCGCCTAATTAGACCGCGAGGACGCAGCCGCCAATGGCCATTCTGTTCTATGAACTCGTCGGACGCGACACGACCCGTCCGTTCAGCCCGCATTGCTGGAAGGTCGCCATGGCGCTTGCACATAAAGGTCTCGACAGATCCAGCCTGCCGACCCGCTTTCTCGACGTGCCCAGGGTCGAGGGCGGTGTCTCGAAGACCGTGCCGGTGATCCGCGACGGCGATCGTGTGGTGGCCGATTCCTTCGCCATCGCGCTCTATCTGGACGAGACCTATCCCGAGCGGCCGACGCTGTTTGCCGGCGACGGCGGCAAGGCGATGGCGCGTTTCATCGAGCGCTGGTCGCAACTCACCATCCATCCCTATGTCACCACGGCCGCGCTGCTCGACATCCACGCCATGCAGGACGACGAGAACGCCGCCTATTTCCGCTCCAGCCGCGAGCAGCGCTTCGGCAAGCCGCTGGAAGCGGTGACGGCGGCCCGCGATGCCGGGCTCGCCGGCTTCCGTGCCGCGCTGGAGCCGCTGCGTTCGATGCTCGGCTATCAGCCGTTCATCGGCGGCGCCTTGCCGCTCTTTGCCGATTACATCGTCTTCGGCGCGCTGCAATGGGCGCGCATCACCTCGCCCTACCGCTTGCTCGACGATAGCGACATCGTTGCGCAATGGTTCGAACGCTGCCTCGACCTTCATGACGGCCTCGGCCGCACGGTGGAGGCGGCACAGTAAGGCAATGGGCAATAAGGCAGTAGGGCAGTAGGTTACGGTGCTCGGACTGCCTCAACTAAACCTTGCCCTACTGCCCTACTGCCCTACTGCCTTACTCCTAGCGAGACCGCCATGTCGTCACCTCCCGATTTCACCGCCGATTTTCGCGCCGGGCTCGTTACGCTGCTGCGCTGGCGTCGGGATGTGCGGCGCTTCGAACGGACGGCTTTGCCCGAGGGGACGCTGGAACGGCTGCTGGAGCTTGCCAGCATCGCGCCGTCCGTCGGGCTCAGCCAGCCGTGGCGCTTCGTTGTGGTCGACAGCGCCGAACGGCGCGCGGCCGTGAGAGGCTCTTTCGAGCGCTGCAATGCCGAGGCGCTTACATGCTTTTCGGGCGAGCGCGCAGCGCTCTATGCCCGGCTGAAGCTTGCCGGTCTCAACGAAGCACCCTGCCAGTTCGCGGTTTTCGCCGACCGTACGACTGAACAAGGTCACGGGCTTGGCCGCATGACCATGCCGGCGACCATCGACTATTCGGCCGTCATGGCGGTGCATACTCTGTGGCTGGCGGCGCGGGCAGAAGGCATCGGCATGGGCTGGGTGTCGATCCTCGACGCGGCCGAGATGGCCAAGATCCTCGATACACCGCCCGAATGGACGCTGATCGGCTATTTCTGCCTCGGCTATCCCAGCGAGGAGCACGACGTGCCGACGCTGGAACGCGAGGGCTGGGAAAGCCGACGGTCGCCCCTGGTGATCAGGCGATAATTCCGGTCACTTCGCCTCATCCTTGGCGATGAGCCTGACGCAGATCGGGTCGCCCTTCGGCATCGGCGTACATTGCCATTCCGGGCCGAAACCGAAGTTGGTATTCTTCCCGAGCCCGAGCAGCATGGCAACGACCAGACCGCCGAAGAGGGCAACCATCAGCAGGATCCCCTTGATATCCCCGGGTCTCAGATCGTGCCAGTTCATCTCGCCGAAGGTCCTCCGGTATCCGGCTTCCCATCCAACTGATTTCCCTGGAGATGATACCCCCGCCCCTGCGACCCGTCCATCTTCGCCCCGGCCGATCTGTCGCCCTTCGACGGCGACACCGTACCAGGACATGGGGCGACCCGATCAGTTCAGCCGCGAAGACAGCCGGCTCTACGGCCTGCCGCCGCTGCGCGACGTCGGCGCCGCCAGGGCGCCGGTCGCGGCGCAATAGCGCGGGTCGAGCGCCTCCCCTTGGCAATGGGTCGGGCGGCTTGTATAGAGCCCGCCACTCCCAATTCCACTCTTCATCACAAGGACGACCAATGGCGATCGAACGCACCTTTTCCATGATCAAGCCGGATGCGACCCGGCGCAACCTCACCGGCGCCATCACCAGGATGCTGGAAGAGGCCGGCCTGCGCGTCATCGCCTCGCGCCGTGTGTGGATGAGCCGCCGTGAGGCAGAAGGCTTCTACGCCGTCCACAAGGATCGCCCGTTCTTTGGCGAGCTGGTGGAATTCATGTCGTCGGCGCCGACCATCGTCCAGGTGCTCGAAGGCGAAAATGCCATTGCCAGGAACCGCGAAGTGATGGGCGCTACCAACCCGGCCAACGCCGCCGAGGGCACCATCCGCAAGGTCCATGCGCTGTCGATCGGCGAGAATTCGGTGCACGGCTCCGACGCGCCGGAAACCGCCGCGCAGGAGATCAAGTACTGGTTCTCGGACACCGAAATCGTCGGCTGAGCCGACGCGAACGGAATGCATGCAAAAGGCCGGCGTTTCGCCGGCCTTTTTCTTTGGCGTCGGACCTCGCTGCCCTCCCCCCGAAGATCGACCTGCGCTAAGGTCGGATCGCGCTCCAGCGGATCCGACCTACCATGACCAGCGCCATCCCCGGTTTCTTCCAAGGCACCGAGATGCCGTCGAGCGGCTGGTGGGAGGCGCTGTGGCCTGATCCAGCCGGCGTGCTTGCGGCAACCGGGCTGAAGCCGGGCATGGAGGTGGTCGACCTCTGCTGCGGCGACGGCTGGTTCACGTTGCCGATCGCCGCCGTCGCCCGCCGTGTCATCGCCATCGATATCGATGCCGACCTGCTGGAGGCCGCGCAACGACGGCTGACCGGCGCCGGCGTGACCAATTGCGAATTCGTCGCCGGCGACGCCTACGAACTCGCGAGCCTGGTGTCCCGGCCAGTCGACTTCGTCTTCATGGCCAACGCCTTCCACGGCGTGCCCGACCGGCCGCGCCTGGCGCGTGCCGTGCACGAGGCGCTCGCCCCCGGCGGACATTTCGTCATCGTCAACTGGCACCAGCACCCGCGCGAGACGACGACAGTGCTGGGCGAGCCGCGCGGCCCGCGAACCGAACTCAGGCTGTCACCGCAACAGACCATCACGGATGTCGAAGCCGGCGGCCTGAAGCTTGTTAAACTGGTCGAGGTGCCGCCCTATCACTATGGGGCGCGGTTCGGGAAGGCGAAGCCGGTCTGAGCTCAACGAATGAGCGGCGTGTCCCAGAGGTCGCCGAGCAGCGTTTTCAGTTCCGTGAAACGCTTCTGCCCAAGCTCCTTGGCCCATTCGCGCTCGACGTCCAGCAAGATGTCGGCCATTTTCTGGTAGGCGGCGCGCCCGCGGTCGGTGAAATGGACAATGGTCCCGCCGCTCTCGTCGGGTGCCGCCGAGCGGGTGATGTAACGCATCGCTTCCAGTGTCTTCAGCAACTGGTTCATGGCCTGCTTGCTCATCCCGGCGCGCTCGGCAAGCGCGCTCGGCCGAAGGCCATCAGGGCCGGGATATTGGATCACCGCCATATGCGGCGGGCTGAGGTCCTCGAAACCCGAGGCCTTCAGATCCCGGATCAGTTTGCGGTGAATGGCCATGGCCGGTACGCGCAGCAGCGCACCGATCAATGGTGGCTTCCTTGGTAGATCTTCCGTGGATGACGGCATTGACACTCGGGTAAATTGAGTTTACTCATTTCGGTAAATTCGATTTACCACATAGGAGGATGGAATGCTAGACAAAGCCGGCCAGGTTCGCGTCAATCCTGCGGAGGAGACAATCAGCCATGGCGGCCTTGCCGTGCACTTCCTGCTGACCGGCGACCAATCGAACGGCAGCATCGCCGCCTTCGAACTGACGGTCGCCAGCTCGCAGCGCCTGCCCGCCCCGGCACACAGCCACGACCACTATGAAGAGACGATGTACGGGATCGAAGGCGTGCTGACGCTGACCGTCGACGGACACCGGCACGATATCGGACCTGGCCAGGCGTTGTGCATTCCGCGCGGTGCGGTCCACCGCTTCGACAACGACACCGCCGAGAACGCCAAGGTGCTTTGCGTGGTGACGCCGGCGGCGATCGGTCCGGACTATTTCCGCGAGGCCTTCGCCATCTTCAGCGCCGGCGGCCCGCCCGACCACGCCAGGCTCATGGACCTGATGCGCCGGTTCGCCCTGACGCCGGCGCCGCCGCCACCGCAGACGTGACGCTCTCCCAAGTGGTCAACTGGCGGCGCGGCGTATCGGACGAACAAGAGTTCCCGCCGCCCGTAGCGGCGGGTTTTCTGTCACTTCGCTTGGCGCTCTTTCACATTTGCATGATCGTTCGCCGCTTCGGTGTCGGTGGCCGGTGTCTGGGTGTCGTCGCCGACAAACGGACTGCCCTGCCCAGGCGCCAGGTCGCCACTATGGCCGGCCTTGTTGGTCTGGAAGGGTTGGCTGTCAGGACTGAGACCATGCTGAAGTGCATTGAACAAATGGTCGTCGGCCCTGGCAAAGCCGGCGAAGGTAATCAGCGAAACGCCTGTGGCGGCAAGGATAAGCGCGTGCTTTTTCATGTCTGGACTCCTTTTTGAGTGGCCAGATCGAGCCGCATTCGGTCTGGCGGCTTCAGTGAAGGGACATGTCCCTTTTGCCGACCCGCCATATGGGACGTTAACGCTTCGCGCGGCCGGACTATTCCCGGCTGTCGCGTAATCCGGGTCGGAAAAGTCGCGAAGACGATTCCCGCGCCGCCGCCACGCCAGGTCCGTCGACGTCAGCTTGCCGCGTTGAACCGCAAAATGTCGCGGCCGTCCTTGTCGGCGATGGTGAGCTTGCCAGCATCGACATGGTACGACGCCGCCTTGACCAACGCCTCGAACAGCGCCTTTTCCTCGGCCATCACCTCCGGCGCGCAGGCCTTGTAGGTCGAGCCGATGTCGCTGACGGCGATCGTCGAGCCCTCGACCTTGGCGGTGGCGAAATAGGCGTTGCAAGGGCCGCTGCCGCCGGCCTTGCCGGCTTCACTGACCCTGAACGTCGCTTTCGGTTGCGCGATCACACCGATGCCGTCGATATATTCGACCAGCCAGCTCTGATCGAACAGCGAGGCCGAGGTCGGCTTGTCGCTCGGCGCCACCATTTTCAACACGATCGTCTGCGGCGCATCGCTCAGCGGATCGACCTGATAGCGTGTGTCCGTGATGAACAGCAGCTTGTCGTCGGCGGTGATGCGCGCCTGCAGCGCGTAGGTCATGTTGGGCCGGATCACCGTTGGATCGAAGCTGATCTCGAACTTGATCGGCACCTGGCCGGCCGGCGCCACCTTGCGTTCGCCGACAATGACGGCCGGCGCATCGGCCAAAGACACGTCGGCCAGCTGTACCGAAAGTACGGCGTTGGGCGGCAGCGCGATGCGCTCGCGATACATCACTTCGCCCTTCAGGGTTTTCTCGGCGGCGACAGACATTTCGGGAACGGCCAGCATGCCGACGACCAGCGGCACAAAACCGAAGACGAAGAATTCAGCGATCCTGTCCAGCATGCCCTTGCTCCCTTTTGCCAGATGCGATTTGGCCAAGGGAATGCGGTCAATACATGGCTACGCCGAGATTTATTCAGGCCGCGCCTTCCAACGCGCCGCAGCCTGGTCGTCGGCGTCCTTGGCCTCGACCCAGCCGCCGTCGGTGCCGTCCACGCGATGTTCCTTCTTCCAGAACGGCGCGCGCGATTTCAGGAAATCCATCAGGAAATTCGCCGCTTCGAACGCCGCCTGTCGGTGCGCGGACGCCGCCACCACCAGCACGATGTTTTCGCCGGGTGCGATCTTGCCGTGGCGATGGATGACGGTGAGCCCCTGCAGCGGCCAGCGCTGAACCGCCTCGGCGGCAATGCGGCCGATCTCGGCTTCGGCCATGCCGGGATAATGTTCGAGCTCGAGTGCCGACAGCTGAGCTTCCTCGTCACGGCAGAGGCCTTGGAAAGACACCACGGCGCCGATGTCGGCGCGGCCCTGCGTCAGCCTGGCGATCTCGGCGGCAACGTCGAAATCCTCGCGCTGGATGCGCACCATCGGCAGGCCGGGCATGGCGTCAGCCGCCGGTCATCGGCGGAAACAGCGCGATCTCGCGCGCGCCGGCGACCTTTTCCCGATGCTCGACATGTTCCTGGTTGATGGCGACACGGATCACGTCGGGATATTGCAGCGCGTGCTCATACTCCTCGCCGCGCGATTTCAGCCAGCGCAAGAGGTCGGCCACCGTCTCGATACCGGCCGGCAATTCGACGTCTTCCTCAGGCTTGCCGATCCGTTCGCGCACCCAGGCAAAATAGATGAGCCGCGTGGTCATCTCACTCGTCCATGATGTGCTTGAGGCCGGCGCGGAAATAGTCGTAGCCGGTGTAGAGCGTGACCAGTGCGGCGATCCACAGCAGCACCAGCCCGGTCTGCGTGGTCAGCGGGAAGATCTTGTCGCCGGCAGGTCCGGCAAGCAGGAAGGCGATGGCGACCATCTGGATGGCGGTCTTCCATTTGGCGAGCTGGGTCACCGGCACCGAGACTTTCAGCGCCGCCAGATATTCGCGCAGGCCCGAGACCAGGATCTCGCGGCACAGGATGATGATCGCCGCCCAAAGCGACCAGCCGGCGATGCCGGCGTGCCGGTCGGTGTCGGCGGCCAAGAGCAGCAGGCAGGTGGCGACAAGCAGTTTGTCGGCTATCGGATCGAGCATCTTGCCGATGTTGGAGGTCTGCTGCCAGGCGCGCGCCAGATAGCCGTCGAGATAATCGGTGATCGAGGCCAGCAGGAAGATGATCAGCGCCGACCAGCGGGCGAAGTCGCTCGATTTCAGATGCCCTTCGAGAAAAAAGCACAGCACCACCAGCGGCACCGCGACAATGCGGGCGTAGGTGAGCATGTTGGGCAGGTTGAACGCGCGCTGGGCCATATCGGGGGGACTCTTTCTGCCTGCGTACTCAAATCAGAACCGGATGTAGGGGGTCAACAGCCGAGATTCGATTGGCCAGACGAAAATAGCACCCCGTCTTCCAAAGTGGACGCATATCGTTATCCCAAAACCGCTTCACACTTTTGGGCGATATGCGTCAGCTTTCGTGGAAATGGTTGTAGACCAGTTTCGCCACCTGCTCGGAAATGCCGTCGACCTTGACCAGATCCTCGACCGCCGCACGGCTGACCGCCTTGGCGGTGCCGAAGGCCAGCAGCAAGGCGCGCTTGCGGCCGGGACCGATACCGGCGATCTCGTCGAGCGGGCTCTTGACCAATTCCTTCTTGCGCCGCGCGCGGTGAGAACCGATGGCAAAGCGGTGGACCTCGTCACGCAGCCGCTGGACGAAATAGAGCACGGGGTCTCGCACCGGGAGCGAAAACGAGTCCCTGCCCTTGACGAAGAAGCGTTCGCGGCCGGCGTCGCGGTCCTGGCCCTTGGCGATGCCGATCGCCACGACGCGGTCCTCGATGCCGAGATCGGCGAGGATCTTGCGCACCGCACTCATCTGGCCCTGGCCGCCATCGATCAGGATGACGTCGGGCCAGGCCGGGAAACTGCCGGAAATGTCGTCCTCGATATCGTCGGCCGCCTCGCCTGTGGCCGCATCGTCGGCCACAGCGACATCGCCATGCTCCTTCAGCAGCCTTGAAAAACGCCGCTCCATCACCTCGCGCATCATGCCGAAGTCGTCGCCGGGGGTGATCTCGGTCGAGCGGATGTTGAATTTCCGGTACTGGTTCTTCACAAACCCTTCCGGCCCAGCGACGACCATGGCGCCGACGGCGTTGGTGCCCATAATGTGCGAGTTGTCGTAGACCTCGATGCGCACGGGCGGCTTCGGCAGGCCGAAGGTCTCGGCAAAGCCGGCGAGCAGCCTGCCTTGCGTCGAGGTTTCGGCCAGCCGGCGGCCGAGCGCCTCGCGGGCATTCTGCAGCGCGTTGTCGGTCAAATCCTTCTTCTCGCCGCGCTGCGGCACCGAGATCGACACTTTGCGGCCGGCTCGGGTGGAAAGCGCCTCGGCCAGCAGTTCCTGGTCCTGGACGGCTCGCGACAGAAGAATGTTCCGCGGCGTCGGCTTGTCGTCATAGAACTGCGCCAGGAACGAGCCCAGCACTTCCGCCCCCTCCAGCGCCGGATCGGCCTTGGGGAAATAGGCGCGATTGCCCCAGTTCTGGCCGGTGCGGAAGAAGAACACCTGGATGCAGACCTGGCCGCCCTCCTGGTGGATGGCGAAGACATCGGCCTCGTCGACCGTGGCGGGGTTGATGCCCTGATGGCTCTGCACATGCGACAGCGCCGCTAGCCGGTCGCGATAGATGGCGGCGCGCTCGAAATCGAGCTCCTGCGACGCCTGTTGCATGGCTTCAGAGATCTCGGTCTTCACCTTCTGGCTGCGGCCGGACAGAAAATCCTTCGCCTCGGCGACCAGCTCGGCATAGTCACTGTGCGAGATCTCGCCGGTGCAGGGACCGGCGCAGCGCTTGATCTGGTAGAGCAGGCACGGCCGGGTGCGGTTCTCGTAGAAGGAGTTGGTACAGCTCCTGAGCAGGAAGGCGCGCTGCAGCGAATTGATGGTTCGCCCGACGGCGCCGGCCGAGGCAAACGGGCCGAAATAGTCGCCCTTGCGCGAGCGCGCACCGCGATGCTTGTAGATACCGGGCGAGACATGATCGCCGGTCAACAGGATGTAAGGGAACGATTTGTCGTCCCGCATCAGCACATTGAATCGCGGCCGCAAGCGCTTGATAAGATTGGCTTCGAGCAGCAGCGCTTCGATCTCGGTGCGGGTGACGACGAACTCCATCGTCGCCGTTTCGCGCACCATGCGGCCGATGCGGGCGGTGTGGAACCGGCCTTGCGCGTAGTTGGTCACCCGCTTCTTCAGGCTGCGCGCCTTGCCGACATAAAGAACGTCGCCGGCGGCGTTCATCATGCGGTAGACGCCGGGCGCATTGGGCAGCCGCTTGACCAGCGTCTGGATGACCTCGGCGCCGACCATGCCGTCGGCGTCGCCGGCATGCGGCGCCCAGTCTATCGCGGTGAAGGCGACATCGGGTCCAGCGGCCTCGGGCTCGACGATCTCCTCGGCCGCCTCGTCCTCAAGGTCGATGTCCGGCGGCATATCGTCAGCGGCGCCGGCGCGCGTCTTGTGTTTCTGGTCTGCGGGACTCATTCCACCATGCCTGTCACATCCGGCGTCTGCCATGCAAGGTGCTGGCCGCCGTCGAGCGCGATCATCTGGCCGGTCACCGAGCGCGCCTCCCAGAGATAGCGGATGGTGGCGCCGAATTCGGCCAGTTGCGGGCCGCGCTTCAGGATCAGGCCGTCGACCTGCTTGTCGAAATCGTGATCTTCCTGGCGCGCATTCCTCAGCGTCGGACCGGGGCCGATGGCGTTGACGCGGATACGCGGACCGAGCGCCTGCGCCAGCATCTCAGTCTGCGTCCACAGAGCCGACTTCGACAGCGCGTAGGAGAAATAGCGCGGCGTCGGCCGCCAGACGCGCTGATCGATGATGTTGACGATCAGCCCCTCCTGCCCCTGCGGCAAGGCACGGGCGAAGTTCTGCGCCAACAGCGCCGGCGTCTTCACATGGATGGCGAAGTGGCGGTCCCATGCCACCCAATCGAAATCCTCGACGCTGTCGTCGACGAACAGCGAGGCATTGTTGACCAGAAGCGTGACCGGACCGAGCGCGGCCTCGGCGCAGCCGACGAGATCGCCGACGGCGGCCATGTCGGTCAGGTCGGCGGCAACCACGGCGGCGCGCCCGCCCGCGCCCCTGATGCGCGCGGCCAGCGCGTCAGCCTCGGCGCCCGAGCGATTGGCATGGATGGCGACGGCAAAGCCATGCGCGGCCAGATCCTCGACGATCGCCTTGCCGATCCGCTTTGCCCCACCCGTCACCAGCGCCACGCCTGTGGCTTCGATCATCTGTCAATCCTCAATCTACGCCCCAATTCCGCTAGCCGGCACATTGTGACGCGTCCAGGGGTTAAATGCCGTTTCCACCTGGGGCAGGAATGTGGCGAAACGGCTTTTTCAGCGCCTGGACCCGTCCGGATTCGGGCCGGCAGGACCGCAATATAGGACGCTGGACTCCTTGCACCAAGCCGAGTGCAGTGCAGCATCGCAAGCGTGCTGACATTTCGCTGTTGCGAAGATGCAACGTCAAGCTTCGGCCTCATTCGCGCCGGGGAATGACCCAGTTTCAGGTTCGCTGCCGCCGCATTTTGACACGACATTCGGAACCGTTGAGTGCCAGATCCGTTTCATCCCCCGGACGGGTTGATGGCGTTCAAGACAAACAAGCCTACGTGTCTTGTGGCTTAAGGAGTAAACAACAATGCAAGCCAATCTCAAATTCGCGCCAATCGCGGTCGCGCTCGGGCTCTTCGCCCTCAGCGGTACTGCTTTTGCCGCTGACGTCGTCTCGGAAGAGCCCCCGGCACCTGCCCCGATCGCCGAACTCCCCGTCGCTTCCTGGGCCGGCCCCTATGCCGGTGTCAGCGTCGGCTACGGTTTCAGCGGTCATGCCAAAGTCCATGACGGCGGCCCCGACATCAAGACCAAGGGCTTCGTCGGCGGCGTTTTCGGCGGCTACCAGTGGCAGCAGGAAAACTTCGTATACGGTGCTGAAGCCGATCTCGGCTACAACGGCGTCAAGGGTGACAGCGGCGGCGTCGATTCCAAGGGCGGCTTCGAAGGCTCGCTGCGCGCCCGTCTCGGCTACGCTGTGACCCCGGAAATCCTGCTCTATGGCACCGGCGGTGGCGCCCTGAAGAACCAGAAGATCTCGGTTCCGGGCGACAGCGACAGCAACACCATGCTCGGCTGGACGGCCGGCGTCGGCACCGACATCAAGATCACCGACAATGTGTTCGGCCGTGTCGAGTACCGCTACACCGACTTCGGTTCCAAGAGCTTCGACAGTGTCGGCACCAAGGTCAAGGAAAGCGACAACCGCGTCACCTTCGGCGTCGGTATGAAGTTCTAACTGTCGTTCAAGCCACGACACAAGAAAGCCGGGCCTCGCGCCCGGCTTTTTTTGTAGTTCTTGCCTTCTTCCCTCATCCGACCTCGCTTCGCGAGGCCACCTTCCCCCCGGCAGGGGAAAGGGGTCCCCTCACGCCGGCACGGATCCCTTCAGCTCCGGAAACTTCTCGTCGAAGCGCGCTGCCCAGCGGGTCAGCCGGCCGCGGCCCTTTTCCCATTTGCCGGCGAAGCGCAGCGAGAGATAGCCAAGGCAGGCGCGCAGCGCCAACTGGCCAAGCGTGATCTTCTTCGGCAGTTTCGGCGGATTGGCGTTGAGGAGATCGAGCGCGGCGGTGATCTTCGTCCACTGGCGATCGAGCCAGGGCTGATAGACCATCTCGTCGGGCCGCGTGCGCCGCTCATAAACCATCGACAGCGCGCAATCGCAGATGCCGTCCGCCAGCGCCTCCAGCACTTCGGCTTCGAGCCGCTTGTCGGCATTGCGCGGCAACAACAGATTCTTCGATGCGCGGTTGAGGTGCTGGGTGATGGCGCGGCTGTCGTGGATCGAGCGGCCGTCGTCGAGCACCAGCACCGGGATCTTGCCGAGCGGATTGGCCGATATCAATTCGGCCGGCTTGTCCTCAGTCTTGATCGGCACCAGGTCAACAGCGATGCCGGCATAGAGTGCCGCCATGCGCACCTTGGAGCTGTAAGGGGATGAGGACGCGTAGAGCAGCTTCGGCATGATCGGTTCCCTGTTTTCGCAGACAGTGAGTTTCTACCGATCGATGTCTACAGGCAAATGCCAGCAGAAGAAAAACTGACCGCCAGAGGAACCGGTATATTGAGAGCCAGGCGGTCTGCTCAGGGCAACAAAAAAGCCCCACCGGACTTCGCCGTGAGGCGAAGTCCTGGGAGCTGCGAAAGATAGATTACGTTCGCCCCTCTTTTCGTGCGCCATAACGCCGAGGCGGAGAGCGCGGCGTATCCAAGGCGCCCGCCCTCATGTCCCGGCATCGTCCCCGGCGCGCGAAGAAACGCGATTACTTTTTCGCGGCCTTCGCAGGCGCTGCCTTCTTGGCAGGCGCTGCTTTCTTCACGGCTGCGGTAGATTTCGCAGCGGCGGCCTTGGCCGGAGCCTTGGCAGGTGCCGCCTTCTTCGCGGCGGGTTTCGCCGCAGCCTTGGCAGCAGGCTTCTTGGCAGGCGCCGCCTTCTTTGCCGGCGCAGCCTTGGCCTTGGCCGGTGCTGCTTTCTTCACTGCCGGCTTGGCAGCGGCCTTCGCAACCGGCTTCTTAGCCGGTGCTGCCTTTGCCTTGGGCGCTGCCGCCTTCGGCTTGGCAGCAGGTGCTGCCTTCTTTACTGCAGTTGCCGCTTTCGCCGCCACTGCCTTTACTGGTGCTTTCTTTGCCGGTGCCTTGGATGCCGGCGCTTTGGATGACTGCTTAGCCATGCGATGCCCCTTGCGTTTGTGCCGTTGGCCGTTAGTGACCCGGCGAGCCTATTCATATCTGACTCGCGCGTGTCTAGCCAGCGAAGCATTACACTGAATTTTGCAGATTAAATTTCGGTTACACCGAGAGCATGTTCGCGATGATCGATAGCGAAATCGGCAAAGAATCTTCGCGCGTCACAGCGAACTTTTGCAGCAGAATTTCTGAGCGTCGCGACTCATGCGATCTTCTCGTCAAGCTCACAATCTCTTGCGGCGGCGCCGATCGCGCGTGGTCATCGGTAGCTTGGCAGATCACAAAAAACCATCGTATCGCATAGACTGATCTTGCTTCATTCAGACGACGACAAAACGGCGCCAAAGTGAACGCGAGTTTTTTGCTCGTATATAATTTGAGATTGGCCCGACATGATGAAAGGCAGTATTTGAAGGAGCGGCGCCCGCTCTGTTCTGCCTAACATCTCCGCCAGGAGAAGGGACCTGCCCAGCCTCGGTGCGGGGAGTTCCCCCGGCGGGCAAAGGGGCGCCAAGGATCGCGGCGATCCTTATCCTGCGAAGCCTCGCACCCCTTGGAATCCAAGGCTTGCAGCTCTACACCCCAACGGGCTCACGTATCATCTGCAGCCGACGCGCAGGCTCGGTCTGGTGGAGATGCACGGCAAACGTATCCCATGGCGGCGTGACGCCAATCTGCACCAGGATCCGCCCGATCTCACCGCGATGGTAGCCGCCGTGGGTGACGACATGGATCAGCATTTCCTGGCGCGACATCATTGCCTTGTCACCGTCGGTGAAGATCAAGGGCACAGGCTGTGACAGAAGTTTAGGCGACACGGCTTCGAGATAGTCGAGATACCAACGATCCATCGCCGCGACATCGGCGCCGAGTTCATCGAGCGCCGGCGTGTCCTCGGTGTTGTCTGACGCGTAGGCGTGATGCGTGCCGGAAAGATGCGCCGCGAATATCCTCGACACGATGAGGTTGTGGTTGAGCAGACGGATGGCTGCGTGACGCTCCTGCGGATGCGCCCGCTGGTCGAGACCCGCGAGCTTCTCCAGCAATTCGCCATTGGCCCAGGCTTGATAGACGAAGAGGCTACGAAGCAGATCCCGCGCGCTCATGGTCTGTATCCTTTCCGAAAAATGTGAGTATGTTGTCTATATTCTCGGCTGATGGAGCAGGCATGTCTACTCGCATTGCAAAGCCGCGCTCGCGCATGCGCAAGCAGCCGCGCCAGGCGCGTTCGCGCGCAACCGTCGAGGCGATCATCGAAGCCGGCGCTCATGTTCTGAGCACGCTCGGCTGGGCCGGCTTCACCACCAACAAGGTGGCTGATGCCGCCGGTGTCAGCATCGGCTCGCTCTATCAATATTTTCCCGACAAGCTGTCGCTGGTCGAGGCAATCCGTCGGCGACATTTCGATCAGGTGTTGTCGGTGATCGCCGAATCAGCAGAAGGCGACAAGCCGCTCAAGCGATTCGCGCAGGAGCTGGTGCGCGGCATGATCGATGCGCACAGCATCCATCCGACCCTGCATCAGGTGCTGCTCGACGAGGCGCCGGGCGATCGCGGCTCGCGCGCCGCTCATGCCTCGTTCCAGTCGCGCTATCTCGACCACTATACGGCGGCGGTGGCACAGTATCGCCGGCGCAGGAAGGACAATGAGACCGTGGCCCGCGTACTCTCCTCGGCGGTCGAGGGCGTCATCCACAATGCCGCGCGGCGCGACATGCTCGATGCGCCGGACCTGCAGAAGCAACTCGTCGAGCTGATCTGCGCTTATGTGTCGGGTTCCGGCCGCAGCGCATGAACAGAATAGCGCGATCGAGATCCCTCACCGCTCACGGCTGATAGCCGAGGCAGACGGCGCCAAGCGCGACGACGGCGCAGGCGCCGACGCGCCGCGGTGTCAGTTGCTCGCCGAGGAAGAGCCGACCGATGAAGGCGGCAAAGACAACGCTGGTTTCGCGGATGGCGGTGATGGGGCCGGCCGGGCCGAGTGCGAAAGCGGCGACCACGACGGCATAAGCAAGCAGCGCGAACAAGCCACCGGCGAGAGCCTTACGGGTTTCGGGCGCGCTGAAGTTGACGACGAGCCTGCCGCGCAGGACGATGAAGGTCGCCGGCAGCAAGGCGCCGTAGATCAACAGCACCCAGGCGGTGTAGGCGCCGCTGTCGCCCGCCACGCGCACGCCGATGGCGTCGACCGTCGCGTAGGCCGCGATGATCGCGCCGGTCGCCAGCGCGTAAAGGATCGAGGTCGTCGATGCCCTGCCCCTGCCGAGCGACAGGCCCATGATGCCGCAGGCGACCAGCGTGACGCCGACGATCTCGGGCATTGTGAGCTGCTGGCCGGCCAGCACGAAACCGCCGAGTGTAACCAGCAGCGGCACGCTGCCGCGCACGATCGGATAGACCTGCCCCAGTTCGCCATAACGGTAGGCGGCGACCAGGAACACGCTGTAGCCGACCTGGAGGCCGGCCGAGAGCGCGACATAGGGCCAGGCGCCGGTCGCCGGAAGCGCATGGAAAAGCGCCATTGGAATGGCGATGAGCGTGCTCGAAAAGCTCATGACAGTGACAGTCCACAGCCTGTCGGCTCCGGTCCGCAGGAAGGCGTTCCAGCCGGCATGCAGGACCGCCGCGAACAGCGCGAGCGCAATGACCGTCGCGCTCATTGCGCTATACGCGCGCTGGCTATGACGGCATCGGCCGCCTTGCGGGCGCTATCGATGGCGGCTTCGGCCTCACCCATCTGCGCCATCAGTGTCGCGCCCTCGATCAGCATCAGCAGCGCCGCCGCAGCACCCTCAGCCTGCTTCGGCGGCATCACAGCCTCGAGGATCGCCTGCATGCGCCGCTTGAGGCCGTTCTTCTGCCTGATGACGGCCTGGAACACCGGATGGGTGGGATCGCCGAACTCGGCCAGTGCATGCGCGAACAGGCAGCCGTGGAAATCAGGACTGCCGAACCAGCGCTCGTGCCAGTCGAAGATTTTTCCGATCTTGCGCTCCGGCGTGGCGACCTCTTGCGCAAGCTGGTCGAGCTGACGCTCGAAACGGCGGGCGCGATAGTCGAGCACCTGGACGATCAGTTCGTCCTTGCTCGGAAAGTGGCGATACATCGTCATCTTCGCCACATCGGCCTCGGCAATGATGCGGTCGATGCCGGTGGCATGGAAGCCGGCGCGCTTAAAGAGAGTGTAGGCGGTTTCTACGACGTGCTGGCGTTTGTCGATCGCAGGCGATGGCGTCATGGTCTTCCACCAGCAGTGAGACAGGTCTGTCTCGTATTTATGAGACCGATCAAGCCGGCTGTCAACACGCCAAACGAAAACGCCTGCGGGTCTCGCCGCAGGCGTTAAAGGTGGAGAAGGTACTGCTCTCAGCGCAGGACGCGGCAGCGACCGTTGTAGACCATCCAGCGGTCGAAGCCCGAAACGCAGAATTCGACATTGTCGCCGATCGAGGCGAAACCCTGGCCTTCCTCGATCAGGTACCAGATGGTGCGGGCACGGCCATCGGAGAGGCTGACGGTAGCGCCGCAATAGCGGCGGCCGATCGGCCATTCTTCGCTTGCCGGCAGATAGCGATGCTGGTGAATGCGCTGGAAATCGGTGATCGAGACATCAGGCAGATGCGGCACGTGATGCACCTGATAAGAGAAGCGGCTGGAGATCTTGTTCAGCACCCAGGCCTGCCCGCAGACGCCGCTGTCCTCGTCGGAATAGACGGAAAGATCGGCGGCCTGCACCGCCTGGGTGATGCCAAGGGGTGCGGCCAGCGGCGTGCAAAGCGAAATCAGGGCAGCAAGAGCGGATTTGGCAAAGCGAGTCATGGCAGCCTCTCAAAGGTCGATTGCGCGCACTGTGCGGATTCGGCGGCGCGCGGTCAAGCGGTTGCGCGGACGATGGTTTCCGGCAGCGGCCGGGTCCATCCACATCGCTTCCTAGATGTGGCCGTCAGGATCGGCCAGGCGGCGATTGTACACGAAGCCATAATCCTGCTGGGCATTGATGTCGGCCGTGCAGCCATGTTTCGCCGCCGCCTCGTTCATCGCATCGACCGCCGCGCGGCTGTCGCAGGACACGGCAAGCATGACTTCGCTGGAGGTTGCGGCGCCCGCAGCGAAGCGTTGCTATTCCCCGGCCAGCCATTCCAGCGACCAGTGCGCCGGCTTTTCGACCGCCAGCAGTCTGTGCAGAGCCGGCAGCACGATGCGCAGGTCGCGCTCCAGCGTGAAGGGTGGGTTGACCACCACCATGCCGCTGCCGTCGAGGCTCGGCTCCCGCGACGCAGGCCGGATCTCGAACTCGATGTCGAGCAGCTTCGCGACGCCGGATTGCTTGAGCGCCTTGCGGAAGGCGATAATCGCCTTGCGGTCCTTGATCGGATACCACAGCGCATAGATGCCACCCGGCCAGCGCTTGTGCGCTCTTTGCATCCCGTCGACGAGGCGGTCGAATTCGCCGGCTTCCTCGAAGGGCGGATCGATAAGAACCAGCCCACGCTTTTCCTTCGGCGGCAGATGCGCGCCGAGGGCCAGCCAGCCATCGAGTTCGATCACCCTTGTCTGGAAATCGCCGGCAAACAGGGTCTTCAGCCTGGCGGCATCCTCGCCATGCAGTTCGATCGCCGACAGCCGATCCTGCTTGCGCAAGAGATGGCGGGCGATGAAAGGCGAGCCCGGATATTTCTTCACGCCACCATCGGGATTAAGCGAACGCACGGCTTCGAGATAGGGGGCAAGCAGCGCAGCCGCCGATTTGTCCAACGGGGCGTCGATCAGGCGGCCGATGCCGCCCTGCCATTCGCCGGTCTTTTGCGCTTCCGTCGACGACAGATCATAACGGCCAATGCCGGCATGAGTGTCGATGACACGGAACGCCTTGTCCTTCTGCTTCAAATATTCGAGCAGAAGGCTGAGCACGACATGCTTGACGACATCGGCGAAATTTCCGGCGTGATAGGCGTGACGGTAATTCATGCCGCGCTCATTTCGAGGAGCCTCTGCCCCAGCGCGGCGGCGGCGGCTTCGAGTTGGGGTTCTCCGGCTGGCTGCCGCCGAAACGCAACGATAGCAGGAAGCCGATCAGGCCGACGGCAATCAACCCGTAGCCGACCGGCCGGGCGCGGCCGTCGATCTCGCCGGTGCCGGCGCGCAGCACCAGGTCCACCGCCCGCATCGGGATATCATCGGCATCGCCCGGGCCGACGGTGAAGAGATAGGAGCCGGGGCTGACGAGCGCGATCACGCCGGCCTCGTCGCGAAAGATCTTGTCGGGCAGTTGCGGGCTGACCTGGCGCGGATTGTCTGAGTGGTTGAACTGCAGCGTCGAGGCCAGCACAGTCTTGCCACCGGTAGCCGCGGTCAACGTCAAGATAGTGCGCTGCTGCGAGACGATGCGCTCGGCCCGCGCTGTCAGGTCGACCAGCACCCTGACCGGCGCGTCGCTTGACGAGAGCGCCACCGTCACCGGCTTGAAGCGGCCCTGCTCGTAGACCCTGTAGCTGCCGACCTCATGGCCGGAGAAATTCGTCATCGCCCAGGGATAGACGACGCCGACGGCGATACCGGCGAGCAGGATCAGGACAAACAGAAAGCGCATTGAGAATAACCCGAGTGTTCGACCAGCTTGCCAATAGCGCTCCAAGGATCAAAAGGCGATGGCCTGCGCAGCGAGCCTCGTCCGTCCAAGACAAAGATAATAGCCAAATGAATGTTTGTGCGGATTTGGCCAAGGCGAGATGCCCGCCGTCCAACCGCATCGGAGTCATGTCTGCGTCGCAACACTGACGGATGCTTGACACTACCTTGTGTTGGCGCTGTCGCGCAGGCGTTCCATCTCATCCAGCAGCATGTCGAGACCAAGCTCGAATGTCGCGTCGAATTCGGCGGCGCCGAAATAGCGGCCGGCGGCCGTGACATTGGGAAAATCGCGCGCCAGTTGCTCGTCGCTGACCGTGCTGACCGCCGACGGACCCCGGGCATAGCCTGCGGTCTCGTCGAGGATGGCCCCCATAAGGTAGTATCCGGCAGTGCGGAACAGCCGCGCCCCGAGCTCAGTGCCGAAGCCCCCGGCTTCGAACAGACCGATGACGCTGTTTAGCCAGGCAAGGCAGGTTGGCGAATTCATCCGGTAGGTAACGAGGAACGGCGCGAAGGCCGGATGCTCGCGGCCAACGCGGCGGAAATCCTGCATGGCCATGCGCATCCTTTCCCGCCACGGCAGGCCGGCGTCAGGCATTTCGAGCGCGCCGATCAGCCGATCGACCAGCGCTTCGTGCAGATGTGCCAGCGACGGGAAGTGATGATAGATGCTCATCGCCTCGCAGCCGAGCGCGGCGGCGAGCTTGCGCATCGAAAAGCCGGCAAGCCCTTCCCGCTCGATCACTTCGAAGGCGGCGTCCTCGATTATTTCACGGGACAGCCGGCCGCGTGCTCGCTTTTTTTTGATCGGTGAGTCCATGGCGTCGCTTGACAACTTACACTGTAAGGTTCACGTTCCATACCACCTTACATCGTAAGGCTAACAAACACCAGAGGAGAAAAACATGTCCGCTTATCGCACGTTTTCATCGACCAATTCCCTCGTTCGCTCCCTGCTCGCGGCCGCCGCTTGTACGCTGACCTTGACCCTGGCCGCCGCACCGGCCCAAGCCGACGACTATGACGCAACCATCAAGGACATCCAGTCGACCATGGGCGGCGTGCCGAGCTTCGTGAAGCAATTCCCTAAGGCTGGTCTGCCCGGCGCGTGGGCCGAGGTCAAGGCGATCGAGCTCAGCGACAAGACGGCGCTGCCGCCTAAGGTCAAGTCGCTGATCTCGCTGGCGGTGGCAGCGCAGATTCCGTGCACTTATTGCGTCTGGTCAGACACCCAGGACGCCAAGCGCGCCGGCGCGACTGACGAGGAGATCCAGGAGGCCGTGGCGATGGCGGCGCTGACCCGCCACTGGAGCACCATGTTCAACGGCATGCAGGTCGATTTCGATACGTTCAAGAAAGAGATGGGTGGGGAGTAGCGCCGATCTGGCCAGCACACAGCCGGCATGACGCGTAAGCAACGTGCCATGCCGGCGCCTTCGATGACGCGTGCTCCACCTCGCGCCAATTGGATCGGGACGTTGTCAACACCGCCGATTTCGCGCAAGCCTGATTGAGAGAATCGCTATGGGCGGGCGGGCTTGATGCAGGTCTTCGATGGCAGATAGCACAGTGCTGGTCACCGGGGCGCGGGCACCGGTGGCGCTGCATCTGGCGCGGCTGCTGCACGGCGCCGGACGGCGGGTGATCCTGGCCGACAGTCCTGCCCGGCCGATCGCCGCGGCAAGCACGGCATGCGCTGCCTACCATCGCCTGCCGCCGCCGCGCTTTGCTGCTGATTCCTATGCAGAGGCCGTTGCCTCTCTCGTCCGTACCGAAGGTGTGGAACTGGTCATCCCAACCTGCGAGGAAGTCTTCTATCTCGGCCAACTCTGGCGCGACCGCGCCTTGCCCGCTCGCCTGTTCGCACCCGATATGGCGATGCTTTCCCGCGTCCACGACAAGCACGCCTTCATCTGGCTGGCGCAAAGCCTCGGCCTCGACGTGCCGGAGACGACGCTGCTGCAAAGCGATGCCGATCTCGAAAGCGTGCGCGGCCATTCGCGCGAACTGGTGTTCAAGCCGGTTTGGTCGCGTTTCGCTCGTGACGTGCTGCCGCGGCCATCGCCGGGCGAACTCGACGCCGTCCGCCCCTCGCCCACCGCCCCGTGGGTGGCGCAGCGCTTCATCGCCGGCGACGAGATCAGTGCCTATGCAGTAGCGATTGAGGGCAAGCTCAAGGCACTGGCGTTCTACCGGTCACTCTATCGCGCCGGCAAAGGCGCCGGTATCTGCTTCGAGCCGGTCGAGGATGCGGCTGCCCGGCGCATTGTCGAAATCTTCGTCGCCGGCACCGCTTGGACAGGCCAGATCTCCTTCGACCTGATGCGCGAGAAGGACGGCACGGTGCTGCCGCTGGAGTGCAATCCGCGCGCCGTGAGCGGCTTGCATCTCTTCCGCGATCCGCAGCGCTTTGCCGACGCTGTGCTGGACGACGGTCCGGAGGTGAAGCCTGATGTCGCCAAGCTGCAGACGGTGCGGCTGGCGATGTGGATCTACGGTCTGCCGGCGGCGCTGCGCTCCGGCGGTCTTGGCCGCTTCCGCCAAACTATGCGCGAGGCCGATGAGCTGCTCGATTGGCCGGGCGACCCCGCGCCCAGAAAAGCGCAATGGCGCGCACTAGCCGAGATCGCCGGCACCGCACTGCGCCAGCGCATCAGCCTGCAAGCCGCGTCGACGCGAGACATCGAGTGGAACGGGCCGCTTCAGGAGCAGCCGCGTTGAATCAAGGTCTTTCCGGTTCCTGCCTTCCGAGCGTGCAACCGCTGGTCAAGGCGCCTCGACGGGATGAACTGGCCTGGCGGAGAGTTGCAGGCCCAGTGCCCTGGTGACGCCCAGCAGCGTGCTGAGGCGTGGATCACCCTTTTCGCTCAGCGCCTTGTACAGCGCCTCCCGGGTAACGCCGGCTTCCTTGGCAACGGCTGTCATGCCGACAGAACGCGCTACATCGCCGAGAGCGTGCGTTATGAGTGCCGGATCACCATCCTCAAAAGCGGCTTCGATATAGGCAAAGCGGTCCGCCGGCGTCTTGAGGTGATCAAGAACATCGAAGCGGGTGGTTTTGAGGGGCATTGTCATATCTCCTTTGCCATCTGTTTCGCTTTGGCGATGTCGCGCTTCTGGGTGGACTTGTCGCCGCCGCAAAGAAGTATGATCACGGAGCTCCCAGCCTTCACGAAGTAGAGCCGGTAGCCGGGGCCGTGATCGATACGAAGTTCGCCAATGCCGTCAAAATACTTGGCGTCACCGATGTTGCCGATCTCGACCCGGCGGATGCGAGCAACGACCCGTAACCGCGCTGCAGCGTCGCGAAGGCCGTCGAGCCATCTGGTGAAATCGGCCGTCAGCCTGACTTCGATCATTCGTGAACTATAATTCACGAAGCAGACAAAATCAAGCGCTGTGAACTTTAGATTACAGCTCGATCTGGTACACGCGTGGCTCCGCTGCCGCCGGCGGCATCTTGCCGTCCATGATCGCCGCTATGTCGCGGCGCAGGAAATCCAGCGGGCCGATCGCCGGCCGAACCTGCGGCGGTATCCGGGCATTGTCACTGGCCGATTTCAGCACCCGGCGATCCTGCTGCAGGGCAAAGGCAAAGAGCGGCTGGAAGGCCAGCGCCTTGAGCTCTCCGAACAGGCCCTGGCGTGGGCCGATGAGCCAGCCGACGCCTTCGACGGTCCGTTCGTCCGCCTGGCGCAGATGGAAGGTCGTCGCCAGCGCCAGACCGCCCTTGCCCCAATATTCCAGTTCGACGATGCCCGGGTGACGGTAGCGGCCGATGGTCCTGGCGCGCTCGCCTTCGAGCAGCCGGCTGACCAGTCCCTGCTGCCGGTCCTCGCCGGTGTAACAGCTTTCGACCCAGCCCTCGCCGCCGGTCACCTCGACGCGCACGAGATGGCGCTTTGCGGTGAGACCGCGCAGTACGCCCTTGTGGGTGAAGTGGGTGTGGGTGGCGTCGAGAATGTTCTCGGCCGCGTCGAGCACCGTCGATTGCGCCGAACTGCGCACCCGCTTCACGACGACATCCTTGCCCTGCATGCAGTGGAGATAGGGCTCGACTTCGGGCGTACCTGACGAGACGAAGACGACGCCGTCGCGTTCGATCGCGGCGTAGCGGCGGACGCGATAGTGCGGCATGTCACCGACATGGCCGGGGATGGCGGTGCATCGCCCTTCCCCATTGTAGCGCCAGCCATGGTAAGGGCATTCGATCTCGCCGCCAATGACCTTGCCGGTCGACAGTTCGACCAGGCGGTGAGCACAGCGGTCGAACAGGGCAGTGATCCCTTGCGCCGAGCGGAACAGCACCAGCGGCGCGCCGTCGAACAGGATGCGCTTCGGCTTGGCTTTGATATCGGCAGACCGCATCACCGCCTGCCAATGGTCTTTATCTTTTTGCTGCCGTGCCTCGCTCAAAGTTCAAATCTCCTGAGCAGGGGAATGCCGATCTTCGCGAGCACAAATTCCATGATGCGCACTGCCATGCGTTGGCGGCGCGGCAGATGGCCGGCATAAATGGCGTTGTATTCCACCGTCGCCACAGCGCCGCGCAAGCGTTTGAAGGCGGCGGCACCAGCGCTCATGTTGAAGAACAGGCCGTTCGCCGTGGCATGGTCCTGCGCCTGCGCCATCATCATGCGGTAAAGGCCTTCGCTCACCGGCAGGCCGGTGTCGTAGCCGACGATCGGCTGCGTCAGTGTCCTGCCGTTTTTCGACAGCGCGGTAACGGCGACCAGTTCACCCCCGGGACGGCGCAGACCCGCCAGCTTGAGGATGCCGCGACGGTGCATCTCGCCGATATAGCGGGCGGTGTAATGCGGGTTGAGCGGCGTGTATTTGTCGAGATAGAGCATGCGATAAAGCGCTTCGCTGCGCGCATAGTCGGCTTCGGTAAAGTCGGCATCGCCGACCCTCTCGAACGGCGTCGTGCGCAGTCGCTTGCGGTCGCGCTTCATGTCATTGGTCATGGCGGAACCACGGTCGGCGAAGATATAGATCTGCCGCGCCGCCAGCAGGCAAAACCCTTCCGCCTTCAGCGCCGCGATGGTCGAGCGATCGGCTATCTCGTTCAGCGAGCGGATGAGAACAGCGCGGTCGGGAAAACGCACCTTAAGATCGTCGCGGATCGCAGCGACCGTCTTGCGGTCGAGCAATGGCACCGGATTGGTGGAATAGAGCCAGTTGTTGACCTGCACCTGATGGTCGAGGCCGCTGGCCCTGACCAGCGGTGCGCATAGGCCGATCAGCATCCGGATCGCCATTTGCAACAAGGGCGATGAGACGAAATTGCGGGTCTCGTCGATGGCATAATCGATATAGGCGCTGGACGGGGAGCAGATGTAGCAGTTCGGCGCCTCGCTTCTGTCGTTCAGCGTCAGTGGAAAGGAGCGGCCGGCGATCTCGAAGGTTTCTACGGCCACCTTCAGATTTCGGACGAGGTCGCGCACAGGCACTTCGTTGAAAAGCCGCACGAAGGCTTCGACCTCGCGCGGATTGTTCTCCACCCGATCCGCCTCATCGAACGGGAATGCGCCAGGCCGGTTCACGGCCCTGCTCCCAGCCGGCATTCAACCCGGCGCAGCTTGCGGCCTGTCTCCAGCGGCAGGTCCTTACGCATAAGGCTGACGGAAGCCGTTGCCTGGCGCGCCGCCAGCAGCGTTCGCACCGCCTGATGCGCGGCGGTCGCGGCTTCGTCGGCAAGTTTGGGCGCGAGACTGAGTTCGATGGCATGGGGCGCGGTCTGGACCAGGCGGAAATCGTCGATGCGCCGGTCGGCCTTCAACACAGCATTGCGCAGGATGTCGGGCGTCACAAGAATCTGCCCATGCGGCGAGGCCAGCCGGAAGGCATCGTCCATGCGGCCGACGATCTCATCCACCGTGCGCAGCGGCGAGCCGCAGCGGCATGGAGTTTGCGAGAGCCGCAACAGATCGTTCATCCGGTAGCGCGCCATGATCTGGGTCTGGCGGCGAAAGGCGGTGACCAGCGGCATGACCAGGCCATCGCCGGCCGGTTCGAACTCGAAGAACACCGAATCCTCAGCCAGATGCAGCCCACCCTTTCGGCAGGTGACGGCGAACAGCCCTTCCGTCGCCATGTAGATCTGGTCCAGTGGCAGCCGGAAGAATTCTTCGATAACCGGACGGTCGACCGGGTCGAGCGTTTCGGCGGCGCTAAAGACACGTTGTGGCTTCAACCGAAAATCCTCGGCCGCAAAGTGCCGCAGCATTTTCGGCGGCGCGATGATGACCGTCGGCGCGAAATCCTCGAGGCTGGAACGCCAGCTTTCCGGCCCGCGCGTCACGTCGAAGAAACCGAGGTCGATGCGCCGCGATTTGCGCGCGCTCTCGTAAAGCCCGGTGTTCTGCGGCAAGACCACCGCCACGCGCTGCCGGCGCCAGATGAGATCGGGCACTGCCTTGGCCAGGATCGTGCCCAGCCACCGATATTTTTCCGCTTCGGAAATGACGAACAGACCGCGATTGCCCGACGTGCCGGTGCTGGCGCCCACCGTCAGTTCACCGATGCGGCCATCGCCGGCTTGCGCCTTCCAGGCTTCGGCGGCTGAGACGCCATTGATATTGAAGCGCTCGAAATTGTCCATCAGCGTCGCCTTGTCGGTCACCGGCAGATCGCCGAGATGGTGCGGCGACTTGCCGTAGAACCGCGCGCGCGGCAGGTCGTGGTCGAGAAAGCGGCGCAAGGCATGCGCCTGCCAGCGTTCGAAATTCTCGCGGCTCTTGCGCGAGAGCCATTGCGTCAGCGCAAACGCATTAACCGCCTCGGCCGGCCCGTTCATGCGCCTTGTCCGGCAAGATCGTGGGACGTCAACGCCGGATCATGGCAAAGCATGACCTCGCCGCCGGTTGCCAGAAACCGTCGCAACGTCACGCTGGTCGGCTCGAGCGCGGCGGCGTCCTCGGCCAGCAGGGTTGCCGGCAGACCGGGCGTCCGGTTTTCGACCAGCGCTCTGATCAACCATTGCGCATCGACGGCGTAGAGCAGCGGCCGCTCCATATTGGGGAACAAAAGGCCAAACTGGCCATCGGCATGGCCGGGAAGATCGACGGCGACAACGCTGCCGTCGCCGAACAGGTCGGCGCCACCGGGCACGCCGCCGTGCGACTCGATTTGCCGCTTCGACGACAGCCCGTCGAGCCGTGCCTCGAAATCCGGCGGAAACAGTTCCTTGAAAACGCCGTGGCGCAGATTCTGCCGAGCTGTCTTGGCCTTGGCGCGCGCCCAGGCGGCGTCATTGGCGATGAAGCGGGCATGGGAAAACAGCGACAGGCCCGACATGTGGTCGGCATGGAAATGGGTGACGATGACGGTTCGTACATCCTGCAGCGACAGGCCGAAGCGCGCCAGAACCGGCAGCGGCTGCTCGGCTTCGTTGAGCTCGGGCCGGAGGATCGCACTGTAGAGACCCAGCGCCGTGCTGCGCCCACGCGCTTGAGTTACGTGCGGCGTGTAACCGGTGTCGATCAGCACTGGACCCGCCTGCGGATGCAGGATCAGCCCGTAGCGGACACGCAGTCTGACCTTCGCCCAGCTGCCGCCGCGCAAGATCAGGCGCTCGGCGGCGCTGACAGAGGCACTGTTGGCGAAGACGATCTTCACGCCGACCTCCGATTTTCCATCGCCTTGCCGAAGGTGCGATCGAGCCCTTCCTCGAAGGACACTTTCGGCGTCCAGCCGATGATGCGATGGGCCTTGGCAATGTCGAGGCTCTGGGCATAGGCGAACAGGCCGAGACCGTAGCGCGTCACCGGCGGTTCGGGCCGGCCGTGCAAGAGCTGCGCCGCCGTCTCCGTCAAACCGGCTGCCAGCATTGCGGGCCAAAGCGGCATTTTGCGCCAGCGTGGCTGTACACCGGCGCGGGCGCAGGCCGCCTCGGCAATGCGCCGCACCGGCACCACCTCGCCGCCGGAAACGTTGAAGATCTGCCCCTCGGCAATGCTGCCAACGGACAGAGCGGCAAGCACAGCATCGACGACGTCATCGATGTAAGTGAGATCGATGCGCGCCTGGCCGTCACGAAACAGCGGTAGCGGGCGCTGCCGGGCCACCTGCAGCAGGCGGGGCAGCAGCGTGCGGTCGCCCGGGCCGTAGAGGCCGCGAGGACGCAGCAGCACCGGGCCGATTTCAGGCGCGGCCAGCACGACTTCCTCAGCCTGTCGCTTGGTGCGAGCATAGTGATTGACCGGCGGCGGCAGGCCGGCGTCCTCGCGGACGCCGAGCTGGTCGCGATAGGCAAAACAGACCGTAGGGCTGGAGATGTGGACGAGGCGGCGTACGCCTTGCCGGCGGGCAAAATCGACGAGGTTGCGGGTTGCCACGACATTGGCCGTCTCGAAATCCGCCAGCCTGCCGAATGGCGCAGAAAGCGCAGCGCAATGGACGATCGCATCGAGGCCTCCGAGATCGTGTTCGGCAGCGGCATCGAACGATTTGGACAGATCGAGGCGAATGATCTCGTGACCGGCGGCTTCGAGCGCCGCACAACGCTCGGCATCGCGGCCAAGGCCGAGCGCCGGTGTGCCCATTGCCGCCAGCCGCGCCAGGACATGCGAGCCGAGGAAACCGCTGGCGCCGGTGACGAGCACGCGCCCCATGGTCAGGCTTCCAGCGCCATGCCGCCGAACGATACGCCGGCCGAGGTGCCGAGGAACAGCAATTTGACGCCCGGCGCGACGCGGCGTTCGCGGCGTGCGACATCGAGCGCAAAGGGGATCGAAGCGGCGATCTGGTTGCCGTAGCGCGCCGCGATATCGATCAGCTTCTCCGGCGCAAAGCCGGTCTGACGCGCCATATGGGCGAGCGCGAACGGGCTCGCCTGGTGCGGCACGACGACATCGACATCGTCCCGCCGCCAGCCGGCACGATCGAGCAATTCGGCAACGAAGCCGTTGAAATGGCGCGACGTGACGCGGAACAGTTCCTTGCCGTCCATGTGGAAGAGACTGTGGTGGGCGAATTCCTCCGGCTGACGGTGAAAGTCGAAACGCGTGCCGCCGGAGCCGATGCTGCAGGCTTCATAGGCTGAGGGATAGGTGCGCATCAGATTGGCCGCCACCCTGCCCTTGCCGGGTGCTGCCTGCTGCAGCACCGCGGCGGCCGCGCCGTCGCCGAACAGGGCCGCGATTTCCGGCTGATCCTGCCACGGCAAAGCGCGCGAGGCGATCTCGGAACAAAACACCAGCGCGGTGCGGCATTGCCCGGCCTCGATCAGCCGCGACGCCGTCTCAAAAGCGGTGAGGAAGCCGAGGCAGGTGCTGTTGACGTCGAAGGCGGCGGCCGATCCATCCGCCAGGCCGAGACGCTGCATGACCAGCGGCGCGGTCGACGGCAGCGGCTGGTAAGGCACGCCGCAACCGCCGATCACCAGATCAACGCTGCTGGCATCGATGCCGGCATCGGTGAGTGCGAGGCGCGCCGCCGCACAGGCGAGATCGACCTGCGATTCGGCCTCGCAGACATAGCGCTCAATGACGCCGGTGGCAGCTTCGAGATGGCCATCGCCAAGCCCCAGCCGCGCGTCGAGACTGCGCGACGTCACGCATCGAGCCGGCACGGCTCGCCCGGTTCCGATGATCTTGACCCGCATTCTCAGCCCGCCGCGTGAGTTGCGCTTTTCGCAATCCTTAGATCGGATCGTTCGGAGATAACAGCGTCGTTTTCAAGACGGGCCGGCGCCACCCTCTAAGCCTTGCGCTCCCAGCGCCGGTCGGGCGTCTGCTGCCAATAGGTGACCGCGTGGCCGGCCTCTTTCAACGTCTTCCAGTGCGTGCGGGCGCCTTCGACCTGGGCCGCGTCATGGCCGTCGAACAGGAACACGGCGCGTTCGTAACCGGCGAGATCCGCAGGAGCAGCGCCATCTACGAGGAAGCGTATCTGCGCCTGGTTGGGATTGGCCTCGCTCGTGGTCAGGAGGATAGGCTGCTCGGCCGGATAGGCCTCGCGGTCGGTCGCATGGGCCAGGAACGAATCGTCCCGGAATGTCCATAGATGCTGGTCGAGCGCGTCGCGCCGCTCCTCGGTGCCGGTCTGCACCACGGCGCGCCAACCGCGATCGACGCTGCGCTCGAGCAGGCCGGGCAGCGCATCCTCCAGCGTCGATTCGGTCAGGTGGTAGAAAAGGACGTCGGCCATATCCGGCTCTATCCCTCGTAATTGTCGCGCACCAGGCGGTCGAGCAGCCTGACGCCGAAACCCGAGCCCCAGGACTGGTTGATCTCGCTCGGCGGCGAGCCCATCGCGGTGCCGGCGATGTCGAGATGCGCCCACGGCGTTTCCTTGACGAAGCGCTGCAGGAACTGCGCCGCGATGATGGCGCCGCCATAGCGGCCGCCAATGTTCTTCATGTCGGCGCTCTTGGAATCGATCAGCTTGTCGTATTCGGGCCCAAGCGGCATGCGCCACAGCCGCTCCTGCGTCGCCTGGCCGGCCGTCGTCAACCTGTCCGACAGTTCGTCATTGTTGGAGAACAGGCCGGCATAGTGCTGGCCGAGCGCGACCATGATCGCGCCCGTCAGCGTCGCCAGATTGACCATGAATTTCGGCTGGAAGCGATCGTTGCAATACCATAGCGCATCGGCCAGCACGAGGCGGCCTTCGGCATCGGTGTTGAGCACCTCGATGGTCTGGCCCGACATCGAGGTGACGATGTCGCCCGGGCGTTGGGCGTGGCCATCGACGGCATTCTCCACCAGCCCGATGATGCCGACGACATTGGCCTTTGCCTTGCGCGCCGCCAACGCCTGCATGAGCCCTGTGACTGCGGCAGCACCGCCCATATCGCCTTTCATGTCTTCCATGCCGGAAGCCGGCTTCATGGAATTGCCGCCGGTGTCGAAGGTGACGCCCTTGCCGACGAAGGCGACCGGTGCATCCTTGGCCTTGCCGCCCTTCCATTGCATGACAGCCATGCGGGCGCCGCGCGGCGAGCCTTGCGCGACACCGAGCAGCGAGCCCATGCCGAGCTTCTTCATTTCCTTCTCGGTGAGGATCTCGACCTCGACACCGAGTGCTTCCAGTTCCTTGGCGCGGGCGGCGAATTCGACCGGGCCGAGTGCATTGGCGGGTTCGTTGACCAGGTCGCGCGCGAGAAGCACGCCGTCGATCACCGCCACTTCGTCGGCGAAGGCCTTTTTCGCGGCGGCCGGATCGGCGGTGTGGATGGTGACCTTGACCGGTTTCTTCGGCTCGGCCTCGTCCTTGTCCTTCCTAGTCTTGTATTTGTCGAAGGCGTAGCTGCGCAGGACGATGCCGGCAGCCAGGTTCGCCGCTTGCTTACCGCCAATTTTTGCGCCCGGCACATCGAGAATGATGGCCACTTCGGTCGCCTTGCGCAGGGACGCCGCAATGGTGCCGCCAAGCTTCAGCCAGGCAAAGTCATCGAGACCGGCAACCTTGCCGGCGCCGATCGCCACCAGCCGGTCGAGCGATGTCCCCTGCGGCGCCAGCACTTCGACGACACCGGCAAATTTTCCGGAAAAGTCCGCCACCGGAAACGCCCGCGCCAGCGTTCCATCCGGATCGCAGGCCTTTGCCGGCTCGCCAAGACCGCCATCGTCGGCCGCCAGCACGAAGACGCTGCCCTTTTTAGGCGCGGCAAATTTGGCGAAGGCGATCAATGGTCTCAAAGTCATCAGGTCCTGCTTTCGGAAACGGCTCAGGTTTTCAGGGAGAATGCGTTTTCAGGGAAGATGCGCGACATTTGGTCGTTTTCCTTCATTTGGCAAGACTTTGCCGGAATCGGGGCCCATATGCGCTGTGGAATCGATGACGATTCGTCGCGGCACGGCCCCGCTCTCCTGCCGCAACCTGTTGTTAACCATCGATGTTCTCCCTTTCTTATCCATTGCCGCCGACACTCCGGCCCGCGGGACGGGCGATGTGGGACGGGAAACGGATCGATCCGCCTGAAAGAAATGGCCAAACACACCCAGTTGTACAGGCGCAGCCGGACGACTACCTTGTCTGCGGGCATGATGCCGTTCGGCAAATCGAGAAAAGCCTTACATGAAGGTCGTTGAACGCTACATCATGCGTCGTGCGCTGGCGGTGTTTCTCGCTGCGCTGATCTGGACGCTGGCCATTGTCTGGACGACGCAGGTACTCGCCCGCATCGATCTCGTTACCGACAGCGGCCAGTCGGCACTGACCTTCTTCGAGGTCGCGGCCCTCATCATCCCCACGATCATCCCGATCGTGGTGCCGTTCGCCCTGGTGGTGGCGGTCGCCCAGACGCTCAGCGTCATGAATTCCGATTCGGAGCTGGCCGTCATCAACGCCGCCGGCGCCTCGCGCTGGACGATCGTTCGGCCGGTCCTGCTGATCGCTCTGGCGGCCAGTGTCCTTTCCTTCGCCGTCGACAATGGCGTCGAGCCTTATGCCAGGCAGAAGAACCGCCAGTTGATCGCATCCTCGCGCGCCGATCTTTTGTCGCTGATCATCCAGGAAGGCACATTCCGCAAGATCGACGACGGGCTGTTCCTGCAGATCGGCGAGCGGCTGCCGGACAACCGGCTTGGCGGCATCTTCGTCGCCGATTCGCGCGAGGAAGGCGCCAATCTGATCTATTATGCCAAGAGCGGCAGCGTCGTCGAAAAGGGTGACGAGAAGGTGCTGATGATGAATGACGGCGTCATTCATCGCAAGACGCTGACCGGCGATCTGTCGGTCATCCGCTTCACCTCCTACGCCTTCGATCTATCCGCTTTCATGTCGGCGGCGAACGATATCCTGCTCCTGCCCAAGGACAGGACGACGCAGTACCTGCTCAACCCGGACCCCAACGACAAGATCTTCCAGCGCAGGCCCGGCGCCTACAAGGCCGAGCTCGACCAGCGCTTTTCCGAATGGTCGTACGCGCTGGTGTTCGCGCTGATCGCGTTGGCCGTGGCAGGCGATGCGCGCTCACACCGCGAGGCGCGCATCCATCCGCTGATCACAGCCATTGCCGTTGCGCTGTTCGTGCGCTGGCTGGGCTTTTTTGCCGCCGGGAAAGCCGACAAGGTCCCGCAATATGCGTACATGGTCTATGGCGTGCCGATCGTCGCCTCGGCGGTCGCCATCTGGTTCATCGTCACCTCGCGAAGCATGGAACTGCCCGGCAGCTGGGCCGACTGGCTGACGAATTTCGCCGGCCGCGTCAGTGATGGCTGGACGGCGCTGAAGCTGCGCCTCACCCGGCGCTACACATCCGGCCAGGGAGCCTGACGATGGGCTGGACCTTGGGCCGCTACTTCTTCTTTCGCTACGTGTCGATCACGATCTGGTTCTTTATCGGCCTTCTGGCGCTGGTGTTCCTGATCGACTTCACCGAACTGTCCGGCCGCATCACCGGCCTGCCGGGCTTCACCTACGGCACGGCGGTCGCCATCTCGGCGCTGCGGATGCCGATGATCATGCTGCAGACGGTGCCGTTTGTCGGCCTGTTTTCGGCGATGGCGACGCTGGTGTCGCTCAACCGCAAATATGAGCTGGTGATTGCGCGTTCGGCCGGCGTGTCGGCCTGGCAGTTCCTGTTGCCCTGCTGCATCGGTGCGTTGTTATTCGGCGCGCTGTCGGTCGGCGTGCTCAATCCGATCGCCGCGCACGGCTTTTCCTGGTCGGAGCAGATGGAAAACCAGCTGCGGTCCGGCAATTCGAACGCTGTGGCGGCCGATGCCACGCCGTGGATCCGCCAGAAAACCAGCTCCGGCGACACCATCATCGGCGCCCGCGCCATCCTCAACCAGGGCCTGGAAATGGCCGACGCGGTGTTCTTCGTTCTCAATCCGCAAGGCAATATCGTCGAGCGCAAGGACGCGGCGCGGGCTTTCCTGCGCGACGGCTACTGGGAATTGCAGGACGTCAAGGTGTTCAAGGACGGCAACATCCGCTCGGAAACGACGGACCAGTTGCCGACCAACCTCAAGCCGGAGTTCGTGCAGGAAAGGCTGGCGCGCCCCGAAACCATTCCGTTTTACGAGCTTCCCGGCAAGATTGAGGTTGCCCGCTCCTTCGGCCTCAAGGCAAATGCCTTCGCCATGCAGTTCGATTCGCTGGTGGCGTTACCGTTCCTGCTTGTGGCCATGACGCTGATTGCGGCAACAGTTTCAATGCGATTTGCGAGGATGGGGCAGTCGGCAACGATGATTCTGGGTGGCGTCCTCGCCGGGTTTCTGCTTTATGTCGTTTCGGTATTGGTCAAGGCATTCGGCGTGGCGGGATTCGTGCCCACAGCCGTGGCTGCATGGGTTCCGGTTGTCGTGGCTATGTTCTTTGGGGTGACATTCCTGCTATACAAGGAAGACGGCTAGTGAGGGAGGCGGCTTTGCGCAGCCATAGGCAGGCTGGTTTGGCGCGCCTTTATTCGGCGAGCGCCTTGGTATGCCTGCTCGCTTGCGGCGTGCCGATGGCTCCTGCGCTGGCGCAGGATGTCACCGACGTGGCAACGAAGGTTCCCTCCGGCACCCAGATGCTGCTGGCGGCCGATACGCTCGTCTATAACAACGACAACCAGACGGTCACCGCCATCGGCGGCGTCCAGATCGACTATGGCGGCAACAAGCTCGTCGCCCAGCGCGTCGTGTATGATCGCAACACCAAGCGGCTCGTCGCCAGCGGCAATGTCGAGATCGTCAACAGCGACGGCACCAAGATCAACTCGCAGCACATCGACATTACCGACGATTTCGCCGATGGTTTCGTCAACGCGCTGCGCGTCGAAACCCCCGAAAAGGCCTATTTCGCCGCCGAAAGCGCTGAACGCATGGGCGGCGTGCTGACGACGTTCCACAACGGCGTCTATACCGCCTGCGAGCCTTGCGAGGACAAGCCGGACAAGGCGCCGACCTGGCGGGTCAAAGCCAGGAAGATCATCTGGAACGGCGAAAAGAAGACGGTTCGCTTCGAGAACGCGAATTTCGAATTCTTCGGCTTCCCGCTGGCCTATCTGCCGGCGTTCGAGATCGCCGACCCGACGGTCAAGCGCAAAAGCGGCTTCCTGATCCCCAGCATCGCCTTCAACAACGAACTCGGCGTCGGCGTCAAAGTCCCCTACTATTTCGCACTGTCGCCGACCTACGATCTCACCGTCACCGGCAGCGGCTATACCAAGCAGGGGTTCCTCGGCGAGGCCGAGTGGCGCCAGCGCTTCAACAATGGCCAGTACACGCTGAAGATTGCCGGCATCCGTCAGGAAGACCCCAACGCCTTCATCGATGGCTCCGCTTTCCCCACTAGCGCTGGCCACAATGTCAATTCGGGCGAAGTCGGCGATCCCAACAAGTTTCGCGGCATGATGGGCACCAAAGGCCAGTTCGCCATCAATCCGCGCTGGGACTTCGGTTGGGACATCCTGCTGCAGACCGACAAGAATTTCTCGCGTACCTATACGATCGACGGCTACAACGACGCCGTGCATCAATCGTCGGTCTACCTGACCGGCCTCAACGGTCGCAATTATTTCGATGTGCGCGCCATGCGCTTCCAGGTTCAGGAAAACGCACTGGACAGCAACATCTCGTCGCGCAGCGACAAGCAGCCCTGGGTGCTGCCGTCGCTCGACTATGCCTATATCCCCGACATGTCGGTGGCCGGTGGCCAACTGTCGTTCAATGTCAATGCGCGGGTGATCCGCCGTGACGATCTCGATCAGGCCTATTTTACCCCCTACGTGCCGGCCTCGGGCGTCCAGCGCGTGCGCGGCATTGAGGGCGAGTCGGGCCGCTTCACCGCCGAGGCCGAGTGGAAGCGCACCTTCACCACGGACGGCGGATTGCAACTGACGCCTCTCTTGGCTCTGCAGGGTGACGTCGACTATCTCAATGCATCCTCAGGCTCGCTCGCTGCCATTAATGCGATGGCCGCCGATCCTCGAATAGACACCACCGCCGACATGCGGTCTTCCTTTGCCCGTTACATGGCGACCGCCGGACTTGAAATGCGCTGGCCGGTGCTGTTCTCGATGACCGGCTCCAGCCATATCGTCGAGCCGATGGCGCAGGTCTTCATGCGCCCAAACGAACAGTATGTCGGCGGCCTGGCCGTTCCCAACGAGGATGCACAGAGCTTCGTCTTCGACGCCACGACGCTGTTCGAGCGCGACAAGTTCTCCGGCTACGACCGCGTCGAAGGCGGCAGCCGCGCCAATGTCGGGTTCCGCTATTCGGGCGCCTATGACAATGGCTGGGGCACCAACGCCATCTTTGGCCAATCCTACCAGTTGGGCGGACGCAATTCGTTCGATTCACCGGATCTGGTCAATGCGGGTGCCGATTCCGGCCTGGAGACTTCGACCTCCGATTATGTCGGTCTTATCGGCTTCAGCAGCCCGAGCGGCTTCTCCGGTTCGTTCAGCGGCCGCTTCGACGAGCAGAGCTTCGAAGTTCGCCGCGCCGAGGTGAAGGCCGCCTATTCCGGCCTGCCGGTTTCGCTGAGCGCCAAATACGCCTTCATCCAGGCGCAGCCGCTCTACGGTTTCACCACCGATCGCCACGAAGTCACGCTCGGCGCCTCGACGCACCTGGCCGAAAACTGGCGCGTCTTCGGCACGGGCACCTACGACCTGCAGCAAAGCGTGCTGGTCAAGGATGGCGTCGGCTTTGCCTACAACGATTCCTGCTTCACCTATCTGATGACGTTCTCGGAATCGCGCGACATCAACACCAGGGAAGTGTCGCAGAATGTCGGCTTCAACCTGTCGTTCCGCACGCTCGGCGATTTCGGCTCGTCACAAAGCTCGATCGACACCATCCAGTAGAGCCGGCTGACGACATCGTTTTGCCGCATAAAGCGGGCACGGGTTTTGGTCATCCAAAACCGGGCTTAGAATTGGGATGCTTTCGATGAGGAAATACCTGTTTTCGGCAGGATTCGCGCTCCTGATAGCGGCGACCTCGATCTCAGTCACCATGATGACGCCGCCGGCCTTCGCCAGTGAAATCAAGTATGTCGTCAACAACATACCGATCACCAGCGGCGACATTGCGCACCGGGCTGCCTTCCTGAAACTGCAGCGCAAGAAGGGCGACGCAGGCCAGGAGATGATCGACCAGACGCTGCGCGTCGCCGAGGCCAAGCGCCTCGGCATCCGGATCACCGACGCCCAGGTCGAGGCCGCCTATCAGCGCTTTGCCTCGACCAACAAGATGCAGCTCAAGCAATTGGACGGCGTCATGACGCAGTCCGGCGTGACCAAGGAGCATTTCAAGGAATTCATCCGCGCCCAGATGGCGTGGAACCAGGCGCTGAGCGCACGCTATAGCGGCGGCGGCGGACAGATGAGCGAACAGGACCTGGTCAAGCACATGCTCGAAAAAGGCGGCGCCAAGCCGAGCGCCACCGAGTACATGCTGCAGCAGGTGATCTTCGTGGTGCCGAAGGCCGAGCGCAGTGCCACACTCGCCAAGCGCAAGCGTGAGGCCGAGGCCATGCGCGCCCGCTTCAACGGCTGCGCCACCACGCGCGAATTCGCCAAGGGCCTGGTCGACGTCACCGTTCGCGATCTCCCCAGGGTGCTGGCGCCGCAACTGCCGCCGGACTGGGCCGAGCAGATCAAGGCCACCAAACTGGGCGGCGCCACGGCTGTGCGCGAGACCGATCGCGGCATCGAATTCATCGGTATCTGCTCGTCGCGCGAGGTCTCTGACGACAAGGCTGCCCAGATGGTGTTCCAGAGCGAAAGCACCGGCGACAAGAACGCCGACGACCTCTCGGCCAAATATGTCGAGGAGCTGAAGGCGAAAGCCAAGATCGTCACGCGCTGAAACCGGCCTGGCCGTGCGTGAGACAGAGCTTCCGCTGGCACTGAGCGTCGGCGATCCGTCCGGCGTCGGGCCGGAAATCGCCATTGCCGCGTGGCAGAGCGCCCGCGATTCGGGTGCGGCACCCTTCTATCTTCTCGCCGACCCGGCGCTGATCGCCGCGCGGGCGCGTCGGATCGGCGCCGAGGTGGCAATCGCGGAGACGGCCCCGGCGCAAGCAGCTGATGTCTTTCAAGACGCTTTGCCCGTGGTGCCGCTGGCGGCGCGCTTCACCGACGATCCCGGCCGGCCTGACCCGACCAATGCCGCCGGCACCATCGAAGCCATCGACCGCGCCGTCGCCGACTGCCTTGCCGGCCACGCGGCCGCGGTCGTCACCTGTCCGATCGCCAAGAAGCCGCTTTACGATGCCGGCTTCGGCTTTCCCGGCCACACCGAATATCTGGCGCATCTGGCCTCCCTGCACATCGGTGGCCCGGTGACGCCGGTGATGCTGCTCGCCGGCCCCGAATTGCGCACCGTTCCGGTCACCATCCACATTGCGCTTGCCGAGGTGCCGAAGATGCTGACGACAGAGCTGATCGTTGCGACTTCGCGCATCACGGCCGCCGATCTTGCAAGCCGCTTCGGCATCGCCAGGCCGAGGCTCGCGCTTGCCGGCCTCAATCCGCATGCAGGCGAAAGCGGCGCCATGGGAACGGAGGATGAGCGCATCATCCGCCCGGCGGTCGAGATCCTGCGTGCGCAAGGCATCGACGCCTTCGGGCCGCTGCCGGCCGATACGATGTTTCATGCGCGCGCCCGCGCTAACTATGACGTCGCGATCTGCATGTATCACGACCAGGCGTTGATCCCGGCCAAGGCGCTGGCCTTCGACGAGGCGGTCAACGTCACGCTTGGCCTGCCGTTCATCCGCACTTCGCCCGATCACGGCACAGCCTTCGACATCGCCGGCAAAGGCATCGCACGTCCCGACAGCCTGATCGCGGCGCTGAAGCTGGCCCGCCGGCTGGCCGATACCGGCATAAAGGTCGCAGCCGCATGAGCATTGATGGGCTGCCGCCACTGCGCGAGGTGATCGAGCGCCATGGGCTGCAGGCGAAGAAGGCGCTTGGCCAGAATTTCCTGCTCGACCTCAATCTGACCGGCAAGATCGCGCGCGCCGCCGGTGACCTTAGCGACAGCACGGTGATCGAGGTTGGCCCCGGCCCCGGCGGGCTGACCAGGGCGCTGCTCTCTGCCGGTGCCCGGCGCGTCATCGCCATCGAACGCGACGAACGCTGCCTGGCGGCGCTTGCCGAGATCTCCAACCACTATCCGGGCCGGCTTGAGGTGATCAGCGGCGACGCGCTGAAGACGGATTTTGCCACTCTTGCCAGTGCCGCGTCGCAAGGCGGCGGCCCGGTGAGGATTGCCGCCAACCTGCCCTACAATATCGGCACCGAGCTGTTGATCCGTTGGCTGACCGTCACCGACTGGCCGCCCTTCTATCAATCGATGACGCTGATGTTCCAGCGCGAGGTGGCTGAGCGCATTGTCGCCGGCGCCGGCAGCGATGCCTATGGCCGGCTCGGCGTGCTGGCGGGCTGGCGGACCGAAGCGAGGATTGCCTTCGACGTGCCACCCCAAGCGTTCACACCACCGCCCAAGGTCACCTCCTCGGTGGTGCATCTGGTGCCGCGTGCCAGTCCGCTGGCGGCCGACGTGAAAAAACTCGGCCGCGTCACCGAAGCTGCCTTCGGCCAGCGCCGGAAGATGCTGCGGCAGAGCGTGAAGAGCCTAGGGGGTGAGGCACTGCTTTTGCGCGCCAACATCGATCCGACCCGGCGGGCGGAGACGCTCAGCGTCGAGGAATTCGTGCGGCTGACGAACGCTGTTTGACCGCCGGTGCCGGCCTAGCAATCGTCATTCAAACGCATTACATTGATGTCGAAGGAGATTGCCATGCCAGCAAATGCACTGGTCCAGACGCGTATCGACGCCGACATCCGGGATCGGGCTTCGGCGGTGCTCCAAAGCATGGGGCTGACGGTCTCGGATGCGGTGCGGATATTGCTCACCCGAACCGCCAACGAGGGTGCGCTGCCTATCGATCTCGTCACAAACAACGAGGCGTATGACGCGTGGTTTCGCGCCAAGGTGCGCGAAGCGCTCGACGACACCCGATCCGACATTCCCGACGATCAAATCGAAGCGCATTTTGCCGAGAGACGCGCCACGGCGCGGCGCTCGGCTGGTGAACCTAAATCTTGAAGATCGTCTGGTCGCCATTCGCGCTTTCAGATCGCGACGGCATCTTCACGCATATCGAGGCTGACAATCCTGCGGCCGCGATCGACGTCGATGAACGGATCGTCGCCGCGATCAGCCGTCTTCGAGATTTTCCCCAAAGCGGCCGGACCGGCCGTCTCGCTGGGACGCGAGAGCTTGTCATCGTCGGCACGCCATACGTCGCAGCCTATCAGCCGACCGACAGCACAATTCGAATCCTGCGCGTGCTTCACGGAGCGCAGCGTTGGCCGGACGATCTGCCAGACAGCTGAGAGGTGACTAGATTACCCAACGGTGGAGGAGCTACTTACTCCGTCTTCTCGTCCAACAGTCCCGATACGAAATCAAACAAACCCGGTCGGCGATCGCGCCGAAGCCGTTCTGCCGTCACGATGCCGCGCACTTCGGCGAAAGCGCGGTCGAGATCGTCGTTGACGATGACAAAGTCGTATTCCTTCCAGTGTTCGATCTCGTTGCGGGCGTTCTTCAGCCTGGTCTCGATCACCTGCTCCTGGTCCTCGGCGCGGCGCTTCAGCCGCGCCTTCAATTCCTTCATCGACGGCGGCAGGATGAAGATCGAGACGATGTCGGCGCGCATCTTTTCCTTGAGCTGCTGGGCGCCTTGCCAGTCGATGTCGAACAGCATGTCGCGCCCTTGCGCCAACGCCAGTTCGGCCGGCTCGCGCGGCGTCGCATAGCAATTGCCGTGCACCTCGGCCCATTCCAGCAGCGCGTCGGAATCGCGTAGCCGCTCGAACTCGCGCATGGTGCGGAAGTGGTAGTGGACGCCCTCGATCTCCGAGCCGCGGCGTGGCCTGGTGGTGACCGAGACCGACAGTTCCAGGCTGCCGTCGCTTTCCAGCAAGTTGCGCGCGATCGTCGACTTGCCGGCGCCGGACGGCGACGACAGGACCAGCATCAGCCCGCGTCGGCGAATGCGGGATCCCAGATCCCTGGCAACCATCGGCTCCTTGGCACCCATCTTGGGTTACTCCAGATTCTGGACCTGTTCGCGAAATTGGTCGACCACCGCCTTGAGCTCCAGCCCGATGGCGGTGACAGTGGCGGCGTTCGACTTCGAACACAGCGTATTCGATTCGCGGTTGAATTCCTGCGCCAGAAAATCGAGCTTGCGGCCGATGGCGCCGCCATTTGCCAGCAGCGCCCGGCCCGACGCCACATGTGTCTTCAGTCGGTCTATTTCTTCGCGGATATCAGCCTTGGTGGCCAGAAACGCCGCTTCCATGTGCAGCCGGCCGGCATCGAGATTGGCCGACGCATCCATCAGCAGCCGCACCTGTTCGGCGATCCGTTCGCGGATCGCCGCCGGCTCGCGCGACGGGTCGGCCTCGGCCTTGAGCGTCAGCGTCTCGATGGCGTCGATATGGCCGGAAAGCAGCGAGCGCAGCGCTTCGCCTTCGCTTTGGCGCGCCTGCTCGAGACCGGTAAGCGCCGCCTCCAGCGCCGCCAGGATCGCCGTGTCGAGCGCTGCCCGAACCTCCTCGGTTTCGCTGGTTTCGGGGACATCGAGCACGCCGCGCAGGGAAAGCAGGCCGTCGGCAGTCGCCGGGGCAACACCGAACTGCTCCTGCAGCCGCTTGGCCAACCCGGCCAGATCCCGGAGGAAGACTTCGTTGACCACCGGCTGCACCTGCTGGCCGGCGGCGCGGCCGACGGTCAGCGTCGCCTGGAAATTGCCGCGCGAAAACCGCTTCTGCAGCGTCTGCCGGACCGCCGGCTCCAGCCGCTCGAAACCTTGCGGCAGCCGCAGCCTGACCTCGACGCTCTTACCGTTGACCGACTTGACCTCCCAGGCGATCGAAGCGCCGTCGTGCTCGGCGACGGCGCGTGCAAATCCGGTCATGCTCTGCAAATTCATGATGCGGCTCGTGTCTCCTGATGTTCCAATTCTGAAATCCCGCTCGCGTTCGATATCACGGGGAGCGCGAATGTCAGAATCGGAATACCGGCAAGGTGTTGATTTCCGGTATCGTTTTGATCTCGCAGTGCTGAAATCTGCAGAGCCATCGGAGCAAGGCCAAAGACGCTTCGAACCGCGCTGGGCGCTCAAAGCACCAGCGCGTCGCCCATGTCCGCAAGGCGCAAGGTCACTCCGCCAAAAAGCGCCGGCCTGCTACTGGGCGGCACCCGCATCGCCGCCGGCATCCCCACTGTCGCCGACGGTATCGCCACTGGCGTCACCGCTGCTGTCGCCATCCGCCGGCGCATCGGTCTGGCCCGGGGTCTTGGCACCTTTGGCGGCGTCTTCAGCCTGCTTTTTCTGCAGCGCCCGGTAGCGGGCAACGTTCTCATTGTGCTCGGCAAGCGTGGTGGCAAAGACGTGGCCGCCGGTGCCGTCGGCGACGAAATAGAGATCATCGGTCTTCGACGGGTTGGCGACGGCTTCGAGTGCGGCGCGGCCGGGATTGGCGATCGGCGTCGGCGGCAGGCCGTTGATCAGATAGGTGTTGTAAGGCGTCTGCTTCTCAATGTCCGACTGGTAGATCGGCCGGTCAGCGGGTTTGCCCTTGCCGCCGAACAGGCCGTAAATGATGGTCGGATCCGATTGCAGCCGCATGCCCTTGGCCAGACGGTTGAGGAAGACGGCGGCAACGCGCGAGCGCTCGTCACCCCGACCGGTTTCCTTTTCAACGATCGAGGCCAAGGTGACGAAGTCGTCGACATTGGCCAGAGGCAGGTCGGGCGCGCGCCGCTGCCAGACTTCGTCGACCAGCTTTTTCTGGTCGGCGAGCAGCTTGTCGACCATCTGCTGGCGCGTGGCGCCGCGGGTGAAGCGCAACGTATCGGTGGCAAGGCTGCCCTCGGCCGGCGTGGTCGCCGGCATGTCGCCGGTCAGCGCATCCTGTTCGGCAATGCGCTGCAGCGCCTGCTCGACCGTCAGGCCCTCGGGAATGGTCAGCGAATACATCACCGACTTGCCGCTCTTCAGAAGCTCCATGATGTCGCGCATGGAGGCGCGCGGCTTGACTTCGTATTCGCCGGCCTTCAGCGCTGAATCATTGCCATAGACGCGCACGCCAATGCGGAAGATGCGGGCGTCGCTGATCAATCCACGCCGTTCGAGCTGGTCGGCAATATCCTGTACGCCGGTGTTCGGCTTGACCAGGAAGGTGTCGCCATTGGCGGACGGACCAGGTTCGTTGAAGGCCTGTTTGCCGAAATAAAGCGAGACGCCGGCGGCGAGGATCATCAACATCACCGCGGAGATGACGAAGTTCATGAACACCACGACCTGGCTGCGCGAGGCGCGCGAGCGCTTCGGCGGCGGCGTGCCGGCTTCCGGCCGCAAGGCCTCGGCCGCAGTCTTCGGCACGATCGGGCCGGTCTGCTGGTTTTGTCCGAATTGTCCGCTGCCGCCCGGATTGGTGTTCATAAGCGCCCTACCATCTGATCTCTTAGAGCGACCGCGCGTCCGGTTGGACGCACAGCGTGCCCTAACATTTCAAGCCTACGCATCGTGCTTTCAAAAAAAGCGCCTTCGGTTTCAGGCCGATGCGACGAATCCCCAGCGGCAGAGTAGGCTCGAATATGGCAAAATTGACGACAGACCGCTGGCGCGCCGGTCGATACCGCAATCAGCCTATATAGCGCTGGAAGACCAGCGAAGCGTTGGTGCCGCCGAAACCGAAGGAGTTGGACAGCGCCACGTCGACCTGGCGATGCCGTGGCGTGTTGGGTACCAGATCGATCGCGGTTTCGCGTTCCGGGTTGTCGAGATTGATGGTGGCGGGAGCGATGTTGTCGCGGATGGCGAGGATCGAGAAGATCGCCTCGGCGGCCCCCGCGGCACCCAGGAGATGGCCGATCGACGACTTGGTCGACGACATCGAGATCTTCGAGGCGGCATTACCGACTAGCCGCTCGACGGCACCGAGCTCGATCGTATCGGCCATGGTCGAGGTGCCGTGCGCGTTGATGTAATCGATATCGGCGGGCGTCAGCTTGGCCCGGTTCAGCGCCGCCGTCATGCAGCGGAAGGCGCCGTCGCCGTCTTCGGCAGGTGCGGTGATGTGATAGGCGTCGCCGGTCAGGCCGTAGCCGGTGACCTCGGCATAGATCTTGGCGCCGCGCGCCTTGGCGTGCTCGAGCTCTTCCAACACGACGACGCCGGCACCCTCGCCCATGACAAAGCCATCACGGTCGCGGTCATAGGGACGCGAGGCCTTCTCAGGCGTGTCGTTGCGGTCGGTGGACAGTGCCCGGCAAGCGGCGAAGCCGGCAAGCGAAAGCCTGGTCACCGGCGATTCGGCACCGCCGGCCAGCATCACGTCGGCATCGCCGAAGATGATCAGACGGGCGGCATCGCCAATGGCGTGCGCGCCAGTCGAGCAGGCGGTGACGACGGCGTGATTGGGGCCCTTCAGCCCGTGCCGGATCGACACCTGGCCGGACACCAGATTGATGATGTTGCCGGGAATGAAGAACGGGCTGATGCGGCGCGGTCCACGTTCGTGCAGGATCAGCGCATTCTCGGCGATGCCTTCGAGGCCGCCGATGCCGGAGCCGATCATGACACCGGTGGCGCAACGCTCGGCTTCTGTGCCGGGCTCCCAGCCGGAATCCTTCAGCGCTTCGTCGGCGGCCGCGATCCCGTAAAGGATGAAGTCGCCGATCTTGCGCAGTTCCTTGGGTTCAAGCACGGCTTCGGGATTGAGCGTGCCGTTGGTGCCGTCACCGCGCGGAATGACGTGGGCGATCTTGCAGGCAAGATCTTCCACTTCAAACTCGGTGACGCGCTTGGCGGCGCTGCGGCCGGTCAGCAGTTCCTTCCAGCTGTGCTCGAAGCCCATACCGAACGGCGAAACCAGGCCAAGGCCCGTGACGACGACACGCCTCATCGCAGGTCCTCCCCGGTGATGACTGCGGATAGCGTCAGGCCGAAGCCTTGTCGATGTACTTCACGGCATCGCCGACGGTCAGGATGGTCTCGGCCGCATCGTCCGGAATCTCGACGCCGAACTCTTCTTCGAACGCCATGACGAGTTCGACCGTATCGAGGCTGTCCGCGCCCAGATCATCGATGAAGCTCGCCTGCTCCGTCACCTTGTCGGCATCGACGCCAAGATGTTCGATGACGATCTTCTTGACGCGCTCTGCGGTGTCACTCATTTGGGGCATCCTCGTCTTTTGTTTGTCTGTCTTCGTTAGCGGGCAGAATGCCGCTAATCAAGCTGAAAGATGGTCCTGCCGGAAACGCAACGGTGCCGGACCGGTTTTTGCCCGAACCGCCGGGTTGCGGGCCGCATTACACGAAAATTGGCTAAGGTCCAAGGCGAAATGGTCTCTTTTCACAAGCCGGCCATGTCTTCTTATAACCCGGCCATGTCCCGTCAAATCATCGCCATGCCGCCGTTGACATGGATGGTCTGGCCGGTGACGTAGGCGGCTTCGTTGGAGGCGAGATAGGCGACAGCAGACGCCACTTCAACGCTCGTGCCCATGCGGCGCGTCGGTATCGCCGCCATGATCGCCTCTTTCTGCTTGTCGTTGAGCTTGTCGGTCATGGCCGATTCGATGAAGCCCGGGGCGACGCAGTTGACGGTAATGTTGCGGGTCGCGATCTCCTGCGCCAGCGACTTGGAAAAGCCGATCATGCCGGCCTTGGAGGCACAGTAATTGGTCTGGCCGGGATTGCCGGTGACGCCAACCACCGAAGTGATGTTGATGATGCGGCCATGGCGGCGGCGCATCATTGGATGGGTGAGTTCGCGGGTCAGCCGGAACACGGCGGTCAGGTTGACCTCGAGCACGCTGTCCCAGTCGGCATCCGACATGCGCACGAACAGGCCGTCCTTGGTGATGCCGGCATTGTTGACCAGGATATCGACGCCTTCGAGTTCGGCTTCCGCCTTCTGGCCAAGCGCCTTGACCTCGTCGCGGTTCGACAAATTGGCCGGAAACAGCTTTACCCGGTCGCCGAGCTCGCCGGCCAGGGTCTCCAGTTTCTCGATGCGGGTGCCGTGCAGGCCGACAATGGCGCCTTGCGCATGCAGCACGCGGGCAATCGCCTCGCCAATGCCTCCAGATGCGCCGGTGACGAGCGCCTTGCGGCCGGTCAGTTCGAACATTTTTTCAATCCTCTTCTCAAGTCGGCGGCCGGCGAATTTGGCTATCTGTAGACGTCGCCACGATGACCTATCGTCACCACCAGAATGACGAGCCGTTTGTCCTGCACATCGCAGATAATCCGATAATCCCCAACCCGATATCTCCAAAATGTCGCTAGAGGTCCCTTCAGCGGCTTGCCTGCCTCACGCGGGTTGTCGAGTGCGGCGATGCGGTTTTCGATGAAATCTCTGATGCGGTGACGTGTCTGCGGGTCCAGTTTTTCGACGAATTTGCGCGCCGAGCGGACATATTCAAGCGTCCAGGCCACGCCAGAATTCCTCGGCGGTTACAACATCCTCCTCGCCGCTCCTGATCCGTTCCAAGACCTCGGCTGCGAGGTAATAGTCTTCCATGTCCTCAAGACCGCGCTCGATGAGTTCGCGCAGATAGAAGGCCTTGCTGCGGCCGGTCTTGGTCGCAAGAAAATCCAAGCGCTCTTCAATTTCGGGAGCCAGTCGAATCGAGGTTGGCATACGGACCCTCCTGATGAATACATGTATTCATGTACAGTGGTGAGACCAGAAGTTCAAGCCCAGCCTCGCCTGCGCCGGACGCTCTGGTCAACCCAGCGCGGCCAGCGCCGCCTCGACATCGGCGGGAGTGCCGACGGCTGATGTGGCGATGTCGCGGTTGATGCGCCGCGCCAGGCCCGACAGCACCTTGCCGGCGCCGATCTCGTAGAGCGTGGCGACGCCGTTGGCGCCGAACCACTCTACCGTTTCGCGCCAGCGCACGCGGCCGGTGATCTGCTCGACCAGGCGCCGCGCGATCTCGTCGGGATCGCTGGTCGGGGTCACGGTGACGTTGGAAACGACGGGAACCACCGGCGCATGCTTCGTTACCCCGGCCAGCGCCTCGCGCATCACATTGGCGGCCGGCGCCATCAGCGCCGAGTGGAAGGGGGCGGAGACCTGCAGCATCAGCGCCCGTTTGGCGCCCTTCTCGGTGCACAGTTTCGCGGCGAGTTCCACCGCCGCCTTGGCGCCGGAGATCACCAGTTGGCCGCCGCCATTGTCGTTGGCGATCTGGCAGACCTTGCCGGAGCCGGCTGCTTCAGTGCAAGCGGCTTCGACGTCAGGCTGTTCCAGTCCGATGATCGCCGCCATCGCGCCCTCTCCGGCCGGCACCGCCTCCTGCATGGCATTGCCGCGAATGCGCAGTAGCCGGGCGGCATCTGCGACCGAGACGAAGCCGGCGGCGGCAAGGGCGGAATATTCGCCGAGCGAGTGGCCGGCAACGTAGGCGACCTTGTCCTTCAGCGAAAAACCGCGCGCTTCCAGTGCCCGCACCGCAGCCAGCGATACCGCCATCAGCGCCGGCTGGGCATTGGCGGTCAAGGTCAGCGTCTCTTCAGGGCCTTTCCAGATCAATGTCGACAGCTTTTCGCCCAGCGCGTCATCGACTTCCTCGAAGACCCTGCGCGCCTCGAGGAAGGCGTCGGCGAGGTCCTTGCCCATGCCGACAGCCTGGCTGCCTTGTCCCGGAAAGGTGAATGCAACGGCCATTTGGGCTCTCTCCAGCGGCTGATTTTTCCTGCCTGTGACGCAAGGCGGACCGCCAAGTCAAGCCCGCGAGCAGCATTTCGGTCCTCGTTCCACCCGGAAGCTGACCTCGAGTCCCTGTTCTGAAAGGCTTTTTGCCGATCACTCCTGATGAAAACCGCTCACGAATCGTTTGCTGGCTCTTCTTATTTCCGCCACAGGCGCTAGCTTTTGCATGACAGTTCTATGACAGAACGGTGACGCGAGTGGAAAAACGCGTTGCTTGGGCCGGGGGAAGAAGAGAAGTGGCAAGGATCAGGAAGGGCGCGGCAGTACCCGCGCCACAGTTCTTGGAAGACGATCCGTCCACCGGCTACCTGCCGGGGCGCAGATGGCCTGTCATCCGCTACGGTCTGGTCACGCTGCTTGCCTCCGCTGTCCTGGTGTTCGCCATCGAATGGATCGTGCGCGGCGACTTTTTCGGCACGGTCGACTTCTTCCTGCAGCCCTTCAAGCCGGGCTGGACCACCATCATCGTCTTTGCGCTGGTGCTGATCGGACTGGACGCCGTGCTTGGCCGCAGCCACCAGAGCCTGATGATCGTGGCGCCGCTGACGCTGGCGCTGGCCTTTGTCGGGCACCAGAAGTCGCACTATCTCGGTGATCCGCTCTACCCGACCGATTTCCTCTATTCGCGTCAGATCATGGCGCTGATGCCGCTTCTGGTGCGCGAGCGGCCCTGGACGGCGGTGGCCATGGCGGTCGGCATCGTCGCCGGGCTGTCGCTGCTGGTCTACGGCTGGCGGCGGTGGCGCCGCAAGGTACCGATCCTCAGCCGCAAGGGGCGCCTGGCGCGGTTGACGCTGGCAGTGCCGCTGCTCGCCTTCTTCGTCTCGATCATGGATTACGCCACCTTCTCGTGGACCCGCGACCGGCTGCAGATCATCCCGATCATGTGGGACCAGAAGGAGAACTACGCCTCCAACGGGTTTGCGCTGGCTTTCGCGCTCAACGTGCCGATGGCGCATGTCTCTGCACCGGCCGGCTATTCCGACAAGGCGATCGATGCGATCGACAGACCTGATGTGACGGCCTCGGTGCCGGATGAGAAACCCGACATTATCGTGGTGATGAGCGAATCCTTCTGGGATCCGACCAAGCTGCCCGGCGTCACCATCACGCCGGACCCGATCCCCAATGTGCGGGCTTTGCGCTCCGGCTATATGTTCTCGCCGGAATTCGGCGGCATGACCGCCAACATCGAATTCGAGGCGCTGACCGGCTTTTCCAACGCCTTCCTGCCGGCGGGCTCGATCCCCTATCAGCAATATGTGCGCACGCCGACGCCGTCGCTGGCGACCTTCCTGAAAAGTGAAGGCTATCGGGCGCGCGCCATCCACCCCGGCACCAACTGGTTCTGGAACCGCGGCGCGGTCTATGCCGATTTCGGCTTCAACGATTTCCGCTCGGAAGAGACGCTGCCACCGTTGGAAAAGCGCGGGCCGCTGGCCTCCGACGCGGCAATGACCGACGAGATCATCGCAGAGGCCGACGCCAGCGAGGGCCCGGTGTTCTTCTTCGCCGTCAGCCTGCAGAACCACGGCCCCTACGAGCCGTACCGCTATTACAACCCGACCCACAAGGTCGCGGCTCCCATCAGCACGTGGGCGCGGGAATCGCTGCTCAGCTACGCCGAGGGTTCGGCCGATGCCGACCGTGGCCTCGAACGGCTGATCGAATGGGCGAAGAAGCGCGAGCGGCCGACGGTCATCGCCTTCTTCGGCGACCATCTGCCGCCGCTCGGCCCGGTCTATGTCGAGACCGGCTTCCTCAAAGACAATGTCGCGCCGCGCAAGGAGCCGACGCCGGAGGCAGCACTTGAGCACCACCAGACGCCGCTGATCATCTGGTCGAACCGCACCGGCCCGGCGCAGGATATGGGCGCGGTCAGCCCGGCCTTCCTGCCCTACCACATCCTGACCACCGCCGGGATCACGCACCCCTACTACACCGGCTTCCTCGGCGCGCTGCGCGAACGCTACCGCGTCGTCGATCGCAATCTCCTGCTGACACCGTCAGGCGAAGCGACGCCCGACTGGGCTCGGCAGAAGGACATCGATCCGGCGATCAACGATTTCCGCCTGCTGCAATACGACATGATGTTCGGCAAGCGTAAGGCCGCGCCCGACTTCTTCCCCGAAACGGTGGACAAGCTCGCCCATACAAGTTGACGCCCGGCGTTTTTCGATCCCGCGACGCCAAGGATGCTGTCTGGAACGGTGCCCCACCCTTGCCTTCCCGCCAAATTGCTGTATAGACGCCCGCAATCTGCCGGTCCTTGCTGGGGGCTGAACGGAGGGCCGTTGTTTTCCTAGGGGAAAGCGGCGTGTGAAGCCAGAAGCGCTTCCGCCTCCCGTGTCTCCGCTCTCGACCGTCTCGAAATGCTCCTTTCTTCCCCGCCCCTTCGGGACCAGCGGGTCAGAGAAGTTGCAGAGGCTTTTGCCGCGAGGATCCGGGAGAGAAACGAAGAAAGGCACTGAACCACTATGGCTCTATACGAACATGTGTTCCTTGCCCGGCAGGACCTCTCGCAGCAGCAGGTCGATGCGCTTGTCGAACAGTACAAGGGCGTCATCTCCGCAAATGGCGGGTCCGTCGGCCGGGTCGAGAACTGGGGACTGAAGTCCCTCACCTACCGGGTCAACAAGAACCGGAAGGCTTACTACACGCTTATGGACCTCACCTGCCCGCCGGCAGCGCTCAACGAGATGGAGCGCCAGATGGGTCTGTCCGAAGACGTGCTGCGTTTCCTGACCGTCAAGGTCGAGGCGCATGAGGAAGGCCCGTCGGCCATGATGCAGAAGCGCGAAGAGCGGTCGGAACGCGGCGGCTTCGGCGACCGCGACCGTGGCGATCGTGGTCCGCGTTCGTTTGGCGATCGTGATCGCGGCGACCGTGGCGATCGTCCGCCGCGCTCATTTGGCGACGCCGGTGGCGATCGTGGTCCGCGCCGTCCGCGCGAAGGCGTTGAAGGGGGTGCAGAATAATGGTCGACATCAATCAGATCCCGACCCGGCGCCCGTTCCATCGCCGCCGCAAGACCTGCCCGTTCTCCGGCGCCAACGCGCCCAAGATCGACTACAAGGACGTGCGTCTGCTGCAGCGCTACATTTCCGAGCGCGGCAAGATCGTGCCGTCGCGCATCACCGCCGTCAGCCAGAAGAAGCAGCGCGAACTCGCCAAGGCGATCAAGCGCGCCCGCTTCCTCGGCCTGCTGCCCTACGTGGTTCGCTAAGACTTTCGAGCGGGCGGTTCGCCGCCCGCTCTATTCTCCCACGGCGACGGGCGCCGCAGGGAGTATTTTGATGATGCATGTCGTTGTCCCAAAACCGGGACCCACTTTGCGCGACATGCATTGAAATCCCGAGTTGAGGTGAAAAGCCTCTAACTGCCGCGACAGGCAGGACAGCGACACCGGCGCCAAGGCGCTCAGAGCTTCCTGACCTGTTCCACTCAATTCGGCGCCGACCTTGTGATCGGTGTCCAGACGAAGGAACAAAACCATGGAAGTCATTCTTCTCGAACGCGTTTCCCGCCTCGGCCAGATGGGCGATACCGTCAAGGTCAAGGACGGCTTTGCCCGCAACTTCCTCTTGCCGCAGGGCAAGGCGCTGCGCGCCAACGAAGCCAACAAGAAGAAGTTCGAAGGCCAGCGCGCCCAGCTCGAAGCCCGCAACCTCGAACGCAAGTCGGAAGCCAGCCAGGTTGCCGAAAAGCTCGACGGCAAGAGCTTCATCGCCGTGCGTTCGGCCGGCGAGACCGGCCAGCTCTACGGTTCGGTGTCGACCCGCGATATCGCCGATCTGCTGACGGCGGAAGGCTTCTCGGTCAACCGCAACCAGATCCAGCTCAACCAGCCGATCAAGACCATCGGCGTCACCAATGTGGCGATCGCGCTGCATCCGGAAGTCGAGGTCACCATCAGCCTCAACATCGCCCGCACGGCCGATGAAGCCGAGCGTCAGGCCAAGGGCGAAACGCTGACCACCGCCGAAGCCATCTATGGCGACGACATCAACGACAATGCGCGGCCGGAGAACTTCTTCGACCCGAATACCGAGTTCGAAGGCGGCGAAGACAACGCCTGATCGCTTAACGACAAGCGAAGGAGCAGCGCTCCCAATCACATTGTCGTCATCCAGCCTTTGTGGACCAATGCCCGGGCCTCTCGCCCGGGCATTTTTGTACCAAATGGAACTTTTCGAACCCCTATATATTGTTGCAGAATTGGCCCGCCAGTCTGACCGTGAGGGGACATTTGGTGATGAATATTCTGCTGAAGCGCGTTCTCGACCGCCTGGTGCGTACGGGCAATCTCAAAGTCACCGGGCCGAAGGGCTCGGCCGTGGTTTTCGGTGACGGCAGCGGCGAGCCGGTGCACATGCATATCAAGACCAGGCACGCCGAACGCGCCATCACCTTCGATCCGATGCTGGCGGTGCCCGAATCCTACATGGACGGCGAACTCGACATCCTTGAAGGCGGCGTTCTCGGCCTGATGCGCATCGCCTTCCAGAACATGGGCAGCGGCGGCATCGACGCCACCTGGTCGAAAGCGATCGAGGGCCTGCGCCACGCTTTCCGTCGCCTGCAGCAGATCAACACCGCCTCGCGCTCACGCCGCAACGTGCAGCGTCACTATGATCTGTCGGGTGACCTCTACCGGCTCTTCCTCGACGAGGACATGCAGTATTCCTGCGCCTATTTCGAGCAGCCGGACATGACGCTCGACGAGGCGCAGGTCGCCAAGAAGCGCCACATCGCCGCCAAGCTCAGGCTGAAGGCCGGCCAGACCGTGCTCGACATCGGCTCCGGCTGGGGCGGGCTCGGCCTCTACCTCGCCAAGGCCTTCGACGTCGACGTTCAAGGCGTGACGCTGTCCACCGAGCAGCACGGTGTCGCCACCGACCGGGCGCATGCGCAAGGCCTCCAGGACCGGGTGCATTTCGACCTGAAGGACTACCGCGAACTCAACGAACGCTTCGACCGCATCGTCTCGGTCGGCATGTTCGAGCATGTCGGCGTCAACCACTTCCGCACCTTCTTCGACAAGTCGGCAACGCTGCTGAAGCCGGATGGCGTCATGCTCTTGCACACGATCGGCCGCTCGGGCGTGCCGTGGGCGACCAGCGCCTTCGTCCGCAAATACATCTTCCCGGGCGGCTACATCCCGTCGCTGTCGGAGGTGATGCCGGCGATCGAGAAGTCGGGGCTGGTGGTTACCGACATCGAGATTCTGCGGCTGCACTACGCCGATACGCTGAAGCACTGGGGCCAGCGCTTTGCCGCCAACCGCGACAAGGCCAAGGCGATCTATGACGAGCGCTTCTGCCGCATGTGGGAGTTCTATCTGGCCGCCTCGGAAGCCGCCTTCCGCTGGCAGGATCTGGTGATCTTCCAGATCCAGATTACCAAGAAGAACGACACGCTGCCGATGACGCGCGACTACATAGCCAAATGCGAAAAGGCGCTGGAGATGCGCGACATGGGGCATCGCCAGGAAACGGCGGCCGCCGAGCCTGCTGTTGCCCGGTCGGCTGCTGCAAGGTCGGTTGCCACAAGGTCCGCGGCTCCCAAGCCGGCGCGCCGCCGCAAGGTGGCGGATCGGGAATAACGCCTCGATTGCGGATTGCCGCTTGCCATTGCCGGTTCTGACACGGAAAAAGGTCTCGTTTTTGCGAGGCCTTTTTTGATGACCACCCTCCTCTCCATCGCAGCCGCCCCTGCCGGGATCGCCGGCGCCTCGGTCATCCTGCTCGCACCGCGGGGAGCCTGAGCGTGGAACTTCCGGCACCGCTCAGACAAGGCGTCGAGCGCCTGCTCGAAACGATACCGCTGCCGGCGTTGCGCCAGGCGGCCAGGACGCTGTCCGACCGCTACCGTGCCGAACTGCGCGACGGCCGCCTACACATGGCCGAGGAGATGGCGGTGAAAGCCTATCTGGCGACACGGCTGCCGGCGACCTATGCCGCGGTGCGCGCCAGCCTGGATGCGCTCGCCGGGACGCTGCCCGATTTCCAGCCAAAAACCTTGCTCGATGTCGGCGCCGGCCCTGGCACGGTGCTTTGGGCCACCACGGACCAGTGGCCTGATCTCCAACAGGCGGTGCTGTTTGAGGCCAGCGCCGCGGTGCGCAAGGTCGGCCAGGCGCTCGCTCTAGACGCCATCGCCGCGAGCATCGACTGGCGCGCCGGCGACGTCACCATCGACCTTGCCGATCTCAAGTCCGCCGATCTCGTCACCTGCGCCTATGTGCTGGACGAGATCGCGCCGGCATCGCTGCCGAAGCTTGTCGCCCGGCTCTGGCAGTTGACCGCCGACACGCTGCTGATTGTCGAGCCGGGCACGCCGGCTGGCTGGCAGCGCATCCTTGCCGTGCGCCGGCAATTGCTTGAGGCCGGCGCGAATGTGCTGGCCCCTTGCCCCCACGACGCCCCCTGCCCGCTTGAGCCGCCAGACTGGTGCCATTTTTCGCGCCGCGTCGCCCGCTCGCGCCTGCATCGCCTGGCCAAGGATGCCGAAGTGCCCTGGGAGGACGAGAAGTTCATCTACGTCGCGGCGTCGCGGCAGCCCGCGGCCTCCCGCGCCGCGCGCGTCATAGCGCCGCCGAAAGCCGGCTCCGGCAAGGTGCTGCTCAAATTGTGCCGGCCGGACGGCAGCGCCGGCGAGACGCTTTTCACCAAGCGCGACGGCGAGCTGTTCAAGCAAGCGCGGCGGTTGGACTGGGGCGATACGTTGGACGAGAGAAGCGGATAGCCGCCGAGATTGTTCTTGCTTCGTTCCGGTCGAACCAATACAATCACCATCTGGCGAGTCAATCGGAATCAGAGCACGGGAATTCTGTCCTGTGGACGGTTTGCCGTCCCCTGTGGACAGCGGGCATCAACGCCGATTGGACGCAACTGATGCATATAAGTCAGCATCGGATCTTTCGCGTTCTGGTATCGAGAAGCCGGGATCGAAATCGGGGACATCATGGCAGAGGCAGCACGAAAATTCGGCGTGGCGGAGCAACCGCTTTATCGTGAGGCGCCAAACAACATCGAGGCCGAGCAGGCGCTGCTCGGCGCCATCCTCGTCAACAACGATGCCTTCTACCGCGTCTCCGACTTCCTCAAGGCCGGCCATTTCTACGAGCCGCTGCACAGGAAGATCTTCGAGGTCGCGGCCGAACTCATCCGCATGGGCAAGGTGGCGACGCCGATCACGCTGAAGACCTTCCTGCCGGCCGACGAGAAGGTCGGCGACATGACGGTGGCGCAATATGTGGTGCGTCTGGCGGTCGAAGCAGTCACCGTCGTCAACGCCACCGACTATGGCCGCGCCATCTACGATTTGGCGACGCGCCGTGCGCTGATCACCGTCGGCGAAGACATGGTCAACATCGCCTATGACGCGCCGGTCGACATGGCGCCGTCCGAGCAGATCGAGGATGCCGAGCGGCGGCTGTTCGAACTGGCCGAAACCGGCCGCTATGATGGCGGCTTCGAGAGCTTCACCGACGCCGTCAAGACCGCCGTCGACATGGCCAACGCCGCCTATATGCGCGACGGCCATCTGTCGGGTATCGCAACCGGCCTGCGCGATCTCGACCGCCGCATGGGAGGGCTGCAGCCCTCCGATTTGATCATCATCGCCGGCCGTCCGGGCATGGGCAAGACATCGCTCGCCACCAACATGGCCTTCAACATCGCCGAGGCCTATGTGCCGGCGCAGCAGGCTGACGGTTCGTTCAAGGCCGCCAATGGCGGCGTCGTCGGCTTCTTCTCGCTGGAAATGTCGTCCGAACAGCTGGCGACCCGTATCATTTCCGAGCAGACCGAGATTCCATCGTCAAAAATCCGCCGCGGCGAGATTTCCGAGATGGATTTCGAAAAGCTGGTCGCCTGCTCGCAGACCATGCAGAAGATCCCGCTGTTCATCGACCAGACCGGCGGTATCTCGATCGCGCAGCTTTCCGCCCGGGCGCGACGGCTAAAACGCCAGCGCGGCCTCGACCTCATCGTCATCGACTATATCCAGCTGATGCAGGGTTCCAGCGCCAAGGCCTCGCAGAACCGCGTGCAGGAAATCACCGAGATCACCACCGGTCTCAAGGCGCTGGCCAAGGAACTTTCCGTGCCGATCATCGCGCTGTCGCAGCTGTCGCGTCAGGTCGAAAGCCGCGAAGACAAGCGCCCGCAGCTGTCCGACCTTCGCGAATCCGGCTCGATCGAGCAGGACGCCGACGTGGTGATCTTCGTCTATCGCGAGGAATATTATCTGAAGAACCGCGAACCCAAGCCCGGCACCGACGAATACATCAAGTGGGAACACGAGATGAACGAGATGCGCGGCAAGGCCGAAGTCATCGTCGCCAAGCAGCGCCACGGCCCGACGGGTTCGGTCAGCCTCGCTTTCCAGGGCGAATTCACCCGGTTTTCCGACCTCGCCGAAGAGCATCATATCGCGGAGAGGTTTGAGTAGCCGCTTGTCAGAAGTCGCATCAAAGATCTGGAAGGGCAGCTCTCCACGGCGCCCTCCTCTGTCCTGCCGGACAGAGGGGGGCGCTGTCCCGCTAACCTGTCTTTCTTTGATCGCCGGCCGCGCCTGATGGCTAAATCCCGCGTTCAGTTCATCTGCCAGAATTGCGGATCGGTGCATCAGCGCTGGGCCGGCAAATGCGATGCTTGCGGCGAGTGGAATACCCTCGTCGAGGAAGGTACGTCGGGCGGCATTGGTTCGGGGCCGGCCAACACGCGCAATGCCCGCAAGGGCCGCGCCGTGGTGCTGACCAGCCTGTCCGGCGACATCGAGGACGCGCCGCGCATCATTTCGGGCATTGGGGAGCTCGACCGCGCCACCGGCGGCGGTTTCGTGCGCGGCTCGGCGCTGCTGGTCGGCGGCGATCCGGGCATCGGCAAATCGACGCTGCTCACCCAGGCCGCAGCAGCACTGGCGTCAAAAGGCCATCGCATCGTTTATGTCTCGGGCGAAGAGGCCGTCGCCCAGATCAGGCTGCGCGCGCAACGGCTTGGCGTCGCCGACACACCCGTCGAACTTGCCGCTGAGACCAATGTCGAGGACATCCTGGCAACAATCGCCGACGGCAGAAGGCCGGACCTCGTCATCCTCGATTCCATCCAGACGCTGTGGACCGACATGGCCGATTCGGCGCCCGGCACTGTCACCCAGGTGCGCGCCGCCGCCCAGGCGATGATCCGCTATGCCAAATCCACCGGCGCTGCCATTGTGCTGGTCGGCCATGTCACCAAGGAAGGCCAGATCGCGGGCCCGCGCGTCGTCGAGCACATGGTCGATGCCGTGCTCTATTTCGAAGGCGAAGGCGGCCACCACTACCGCATCCTGCGCACGGTGAAGAACCGTTTCGGGCCGACCGACGAGATCGGAGTCTTCGAAATGTCGGACAAGGGCTTGCGCGAAGTCGCCAATCCGTCGGAGCTGTTCCTCGGCGAACGCCATGCGAAATCGCCGGGTGCTGCGGTTTTCGCCGGGATGGAAGGCACGCGGCCGGTGCTGGTCGAGATCCAGGCGCTGGTGGCGCCGTCGTCGCTGGGCACACCGCGCCGCGCCGTCGTCGGCTGGGACGGCGCGCGGTTGTCGATGATTTTGGCCGTGCTCGAGGCCCATTGCGGGGTGCGCTTCGGCACCCATGATGTCTATCTCAACGTCGCCGGCGGCTACCGGATTTCCGAGCCGGCTGCCGATCTGGCGGTGGCGGCTGCACTGGTTTCGTCGCTCACCGGTCTTGCCCTTCCCGCCGATTGCGTCTATTTCGGCGAAATCAGCCTGTCGGGCGCAGTGAGGCCGGTTGCGCATGCGCAACAGCGCCTTAAAGAGGCCGAAAAGCTGGGTTTTGGAAGTGCGGTTCTGCCCTTGGGCAGCGAGGAGGTTGTCGGGGGGATCGGGGCCGGCGCTTTCCAGCCAACCGAACTTGCCGATCTCGTGGCGCGCATAGCCGGCTCACGGCGCAGTCGTGTCGACGAGGAAGAATGACACGGCTCGGCCGAGCCGTGAAAAGACAATCGGAGTGGGGCGAACAACATGCCGATTACGCTGCTTGACGGAATTCTCGTCGGCTTCACCCTGGTCTCGGCGATGCTCGCCATGGTTCGCGGCTTGTCTCGCGAAATCCTGTCCGTCGTCTCCTGGGCCGCGGCCGCCGCGGCGGCGTTCTTCTTCTACAAGCCGGTGCTGCCTTACGTTCAGCCCTATGTCGAAAATGACAAGATCGCCATGGCGGCGTCCGCCGGCATCGTCTTCGTCATCGCGCTGATCGTCGTTTCCGTCATCACCATGAAGCTTGCCGACTGGATCATCGATTCCAGGATCGGCGCGCTCGACCGTACGCTCGGCTTCCTTTACGGCGCGGCGCGCGGCATCCTCGTCGTCGCGGTGGCGCTCTTGTTCTTCAACTGGCTGGCCGGCGCCAAAGCTCCGGCCTGGATCGCCAACGCCAAGTCGAGGCCGCTGCTCGAGACCATCGGCGCAAAGCTGGAAAGCCTGCTGCCCGAGGATCCGGAAAACGCCATCCTGAAGAAGCTCAACCCGAATCAGCCGGCGGCACCCGAGACGCCCCCGGCAGCCGATGCACCGGCGGCGGATGCGCCGGCAGCCGGCGAGGATGCGCCGGCGCCCGACGACGAGACAGACGCTCCGGCCGACAATGCACCGACACAGCCCGCTGCTCCGGCCCCGGCCGCGCCGGCAAACTGACCTGGAACGGTATGGCGCCCACTGGGCGGGCGCCATTTATGGGCTGACTATGATGTGAACGGCGCACGGCGTGCGTTGCTTTCGCGGCGCTCTCGCCTTATATGGCCATTTTAGCGGAGCTTGAGCCCAATGGCAGTTTCGAAGGCAGACGCAGACGACGTGCTTTCCGCCGAAGCAGACGATCATTTTCACGACGAATGCGGCGTGTTCGGTATTTTCGGCCGGCAGGACGCCGCAGCCATCGTCACACTTGGCCTGCATGCACTGCAGCATCGCGGCCAGGAAGCGGCCGGCATCGTCTCCTATGACGGCACGCAGTTCCATGTCGAACGCCATGTCGGGCTGATCGGCGACACCTTCACCAAGCAGCATGTCATCGACAGCCTGCAAGGCAATCGCGCCATCGGCCACACGCGCTACGCCACCACCGGCGGCGCCGGCATGCGCAACATCCAGCCCTTCTTCGCCGAACTCGCCGATGGCGGCTTTGCCGTCGCTCACAACGGCAACCTCACCAACGCCATGACCGTGCAGCGCGCCCTGCAGAAACAGGGCGCGATCTTCTCGTCGACCTCCGACACCGAAACGCTTTTGCATTTGGTCGCGACCAGCAAGGAGCGCGATCTCAACTCGCGCTTCATCGACGCCGTGCGCCAGGTCGAAGGCGCCTTCTCTCTGGTGGCGATGACCTCCAAGAAGATGATCGGCTGTCGCGATCCGCTCGGCATTCGTCCGCTTGTGCTGGGCGACCTCGACGGCGCCTGGATCCTGGCCTCCGAAACCTGCGCGCTCGACATTATCGGCGCCCGCTTCGTGCGCGACCTGAAGCCCGGCGAGATGGTCGTCGTGACCTCGAAGGGCATTGAGAGCCTGTTCCCCTTCGAGCCGCAGAAGACCCGCTTCTGCATCTTCGAATATGTCTATTTCGCCCGTCCGGACTCCTCGGTCGAAGGCCGCAATGTCTATGAGGTGCGCAAGCGCATCGGCGCCGAGCTGGCGCAGGAAAGCCCGGTCGAGGCCGATATCGTCGTGCCGGTGCCGGATTCCGGCACGCCGGCGGCGATCGGCTTTTCGCAGGCTGCCGGCATTCCCTTCGAACTCGGCATCATCCGCAACCACTATGTCGGCCGCACCTTCATCCAACCGGGTGACTCGATCCGCCATATGGGCGTCAAGCTGAAGCACAACGCCAACCGCCGCATGATCGAGGGAAAGCGCGTGGTGCTGGTCGACGATTCCATCGTGCGCGGCACCACCAGCCAGAAGATCGTGCAGATGGTGCGCGATGCCGGCGCCCGGGAAGTGCATATGCGCATCGCCTCGCCGCCGACCAGTGCGTCGTGCTTCTACGGCGTCGACACGCCGGAGAAGTCGAAACTTTTGGCATCGCGCATGTCGATCGAGGAGATGGCCGAGTTCATCCGCGTCGATTCACTCGGCTTCCTCACCATTGACGGGCTCTACCGCGCCGTCGGCGAGGCCGGCCGCAACAACGAGCAGCCGCAATTCTGCGACGCCTGCTTCACCGGTCAGTACCCGACCCGCCTGCTCGACTTCGAAGGCCACGACAATGTGCGCACGCTGTCGCTGCTGGCGAACAACGGGGCCTAAAGCCCAACTGCCATCCTTGAAAGCGCTCGCATGACCCTCGACCTCTCCGGCCGCGTCGCGGTCGTTACCGGCGCCTCGCGCGGCATCGGCTATTTTATCGCGAAAGAACTTGCCGCCGCCGGCGCGCATGTGATTGCGGTCGCCCGCACGGTTGGCGGGCTGGAAGAGCTCGACGACCAGATCAAGGCCGAGCGCGCCAAGACCGGCAAGGGCGAAGCGACGCTGGTGCCGCTCGATCTTGCCGACATGGCCGGCATCGACCGGCTGGGCGGTGCCATTCATGAGCGCTGGGGCAAGCTCGACATACTGGTGGCCAATGCCGGCGTGCTCGGCGTCATCTCGCCGATCGGCCATGTCGAGGCGAAGACCTTCGAGAAGGTGATGACCATCAACGTCACCTCGACCTGGCGGCTGATCCGCTCGGTCGACCCGCTGCTCAGGCTCTCCGACGCCGGCCGCGCCATTCTCATGTCCTCGGGAGCCGCGCATTCGGCGCGCGCCTTCTGGGCGCCCTATGCGGCATCGAAGGCGGCCGTGGAAGCCATGATGCGCTCCTGGGCGCATGAGACGCAAAGCCTGGCGCTGCGCATCAATGCCGTCGACCCCGGCGCCACGCGCACTGCCATGCGCGCGCAGGCCGCGCCGGGCGAAGATCCGGAGACGCTGCCGCATCCATCGGAGATTGCGAAGCGCATTGTGCCGCTGGCCAGCCCCGAGCTGAAGGAGACGGGGCTGATCTTCCAGGCCAGGCACAACCGCTTCGTCGCCTACCGGCAGCCGGAATAAAAGCTGGGCTGAAGCGGGATTAAACAGGCCTCCAGTTACGTTTCTTCGAATGTAGGACATTCGAAACCGGAGGACCGACATGCGCAGACTTCTTCTCGTTGCCGCCGCAGCGATTGCCGCCACGGCTGGCGCAGCCTTCGCCCAAGACGCCAAGATGAGCTTCTTCGTCACCAGTGTCGGGTCCGGGAAGGGCGCCGATCTCGGCGGTCTCAAGGGTGCGGACGCCCATTGCGCGTCCCTGGCGGAAGCGGCCGGGGCTACCGGCAAGGAATGGCACGCCTATCTCTCGACCGCCGACGTCGACGCGCGCGACCGCATCGGCAAGGGTCCGTGGATCAACGCCAAGGGCGAAAAGATCGCCGATGACGTCGCCTCGCTGCACGGCGACGTCAACGCCATCACCAAGCAGACGGCACTGAACGAGAAGGGCGAAGTGGTCAACGGCCGCGGCGACAAGCCGAACCGGCACGACATTTTGACCGGCTCGAAGCCCGACGGCACCAAGATCGCCGACCAGACCTGCGGCGACTGGACGCTAAGTGGCGCGGAGGGCGCGGCGATGATGGGCCATCACGACCGCACCGGGCTGGACGAGTCGGCGGCGGCGAAATCCTGGAACTCCTCGCACGCCTCGCGCGGCGGCTGCAGCCAGGAGGCGCTGAAAGGCACCGGCGGCGACGGCCTGTTCTACTGCTTTGCGGTGAACTGAGCGCAATAGAGGGCGTGGCTCGTTCACGGGTCTGTGATGCTCCGGCGGGCCGCTCCCCCTTCGCCCTGCTTTCGCCATCAGCCGGGAGTTGCTAGGGTTCGACCCGAATCCGACATCCAGCAAAGCGAGGAATTCCCATGGCTGCTCCCAGCGTAGCATTGGTCTGGTACCTGGTGATCGCCGGCCCGCAAGGCGGCATGGTGGTGCTGCCCAGCACCTTCGACACCCGCGAACAGTGCACCAACGCCATCACCGAGTACCAGAAGCAGCCGACGCCGGCCGGCTGGGCGGTGAACTGCGTGCCAAGCGCCTCGCCGTTTACGGATGAGGGCGATGCGGAAGAGCCCGCGGCGCAGTAGCCTAATCTCCCCCCTCGAGGGGGAGATGGCCGGCAGGCCAGAGGGGGTCGGTACGTCCTGACGCGACGCCCCTTCGCCGACAGAAGAAGTTGGCGCTCTACGCGCGGCGACCCCCTCTGTCGCCTTCGGCGACATCTCCCCCTCGAGGGGGGAGATTAGCGCCGCGCACTTACCACCAGCTCCGGCTTGCTGTTGATCGTCTGAAATACCACGCAATAGCGTTCCGTCAGCTTGATGAGCGAATCGATGCGCTCCTGCGGCTCATCTGTGTCGAGGTTGAAATTCAGCCGGATGGTGCGGAAGCCGACCGGGGCATCCTTGGCCACACCCAGCGTGCCGCGAAAGTCGAGATCGCCCTCAGCCTCGACGGTCGCCGCGCCGAGCCTGAACTCCAGCGCCGTCGCCACCGCCTTGAGCGTCACGCCGGCGCACGCCACCAGCGCCTCGAGTAGCATGTCGCCCGAACACAGTTCGAGCCCTGAGCCACCGGTTGCCGGATGCAGCCCGGCCACGGCCAGCGCCCTGCCCGTCTCGACCTTGCAAGCGATCGACTGGTCGTCGATCGAGCCCCTGGCGCGAAGCGTGATCAGCGCCTGCGCGGCATCGCCGCGATAAGCATCCTTCAGCGGCGCCTGCATGGCTTTGAGTGCGGTGGCGTCCATGGTCTGTCCTTTCGAGTCCTTCACGCTTTGATAGCACTGATATGCCGGCGGGACAGAGGGGCCACGACGCCGCGAATAGTTACTTTGACTTCGACCGCCCAGACCATACCTATGCGGGAGCCATTCCCGGAGGTGTCATGCGTGCCAAGCTGAAGCTCATTCCCGCAATTCTCCTGGTGCTTGTCGCCTTCGCGCACCCGACCCTAGCCGAAACGCCCGAGCGCCCCGCCCCTGCCGGCGGCGTGCTTTCGCTGCTGCCGGCGCCGCAGATCACCAGCCATTCGATCACCATTGCCGGGCGCAACCTCGACTACCAGGCAAAGGCCGGGACGCTATCGCTGCTGTCCGGCAAGGGCGAGGTCACGGCGGAAATCTTCTATGTCGCCTACACGCTGCCGCCATCGGCGGGCGCGGAGAAGGTTCGTCCCATCACCTTCGTCTTCAATGGCGGCCCCGGCGCGGCGTCCGCCTATCTGCATCTCGGCGCACTCGGCCCGCGCGTCATCGCGACCGGGGCCGACGGCCAATTCCTGCCGCCGCCGCAAAAGCTGATCGACAATCCCGACAGCTGGCTCGATATGACCGATCTCGTCTTTGTCGATCCGGTCAGCACCGGCTACAGCCGCGAGGCGCCCGGCCAGGACACGAAGGACTTCTGGGGCGTCAGCCAGGACGCCAGTTCGATCGGCGCCTTCATCCGGCTCTATCTCGCCCAGAACGGCCGCACCGGATCGCCGCTCTTCCTTGCCGGCGAAAGCTATGGCGGGTTCCGGGCAGCACTCCTCGCTAGGACCCTGCAGGAGGATGTCGGCCTGAGCCCGAACGGCATCGTGCTGATCTCGCCGGCGCTGGAATTCACGCTGGTGCTGCCGGACGAATTCCAGCCGCTGCATTGGGCGCTGGAACTGCCCTCGCTGGCGGCGGTGCGGCTGCGCAGCGAAGGCGTCAGCGGCGAGGCGCTGCGCGAGAAACTCGCCGGGGTCGAGCACTATGCGTTGGGCGACTACCTCACCGCTCTGACCAGCGGGCTGGAACAGGGCGGGCGGCTGGCCAGCCAGCGCGTGGCCGAGATCACCGGCCTGCCGCTCGAGCTCGTGCAGCGCAATTTTGCTCGCATCCCGACCGGCCTTTTCGCGCGCGAATTCCAACGCGCCGGCGGCAAGGTGCTCAGTCCTTATGACGGCACGATCGCCACCAGCGATATCGCCCCCGAGAGCGCGCGCATCGTCGGTCCGGATCCGGTGCTCGACCGCAGCGTGCCGGCATTGACCTCGGCCTTCGTCTCCTATGCACGCGACGAGCTGAATTTTCGCACCGACGTCAGCTACCGGTTGCTCAATGGCGATGTCACCCACAATTGGGACTATGGCGGCTCCCGGCAAGGCTATGCCGGGGTGATGGACGATCTGCAGCGCGCACGTTCGCTGAACCCGGCGCTCGGCGTGGTGATCGTCAATGGCGAAACCGACCTGGTCACGCCCTATCTCGCCTCGCGCTATCTGGTCAACCAGGTCCCGACGCTCGCCAACACCAAGCCTATCCGCCTCGACGTCATAGAGGGCGGCCACATGATGTATTTCAGGCCGGACGGAAGGCGCGCGCTGAAGGAGGCCGTTGCGGAGCTCTACCAGGTAACGCAGTGAGGTGGCGAGGTCACGAACCGGTTCCACTGCTGGCCGTTGGCGGACGGCGCCCGGAGAGGGCTTCAACCGCGTCTTCGATGCCGACAACCTGGCGCTCGACGTCCTCCAGATACAATCGCCCGGCCACAATCTGACCGTCGATGATCTCGAACAGCGTGACCCCGCGCACTTCGAAGGGTTGCCCGTCGCTGCGAGTCCCTGACCAATGCCATTCGATCCAGGTCGTGTCACCGTCTTGGACCGAGCGCGTGACCGCCGCGTGGAAGTCAGGTATTCCCGTGAACATGGCCTCCCAGTTGGCGCGCATCTGGTCACGCCCAACGAAGGCTCTGCCCGGGTGCGCCGGCTGTACGCTCCGATAGTTCTCGTGGATGAGAGCGGTGACAGCGTCGAGATGATGCGCGTTCATCGCCGTCACCAGTCGATCGATCACTTCGGTCATCGAAACTCCCGAACTTATGCAGCGCACGCGTTGGCGCGCCCTCTCCGTAGTCCGCTGCCGGGGTGAGCCGCGCCGATCAATCCGCGAGCCTCAAAATTACCTGATTGGGCTGGGGCCGTCCAGCATTGCAAGACGCCGAACATGCGCGTCCGCCGCCGCGCGCAATAGCGTCAGCGACCACTGTTAAGTGGCTTTTGTCCGCGTAAAAGCCCTTTGTAAGCATCGGCGAATGCCGCCGGCCCCTGCCCCAACGTAAGCCCGAAGCTGGCGGAGAGGCGCGCCGGCTGAGCCATGGGATGATGCCCCCTGCTGACAGCAAGGTGCCAGGACAGCAAGCGTAGTCTGGTGACATGACGGATTCCCTCGACAAGCCCGACACGCTCATGAATAGCGCGGCCAGCATCGCCGCCGGGCGCACCCTCGGCATCACGCTGGTGTCGGCGTCGGCGGCTTTCTTCGCCCTGACCGGGGTGCTGACTAAATCGATCCATGCCGACCCGCTGACCATCACTTGCTGGCGCGGTTTCGTCGGGTCGATTCTGATCACGCTCTATGTGCTGTGGCGTAGGCGCCGCTCGGGCGGACCCGAGAGCCTCAGGCTCGGATGGCGCGGCTGGCTGCTGGCCGTCGAGGGTGCCGCGGCCAGCATCGCCTTCATCTCGGCGTTCAAGTTCACCTATGTCGCCAATGTGGCGGTCATCTATGCCACCGCACCCTTCATCACCGCGCTGCTCGCCTTCGTGCTGGTGCGCGAGCCTTTCCGGGCGCAAACGCTTGTTGCCGCAGCCGTGTCGCTGTGCGGCGTGGCGATCATGGTCGGCTCCGGCTTCGGCAGCGGCCATCTGTTCGGTGATGGGCTCGCACTGCTGATGACCGCCGGCAGCGCGCTCTACATGATCATGGTGCGCGCCTTTCGCGACACGCCGGTGGTGTGGGCAGGCGCGGTGTCGGCCTTCCTTTTGTTCGTGTTCGGCTGGTTCGTCACCGACCCGCTGGCGGTTTCGGCTCGGGATGCCGTGCTGCTTGTCGCCTTCGGAGGGTCGTTTGCAATGGCCTCGATCCTGTGGACTGAGGGCTCGCGGCTGATCCCGGCGCCTGAATCCGGCCTGCTCGGTGCGGCCGAAGTGCCGTTCGCGATCCTGTTCGCCTTCCTGTTCCTGGGCGAGATCGCACCGGCCGCCAGCCTGATCGGCGGCGCCATCGTGCTGTGCGCGGTTCTTGCCCATGCCGGGCGTGATTGGCTGGTGGCGAGAAAAAGTGCGGCAACCCCATAATTATTTTCGGAGTCATGGAACCATCATTCTGCTCAGGCATTATTGGTGCGACGGGTCACCCCCCAAGTCCCCCCAAACCCCTCGACCCGTCCTCCTTAAAGCCGACCGTAAAGGTCGGCTTTTTCTTTGGATATCAGCCGGTAAGGGGAAATCAGCTGGTGAGGCCGGGCAAAGCGAGATTGTCGCTGAGCAAGGCGGCAAGGTCGCGCGCCGGCCGTTCGGCGCCCTGACCGAGCCTTATGGCGAATTGCGCAATCGGCACCGGCGGCAGGCCGAGCTCGCGCGGCGCTTCGACGATGCCGGAATGGGCAAAGCGCGCGGTGCGCAAGGTTAGCGCTATGCCGGCGTTGACCGCGGTTCGCAGGCCGGCAAGGCTGGCGCTGCCGGCAGCGATGCGGTAGCGGCGGCCGGCGGCATCGAGGGCTGCGAGTGCTGCTTCGCGAAAACCGCAATAGGGGTCGAGCAGCGCCAGCGGCAATTCCTCTTCCCGTACGGCAAGCCCCTTTTGCGAGCACAGCCACAGCATCGGCTCACTGAACAGCCCGACTTCGTCATTGGCCGGGGTTTTGCGCATGATGATGGCCAGATCGAGCTGCCCGGTCTGGAGCGCGTCGCCAAGCTCAGCCGAGCGGCCGACGCGCAGTTCGATCCTGACGCGCGGATGGCTGGTGGCGAAGGCGCGCAGCAACTCCGGCAGGCCGCTATCGGCGAAATCCTGCGTGGTGCCGATGGCGACGCGGCCGGCGGCACGCGCGCCTTTCAGTGCCAGCCAGGCCTCGCTGTGCACGGCAAGGATGCGACGGGCATGGCCGACCAGGTCCTCGCCGGCCGGCGTCAGCCCACGGCCACGCCCCTGCGCCACCAACAACGGTTCGCCGACGACCTCCTCCAGCCGCTGCATCTGGGCCGTCACCGCCGAGGGCGAGCGGCCGACAGCGGACGCAGCCTGGGCCAGCGAGCCGCTATCGACAAAGGCAAGGAAGGTTTTGAGCAGATCGGGATCGAGCGCTTGCATACTTCGATAATACAGAACCTTTTGTTCGAAACAATTCGATTTTTTTGATTCTAGGATGATGGCATGGTCTCTCCAACGGCAAACAGACGCCGCTCAACCGAAGGAGAGAAAAATGCCGATCATCAACATCAGCGTCACCGGCATGCCCGACGCCAAGCTGTCCGCCTCTATTGCCAAGGAAATCACGAGCCTGACCGCAACCCATCTGCGCAAGGATCCGACGATCACCGCCGTCGCCGTCAGCTATGTCGACCCGCAGCACTGGTTCGCCGGCGGCAAGTCGCTGGCCGAGCACGGCGCCAACACCTTCTGGCTCGACATCAAGGTGGTCGACGGCACCAACACCAAGCTGGAGCTGGAGGCCTATCTGAAGGCGATCTTTGCTGCCTTTGGCCAGTTGCTGGGTGGCGTGCATGAGGAGAGCTATGCTTTCGTGCACGAGGTGCCAGCGGCTGCCTACGGTTATGGCGGCAAGAGCCAGGAGTTCCGGTTCATCAGCGGGCGGTTGAAGGCGGCTTGAGGAAGCCAACGAGCGCAGCGCCCGCCCCTCATCCGCCCTTCGGGCACCTTCTCCCCGTGAACGGGGAGAAGGAAAAAGGCTCGACATTGACCTTGCCCCCCATTGCGCTACCCTCTGCGGCGAAGCGGACGAAGAGCCGCGATACCGGAACATTGGGAGAGGCGCGGCATGATCCTGACACTGGCGCTGCTTGCAGGCCTCGTGCTGGCCTGGCTGCTGATTGCCGCGATCGAGACCTTTCGCCTCGACCTGCGCTTCACCCAGGCGCTGCTCTACGTGCCGTTCAAGCTTGCCTACCGGATCGAGGACCGGCGCATCCGCATTGCCCGCAACGCGCCGACGCCGGTGATCTATGTGGTCTCGCACCAGTCGCGCTTCGAGCCGGCACTGATGCTGTCGCTGCTGCCCGACGACACGCTGCACATCCTCGACGAGGCCTCGGCGCGCTCGCCCTGGCTGGAGCCGTGGCGCGAGCTTGGCCGCACCATCGCCTTCAATGCCGAGCATCTCTTCGTCAGCCGCCGGCTGGTCAGGGTGCTGAAGGGCAAAGGCCGGCTTGCCGTCTATCTGCCCGACGATGTCGAGCCCGATGTGAAGTCATTTCGCCTCTTCCGTGCCGTCACCCGCATTGCCATGCAGGCCGACGCCGCCATCGTGCCGATCTTCGTCGCCGGCGCGCGCGACCTGCCGGTGTCCTTGACGCCAAAGGACCGGGCGCTCCGCCACTGGTTCCCACAACTGTCGATCAGCGTGCTGGAGCCGATGACGATTGCCGAACTGGTGGCGCGCAATCCCGACCAGGCTTCCAACACCAATGCGCTGTTCGACCGCATCGCCGAGGCCAGGCTTTTCGGCAGCAACCTCGATCGCGGCCTGTTCCTGGCCATGCGCGATGCAGCGGACCGCACCGGTGCCTCGCATCCGATCATCGAGGATGTGATCAGCGGCTCGCTCAGCTACCGAAAAATGTTCATCGGCGCGCGCGTGCTCGGCCGCCGTTTCGAGGCGGTGACAGCACCCGGCGAAGCGGTCGGGGTGTTGCTGCCCAACGCCAATGGCGTGGTGCTGTCCTTTGTCGGCCTGCTATCAGCCGGCCGGGTAGCGGCGTTGATCAACTACACCGCCGGGCCGGCGAGCGTCACCGCCGCGGTGCGCACGGCAGTGATCCGAACGGTGATCTCCTCCCGCGCGTTCGTCGAGAAGGCCGGGCTTGCCGACATCATTGCCGCGGTCGAGGCCGGCGGCGCCAAAATGCTGTGGCTGGAGGATGTGCGCGCAAGCGTCACCGCGCTGGAAAAGCTCACCGCCGCAGTGCTGTGGCGGTTCCCGCTGCAACGGCAGGACGCCGCCAAGCCGGCGGTGATCCTGTTCACCTCAGGCTCGGAAGGCACGCCCAAGGCCGTGGTGCTGTCGCACCGCAATCTCCACGCCAATGCCATGCAGGCCGAGGCGCGCATCACCATCTCGCCGTCCGACATCCTGCTCAACGTGCTGCCGGTGTTTCACTCTTTCGGGTTGACCGGCGGCACCATCCTGCCTTTGGTGACTGGGGTAAAGCTGTTCCTCTACCCCTCGCCGCTGCACTACAAGATCATCCCGGAGATCGCGCGCAAGGTGAAGCCGACCATCATGTTCGGCACCGACACGTTCCTCGCCAACTACGCCCGCACCGCCGAGGACGGCGATTTCTCCAGCCTGCGCTTCGTCGTTGCCGGCGCCGAAGCGGTGAAGCCTGAGACGCGGCGCGTCTACCGCGAGCGGTTCGATGCCTCGATCATCGAGGGTTTCGGACTGACCGAGGCGGCTCCCGTGGTTGCCGTCAACACCGCCATCCATGGCCGCGACGGCACGGTCGGGCGGCCGTTGCCGGCGATGCGCATGAAGCTCGAACCGGTCGAGGGCATCGAGGATGCCGGGCGTCTGTGGCTCGACGGGCCGAATTTGATGATGGGCTACATGACGGCGGACCGCCCCGGCGAATTGCAACCGCTGGACGGCTGGCACGATACCGGTGATATCGTCTCGGTCGACCGCGAGGGCTTCATCACCATTCGCGGCCGGGCAAAACGCTTCGCCAAGATCGCCGGCGAGATGGTGTCGCTCGGCGCGGTCGAGATGCTGGTGCAGTCGCTGTGGCCGGAAGAGCGCCACGCCGCGGTGGCGGTGCCCGACAAGAGGCGCGGCGAGCGCATCGTGCTGGTCACCACCGCCGACGACGCCGATCCTGACGAATTGCGCAAGTTCGGCAAGCAGGCCGGTGCTGCCGAGCTGATGGTGCCCAACGACATCGTCAAGGTCGAGGAGATCCCGGTGCTGGGCTCGGGCAAGACCGACTATGTCTCGACCCGCAAATTGGCGATCGATCGGCTGGGGCTGAGTGCTGCGGCCTGAGAGGCCCTCGTTTAAAGGACCGCCGCCGACAACAGCATGATAAGACCGACCCCCATCATCAGCAGGCCCGGCCAGTTCTGCGACAGGCCGAAGAAACCGAGCCCGCGCCGCCGCGGCTCGAGTGTCGGGCCTGTCGTTGCGAAATTTGGCGCCGGGCGATCCGGCGTCGCGCGAGAGGACTTCGGATCGCTGAGCCGCCCGCGCCCGAGGACCGCACCCGCCATGTACACAACGCCAGCGACAGTGAGTAACGCGCCGATGAGGATGACAGCCATTTCTCCTCGCTCTTCTTCAGGTCCTGCCTGACGCAAGTCGCTTGCGGGCTTAGCGTTCCCGCGACGCCGCACCTCGCCGCTCATGCCTGCCGACTTGGCGCGACGGGGTTCTCCCGCTCGCCTATATTGAGACATAACGGTCAAGATGCCCGGCAGGTTCCGACAGGGGCCTGTCAGCCGATATCCGAAGGCGGCACCTTCTCGCCCTCGCGCAGGGCGCGTTTTGTATAGGCGCGCACGCTGAACGGCAGGAAGATGAGATAGCCCGCGACCGAGGCGGTCAGCGTGTACCAGGGATAGGTCATCAACAGCAGCACGTAGAGGACGACCGCAAGGATGATCGGCAGCACCTTGTCGCCCGGCACTTTCAGGCTTTTGCCGGAGTAGACCGGCAGCCGGCTGACCAGCAGGAAGGCGACCAGGATGGTGAAGCCGGTGGCGACGAAGGCGGCCGGGCGGCTGGGCTCAATGCCAACGCGCAGGAACGACAAATAGAGCGGCAGCATCACCAGCACGGCGCCTGCCGGCGCCGGCACGCCGACGAAATATTCGCTCTGCCAGATCGGGCGATCATTGTCCTCGTCGAGCACGTTGAAGCGCGCCAGCCGCAAACCGCAGGCGATGGCGAACAGCAGTACTGCGATCCAGCCCGGCGATCCCGCGCGGTCGAGCAGGAAGGCATAGAGCACCAGCGCCGGGGCGACGCCGAAATTGACGATGTCGGCGAGCGAATCCATCTGCGCGCCGAATTTGGACGTCGCCTTCAGCATGCGCGCCAGGCGCCCATCTATGCCGTCGAGGAAGGCGGCGAGCAGCACCATCACCACAGCCGGCTCGAAACGGCCCTCGAAGCCGAAGCGGATGCCGGACAGGCCGGCACAGATGGCAAGCACGGTGACCAGATTGGGCAGCACCATGCGCATCGGAATTTCGCGGATGCGCGGGCCGCCGCTGCCGTGAGCCTCGAATTTTTTGAACGGCGCGCCCACCGCTTACGAAATCCTGACGAGCGGTGTTGCGGCGATACCGCCGAACTCGGCCAGTACGGTTTCGCCGCCGACCGCCGTCTGGCCGACGGCGACGCGCGGCACGGCGGTCGATGGCAGGAAGACGTCGACGCGCGAGCCGAAGCGGATCAGGCCAAAGCGCTCGCCGATGGCGATCGAGCCACCGGTCTCGGCCCAGCAAACGATGCGCCGCGCCACCAGGCCGGCGATCTGCACGGCGGCAACGGTGCCGTTGGGGCTGTCGATGACCAGCCCGTTCCGCTCATTCTCCAAGCTCGCCTTGTCGAGTTCGGCATTGAGGAATTTGCCCGGCCGGTGCTCGATCTTGGAAATGCGGCCGCGCACCGGGGCGCGGTTCACGTGACAGGAAAAGACGTTCATGAACACCGAGATGCGGGTCATTTCGGTGTTGCCGAGGCCGAGCTCGCGCGGTGGCACCGCCGGCCCGACCGCCGAGATGATACCGTCGGCAGGGCTGACCACCAGCCGGTCGTCGACCGGCGTGACGCGCTCGGGATCGCGGAAGAAATAGACGCACCAGGCGGTCAGGATCAGGCCGATCCAGAACAGCACCGAGGAGAAATAGCCGAGGAACAGCGTGCCCGCGCCAAAGGCGGCGATGAACGGATAGCCCTCGCGATGGATCGGAACGAAGGCATTCTTGACCGAGTCGACGAGGCTCATCGGATGGGGCTCATGGGATTGGGGGCGGTCCCTGTTTCAGGTCCGGCCTCAATACCGGAAAGGCTCCGTCGTCGCAACGCAACATTGGGCAAGGCTGCATCGGGTGCGGCCGGCAGGAGCGGTGACGTGCTTGCCTGTCGGCGGCTTTGCCGCCAGAATTCCAGCCATCGCTGGCTCAGTGCTCGGCGAAAAGGCCGACCACCCATGATCTCAAAATCAGGGAAAACGCACCTCACAGTCTTCCGATTGGCGGTCATCGGCAGCGTTCTGAGCGCATTGCTGGCTGCCGATGGCAACGCAATGGCGCAAGGCAAGCCATCCTTCGACTGCGCCAAGGCCGCCAGCGCGGGGGAAAAGGCGACCTGCGCCGACCCGGTTTTGGCGCAGGCCGATGCCGATGTGGCGAAGGCTTATGCCGCGCTGCTGAAGACGCTCGATGCTGCCGCTGGCAAGGCGCTGCGCGCCGACCAGAGCGACTTCATCGCCTATCGCGACCAGATCGCCGGCTTCAACGAAAATACGCCCAAGGAGCAGCAGACTTTCGATCTCGGCGAATTCGTGCGCGACCGCGCGATCTTCCTGGCCGGCATCCGCAAGCCGGCGGATGCAGATTTGATCGGCACATGGAGCAGTGTCCGTGGCTCCGTCGAGATCATGGCAGCGGACGCCGGCAAGTTCGAGATTTCGGCAGAAATCGTCACCAATCCTGTCTCGGGAAGCGGTGCGTGCGACATCGGTGGCACGGTCGAGAAGCGCAAGACCCTGCGGCTGGTCGACATCGACGACGACGGCAAACCGACCGGGTTCGTCTTCACCTTTCGCCGCGACGGCGATGCCCTGATCGTCGAGCAGGACGGCACCGGCAAGGACGACAGATCCGAACCACCATCATGCGGCGCCAACGGCCATGCCGATGGCGCGTTCTTCCTGAGCGAAAAGCCGTAAACCTGCTGTCGGCGAACCACCCCCTCGCCCGTCCTTGATGAGATGGCGCCGGATCATGGTCCCCCATGATGGCGCTCCAACAAGGAGTTTCCCCAAATGCAGAACCAAACGCATCTCGTTACCGCCGGCCTCGCGTTCGGGGAGTCGCCGCGCTGGCATGACGGACGCCTTTGGGTCTGCAATTGGGGCACCGGCGAGATCGTCGCGGTGGATGAGGACGGCAAGAGCGAGGTGATGCTCACCGTGCCGGCGATCCTGCCCTATTCCATCGACTGGTTGCCGGATGGCCGGCTGCTGGTCATCTCAGGGCGCGAAGGGTTGCTGCTGCGGCAGGAGGCGGACGGAACGCTCGCCACCCACGCCGATTTGAGAGAGCTGTCGAACAGTCCTTGGAACGAGATCGTCGTCGACGGGCGCGGCAACATCTATGTCAATGGCGGCGGGCCGGCGCCGGCTGCGGGCGAGCATTTCGGGCCGGGCACCATCGTGCTGATCACGACCGACGGCAAGGTCCGGCAAGTGGCCGAGAACATTGCCTTTGCCAACGGCATGGCGGTGACGCCAGACGACAAAACGCTGATCGTCGCGGAATCGCATGCCAACCGGTTGACCGCTTTCGATATTGCGGAGGATGGCGGTCTCTCCAACCGACGCATATGGGCCGATCTCGACGGCTTTCCCGACGGCATCTGCCTCGATGCCGAAGGTGCTGCCTGGTATGCGGATGTTCCCAACAAACGCTGCGTGCGGGTGCGCGAGGGTGGTGAGGTCTTGCAGACCGTCAATGCCGATCGCGGCTGCTTTGCCTGTATGCTGGGAGGACCCGACGGTAGGATCCTGTTCATCGCCGCCGCCGAATGGCGCGGCTTCGAGCACATGGTCAGCGACGCCCGCAGCGGCCAGGTGCTGAGCGCCAAAGCGCCGGCACCTGGCGTCGGCTGGCCCTCTTATAGTTCGGGCAGACGCTGATAGTTGGCGATGTCGGCCTTCACGCCCAGCCGGGCGATGGTCTCCTGCGGGTTGAAGCCCGCCCGCTCATGCGCGGCCTTGACGATCGGCACGACTCTGTCGACGGCCGCCTGGTTCTCCCATTCGACAATGGTGACGAGGTTGAACTCGCCCGGGCCGGAGAACTGCTCGAGCACGAAGTCCTGCACGAAGCCTTGTTGCACGCGCAGCAGCTCATGCGTCGCCCTGACCTTGCGAAGGATTTCCTCGCGCGCCTCGGCGGGGACGACGAATTTGTCGACCCTGAACACGGCTTCACTGCCAAGCTGTTGATTGAGTTTATCCATTTCAATTGTCTCCGTTCTTGAACGACTTGGGTTCGGTGGCTCAGGAACGGGTTTGCGATCTCAACTTAGGTTGAGGTCAAGAGGGAATTTTTTTGGTGGCGATGGAACGGCGGCGACGCTGCTGATCTCCCCCCTTGAGGGGGAGATGTCCGGCAGGACAGAGGGGGTCGGTTCGACTGGACGCGACCTTCTTGCGAGCGATGAAGGTTAGCGCTCCACGCGCAACGACCCCCTCTGTCGCCTTCGGCGACATCTCCCCCTCAAGGGGGGAGATTGGCACTCCACCGCCTAACTCACCTCCGAAGTCCGTCTGCGCACAATCACCCCGAGCTCATCGCTCTCGCGCGCAATACGCAGCCGCTCCTCGGCTTCCGTCGCTTCGCGCTGGCGGTCCCACATCGAGGCGTAGAGGCCGTGTTGACGCATCAGCTCGGCATGGGTGCCGCGTTCGGCGATCTGGCCGTCCTTGAGCACGATGATCTCGTCGGCGGTGATCACCGTCGACAGCCTATGCGCAATGACGATGGTGGTGCGGCCCTTGCTGACCAGGTCGAGCGCCGCCTGGATCTCCTGTTCGGTGTGGCTGTCCAGCGCCGAGGTCGCCTCGTCGAGCATCAGGATCGGCGGCGCCTTCAAAATGGTGCGGGCGATCGCCACGCGCTGCTTTTCGCCGCCCGACAGTTTTAGCCCGCGCTCGCCGACCATCGAGCGGTAGCCTTCCGGCAGCCGTTCGATGAACGGGCCGATCTGAGCAAGCTCGGCGGCCTTCTGCATATCCTCCTCGCTGGCGCCGATGCGGCCGTAGCGGATGTTGTAGGCGATGGTGTCGTTGAACAGCACGGTGTCCTGCGGCACCATGCCGATCGCGCCGCGCAGGCTCTCCTGCGTCACATCACGGACATCCTGGCCATCGATCAGCACCTGGCCGCCCTGGACGTCGTAGAAGCGGAACAACAGCCGCGAAATGGTCGACTTGCCGGCGCCGGACGGGCCGACAATGGCCACCGTCTTGCCGGCCGGCACTTCGAAGGAGACGCCCTTCAGGATCTTGCGGTTCGGATCATAGGCAAAGTGCACATCGCGGAACTCGACCTTGCCGGCCGAGACGGCAAGCGGTTTGGCATCGGGCTTGTCGGTGATCTCCTGCGGCACATCGAGCAGGTCGAACATCTGCTCGATGTCGGTCAGCCCCTGGCGGATTTCGCGGTAGATGAAGCCAATGAAATTGAGCGGCACCGAAAGTTGCACCAGCATGGCGTTGATGAAGACGAAATCGCCAACGCTCTGCGTACCGGCCTGCACCTCCAGCGCCGACATGCACATGACGATGACGGTGCCGAGGCCGAAGATGATGCCCTGGCCGAAATTCAACCAACCGAGCGACGTCCAAATCCTGGTCGCAGCCATTTCATAGCGTGCCATCGAACGGTCAAAGCGCTCGGCCTCCATACCCTCGTTGTTGAAGTATTTGACGGTCTCGTAGTTGAGCAGCGAATCGATCGCCTTGGTGTTGGCGTCGGTATCGCTGTCGTTCATGTCGCGGCGGATCGAGATGCGCCAGTCGCTGGCGCGGACCGTAAACCAGACATAGAGCCAGACGGTGAGCGCCACCACGGCCACATATTTCCAGCCATAGGTATAGGCGAAGATGCCTGTGGTCAGCGCGAATTCGAGAATGGTCGGCGCTGTGTTGAGCATGATGAAGCGCACGATCGTCTCGATGCCCTTGGTGCCGCGCTCGATGATGCGCGACAGGCCACCGGTGCGGCGCTCAAGGTGAAAGCGCAACGACAGCTGGTGCATGTGGACGAAGGTGCGGAAAGCGAGCTGGCGCACCGCATACTGGCCGACGCGGGCAAACAGCGCGTCGCGCAGCTGGTTGAAGCCGAGCTGCACCAGCCGCACGACATTGTAGGCGACGACCAGCATGACCGGCGCCAGCAGGAAGGACGGTAGCGGCGGTGGCGATTTGGCGTCGCCGGCCAGTGCATCGGTCGCCCACTTGAAGAAGTACGGACCCGCAACCAGCGTCAACTTGGCCACGACCAGAAGCAGCGTCGCCCAGGTGACGCGTGCCCTGAGATCGGCGCGATCGGCGGGCCACATATACGGCCACAGATTGCGCAAGGTACTGAAGGTCGAGCTATCGGAAACGGTTTTTTCTGCCACTTGTCTTGCCTTTTGGGTGGGAGTTCAGCGGCCGGAGCAGCAGGAATTGACGAGCGCGGTCAGCGATGCGGAAACGTCTGCCAGCGCTGCGCGGTCGACCTCATAGCGGGAGCGCTGGCGGTCGGGCTGGAAGCGGACCAGACCGGCCTCGACCAGGATCTTCAGATGCTGGGAAACGGTGGACTGCGCGAGGTCGAGATGATCGACCACCTCGCGGCAGCAGCAGGAATTGCTGGCCGACAAATGTTTCAGGATCTCGATGCGCGCCGGGTGTGAGAGTGCTGCAAAGCGAGCGGCAACCGCGCGGCTTTCGGGCGGTGCGCGGTTTGCGTGGTCTGGTTCGGACAGGGTCATCGTTCATCGGCGATAGACGATGAACGGATGTGGGGCAAGCTAATCCGATGGGTAGAGTGACCTAATCTCCCCCCTTGAGGGGGAGATGTCGCCGAAGGCGACAGAGGGGGTCGGTGCGTCCTGACGCGACGTCGTTAGCAGCGAAGAGAAGGCTAGCGCTCCACGCGCAGCGACCCCCTCTGGCCTGCCGGCCATCTCCCCCTCAAGGGGGGAGATACGCGCTCGACCGCTACTGCGCCTTCATCGGCGCCGTCGTCGCTTGCTCGCCCATCGCCTTGAGGTCGGCGGCTTCGCCTTCCTTCGACTTTTCCGGGACCTTGAACACCTGCCCTGGCCAGATGCGGTCGGGATCGCTGATCTGGTCCTGGTTGGCGAGATAGATGGTCGAGTAGCGCACGCCATGACCATAGACCCGCCGCGAAATCCGCCACAGCGTGTCGTTGCGACGGATGATGACGGCGCCGTCGGCATGTTCGAGTTTCGGCGCCACCGACTCGGGCACGTCGGGCGTTGCTGCGGCTACGACAGCCGGAGCCTCGGTAGCGGGCGCTGCCGGGGCTGCAGGGGCCGGCGCCTCGGTCGCCGGAGCGGCAGGAGCCCCTGCGGGCTCGGCCGGCGCAGCCGCGACCGTGGCTGGCGCTGCGGGAGCTGCCGGCGCTTCGGCAGCAGCCGGTGCGGCCGGCTTTGCCTCGGCCGGCTTGGTCTCTGCAGGCGCCACGGCGGCAACCGCTTGGCCCGGTTCGCGCTCGAACGGCACGGCGGCGCGGGCAACCACCTTCACGCCGTCAGCATCGAGACCGTCGACATGGATGGTGTAGCTGCCAACCGGGATGTCGCGCGTCGCCTCAACCAGGAAATGGCCGTCCCGCGACGTCACCGCGTCGCCGAGCAGGATATCGTTGGCGTAGGCGCGCACCTTGCGGCCGGCGTCAGCCAGACCGGCAACAAAGATCTTGTTGCCGTCGATCTCGACCGCCTCGACGACGATCTTGGGTTCAGCCGCTGCCGCAGCCGGCGGTGTCGCCGGAGCCGGAGCGGCCGGGGCGGCAGGGGCCTCAGCAGCAGGAGCAGCGGCCTGATCGCCGGCAGCCGGTGCCGCAGGCTTGGTCTCAGGCGTGGGAACAGTCAGCAGCTCGGCCGGCTTGCCCGGTTCCTCGACCATCGCCAGCACCTGGCCGGCGGCATCCTTGGGAACCGAAACGACGGCAGTCTGCATCGAAGGCGTTACGACATCTCCGGCCGTCGAACGCAGCGCGATCGTATAGTCGCCGGGCTTGAGCGGATCGTCGAGGACGATGACGAAGGCGCCGTCCGGACCGGCGACGGTCGAGCCGAGCACCGTCGAGCCGTTGAGGATTTCGACCTTTGAATTGGGCGCCGCATTGCCGGCAACGACGATCGAGCCGTTGCTTTCGACGCGTACGACATCGAAGCTCGGCACAACCGAGCCGGCCGCAGCCGGTGCTCCCGGGGCTGTCGCGGGAGCTGTTGCGTCGGCAGGCGCCGGTGCCGGCACAGCCTTGGCATCGGTTGGGGCGGCAGGCGCCGGCGGCAGCCTTCCCTCGGTCCCGGAGTCGGCCGGCGGCGTCAGCGACGCAATCTCCGCCGGCGGCGTGGGATTGAGATACGGGTCGAGTGCACCCGATACATAGGCCGTTCCGACGACCGCGACGGTCCCACCCGCCGCGAACAGAAACGCCTTCAATGGATTAACAGCCATATTTCCCCTGCCCCTTAGCCACCTAACGCCGGTCTAGCGCGTTTTGCCGGAACCGACAAGAAAAAGCCCGGGCTTGGAAGCCTCTGGGGCTTGACCCCGCATTCAGACCCAATCACCAATCACGCATGAACACGATTCGATCCGTCTGCGTCTACTGCGGCTCGTCTCCGGGCCGCGATGAAATCTACGCCAAGGCCGGACACCTGCTTGGCCGCTCGCTCGCCAAATCCGGCCTGCGACTGGTCTACGGCGGCGGCACCAAAGGGATTATGGGCGCCGTTGCCGAAGGCGCGCTCAAGGCCGGCGGCAAGGTAACGGGCATCATTCCGCGCTTCCTCATCAACAAGGAGGCCACCGAAACCGCGCTTGACCGGCTCGACGAGTTGCTGATCACCGACAACATGCACGAGCGCAAGCACAAGATGTTCGAAAAATCCGACGCCTTTGTGGCGCTGCCGGGCGGCATCGGCACGGTCGAGGAGATCGTCGAAGTCATGACCTGGGGCCAGCTCGGCCATCACCGTAAGCCGATCGTCTTCGCCAACGTCAAAGGATTCTGGAATCCGATGCTGGCGCTGCTCGACCATATGTCGAGCGAAGGCTTCATTCACACCGCGCAGCGGGTCAAACCGTTGGTGATCGAAGACCCCGAAGCCATCGTCGCCGCCATCATGGTGGCGGGATCGTCGGTCGATGCGCCGACGGAAGGCGTGCAGTCGGTGATTGATAAGATGTAGGGAATAGGGGAGTACGGCAGTAAGGCAGTATGTTTAGAAGGCCTCGAGCCTCTCCCTACTGCCCTACTGCCCTACTGCCCTACTGCCCTACTGCCCTACTGCCCTACTGCCCTACTGCCCCCTCAACTCCGCAATCACCGCTCGCTTGTCCTGGCGCCGCCAGGCGAGATGGATCGAGACGGTGCGCTCGAACCAGGGCAGGTCACGAAACGCGATCCCTGACGGTGCTGCACTTCGGAGGCTGGCCTGTAGGCCCGATCTGCAGGGCCAGGGCGTGAATCCGGTGGTGCTGCGCCGCGTCGTGCTGGCGCTCAAAGCCGCCGGCTATGAGACGCTGGGCAACACCTGGATAGGCGACAGCAACAAGGCCAGCCTCGCCCAGAAGCAGAAGTCCAATGCCAGGCCGCTGCATCGCCTGCATCTGTTTCGCAAGAATCTCTGACGCCGGGCATCGCTGATCGGCGGACTGTGATCGCCCTGTCAAAAAACTGTCACACAGAACCCGGTTAGCCCATGCTACGAATGGGCGTGCCGGCATCCGCGCACGGCGTGGTCGAAATCTGTATCTGGCGAGGCGAGCCGTGAACATCGCTCTCAACGCGGAAGGCACTCCCCTGTCGCCTTACCTGCCCGACGAGCACGGGCTGTTCTTCATCTATCATTTCACCGCCGACGGCCTGCGCACCAAGGACGCGGCCGAGGCTGCGTGGACATGGCGCAGCTACCAACTGTCCGACCTGCGCGCCCGCCGCGAGATCGCCGCCGAGCAGGCCCTGCCGGCGCCGGTGCGCGAAGCCTTTCTTGGCGCCAGCCAGGGCTGCCATATCGATCTCGAGGATGACTGGCTCTATGGCGATCTGCCGGATCTGCGGCACGACTATTCGGCGGAGGCGCGCGGGCTCGGCCATTTCCGCTTCGCCCTCAACGAAAAAATGCTGATCGGCGCGCGCAAGCAGCCGTTGGAATCGGTCGATCTCGTCCGCAAGGCGGTCGAGAGTGGCTCGCGCAAATTCCGCGCCCCGTCCGACCTGATCGAGGCGGTGATGGGCCAGTCGCTCGACGGCATGGCGGCCGAGCTCCACGGCCTTGGCGATACGCTGGACGGCATCGAGGACCGTATCGTGCGCGATGCCTGGCACAGCGAGCGGCAGTCACTGGTCGAGGCGCGCCGTCAGCTCGTGGTGATTCACCGGCAGATGGCGACGCTGACCAACCTCTTCCGCCATCTCGACCATTCACATCGCAACGAACTGCCTGACCCGATCAACGACATGGCGACAAGGCTGTCGCACCGGGCGCACACGCTCTATCACGACGGCGAGCAGCTGCAGGCGCGCACAAGGCTGCTGCAGGACGAATTGATGGCCAAGCTGACGATGCAGTCCAACCAGTTGCTCTATGTGCTGTCGGTCATGACGGCGGTGCTGTTGCCGATGACCATCATTTCGGGCCTCTTCGGCATGAATGTCGGCGGCCTGCCCATGGTCAACACGCCGATGGGGTTCTGGGTGGTCACGGCGGTTTCGGTGGTGATCGCGGCGGCGACCTATCTGTTCGTCAGGCGGCTTGGGCGGATGTAGCACCCGGCCTATAGATTTCACGCCGTGGCGCGAAGATCCTCGACGATGGTGCCGGAATCAGCGACTTCCGCTTCATGCTCCGGCTCCCGCCAGATCTCGGCAAGGCCCGCCCCATACCATTCCTGCATCGCCGGCAGGCCAAGCAATTGCGCCGGATAGGCGGCGGCCGCGCCCTCGAAAGTGAGCCCGTAGGACTGGACGCGGAATGCGACCGGGGCGAAAAAGGCGTCGACGGCGGTGAAATGGCCGCCGGCAAGAAACGGCCCGCCGAAACGGGTAAGGCCATCGTTCCAGAGATCGCCCAACCGGAACAGATCCTGCTTCAACGCATCCGACATCGGCAACGGTTTTACCCGCACGCCGCAATTCATCGGGCATGAGCCACGCAAGGCGGTGAAGCCCGAATGCATTTCGGCGGCGGCCGAACGCGCCCAGGCCCGCGCCTTGGCCTCGACCGGCCACACACCGTGGTGACGCTCGGCGAGATATTCGGCGATGGCCAGCGAATCCCAGACAGCCCAGCCGTCATCGACCATGCAAGGCACACGGCCACTGGGCGAGAAAGCCCGGTAGAGGTCGAAGCTCGATCCGGTCGGGAACGGCGTCAGCCGCTCCTCGAACGGAATGTCGAGGGTACGCATCAGCACCCATGGCCGCAGCGACCATGACGAATAATTCTTGTTGGCAATGTGCAGCACGTACATCGAAAGGTTCCCTACTTCGCGGCCAGCGCCGCCGGGCGGGTTTCACGGCCGCGGAACATCGACCAGGAATACATCGCCAGCGCCGCCCAGATCAGCGCGAAGGCTATCGCCTGCGTGGTGCCGAACGGCTCGTCGAAAGCAAGCACGGCGATCAGGAACACCATGGTCGGCGCGATGTACTGCATGATGCCGATGGTCGACAGGCGCAGAAGCTTGGCGCCGAAGGCGAACAGAAGCAGCGGCACGGAGGTGACCGGGCCGCAGCCGATCAGCAGCGCCGTGTCGGTGCCGGTGATGAAATGGTCCTGGCCGTTGGCGATCAGGAAGATGATGTAGCCCAGCGCCGGCACCGACAGCAAAAGCACTTCGAGCAGAAAACCCTGGCTTGGGCCGATCGGCAAAGTCTTGCGGAAGAAGCCGTAGGCGGCGAAGGAGAAGGCCAGTGCCAGCGACACCCAGGGCAGTTTGCCACCTTCGATGGTCAAGACCGTGACCGCGACTGCTGCGAGCACCACCGCCGCGATCTGCAGCCGGTCCAGCCGCTCGCCCAGCAGCACCGCGCCGACGACGACCACCACCAGCGGGTTGATGTAGTAGCCGAGCGCGGTCTCGACCGTGCGGTCGACCGAGATCGCCCAGACATAGATGGCCCAGTTGATCGAAATCAGCGTCGCCGTCAGCGCCGCCATGCCGATGCTGCGCGGCGAGCGGATCGCCGCCTTGAAATCTGCCGTGCGGCCTGCCCAGACCAGCACCGCAGCGGCAATCGGAACCGACCAGACGATGCGGTGGGCGATCACCTCGATCAGCGGCAGATGCGCCACCGCCTTCATGTAAAAGGGCAGCAGCCCCCACAGCAGATAGGCGCCCAGCGCCAGCAGGAAGCCGTTGCGGGCCTTGGCATCGGCATCGGGGGCGAGTGCGTCGGTGGCCATGGCGCAACGCTATGGCTCAACGGCTCGGCCAAGACCATCGCAAAGTTGTGATGGATCAACGGACTTTTGCTGATGGTTCAAAGGGCCGGGCCACCTCCCCGCTCTCGCTGGGCGAGGAAAAGGCCTACTCGGCCGCCACCAGCCCTGCCATCTCGCGGTTCTTCATCAGCTTGTAGACGATGGAATCCATCAGCGCCTGGAAGGAGGCATCGATGATGTTTTCGGACACACCGACCGTCCACCAGCGGGCGCCGGTGCCGTCATGCGATTCGATCAGGACACGGGTGATGGCTTCGGTGCCGCCATTGAGGATACGCACCTTAAAGTCGGCGAGCTCGAGATCGACGATCTCGTTCTGATACTTGCCGAGGTCCTTGCGCAGCGCGATGTCGAGCGCGTTGACCGGGCCGTGGCCCTCGGCCACCGACATCTTCTCCTCGCCATCGACCATCACCTTGACGATCGCCTCGGAGACCGTCTTCAGCTGGCCATTGGCATCGAAGCGGCGCTCGACCATGCAGCGGAACGAGGTGACGTTGAAGAACTCCGGCAGGCCGTGCAGCATCTTGCGTGCCAAGAGCTCGAAGGAGGCATCGGCACCCTCATAGGCGTAGCCCTCGGCCTCGCGTTCCTTGACCACCGAGATCAGCGCGTCGAGACGGTGATCGTCCTTTGGCACGTCAATGCCGCGCCGCTTCAGTTCGGCGAGGAAATTGGCCTTGCCGCCCTGGTCGGAGACCATGACGCGGCGGCGGTTGCCGACGGCTTGCGGCTCGACGTGCTCATAGGTCGCCGGCTCCTTGGCCAGCGCCGAGGCATGGATGCCGGCCTTGGTGGCGAAGGCCGAGGCGCCGACATAGGGCGCCTGCGCCTCCGGGGCGCGGTTGAGCAATTCGTCGAAGGCGCGGGAAAGCCGCGAAATGCCGGTCAGGGCTTCCGCCGAGATGCCGGTTTCGAAGCTATCGGCGAAGGCCGGCTTCAGTGCCAGCGTCGGCACGATCGAGACCAGATTGGCGTTGCCGCAGCGTTCGCCGATGCCGTTCAGCGTGCCCTGGATCTGGCGCACGCCGGCTTCGACGGCGGCGAGCGAATTGGCCACCGCCTGGCCCGTATCGTCATGGGCATGGATGCCGAGATGATCGCCGGGTATGCCTGACGCGATGACCTTGTCGACAATGGCGCGCACTTCGGAGGGTTGCGTGCCGCCATTGGTGTCGCACAGCACCACCCAGCGCGCACCGGCGTCATAGGCGGCCTTGGCGCAAGCCAGCGCATAATCCGGATTGGCCTTGAAGCCGTCGAAGAAATGCTCGCAATCGACCATCGCTTCCTTGCCGGCGGCAACAGCTGCTTCGACCGAAGCCTTGATGGAGTCGAGGTTCTCCTCATTGGTGCAGCCAAGCGCGACGCGGACATGATAGTCCCAGCTCTTGGCTACGAAACAGATGGCGTCGGATTTCGACTGTACCAGCGCCGCCAGGCCCGGATCGTTGGACGCCGATACGCCTGCCCGCTTGGTCATGCCGAAGGCGACGAATTTTGCCTTCGCCGTGCGCTTCTGCTGGAAGAAGGCGGTGTCGGTCGGGTTGGCGCCGGGATAGCCGCCTTCGACATAGTCCATGCCGAACTCGTCGAGCAGCTTGGCAATCGCAATCTTGTCCTCGACGGAAAAGTCGATGCCCGGCGTCTGCTGGCCGTCGCGCAATGTGGTGTCGAAGAGATAGAGGCGTTGCTTTGTCATGGCTGCGCGGGTGCGTACGCACCCTCCTCTGGCCCGAAGGCCGATGTCATTTCTTTCCTGCGAACTTGTCCGTTGCCCTGATCAGCTGATCGAGGATCCCCGGTTCCGAATAGGCATGGCCGGCGCCTTCGATGAGATGGAAATCCGCCATCGGCCAGGCCTTGTGCAGCGCCCAGGCGTAGCGCGCCGGACACGGCATGTCGTAGCGACCATGGACGATGGTGCCAGGGATGTCCTTCAGTTTGTGCGCGTCGCGCAGCAGCTGTCCCTCCTCGAGCCAGCCGGCGTGAACGAAATAGTGGTTCTCGATGCGGGCAAAGGCGATGGCGAAATCGTCCTCGCCGAACTTGTCGCTGGTTTCCGGTTCCGGCAGCAGCGTGATCGTCTCGCCTTCCCACAGGCTCCACGCAAGGGCGGCTTCGAGCTGCGCCTTGCGGTCGGAGCCAACCAGCCGCTTGCGATAGGCGGCCATCATGTCGCCGCGCTCGGCTTCAGGGATCGGCGCCTGAAAACGCTCCCACTTCTCGGGAAACATTTCGGAGACGCCGAATTGATAGTACCATTCGAGTTCGGCGCGGGTGAGCGTGTAGATGCCGCGCACCACAAGCTCGCTGACGCGATCTGGGTGCGTCTCGGCATAGGCGAGCGCCAACGTCGAGCCCCAGGAGCCGCCGAACACGAGCCATTTATCGAAGCCGCACATTACGCGCAGGCGTTCGATGTCGGCGACCAGATGCCAGGTGGTGTTGGCGTCGAGCGAGGCGTTGGGGGTCGATTTTCCGCAGCCGCGCTGGTCGAACAGGATGACATCGTAAAGCTTCGGGTCGAACAACTGCCGATGTTTTGGCGAGATGCCGCCGCCGGGACCGCCATGCAGGAACACCGCCGGCTTGGCGCCCTTGGTGCCGGAGCGCTCCCAATAGATCTGGTGGCCGTCGCCGACATCGAGCATGCCGGAAGCGAAGGCCTCGATCTCGGGATAAAGCGTACGCAAGGAACTGCCGTGGATCGTCATAGTTTCAAGCCCTGCTGCGGCCAGTTGGCCGTTTCGTGGTCGGGATGCTGGAAGGAGATGATCTGCTCCTGCCGTCGATAGAAGTCGGGATCGTCGAGGATCGGCGCCTCGAAGATCTTCTCCACCCAGGGCAGGCAGCCGCACCGCGTAGTTGACCTGGATCTGGGGCGCGAGGTCGGAGCGGTCGTCGAAGGCGCCGATGGCGATCTCCAGCGCGCCCGGCTGGCGATAGGTCAGCGGCGTGCCGCAACGGGCGCAAAAGCCGCGATCGATGTTGATCGACGACTGGAAGTAGCTCGGTTCCTCGCGCACCCATTCGACACCGTCCTTGGGCACCGTCACCAGCGCGCCGAAGAATGAGCCGAACTGTTTCTGGCACATGCGGCAATGGCAGATGGATGGGCGGCCGAGCTTGCCCCTGATGCGGAAGCGCACGGCGCCGCACTGGCAGCCGCCGGTTCGAATTTCATCGGTCATGGTCTTTCCTCTGGCGGCCATTGTTCGGTGTCGTGGTCGGGATGCTGGTAGGAGACGAGTTCAGCGAGATAAGGCGCCGATGATATGTCGGCCATCGTGTCCTCGCCGGGCAGTTGCGGGATGGTGTCGACATAGGGCAGCTTTGCCTCTGTGCCCCACTGGATCAGCGGCACGATTTCGGCCGGATTGTCGAACGCCCCAATGGCGAGGCCGACACCATCAGGCGCGGTAAAGGTCAGCGGCGTGCCGCAATTGGCGCAGAAGCCGCGGTCGACGTGACTGGACGAGGCGAAATATTTCGGTTCGCCGCGCGTCCAGTCGAGCCTGGCGCCACGCACCGAAACCAGCGGTGCGTAGAAGGAGCCGAACGCCTTCTGGCACATGCGGCAATGGCAGATCGAGGCGTCGCCCAGCGTGCCCTCAACGCGGAAGCGCACCGCGCCGCATTGGCAGCCGCCGGTGTAGATCGGCCGGTTGTCGAGGCTCATCGCGTCTCACTCCGTTTCATATTCATTCCGGGGTATGACAGACGGCCTCGACATTGTTGCCGTCGGGATCGAGGACGAAGGCACCGTAATAGTGCGGGTGATAATGCGGCCGGAGGCCCGGCCCGCCATTGTCCTTGCCGCCGGCGGCAAGGGCGGCGGCATGGAACGCATCGACCTCAGCGCGGCTGCGCGCGGTGAAGGCGACATGCTGATGGGCCCTCGGCTCATCGTTGCTGGCCTGCAACCAGAACACCGGCCGGTCGCGGCCATAGCCACCGACCTTGGCGCCGCCGGTATATTCCAGCGGCACCATGTAGATCAGCGAGGCACCTAGCGGCCCCATCGCCTGATCGTAAAAGGCCTTCGAAGCGTCGAAATCAGCGACGTTGATGCCGAGATGGTCGATCATGAAACTGCCTCCGTTGCTGCTGGTTCGTGTGCCGGCATTTCGGCGCCGGCCAAGCCAGCCTCGATCACGATATGCTGGCAGACATTGTCGATATCGCGGATGACGTCGTCGTTCCAGAAGCGCAGGATGGTCCAGCCACTTGCCTTCAAATAGACGCTGCGTGCCTTGTCGCGTTCTGCGTGCTCAGTATCGGAATGCTGGCTGCCATCAACCTCGACTATGAGATGGTGGGCCGAACAGGCGAAGTCGACAATGTAAGGTCCAATCGGTACCTGTCGGCGAAAGCTCATCCCCATCAGCCGGTGAGCCCGCAACTCATTCCATAGTTTCAGCTCGGCATCGGTCATGACGCGACGCATGGACTTTGCATTCTTGCGCTGACGCGATGGAACGCGGTCGTGGCCCATCACGCACCGCCACACTGGACATTATAGAAAACCGAGGTGACGGCTGATCTCCCCC
>NZ_JBFUGC010000008.1:0-349000 GCF_056403115.1 Mesorhizobium sp. P3_A2
AAAGCGCGCACCTTCTGACCCCCGCATCACCGCCGGCATCATTGCGCTTGCGGCAATCGCGCTGCTGATCGGCGGCGCCTTCGCGGGCCTCATCCTCGAAGGCGCGCACGACCTCCGCGGTGCTGCGTCCGCCTTCGATCTCTATCTCCTGCGCGTCACCCGCTTCACCCTGTGGCAGGCGGCACTCTCGACGCTGCTTTCCGTCGTACCGGCGCTGTTCGTCGCCCGCGCCCTGTCGCGGCATCCGCGAACCGGGGTGGGGGTGAGGCGGTAGTCAACGTTGCAACCCCCACCCCGCTCCGCTTCGCGGATCGACCCTCCCCACAAGGGGGAGGGTGAAGACCGCCGTCACTTGCTCATCACCGCCAGCCACTCATCCACCCAGGCCTTGCGGTTGGCCGCAACCTCTTCCGGGCTGAACAGCAGCGTCTTCGCCGGCTTGACCAGTTTGTCGAAGGCCGGGTTGAGCGGCTTGTCGGTTTTCCCTGCCGGGAACATCCAGTTGGTCTCGGGAATGACATTCTGGAATTTCGGCCCGGTCATGAAGGCCAGAAACTTTGCCGCCAGCGGGTTTTTCGCACCGGTGGTGGTGATGCCGGCGACCTCGATCTGCAGATACTCGCCTTCCTCGAAAGACGCCGCCTGGTAGCGCTCGGTGTTTTCGGCAACCATGTGGTAGGCCGGCGACGTCGTGTAGGACAGCACCATCGGCGCCTCGCCCTTGGTGAACAGGCCATAGGCCTCGCTCCAGCCCGGCGTCACCGTCAGCACCTTCGGCTTGAGCTTAGCCCAGGCTTCCGGCGCCTTGTCGCCATAGACCGACTTGACCCAGAGCAGCAGGCCGAGACCCGGTGTCGAGGTGCGCGGGTCCTGGATGACGATCTTGTCGGCGGCATCGCCTTCGACCAGGTCCTTCAGACTCTTGGGCGGGTTCTTCAGCTTTTCGGTGTCGTAGACGACGGCGAAATAACCGTAGTCGAAGGGGACGAAGGTATCGTCACTCCAGCCGCCCGGCACGCTGTTTTCGGCCACCGCACCATGCGGGACAAACAGGCCGGAGGCCTTGGCCTCGGCGGTCAGATTGGTGTCGAGGCCGAGCACGATATCGGCCTTGGTCGACGCGCCTTCCAGCTTGACGCGATTGAGCAGCGCAACGCCGTCGGCGACCGAGACGAAGTCGACGCTGCAGCCGCATTCGGCCTCGAATTCCTTCTTCACCGCAGGACCCGGGCCCCAGTCGGCGGTGAAGCTCTCGTAGGTGTAGACGGTGAGTTTGTCCTGCGCGGACGCAGGGCTTGCCAAAAGCGAAACAGCAAGACCCAGGGCTGGGACAAGATGGGACAAAATCATGCGCATCGGCGCCTCCTTCATTCGTGTTGAAAGGAATTGAGGCGTCGGGCTGTCCGAAGCGTCTAATCCCTCCGCCGGTACAAGCCGGATCAGGTTCAGCGGGTTGGCGAGACTGCCTCTCAGCCGGTCCGCGAAGATCGCGTCCGGCACCCCGTTAGAGCATTTCGACAAATAGGCCCGGCCAAGGTGCCACGCAAGCGGAAGTTTGCCAGAGCATGATCCCGAAAAAGTGGGAACCGGTTTCCGGAAAAAGATCATGCTCCAACAAAGAGCGGAGGCGAGGCCCGGCCTTCCGTTTCGCGGTCGGGGCTGGTAAGGGCCACCGGATATGAGCACATTCACCATCCTGCTTGGCGGCGATCTCATCCGCACGCCGCGGCTCGACCGCCAGGTCGAGGGCTCGCGCATCATCGCCGCCGACGCCGGAATCGGCCATGCCCGGATGCTCGGCCTGATGCCGGAGCTATGGGTGGGCGACTTCGATTCCGTGCCGGCGGACCTGCCCGCCGATCTCGCCGCCGTGCCACGCCAGGTATTTCCGCCGGAGAAAGACAAGACCGACGGCGAGCTGGCCATCGCCGCCGCACTGGAACGCGGCGCCACCAGCCTTGTACTGGTCGGCGCTTTCGGCGGCAAACGCGCCGACCATGCGCACCTGCATCTGGCGCTCAGCCTGCGGCTGGCCGAGGCCGGCACGAAAGTGTTGTTGACCAGCGGCGCGCAGGAGGGGGTGCCCTTGCTGCCCGGCAAGGCCGGCTTCGACTATGCCGACGGCACGCTGTTTTCGGTGCTTGGCTTTGCCGATCTTTCGGGCCTGACCGTTTCCGGCGCCAAGTGGCCGCTCGACCATGTCGAGGTCGCCTTCGGCTCGTCGTTGACCATCTCCAACGAGGTCAAGTCCAAGACCGGGGGCGGCCTCGAAATCGCGCTCGGCCATGGCCGCGCCCTGCTGCTCGCTCATCCCTACCCCTTGCCTGAAAGCTGACATGGCCCCGCCACTTCTCAACCTCGACGGGATAAAGCTGACCTTCGGCGGCACGCCGCTGCTCGACGGCGCCGAACTCACCGCCTCCGCCGGCGACAAGATCGCGTTGGTCGGCCGCAACGGCTCCGGCAAGTCGACGCTGCTCAAGATCGCCGCCGGGCTGATCGAGCCGCAGGACGGCGAGGTGTTCCGCCAGCCTTCGGCGACGGTGCGCTATCTCCCGCAAATGCCCGACATGGAGGGCTTTGCCAATGTGCGCGCCTATGTCGAGGCCGGGCTCGGGCCTGCCGACGATCCCTACCGCGCCACCTATCTGATGGAGCATCTCGGCCTCATCGGAACCGAGAACCCCAACGACCTCTCGGGCGGCGAAGCGCGCCGTGCCGCCCTTGCACGTGTGATGGCGCCTGAGCCCGATATTCTGCTGCTTGATGAGCCGACGAACCATCTCGATTTGTTGGTCATCGAATGGCTGGAAGAGGAACTCGTCCGCACCTCGTCGGCGCTGATCGTCATCTCGCACGACCGCCGCTTCCTCGAACGCGTATCGCGCGCCACCGTCTGGCTCGACCGCGGCCAGACCCGCCGTCTCGACAAGGGCTTTGGCCATTTCGAGGAATGGCGCGACCAGGTGTTGGAAGAGGAAGAGCGCGAACAGCACAAGCTCGGTCGGCAGATCGTGCGCGAGGAGCACTGGCTGCGCTATGGCGTGACGGCGCGGCGCAAGCGCAACATGCGCCGGCTCGGCGAATTGCAGACCATGCGCCAGCGCTTTCGCGGCCATCGCGGCGCCGAAGGCTCGGCCAACATGGTGGCCAGCGACGCCGCCGAATCCGGCAAGCTGGTAATCGAGGCCAAGAACATCGAGAAGAGCTTTGGCGACCTCACCGTGGTCAAAGGCTTCTCGACCCGGATCCAGCGCGGCGACCGCGTCGGGCTGGTCGGACCGAACGGCGCCGGCAAGACGACGCTGTTGAAGATGCTGACCGGCGAGATGAAGCCGGATGTGGGTTCGGTGCGGCTCGGTACCAATCTGGAAATCGCCACGCTCGACCAGAAGCGCGAGTCGGTCGACCCAGCCGAGACGCTGGCGCAATACCTCACCGACGGGCGCGGCGAAAACCTCGTCATCAATGGCGAGCAGCGCCATGTCGTCTCCTACATGAAGGATTTCCTGTTCAAGCCGGAGCAGGCACGCACGCCGGTGCGCGAGCTGTCCGGCGGCGAACGGGCGCGGCTGATTTTGGCCCGGGTGCTGGCGCGGCCGGCGAACCTTCTGGTGCTCGATGAGCCGACCAACGATCTCGACATGGAAACGCTGGAACTGCTGCAGGAACTGGTCGCCGGTTTTGCCGGCACCGTCATCCTGGTCAGCCACGACCGCGATTTCCTCGACCGTACTGTCACCAGCATCATCGCGCCGGACTGTGGCGGCCGCTGGATCGAATATGCCGGCGGCTATTCCGACATGCTGGCGCAGCGTGGCGGCACCAGGCTGGACGACCGCAAGGCTCGCGCCAAGGCTGAGGCCGGCGACACGCTGGTAGCGCTCAAAAGCGAGGCGGCAGCACCGAAAGGACCGGCGAAGAAACTGTCGTTCAAACAGAAATTCGCACTGGAATCGCTGCCCAAGAAGATCGAAGCGGTGACGGCCTCGATCTCGCGGCTGGAGAACAACATCGCCGACCCCGCCTATTACGAGCGCGACCCGGCCTCGTTCCAGAAGACGATAACCGCCCTCGACAAGGAACGCGCCACGCTGGCGGCGCTCGAGGAAGAGTGGCTGGAACTGGAAATGCTGCGCGAGGAGATGGAAGGCTAGGCTTGCAGCCTTACAAGCGCGCTGCCATGCTCTTGCCCGTAGGTACACGGATGGGGCCGTTCAAATGGCTGATGCTCAGTCTTCGCGAAAATCGCTCAAACTTTCCATTGACCTCCGATTGATCGAGGAAGCGAAGGCCTTGGAGATCGACATCGCTCGCGCCGCCGAGACGGGCCTTGCGAAGGCGATCGCTGCGGAAAAGACGCGTCGATGGCAAGAAGAAAACAAGGATGCCATCGAAAGCTGGAACGACTACGTCAGGCGAAACGGGCTGCCGCTGGCCAAGCATCGTCCGTTTTGACCTGGCCCCGCTCGCCGCCCGGGGAAAGAGCAGGACAGCTTTAACGCTGCCTATCAGCCCGCCGTCTTCGCCTGCCAGGCCTTCAGCGCTTCGTCGAAGACCTTCTCGCCGGGGATGCCCTTTTCCATGGTCAGCAGCGCGCGGCGTCCGGTCTTGTAGACCACCGGCACGTCGATCCAGTCCTGGCCCCTGAGCAACGTCAGATTGGCGTCCTCGTCGGCCTTGGTGTCGTTGAGCGCCACCAGGAAGAAGCCGTCGGCGATCTTGGCCGGGATGCCGATCAGCGGGCTGCCAGCATCCTGCTCGGAGCTCTTCATGGCAACGCGCAGGATGTTGTCGACGCCGCCGCCGTCGAAGCCCTCGGGCGTCAGGAAGATCATCTCGATGATGTGGCTGGCCGGCAGCGTCTGGTCGGTGTTGCGGCGGATGGTCATGCGCAGCTGGATGTCCTTGCCGGGAATGGTCGCCTCGGCGCGGATCGCCGGCTCGGGCGGCAGGTCGCCGCCGGGCGATTCCTGCACCAGCGACCAGACGATGCTGCCGGGTTCGGCCGAGCCCTGCGCGGTCGAGGTGCGTTCCTCATAGAAGATCGCCTTCTGGCCGACCGCAACGGTCGGCTCGGGAGTTGCGGCCGTCGGTGCCGCCGGCGGCGTGCCGGTTGCGGGCGCCGGCGGCGTGGCAGCGGCATCAGCCGGTGCTGCCTCATTGGCCGGCGGAGCGGCGCCATCGGCTGGCGGCGTTGCCGGTGGCGTGGCGGAAGCGTCAGGCGCCGGCGTCGCGGGCGCCGGTGTGGCAGGCGCCGTCGTGGGAGCGGTATCGCCGGGCGCCGGGGTCGCAGGCGCTGGCACCGCCGCAGGGGCCGGAGCCGGAGGCGGTGGCGTGGTCAGCGCAGCGACGGATTCGCCCTCGCCAATGCCGCTTTGACCGGCCGCGGGACCGGGGTCGGTCTCGCCGCCTTCGGGCGTCAGCCGTTGCGTGAATTTCGTTCCTTCGCCGGCAGCAGCCGGTGCGGGCGCTTCGGCCGCAGGCTTGACCGGCGCCGGCTTGACCAGCGGTTCGGTCGAAACCGTCTTGGTGTCGCCGAGACCGAACATCGAGCCAAACGCATCCTTGTTCAGCCAGATGCCATAGCCGCCGCCGGCGACCACCAGCAGCGCGACGACAGCGGCGATAAGCCCGCCATAGCTGCGCTTGCGCTCGGCCGGGCGCAGCCGCTGGAACGTATCCGCGGCCGGCTGCTCGTCATTGGCAAACACATCGGCGCTATCGTCGTCGGCGTCCAGCTCCGCGGCTTGCTCGTTGACGGTTTCTGCACGCGCGGCAGGCGGCGGTGTCGGTGCGGGCCTCTGCCAGCTCGGCTCCGTCCGAGCAACCGGCGCCGGCTGCACGGGTTTCGCCGGCTGCCATGCCGGCGCGGGTGCAGGCGTGACTGGCGGCTTGACATGACTGGACTGGTTCTTGTTGCGGTCGATCGAGGAGAAGATGTGCTCAAGCTCGGCCAGCGGATCAGACGCCGGCGCCGCCTTGGCATAGTCCCTCTCGACACTTGAGATGGCGTCTTCCAGGGAGCGTTTCTGCTTGGCGATCACGTCGGCGGACAGCGGCGGCGAAAAATCCGCAAGCTTCTTGACCAGCGCGGCACGGGCGCCGTCGTAGGTCCTTGTGCGCACGTCGAGCGCCGGCTCGCCATATTTGTCGAGCGCCTTTTTCAGAACAGCAACGAAATCTGCCATGCTTCAGTCGACCTGTAGTTTGTTTCCGCGCCGGCCCCCGCAAATCAGCCGCGATGCCCGGAAAGGCTTCAGAAAACTAGTCTTGAAACGGATCGGTCACAAGTATTGTGTCATCCCGTTCCGGGCTGGTGGAAAGGAGCGCGACGGGTGCGCCGATGAGCTCCTCGATGTAGCGGACATATTTGACCGCCTGCGCCGGAAGGTCGTTCCAGCTGCGCGCTCCGGCGGTGGTGCCTTTCCAACCCTCGAGCGTCTCATAGACCGGTTCGACGCGCGCCTGCGCGCCCTGACTGGCCGGGAGATAGTCGATCATTTCACCGTCGAGCCGGTAACCGGTGCAGACCTTGATCTCATCCAGCCCATCGAGCACGTCGAGCTTGGTCAGCGCGATGCCCTTGATGCCGTTGACGGCGACGGCCTGGCGCACCAGCACGGCATCGAACCAGCCGCAGCGGCGCTTGCGCCCGGTGACGACGCCGAATTCGTGGCCGCGCGTGCCGAGGAATTCGCCGATCTCATTCTTCTGCTCGGTCGGGAACGGGCCTTCGCCGACACGCGTCGTATAGGCCTTGGTGATGCCCAGCACATAGCCGATGGCGCCAGGGCCGACGCCCGAGCCGGCAGCAGCCTGGCCGGCGACGGTGTTGGACGAGGTGACGAACGGATAGGTGCCGTGGTCGATATCGAGCAGCGTGCCTTGCGCGCCCTCGAACAGGATGCGCTCGCCGGCGCGGCGCTTGTCGTCGAGGATTTTCCAGACGCGGTCCATATAGGGCAGGATCTCATCGGCGACCGAGGTCAGCTCGGTCATGATCGCCTCATGGGTGACTTCGCCATGGCCAAGCCCGCGACGCAGCGCATTGTGATGCGTCAGCAGCCTGTCGACCTTGAGGGGCAGCGTTTCCAAATCCGCCAGATCCATCACCCGAACCGCGCGCCGGCCCACCTTGTCCTCATAGGCGGGGCCGATGCCACGACGGGTCGTGCCAATTTTCGTGCCGGAATTGGAAGCGGCGTCCTCGCGGAATCCGTCCAGCTCCCGGTGCAGCGACAGGATAAGCGCGGTGTTTTCGGCTATTTTCAGGCGGTCCGGCGTCACGTCGACGCCTTGCGCCTTGAGTTTTGCCACTTCAGCGACAAAGGCGTGCGGGTCGAAGACGACGCCGTTGCCGATGATCGACAGCTTGCCTTGCCGCACCACGCCCGACGGCAGCAGCGAAAGTTTGTAGACCTTGCCGTCGACGACCAGCGTGTGGCCGGCATTGTGGCCACCCTGGAAGCGCACGACCACGTCGGCGCGCTCCGACAACCAGTCGACGATCTTGCCCTTGCCTTCGTCGCCCCATTGCGAGCCGACGACCACCACATTGGCCATGTTTCTTTTCCCTTGAGATGCCGCCCTGGCGGCCTGGATATGGTTCGAAACGACAGGCCTCTATAGCGTCAAGACCTCGCAAGCGCGACCTTTCTTTGCCGCCGAAAATGGCCTGAGGCACAACAATTTTCGGCTTTGACATCATTTACTTGGGCTGGCGGGGGCCTTAGGCCGGCAACACCGCAGCTTCTGCGGCTGCCGGAATCCTGCCATGCATCGACGCGCCTACCTGTTCCTGCTGGTTACCACCTTGCTGTGGGGCGGCAATTCCGTCGCCGGCAAGCTGGCGGTCGACCATGTCTCGCCGATGATGCTGGTCTTCCTGCGCTGGGTTCTGGCGGTGGCGATCATGTTGCCGATCGGCTGGCGCACGATCCGTGAAGACTGGCCGGTGGTGCGCAAACACTGGCTGCTGCTCGGCGTGCTTGGCGCCTGCGGCTTCACTTTGTTCAACACCATCTTCTACACCGCGCTCAACTATACGACCGCGATCAACGTCTCGATCGAACAGGCGGCGATGCCGATCCTGATCATCGTCGCCAATTTCATCTTTTTCCGCTTGCGGGTGAACTGGACGCAGATCGCCGGCGTCGTGCTGACCATTGCGGGCGTGGTGCTGACCGCCTGCCACGGCGACCCGCGCCGGCTGCTGACGCTGGAACTCAATTTCGGCGACGCCATCATGCTGATCGCCGTCATACTCTACAGCGGCTACTCGGTCGGGCTGCGGCTGAAACCGGAGATGCGCTGGCAAAGCCTGATGCTGGCGCTGTCGATCGCAGCGCTGATCACCTCGCTGCCTTTTGTCCTGTGGGAAGCCGCGGCCGGCAAGGTCATCCTCCCCGATATCAGCGGCTGGCTGATCATTGTCTACACCGCGGTCGGCGCCTCGGTCATTTCGCAGATCCTCTACATCAGGGGCAACGAACTGATCGGCGCCAACCGGGCCGGCCTGTTCATCAACCTGGTGCCGATCTTCGGCACGCTGCTGTCGGTGCTGATCGTCGGCGAGACATTCCAGCTCTACCAGGCGCTGGCGCTCGTCCTGGTGCTGGGCGGCATCTCGCTCGCCGAATATAGCGGGCGCAAGATGACGAACCTGCCGCTGGTCTTAAACGAAGAAGGCGCGGACTAGAGCAATCCCGGGAAAAGTGGGAACCGGTTTTCCCGGGAAAAGCGCGCAGCGCTTTCCCTTGGGATTGCGCCCAACAAAGCCCGCGCCTTCGATTCCGTCGCTATGTCAGGATCACATCGCGTTGACGTCGAACTGCAGCCGTTTGGCCGAGTCGATCGACTTGTGCGCCTTGACCTGTTCCAGCACATTCTCCGGGAACGGCGCATCGAGATAGAGCAGCGCAATCGCGTCGCCGCCTGGCCGGTTGCGGCCGAGCTGGAAATTGGCGATGTTGACGCCGTTCTCGCCGCACACCGTGCCCAGCAGGCCGATAATGCCGGGCGCATCGGCATTGGTTGTGTAGAGCATGTGCTGGCCGACCTCGGCGTCGAGATTGATGCCCTTGATCTGGATGAACCGCGGTTTGCCGTCGGAGAAGCAGGTGCCGGCGATCGAGCGCGTCATGTGCTCGGTCTTGACCGTCAGCTTGATGTAGCCGTCGAACACGCCCGACTTGTCGCGCTTGACCTCGGCAACGATGATGCCGCGCTCCTTCACCATGATCGGCGCCGACACCATGTTGACGTCGGAGACCTGCGGCCGGATCAGGCCGGCAAGCGTGGCGCTGATCAGCGCGCGTGTGTTCATCGTCGCGGTCGAGCCGTCGAACAGGATCTCGACCTCCTTGATCGGATCCTCGGTGACCTGACCGACAAAGGCGCCGAGCACTTCGGCCAGCTTGACGAACGGCTTCAGCCGCGGCGCTTCCTCGGCGGTGATCGACGGCATGTTGATGGCGTTGGAAATGGCACCCTTGATCAGGTAGTCCGACATCTGCTCGGCGACATGCAGCGCGACATTCTCCTGCGCTTCGGTGGTCGAAGCGCCGAGATGCGGCGTTGCCACGACATTCTCCATACCGAACAATTCGTGGTTCTCCGCCGGTTCGATCTCGAACACGTCGATTCCGGCGCCTGCAACCTTGCCGCTCTTCAGCGCCGCGACCAGATCGGCCTCGACGATCAGCCCGCCACGCGCACAATTGATGATGCGCACGCCGGTCTTCATCTTGGCGATCGCGGCGGCGTCGATAATGTTGCGCGTCTTGTCGGTCAGCGGCGTATGCAAGGTGATGAAGTCGGCACGGGCGAACAGCTCGTCGAGCTCTACTTTTTCGACGCCGAGCTCCTCGGCGCGGCTGTCCGACAGGAACGGGTCGAAGGCAATGACATGCATCTTCAGCCCGACGCCGCGCGTGGCGACGATCGACCCGATGTTACCGCAGCCGATGATACCCAGCGTCTTGCCGGTGATCTCGATGCCCATGAAGCGGTTCTTTTCCCATTTGCCGGCATGGGTGGAGGCGTTGGCCTCCGGAATCTGGCGGGCCAGCGCGAAGATCATCGCCACCGCATGCTCGGCGGTGGTGATCGAATTGCCGAAGGGCGTGTTCATCACGATGATGCCCTTGCGGCTCGCCGCCGGGATGTCGACATTGTCGACGCCGATGCCGGCACGGCCCACGACCTTCAGCCTGGTGGCGGCGTTGATCAGCTTTTCGGTGACCTTGGTCGCCGAACGGATGGCAAGGCCGTCATACTGGTCGATGACTTCAAGCAGTTTTTCCTTGTCCTTGCCGAGATCGGGCAAATAGTCGACCTCGATGCCGCGGTCTTTGAAGATCTGCACGGCGGTGGTGGAGAGTTTGTCTGAGACGAGAACGCGGGGCGCCATGGCGACCTCCTTCAAATGGAATTTGATCCGTGGGAATGGGCGGCCCGAAGGCCGCCGCAAGAAATCTCAGGCCGCCGCTTTCAGCGACGCCTTCTGCGCGGCAAAGGCCCAGTCGAGCCAGGGCAGCAGCGCTTCGAGGTCGGCTGTCTCGACCGTCGCGCCGCACCAGATGCGCAGGCCGGGCGGGGCGTCACGATAGGAGCCGATGTCGTAGGCGACGCCTTCCTTGTCAAGCACAGAGACGATCGCCTTCGCAAAAGCCGCCTGCCCGTCGGCATCGAGCGCCGCGACTTGAGCGTCGGTGAAAGACAGACACACGGAAGTGTTGGACCTTGTCGCCGCATCGACTGCGAGATGGCCGAGCCATGAGGATCTGTCGACAAAGCCGTCGAGCACAGCGGCGTTGGCATCCGCTCTGGCAATCAACGCGTCGAGACCGCCGATCGACTTCGCCCAATTGAGCGCGTCGAGATAATCCTCGACGCACAGCATAGACGGCGTGTTGATGGTCTCGCCTTTGAAGATGCCTTCGATCAGCTTGCCGCCCGACGTCAGGCGGAAGATCTTTGGCAGCGGCCATGCCGGCTTGTAGGTTTCCAGCCGCTCGACCGCGCGCGGGCTGAGAATCAGCATACCGTGCGCGCCCTCGCCGCCCAGCACTTTCTGCCAGGAGAAGGTGACGACATCCAGCTTCTCGAAATCGAGCCTCTGGGCGAAGGCGGCCGAGGTCGCGTCGCAGATCGTCAGCCCCTTGCGGTCGGCCGGAATGAAATCGCCGTTCGGCACCCGAACGCCTGAGGTCGTGCCGTTCCAGGTGAAGACCACGTCGCGGTCGAAATCGATCTTCGCCAGATCAGGCAGCTCGCCATAACCCGCTTCGATCTTTCTGGTATCGGCGAGCTTCAGCTGCTTGACGACATCGGTCACCCAGCCGGAGCCAAAGCTTTCCCAGGCGACCATGTCGACGCCGCGCTCGCCAAGCAGCGACCACAGCGCCATCTCGACGGCACCGGTGTCCGACGCCGGCACGATGCCGATGCGGTAGTCCGCCGGGACCTGGAGAATTTCCCGCGTCAGCTCGATCGCCTGTTCGAGCTTGGTCTTGCCGATCTTGGCGCGGTGGGAACGGCCGAGCGCAGCGTTCGTCAGCGCCTCGACCGACCAGCCGGGGCGTTTTGCGCAGGGACCTGAGGAGAAATTGGGGTTTGCCGGACGGAGTCCGGGCTTCGTATGCGTCGTCATCGTGGTCTATCCTTCCAGATAGTGGCCCCTCGTTGGGGAGGGGTGGCCCACGGACGGCGATATGCGTTCAGCCATCAGGCGTCAAGAGGAAAGTTTTTGTCGCGGACAAGATACAAGCAATCCGCGATCAGGATGTCGTGAGCCCAAACGCAAACGGCGGATCGAAAAGATCCGCCGTCAGGCTTCGTGTCTATAGCCAGCTTACCAGAGGTCGTAGCGCAGCCCGAGTTTGACCTGATGATTGCTGATGCCCTTGCGGATCGGATAGGAGGTCAGGCTCGCGGCTGTGACATATTCGGCATCCGGCGCCGAAAAATACTGATAGCCGAGATCGACGGAAACATTCTTGGTCACCTGATAGGCCAGGCCCGCATCCAGAGTATAGGCCAAGGCATACTGGGTCTTGTTGTCGCTGCGGACGAAATCATCCGTAGGGTCGAGATTGTCGGTGAAGTAGCTCGCCGACAGCTTGTATTTGCTCCGGACCAGCCCGATGCCGGCACCCAGATAGGGTGTGATCCCGACATAAGTGCCAAGATCGACATAGCCATTGACCATCCCCGACAGGGAATAATTCTCCAGGGACGCCGACGCCACCGTTGCCGTGGCCGGCGGTATCACCGTCGCGGTGTCGTCGTAGTGGATGCCAACCTTGTTGCCCGGCAGATAGCCGAGATTGATATCGGCGCGCAGATAGTCGTTGAAATGATAACCGAAGCCGATGCTGACAAAGGCGGGATCCTGCTTTTCGCTGAAGCTCGCCGGCGCGAAGGTGAAATCCTGATCCTGGTAGCTCTTCTGCGCGAGATAGGAGACGTCGCCGCGCAGATACCAGCCCGAGCCGACCTCGACCGGTTGATAGTCCGGCGCCTGATCGACATAGACCGGCGGATCGTAGTCGGCGGCCTGCGCCGGCGTCAGCGGAGCAAGCACGAGTGCGGCGAGCGCCGGCACTGTCAGCGATTTGAAATTCATGGGTCCCCGGCTCCTGAAATTGGCGCGTCATTTGATTGCAAGCACCGTTTCAGCAGGCATTGTTAACCATAGTGGTTAAGTGCGGGTTAAGGATAACGCGGCGTTACCGAATTGATTTCGGTAGGCTTTCTTCAGCGCACGCGACCGATTGAAAATGCACCGCAATCGGCAAACGAAAACCGCCCGGCATGGCCGGGCGGTTCGCAAATTCCAGGATTTCGAAGCGACTACTTGGTGTAGATCGGCTCGGGCTGATAGGCCACCACGGGCGCGGCGCACCCATTGTTGCCGCCGAACTGGTAGCGCAAGCCACCGCGCACTTCGTGCGTATTGAAGCCACGATCGTGGCCTGGGCCGGAACTGCTTGCATCCCATTCGAACATGCGGCCGCCCTGGATATGGGAGAAGCGATAGCCCGCATCGAGGATGATTTTGTCGGTAAGGCAATATGAAGCGCCGGCCATGAGCGCATAGGCGAAGCGCCAGTTGGACGAGCCGGGATTGGTCTCGGTGGTATTCGGATCGTGGACCGTATCCCACTTGATGTGCGCGCCACCGATACCGGCGCCGACATAGGGCGTCACGCCGTGCCAAGTGCCGATATCGACATAGGCGTTGGCGAGCAGCAGCAAGGCGCTCATCTTCGACACCTCGACCGAAGTCCCGCTGATATCCGAGGTTGAGCCGTTGAATTTCGACTTGAACCAGTAGTCGGCCGTCAGATCGGTACGGAAGTGTTCGTTGATCTTGTAACCGACGCCGGCACCGAGCGAGAAACCGGCCTTGAGCTTGGCGGAATCAAAACTTCTTTCGCCAGGCGTGATAAGGTTGGTAACGGGATCGATGGTATAAGTCGTATAGTTGACGCCGCGTAGATCCGACTTGTGATAGTCGATATCGCCGCGGATGTACCAGCCGCCGACCTCGGCCGGCTGCTCATAGGCAACCGGCGGCGGCGCTTCCTCGACCACCGGCGGTTCCGCCAGATCGGCGGCGAAAACCGGCCCGGCCACGCCTGCGAACAGCGTGGCAAGGAGAGCCATTTTTGCTGTATTGAACATGCTTGTCACCCCTGAGAACCGTCGGGAAAATCCAACCCGCCTGAATATGATTGACCTCAGTTGTGGATAATGAATTGCAAAAGTTAAAACGCGTTTAACCCTGTCGATTAACCACGAATTCTCGATATTTTAGCAAACAGTCTCTGCCGGCCTGATGCCGGGACTGCCTGGCGGAAACAAAAAGCCCGCCAGGAGGCGGGCCTTGAGGTCTTCGAGCCGGCAGTTCGCGCCTGCCGCTGGAGGCGGCGCGATCAGGCGGCGCTGCGCGTTTCCGAGATGATGTCGACAATGCCGTTGACCACGGCTTCGACCAGCTGCGGGTCGTCGCCCTCGGCCATGACGCGGATCAGCGGCTCGGTGCCGGAGGGCCGGATGACCAGTCGCCCGGCCTTGCCGAGACGGTTGCGCGCATCTTCGATCGCCGCCTTGACCGGGGCTTCCTCAAGCGGCTTGCCGCCGGCGATGCGGACATTCTTCAACAGCTGCGGCACCGGCTCGAACTTCTTCGACAATTCGCTCACCGGGCGGTTCTGCCGCTTGATGCAGGCGAGAACCTGTAGCGCCGAGACGAGCCCGTCGCCGGTGGTAGAGAAATCGGACAGCACGATGTGGCCCGATTGCTCGCCGCCGACATTCAACCCATGCGCGCGCATATGTTCGACGACATAGCGGTCGCCGACCTTGGTGCGGTGCAGCTGCAGCTTCATGTCGCCGAGGAAGCGTTCGAGGCCGAGATTGGACATAACCGTCGAGACGACGCCGCCGCCGGCGAGCCGCCCGCTCTGATGCCAGGACTCGGCAATAAGCGCCATGATCTGGTCGCCGTCGACGATCGTGCCGTTCTCGTCGACAATGACCACGCGGTCGGCATCGCCGTCGAGCGCGATGCCGATGTCGGCGCGCACTTCATGCACCTTCTTCTGCAGGCCGGCCGGATGGGTCGAGCCGCATTCCTTGTTGATGTTGAAGCCGTTCGGCTCGACATTGATGGCAATGACCTCAGCGCCCAGTTCCCAAAGGGCAGCTGGGGCCACCTTGTAGGCGGCGCCATTGGCGCAGTCGACGACGATCCTGAGACCCGACAGCGACATCGAACGCGGCAGCGTGCGCTTGGCGAATTCGATGTAGCGGTCATGCACGCCGTCGACACGCTTGGCGCGCCCAAGCCCGTCGGAATCGGCGAGGGCCAGTTCGATGTCCTTGTCGAGCATGCTCTCGATGCGCTCCTCGATCTCGTCGGAGAGCTTGTAGCCATCAGGCCCAAACAGCTTGATGCCGTTATCGAAATAAGGATTGTGCGAGGCCGAGATCATGACGCCGATGTCGGCGCGCAGCGAGCGCACCAGCATGGCCACCGCCGGCGTCGGAATCGGGCCGAGCAGGAACACATCCATGCCGGCGGCGCAAAGGCCGGCCACCATCGCGTTCTCGATCATGTAGCCGGACAGCCGCGTGTCCTTGCCGAGCACGACGCGGTGGCGGTGGCTGCCGCGCTGGAACGACAGGCCGGCGGCCATGCCTACCCGCATCGCGATCTCAGCCGTCATCGGAAATTTGTTGGCGCGCCCGCGAATGCCGTCGGTGCCGAAATAGTGCCCTGCCATGCTACCCAGAATCCCCGTCGGTTCTTCAGTTGCCCGTAATGCCACAAATTTGGGCACCACAAATCATCACAATGTATGATCGTATGTTACCAATCCTTAGAAAATCATTGTAGCGATCTGTTCAAGTGTTTCCACAGCCTAACAGGATGACACGGTCTTGCCGCAATATAGCAGTCACACTAAGCCGCTCGGCGCAGGTTGTCCGGTAAACCCTTCTTTTCGAGGCCGCAGATCGCAATGATTTCATCACCTTGTCGGGAGGACGCGCTTTGCGAGGGTATCGGCGCGAGTTAGCATCTGGCGCAGCCTAGCGTTGAAAGCTATTGATTCACCAAAGGGACGCCATCGGCGCAGCAACGGGAGAAACGCCATGCTCATCCATCGACTTGCAACTTTGACGGGTCTTGCCGTCGCAACCTTGTTCATAGCGGCCCCCGCCAACGCGCTTACCATGGCCGAGTGCAGTACCAAGTATAATGCCGCCAAAGACGGCGGCACGCTGAACGGACAGACCTGGAACCAGTTCCGTAAAGCCGAATGCGGCACCGACGCGGCCGCCACCACCGAGACCGCCAAGCCTGCCAAGAAAGCTGCAGCGGCCAAGGCGGACACGACGAAGGCCGCCGCTGCCGCCGACGACGGCGCCAAGGGCCTGACGGCCAAGGAATGCAGCGCCAAATACCAGGCTGCGAAGGCCGCCGGCACGCTCAACGGCGCGAAGTGGAACGACTTCCGCAAGACCGAATGCGCCGCCGGCGCATCCGCAGCGGCAGAACCCGCCAAGGCCACGACCAAGGCAGCAGCCGCAGCCGACGATGGCGCCAAGGGCCTGACGGCCAAGGAATGCAGCGCCAAGTACCAGGCCGCCAAAGCTGCCGGCACGCTCAACGGCGCGAAGTGGAACGACTTCCGCAAGACCGAATGCGCCGCCGGCGCATCCGCGGCGGTACAACCGGCCAAGGCCACGACCAAGGCAGCTGCCGACAGCAGCGGCAAGAGCCTGAGCATGGCCGATTGCAGCGCCAAGTATCAGGCGGCCAAGTCTGCCAACACGCTGGGCGGCAAGAAGTGGAACGACTTCCGCAAGGCCGAATGCGGCGCCGGCGCCGATGACGACGACACCGTGCCGGCTCCGAGCGAGGCGACCTACACCAGCGAGCCCGAGAAGCCCTCGGTCACCGCCCCCAAGGGCGTGAAGTTCCCGACGGCGATCTCGAAGAAGTACGCCAGCGAGACCCCGGCCAAGGGCCGCATGCACACCTGCCTCGAGCTCTACTATGCCAACAAGGACGCCAACACGCTCAATGGCCTGAGGTGGATCCAGAAGGGCGGCGGCTTCTACAGTCTCTGCAACGCCAAGCTGAAGAGCTGATCGCGTAGCCATATTCTCCAGACAAAGGCCCGCGCATCGCAGCATGCGCGGGCCTTTTTGTTTCGCTCGAAGACGCCCGGCTTTGCTCGCGTCCACATATCGCGGAAGCTGTCGGCATCATCTATTCGCCCACACTGCCCACCGCCAGACTTATCGGTGGTACGCAAAGATTCCAATTGAACATATCCGGAACAAACAGTATACAAAAGGACATCGAACTTTTTTGTCAACCAGGAGGGTCTTATGTCCAGATTGAAATTGGCGGCATTGGCTGTGACGGCATGGGTTGCTTGGAGCGTCGCCCCTGCAAGCGCACTGACGATGAAGGAATGCGGCGAGGCCTATCGCACAGCCAAGGAAGGCGGCACTCTGAACGGCATGGATTGGACCGCTTTCCGCACGGAGAAGTGCGCGACGTCAGCTGCGGAGAGTGCCAGCGCGGATACGGTCAAAACCGAGCCGCAGCCGAAGAAGGAAACCAGCGCGGCGGTCGCCCCCGCTGTAGCGCCGGCGGGCGTGACATTCCCGACCACCCTCGCCGCCGAGTTCAAGACCGAAAAGCCCGCGAAGGCGCGAATGAAGACCTGCCTGCAGGGTTACCACGGCAACAAGGACGCAGGTACGTTGAACGGCCTTCGCTGGATCCAGAAGGGCGGCGGCTATTACAGCCTCTGCAATGCCAAGCTGAAGAGCTGATCGGCCAGCAGCGTTTGAAGATCGAAAAGCCCGCCAACCTCATGGTTGGCGGGCTTTTGTTGAGGTCTTGCCAGCCTCAAGCGCCTTGTTTCGAGAGCCGCAGGAGCGCGACCAGGCTTGAAAGATCGGCATCCGGGTGAATGTCGCCAGTCCCGGTTTCATCGATACGCCGACCATGGGGAGGTCATCAGCGGCAAATGGAAGGCGTTACTGCTCTGGCAGATTCACAAGGCGCCGGCCCGATTCGGTGAGCTGAAGCGGCTGGTGCCTGACATCAGCGAAAAGATGCTGATCCAACAGCTGCGCGAGATGGAGGCTGACGGCATCGTTCACCGCGAAGTCTTCCCCGAAGTGCCGCCCCGGGTCGAATACTCGATCACCGAATTCGGCATCGAGCTGGACAATGCCCTGATCCCGCTGGCCAGATGGGGCAAGCAACATGCTGGCCGGTCTGACGGTGTGCGCCCCGGCAGAGCCAGTGCAATCGCACCACACGCTCTTTGATCAACCCTGAATAGCAAAACGCCGCGGATTGAAGCCGCGGCGTCTTCTTGAATCGAGCGATTTCAGCTCAACTCGACGGCTGAGGCTCCATGCCGCCTTCGGGCTCCGGGCCCTTCTTGCGGCGGCCGGACTTCGGCACCGCTGAACCACGGCTTGGCGGTGTGTCGTCGCCGAGGTCGCGTGCGGGCTTGTGCCCGGCGATCAGCTGCTTGATCTCCTCGCCCGAAAGCGTCTCGTATTCGAGCAGCCCTTGCGCCAGCGCAATCCATTCCTTCTTCTTCTTGGTCAGGATGGACTTGGCCGAGACATAGGCCTCGTCGATCAGCCGGCGCACTTCGGCGTCGATGATCTGCGCGGTCTCTTCCGAGATGTTCTGGGTGCGCGCCACCGAATGGCCGAGGAAAACCTCTTCCTGGTTGTCGCCATAGGCGACATGGCCGAGCTTGTCCGAGAAGCCCCAGCGCGTAACCATGGCGCGCGCCAGCTTGGTCGCCTGCTCGATGTCGGAGGAAGCGCCCGAAGTGATGTTCTCCTTGCCGAACTTGAACTCCTCGGCGACGCGGCCACCCATCATAATGGCAAGCCGCGAGACCATGTACTTGTAGCTCATCGAATAGCGGTCGCCTTCCGGCAGCTGCATGACCATGCCGAGCGCACGGCCGCGCGGGATGATGGTCGCCTTGTGCAGCGGATCGGCGGACGGCACGTTGAGCGCCAGGATGGCGTGGCCGGCCTCGTGGTAGGCGGTGAGCTCCTTCTCGGCCTGGGTCATGGCCGACGAGCGGCGCTCGGCGCCCATCATGATCTTGTCCTTGGCGTCCTCGAATTCGGCCATGGTGACGAGGCGCTTGTTGCGCCGCGCCGCCATCAGAGCGGATTCGTTGACCAGGTTCATCAGATCGGCGCCGGAGAAGCCCGGCGTGCCACGCGCGACCACCTTGAGGTCGACATTGGGCGCCAGCGGCACGTTGCGCACATGCACCTTGAGGATCTTCTCGCGGCCGACGATGTCGGGGTTCGGCACCACCACCTGGCGGTCGAAACGGCCCGGGCGCAACAGCGCCGGATCGAGCACGTCGGGCCTGTTGGTGGCGGCGATCAGGATGATGCTCTCGTTGGACTCGAAACCGTCCATCTCGACCAGCAGCTGGTTCAGCGTCTGCTCGCGCTCGTCATTGCCGCCGCCGAGGCCGGCGCCGCGATGGCGGCCGACGGCGTCGATTTCGTCGATGAAGATGATGCAGGGCGCGTTCTTCTTGGCCTGGTCGAACATGTCGCGCACGCGGCTCGCGCCGACGCCGACGAACATCTCGACGAAGTCCGAACCCGAAATGGTGAAGAAGGGCACATTGGCTTCACCGGCAACCGACCGGGCGAGCAGCGTCTTGCCGGTGCCGGGAGGGCCGACGAGCAGCACGCCGCGCGGAATCTTGCCGCCCAGGCGCTGGAACTTCTGCGGATCTCGCAGGAATTCAACGATCTCTTCCAGATCTTCCTTGGCCTCGTCGACGCCGGCGACATCCTGGAAGGTGACACGGCCATGCGCCTCGGTCAGAAGCTTGGCCTTCGACTTGCCGAAGCCCATGGCGCGCCCGGAACCGGACTGCATCTGGCGCATGAAGAATATCCACACGCCGAGGATCAGGATCATCGGCAGGTAGGAAATGAGATAGCTGAACAGCGAGGTGGAACCGTCCGATTCAGGGCGCGCATTGATGACGACGTTCTTGTCCTGAAGCCGCGAGACCAGCTGCGGATCGCCGGGCGAATAGGTCTGAAAGCCATTCGCGTTGTCGGTGTAGGTGCCCATGATGCGGTCGCCGGCGATGGTCACCGTCTTGACCCGGCCGGCCGCAACCTCTTGCAGGAACTGCGAGTAGGGAACGTCTTGCGAGGCTCCGCGCGTCTGCGGCGTCTGGAACAGATTGAAGAGAGCGATGAGCAGGACCGCTATGATCGCCCAGAGCGCGAGGTTGCGATAATTCGGATTCATCAATTGTCCCGTTGGTACCCTGTGGGGCACGCGTATGAGAGGAAACTTGGGTCTAACATAGGGAGAGCGCCTCCCCTTGCCAAGCATAACAGCACGTCTGGGTTAAGCTTTCGCGCCACCATCAACGGTCACTGTGGCGGCTGGAAGGCAAGGCCGGGACCGGCGGCGCGCCGGTCAGTTCGGCGACGGCCCTGGCCAGCGCCAGATCGAAGCTGGGCAGGAAGCGTGCAAAAGGCGCAACGGTCGGGCTGAGGGCGATTGCCGGCGCCGTCGTTACATCCCCTGCAAAGCCAAGGCATTCGCCGCCGCGCCACAGCGCCGGTTCCGCTGCCAAAGCGGCGCGGACAAGGCTTGCTGGCGCGCCATTCCCGGCACTCCGTTTGGCCGCGGCAGCCGCGCCGAGCGGCGCGATCAACAATGCACCAGAACTGTCGCTCAATGTGATCGCCTCTGCTTCGGTGACCCGCCTGCGACCGTCCCAGAGTCCGGCCGCCAATGGTGCGGCAGGCGGCAGGTCGCGCGATTCACGGTACATGAAGATGCCGGTGCGCCTGTTATCGACGACCGTCCGCGACAATGTGGCGCAAAGCGGCCCGGCCTGCATTTGCTGGAACAGCGCTTCACTACGCGCCTGGTCCGGTAACAAGGCGACGCCGCCCGTCGTCGCCAGCAGGACACGCAGCCCATAGACCGCGGCTTGCGTGTCGTCTGCGTTGGCGAAACCGGGTTCGAGGTGGATGAGACCCGGTGCCGGCTGGCCGGCAAATTCCCAGATCAGCGCGGCGGCGCGACGGCCGAGTTGCTCGCGCTCGGCGGCGGCACGCCTGGCCAGGCCGATCGCCTCGGCAAAACGCTGCCCGCTCCGGTCTTCGCCGAGCACGGCGCGAATGCGCGGCCGTTCGAAATGCGCATCCGTGTTGGTCGGGTCCTCCGTCCAGCCGACATTTTCGCGCCGCAGGAAGGCCCGCAATGCCGCGCGCCGTACGCCGAGCAGCGGCCGCGTGATCCAGATCCGCCAGTCATAGAGGGTGGCCGGCGCCATGCCGGCGAGCCCGCGGCCTGCCGTTTCGCCAAGCTCGTGGCCATCATTCCGCGCGGCTCGCATCAGCACGGTCTCGGCCTGGTCGTCCGCTGTGTGGCCGGTCACGATCACACCGATGCCCTGCGCCTGCGCGGCCTCGGCCAGCAGCCGGTAGCGTGCCTCGCGCGCCGCGGCCGGCAGGCCGGTCGACGGCTTGTCGCCGGACCAGCTAAGTATGCGGTGCGCGATACCGCGCTCGGCACAGAGCTTGGCAACGGCGCGTGCTTCAGCCGCCGCTTCCGGACGCAGGCCGTGGTCGATCGTTACCGCCACCAGCCTGGCTGTCGGGGCATTGCGGTCGAGGTGAGCTTTGAGGAGAAGAAGGAGGGCGGTCGAGTCGCTGCCGCCGGACACGGCCGCAACAGCGCCGTTGGAAAAGTCGATCGTTGAAAAATCCGAAAGGTCAGGCTCGGTATCGAGCATCAATGCATGTCGCCCAAAACTGGTCCCCGGACGCCGACATGCAAGGGGAAGACTAGCACGCCGCGAGCGCCCTTTCCTGTTTGACGCGTTCCTTGAGCGCGGCCGAGATATCGGGATAACGCTTGCCGATCTCGCCGAAGGTGGCGCAGGCGACATCCTTCTGCTTGAGACCGACCAGCGACACGCCGAGCTTCAACAGCATGTCGGGCGCCTTCTTGGCCTTCGGATAGTCCTTGCTGGCGGAGAGGAAAACCTCGGCCGCGTCATGATACTTCTGCTGGCCAAGCAGGGACTCGCCCAGCCAGTAGTGCGCGTCCGCCGCCTTGGCGTCCTTGGGGAAACGGGCGATGTGGTCGCGAAAACCCTGCTCCGCGGTGCTGTAGTCGCCTGACAGGATGAACTGGTAGGAATTGCGGTAGATCTCTTCCGGATCGTTGGTGGAAGGCAGCGCCGCCACCACCGTTCCGTCGGACTTGCCGGCCTTGGGACCGGTCGCCGGCGCCTCGGCGGCGGGAGCCGCACCTTCCGCCGGCGCGGTCGCCTGCGTGTTGCCGCCGGCATCGACCACATTGCCGTTCTTGTCGACAGTGATGGTGCCGAACGTCTTCGGCGGAGTGCCGGTGATCACCTTGCCGGGATCGCCGGTCTGCGATTCGACGATGACTTCGCCGACGCTCTGGCCGCCATCCGATTGTGCTCCCGAATCGGCCGGCGCTTGGCTTCCCGGGGCCTCGGCGACGCTGTTGCCGGTATCGCCATCCTGCGGCGCCGCCTCCGATTTCTTCTGCGCCGGCGGCTGCCCGCTGGAGCCGCCTTCCAGCTGCTGGAAGCGGAATTCGTTGTCTTCCTGCTGCTTGCGCATCTGCTCCTGCATCTGCAGGACCTGGAAATTGAGTTCCTCGATCTTCCCGTTCATCTGCCGCAGCTGTTCTTCGAGGCTGGCAGCGGTGGTGCCGTCCTGCTGCTGCGCGATCTGTTGCTGCTCCGGCTTCTCCTTCTTGCCGAAAATGCCGAGCGTCGGCAGATGGAAGGAAAAGCCGCTATCCGCGGGTTGTCCGGTGCCGCTCGCAGTAGCCGCGAAGCCTGATACGAGCAGCAGCGCAAGCGTGCCGCTCAAGACCGATCTGAAATGCATGTGCCTCTCGCCGTTTAATTCGTGAGCCTGTTCGCGCCTTCCAATCACAGGAACCAGCCAGACGCCCTCGGCTCTTAGCAGGAGGCGAGACTTCGGCCAAATTTTGTTTCCGGATTTTGTTTCCGGGACCGGAACTGAAAAAGGCGGCCAATGGCCGCCTTTCGCATGCAGGTGTTGCAATTTTGCGACTAAAGCGCCGCAGTCTTGCTGATCAGGAACCGGCACCGGAGAGCGTGGTGACGGCGCGGCGATTCTGCGACCAGCAGGAGATGTCGTCGCAAACCGCGACCGGACGTTCCTTGCCGTAGGAAATCGTCTTCAGGCGGCTTGCCGAAACACCCCTGGCGACCAGGAAGTCGCGGGTGGCGGCGGCGCGGCGGGCGCCAAGCGCCAGATTGTATTCACGCGTGCCGCGCTCGTCGGCGTGGCCTTCGACGACGATGGCATACTGCTTGTACTGGTTGAGCCACTGCGCCTGGCGCGACAGCGTCGTCTGCGCATCGGCGCGGATCGAGGACGAGTCCGTATCGAAGAAGATGCGGTCGCCAATGTTGACCGTGAAGTCCTGCGCCGAGCCGGGCGTTGCGGCACCCGCGCCATTGAGACCGAGGTCGGCGGCGCTGTTCGGGGTCTTCTTCGAGGCGCAACCGGTGATGGCGAGCATCGCGATCAGCGCAATCATCGCCGGGTTTCTGGTAAGTGCTGCGATACGGCCCATGCCGCCTCTCCTTCGTATTCGAGTGATTTCGTTGATCACCCAGTAACCACGTTTGGGTTAACCGGCATTCAAGAAACACGGTTAAAATTTGGTTTCAGCCGCCCGTCCGCAGCAGAAAGGACCTGATGCCACAATGGTCGCGGACCGTAGGCGGAAATGCGGCCAAAAGGCGACTTCGGCGTGAAAAAAGCCCCAAAACGGGGCTTTTAGGGCACTGTTGCCAAGTTGCAACGAAGCGAGCAGGGGCTCGGCTGAAACGTGGTTACTCCAGCAGCGGGGACCACGCCGGATCGGAAGCGAAGTTCGCCGTCGGGATCGACTGTTCGTTGCGGCCGGTGAGATCGACGGAAACCAGTTTTGGGCCACCGGCGGAGTCACGGAAGAACATCAGCACGCGGCCGTTGGGCGCCCAGGTCGGCCCTTCCTGCTGGAAGCCGGACGACAGGATGCGCTCGCCAGAGCCGTCGGTCTTCATGACGCCGATCTGGAATTCGCCGCCCGTCTGCTTGGTGAAGGCGACGAGATCGCCGCGTGGCGACCACACCGGCGTCGAATAGACGCCGTCGCCGAACGAGATGCGGGTCTGGCCCGAACCGTCGGCGCCCATCACATAAATCTGCGCGCGGCCGCCGCGGTCGGAAGTGAAGACCACCTTGCTGCCGTCGGGCGAATAAGACGGCGAGGTGTCGATGGCCGTTGAGTTGGTCAGCCTGGTCGTCGAGCGGCTGCGCAGATCCATGGCGAAGATGTTGGAATTGCCGTCATCGCGCAGCAGGCTCATGATCACCTTCTGGCCGTCGGGCGAAAAGCGCGGCGCAAAGGTCATGCCGGGAAAGTTGCCGACCAGCTCGCGCTGCCCGGTCTCGATCTGCAGCAGATAGACCCGCGGCTGGCCGCTTTCGTACGACATATAGGTGATTTCCTGCCGGTTCGGCGAGAAACGCGGCGTCAGCACGATCGACTTGCCGTCCGAGAGATAGCGGACGTTGGCGCCGTCCTGGTCCATGATGGCAAGCCGCTTCTTGCGCGCATTCTTGGCGCCGGATTCGTCGATGAAGACGACGCGGGTATCGAAATAGCCTTTCTCTCCGGTCAGCCTCTCATAGATCGCGTCGGCGATGATGTGGGCGACGCGCCTGGTGTTGGCGTCGTTGGCGAAGAACTGCTCGCCGGACATCTGCTGGCCGGCAAAAGTGTCCCACAACCGGTACTGGGCGCGGATGCGGCCGTCCGCCTCCTTGCCGACGCTGCCGGTTACCAGCGCCTGCGCGTTGATCACCTTCCAGTCGTCGAAGCGCGGCTGCGCATCCGGATTGGCGATCTTCTCGATGAAGGCGCTCTTGTCTATCGGTGCGAACAGACCGGAGCGTTTCAGATCGGCGCTGACGATATCGGAGATCTGGGCGCCAATCTCACCTTGAAAATCGGTGATCGCGATCGGCAACGGCTCGACATTGCCCTTGTTGACGTTGATCTCGACGAGTGCTCGCGCCGGCAAGGTGGCAACGGCAGTCATGCCCAGCGCCATGGCTGCAATCGTCAGGAGCGGCTTGAGGATGGATTTCATGTCGTCTCGCTTCTCTTAACTGATTTTGTGGACGCCAGACTTAAAGCCCAAGCATCTCTCTGGGATCGAAAGTGACCCGAACCTGGGCCCAGATATCCTGCTTGCCGGCAGGAACCTGCAGGCCGGCCATGTTGCATTTCTGGACGGCACGCACCGCACTCTCGTCGAACTGCTGGTTTCCGCTCGATTTCTCGACGGTCGGCCGGCCATCGAGCTTGCCGGAGGCGTCGAGGTTGAACAGGACCACGGCGACGAAGTTTTCCGAACCCTCGAGCCCCACGGGAAGGGTCCAGCAACCGCCGAGCTGATCCGACAAAGCGCCCATTTCGCTTTGCGACAGCTTCTGGCCCTGGGTCTTGTCGGCGCCGAGCGACGCCTGCTGCGTCGAGCGCTTGGCGCCGCCGCCGGATGGCTTCTGCTTGTCGAGGAGAGCTGAAATCTCATCAGCGTTGAACTGCTTGTCCTCGGACTTCGGCTTGGACGAGGCTTCCTTGACCGGCTTGTCGGCATCCTTGCGGTCCGGCGCTTTGGCGCTTTCAGCCTGCGCCGGCTGCGGCTTCGGTCGCGCTTCGGGCGCGGGCGCGAAATTCGGCAGCTGCGCCTCCTCCGGAGGCTGCTGTTCCGTTATGGCCTCGGCGACCGCATCGGGCTTGACCTCTGGCTTCGGCTCGATAGCGGCGGTCGTCTCCGGTTGCGGCGCTGGCGCCGGCTCCTTCGCCGGGGTCGGCTTCGGTTCGGCCTGCTTGACCGGCTCGGGCTTGACCTCTTCCTTCGGCTGCGGAACCGGCGCCACTTCCGTTGCCGGTGTCGGCTTCGGCTCTTCCTTAGGCTTCGGCGCGTCCTCGGTCTTCGGCTTTTCGGTCGGCGTCGGCGCCAGGGCAGCCGTCGCTGTTTTCTCGACCGGCTTCGGCTTGGCCTCGTCCGTCACCGGCTTGTCGGTATCGACGCTGTTCTCGCCAATCTTCTGTGCCGCTGGCACGATATCGGGTCGCTTGGTCGGGGTCGGCGCCGGCTTTTCGCGCATCACTGCCTTCTTGTCGCCCTGCAGCGTCTGCGCGACGGCCTCTACCGGCACGATAGCGACCGAGACCGATTCAGCATCGGACGCCGGCATGGCAGGCGGCGACGACAGCGTGAACAGCCCGAAAGCCAACGCTACCGTGTGCAAGATCACCGATGTGGTGAGGCCGGTCCGCATCTTGGCGCTACTGTTCCTGTTCCTGCAATGAAACCAGGCCGATGTTCTTGTAACCAGCGGCCGAAATGCGGGCCATCACCTTCATGGCGGTGCCATAGTCGGTCGACTTGTCGCCGCGGATGAAGATGCGTTCGTCATAGCCGGTCTTGGAAATTGCCTGCAGCTTCGCGACCAGCTCGTCGATCGGAATTTCGGTCTCCTGCAGGAAGATCTTGCCGGCCGGGTCGATCGAGACGGTGATCGGCTGGGTATCGACGTTCATCGCCTTGGCCTGCGTATCCGGCAGATCGATCGGAACGCCGACCGTCAGCAAGGGTGCCGCGACCATGAAGATGATCAACAGCACCAGCATCACGTCGACCATCGGCGTGACGTTGATTTCCGATATCAGCGCGTGATGGCGGCCGCGCCGCCTGTGGCCGCGTCCGCCGCGTCCCGAGATGCCTACCGACATACCCATCTTGCTGCTCCTCAGGCCTTCGGTGCGACTTTTTCATCGATTTGGCGCGAGAGTATGGCGGAGAACTCGTCCGAGAACCCTTCCATGCGCACCGCGATCTTGTTCGCGTCCGATGACAGCTTGTTGTAGGCGATAACAGCCGGGATGGCAGCGAGCAGGCCGATGGCCGTTGCCAGCAGCGCCTCGGCGATGCCGGGCGCCACCACCGAAAGGCTGGTGTTCTTGGACGCGGCAATGGCCTGGAACGAGGTCATGATGCCGATGACGGTGCCGAACAGGCCGATGAAGGGTGCCGCCGAACCGGTGGTGGCGAGGAAGCCGAGCCGTCCCTCCAGCCGTTCCATCTCGCGCGTCAGCGCCAGGTCCATCGCCTTGTCGATGCGGGTCTGCAGGCCGAGCGGCGATTTGGCGCCCTTCTCGAAACTCTTTTTCCATTCGCGCATGGCGGCGACGAAGATCGCGCCCATGCCGGTGGTCTTGCGGTCCGCGAGCGTGCGGTAGAGCTCCTCCAGCGACTGCCCCGACCAGAACACCTGTTCGAAGCGATTGAGCGCCAGCCGCATGCGGGCATAGCTGACCAGCTTGTCGACGATGATCGCCCAGGTCCAGATCGAAGCGCAGAGCAGCCCGATCATCACCAGCTTGACCACCCAGCCGGCCTGCATGAACAGCGCCCAAATCGACAAATGCGCTGCCGGGTCGGCGAGTGCGATATTTTCCATCGTTCAAGTCCTTAAGATTTTCCGGGCATCGCTGGCGGCTGGCCCATGGGCATCCCTTGTGGTCCGTTCGCGCTAGGCTTGCGGATTACCCCAAAATGCACCGTTAGCGGCCTTTTCAGGGCAAATATTGGTGAAAGGAAGGCGCACGGATTCTTCCAATCTTCACCAGTCTCTTCATGAACCGTTATGGTTAAGGATGGGTTAGGAAATATGGCGCGGCGCATTGCCGCGCCCCGGGACGACGGCAGCCCGCCCATCACAGTCGAATGCGCTGCCGATCAGCCCGCTCATTGCAGGCCGGAATGCCTGGATATCAGCTTGCTCTCGGTATGAAGGCCGCGATCCATTCCTTGGGAAAGCGTTTCGGCCGGCCGTTCTCACCGATGATCGCCGCCTGGACCTTGGCCTCGACCAGCACCTCGGCGCGGCGCTTCAATTGCTGTGCCATGACGATGCGGGCGCCGGAAATGTCTTCGGTGCGAGTGTCGATGGTCAGGATATCGTCCATGCGGGCGGGCGAACGAAAATCGATCTCCATGCGCCGCACCACCCAGACGATGCGTTCGCCATGCTTGCCTTGGTGAAGTTCGGTGTGATGGACGCCGGCGAGCCTTAGATAGTCCGAGCGGCCGCGCTCGAAGAATTCGAGATAGCGCGCATGATAGACGACGCCGGAGAAATCGGTGTCGGCATAATAGACCCGCACCATCAGCCGATGGCCGAATTCCGTCAGCGTACCGGAAAGCCCGGCAGTGAGTGCCGCCGATTCACCATGATCGTCCATCGCGCTTTCCTTTTTACCCCAAGCGGGGCACCTGTCCTGCCAAAATCACCAGCGCAGCAAACCGGATGGCACTGTTGACGGCGATGATCAAGACCTTGATGGCGGCGCTACTGGTGCTGGCGGCGTCTGCGCTGCCCGGCCACGCCGCGAGCTTTTCGATGAAGCGCGGCCTTAACCTCGACCAATGGACGACCTGGGTCGGGGAAGACAAATGGAATGACCGACAAGCCATCTTGCCCTATCCGGAATGGCGCAAGTTCCTCAACGGGGACGACCTCAAGGCGCTGAAGGCCGCCGGCTTCGACTTCCTGCGCATGCCGGTCGATCCCTCGCCGTTCATGTCGGACCAGACGCTGGCGCTGCGCGACGACCTTTATGCCAGCGTGCGGGACTCGGCTCGTATGATCAACCGCGCCGGCCTGAAAGTGATCGTCGACATGCACCTGATCCCCGCCGGTGGCGGCCGCGAGATCGGCATGGGCCAGGTGATGGACGAGCCCGCCATTTTCGACGCCTATGTCGAGGTCATCCGCAAGATGGCGCGCACGCTTGCCACCGAGGACCCGACGCAGGTCGCTTTCGAGCCGATGAACGAGCCGATCGTCGACTGCGACAGCGACGGCACCAGCCTGTGGCCGGAGCGTCAGCGAAAGCTGTTCGCCGCCGCGCGCGCCTCTGCCACCAGGCTGACGCTTATCCTCACCGGCGCATGCTATTCCAACGCGGCCTCGCTGGTCAGGATCGACCCGAAGACGATCCCTGACGACAACATCATCTGGACGTTCCACTCCTACGACCCGTTCCTGCTGACCCATCAGGGCGCGACCTGGGCCGGCGATTTCATTCCCTATGTCACCGGCCTGCCCTACCCGCTGACCGCGGTGCCGCGCGCCAAACTCGATGCGACGCTGGATGCGATCCGCGCCAAGATGAAGGCTGAGGCGCCGTGGACCAGGCGGAGCGGCCTGCTCGCCTATCTCGACGAGCAGGTGGCCAGCATGGACACGGACGAAAAGCTGCTCGGCGTCATGGATGCGCCGTTCGAAAAAGTCGACGCGTGGGCGAAAACCAACGGCATCAAGCCGGAAAACATCACACTGGGCGAGTTCGGCATGATCCGCCAGGAATACGGCAATCCCTATGTGATGCCGCCGCAGTATCGCGCGGCTTACGTCAAGGACATGATTGCGCGCGCCGAGGCGCACGGTTTCTCATGGTCGGTGTGGAGTTTTGGCGGCGCCTTTGGCATCGTCGACGCCTTCAACGGCGAGAAGGCCGAACCTGCCGTGATGGATGCGATCCGCTCGCTGCCTTAGGCCGAACCCAGATCGATCTGCAGGATCTCCGGCCGCATGCCGAAGCGTATTGGCGCGATACTGAAGCCAAGCCCGCCAGATACGATCAGGTTGCGGTCATTCTCGATGACATGGCCATAGGCGAAACGATTGCCGAATCGGGACGGCACCACGGGCGAATAGCCGAACAGCCTGACCTGTCCGCCATGTGTGTGGCCCGACAGCGTCAGCGAAACCCGCCACGGCACTTTCGGGAAAATGTCCGGCTCGTGGGCGAGCAAGATGATCGGCGCCTGGTCGCTGACCTTCGCCAGCGTGCCGTCGAGATCGTCCAGGCCCTTGAAGTGACTGCGGCCCCAGGCCCGGCCGGGGAGCAACGCCAACTGATCGGCAAGACCGGCGAGCCAGAAGCCATGCCCGTGCTTTTCCAGGCGCACAACATCGTTTTCCAGCACCGCAATGCCGACGGCCTCCAGCGCCTTGCGTGAAATCGTCGGTCCGGCGCCAACCCTTTGGGCGGTACGGTCTTCCCACCAGTCATGGTTGCCGAGGTCGACCAGACGCCCAGTGGCGCCTTGAGGCCGGAAAGTGCCGGCGCCCATTCCGACGCATCCACCCAACCCGTCACCATTCGAGTGCCAGCCGGATAGTCGCCCAGCATGAGGATCACATCCGGATTGAGGGCATTCGCCTCGACGGCGAGCGACGCGATCCGCTCCGGCGTCATCCAGGGGCGGCAGGCATGGATGTCGGAAAGCACCGCGATGCGCAGCTTCAATCCCGCCGGCCAATGCGGCGGCGTCAGCTGATAGCGCTTCACACGCGTCAACAGCATCGGCTCGATGCCGACCGCATAGGCACTGAGCGAAGCCAGCGAGAGGAACGAACTCCCGACGAATTTCAGGAACCCGCGTCTGGTGATCACTTTCCCGGCTCCGACCCTGATCGGAGCGGTTCCGCGCCGACATTAAGACGCACGATAAAATCCAGGAATGCGCCTTCACGCTGGCAGGCTTGAGGAGATTCTGCGCAGACAAACCGTTCCGAAGAACAAATCTCCGTTACTCTTCCTGGAACAGGTTGATCTGCTGCTGCGCCAGGTCCTTCGGCGCGTCGAGGCCGAGATGGCGCCAGGCATTGGCGGTCAGCACGCGGCCGCGCGGTGTGCGCTGGATGAAACCCTGCTGGATCAGATAGGGCTCGATGATGTCCTCGATGGCATCGCGCGGCTCCGACAGGCCGGCGGCGATGGTCTCGATGCCGACCGGCCCACCGCCGAAATTGCGGGCAATCATGGAGAGATAGCGGCGATCGAGCGCGTCGAGGCCGAGCGCGTCGACCTCTAGCCGCGTCAAGGCTTCGTCGGCAATCTGCCTGTCGACATGGCCGTCACCGGCAAAGGAGGCGAAATCGCGCACCCGGCGCAGCAGCCGGCCGGCGATGCGCGGCGTGCCGCGGGCGCGGCGCGCGATCTCCAGCGCACCGTCGTCGCCGAGCGGCATTTGCAGGATGCGGGCGCCGCGGCGCACGATCTGCTCCAGCTCCTCGACCGAATAGAAATTGAGCCGCACCGGAATGCCGAAACGGTCGCGCAGCGGATTGGTCAAAAGGCCGAGCCGCGTGGTGGCGGCGACCAGGGTGAAGCGGGCGAGGTCGATCTTGACCGAGCGCGCCGCCGGGCCCTCGCCGATGATCAGGTCGAGCTGGAAATCCTCCATCGCCGGATAGAGGATTTCCTCCACCGCCGGATTGAGCCGGTGGATCTCGTCGATGAACAGCACGTCGCGGTCTTCGAGATTGGTCAAGAGCGCGGCGAGATCGCCGGCCTTGGCGATGACCGGGCCCGAGGTCGAACGGAAATTGACGCCGAGCTCGCGCGCCATGATCTGCGCCAGCGTCGTCTTGCCAAGCCCAGGCGGGCCAACGAACAGCACATGGTCGAGCGCCTCGCTGCGGCCCTTGGCGGCTTCGATGAAGACCTTGAGATTAGCCCTGACCGCCGCCTGGCCGACGAAATCGGCGAGCGTCTGCGGCCGCAAAGTCTGCTCGGCATCCTCGCCGCGCTTTTCCGGGGCAATGAGGCGAGGGGAAAGGCTCATGCCGCCTTCCTCGCACAGGGTAAAGGAGGGGGCAAGCAACCGCTCACCGCGCCAGTTCCTTCAACCCGAAACGTATGAGCTTCGAGGCATCCGCATCCTCGCCCGCCGTCTTCAGCGCCGCCGCCACTGCATTGGCCGCGGTGTCGCGGGAATAGCCGAGATTGACCAGCGCCGACACGGCGTCGATGATCGGTGCCGGCGCGACACCCTCGCCGAGTTCCTGCTTCAGGCCGATCGTGCCGGAGGCGGTTCCGGCATAGGCCGGCGCCTTGTTCTTCAATTCGGTGACGATGCGCTCTGCCACCTTCTTGCCGACGCCTGGCGCGCGGCTGACCATGGCGATGTCGCGCAGTGCGATCGCGTTGGCGAGGTCGGCCGGCGCCAGTGTCGAAAGGATGGCCAGCGCCACCTTGGCGCCGACGCCCTGCACATTGGTCATCAAGAGCCGGAACCATTCGCGCTCCAGCACCGACTGAAAGCCGTAAAGCCGGATCATGTCCTCGCGCACATAGGTCTCGATAAACAGCACCACCGCTTCGCCGGGCGACGGCAGCGAGGCCAGAGTGCGCGCCGAGCAATAGGCGACATAGCCGACGCCATGCACGTCAACGAGGCAGAAATCCTCGTCGATCTCATCGAGTGTGCCCTTGAGCTTGCCTATCATGCTCAATAGCCTTTCATGATGCCAACGCCGCCATCCGGTAGGCGACGCTCTGCCGGTGATGCGCATGGCAGATGGCGATGGCCAGCGCGTCGGCGGCATGTTCGGTGTCGAAAGTGGCTTTCGGCAACAGCACCTTGACCATCATGTGGATCTGCTTCTTGTCGCCATGGCCAACGCCGATCACCGCTTTCTTGACGGCATTGGGGGCATATTCGGCGACGACAAGGCCGGCGCGCGCCGGCACCAGCATGGCGATGCCGCGCGCCTGACCGAGCTTCAGCGTCGCCACTGCATCCTTGTTGACGAAGGTTTGCTCGACGGCCGCCTCCTGCGGCATGGCAGCGTGCAGGATCTCGGCCAGCCCGTCATGCAACTGACAAAGCCGTGTCGCAAGCGCCGCCTTGTCGTCGGAGCGCACGGTGCCGGAGCCGACGAAGCGCAGCGAATTGCCGAGGCTTTCGACGATGCCCCAGCCGGTGCGCCTCAGCCCCGGGTCGATACCGATGATGCGAATCGCTTCCCCCATCCGCCAAGTTTACCTCCGGCGGACAGCGATGCCAGCGAAATGTGAACAAACCGGAAACGGGAGGCGTTTTAACCCCGGGCGAAAGCCGTGTTGAGCAGCGTGATCTGGTCGGAAACCGGATTGACGCGGCGGACGGCGGACGGCGTCTCGGTAAACGCGCCGCCATAGATCTCCTCGTCCATGCGGCGCACCAGAGCCTGGAGGCGCAGCGAGCGTGTCACGAGATCGAGGAAATCCTTCGGCAGTTCGTTCCAGCCGACCGCCTCGTCATGCGCCGACGCGGTGTCGAGGCGAACCTTGGATTTTTCCGAAGCAACCTGGTCGCGGGTCATCTCGCCTGAGTTTGCCGCCCGCTGCAAAAGCAGCCAGGAGGCGACCTGCATCAGCCTTGTCGTCAGCCGCATCGATTCGGCCGCATAGAGCGTCGCCGCCAGCCTGGACAACTTTTTGGCCTCGGCCCGGCCCTTGCCGTCGAGATATTCGGCTGCTTGCTCAACCAGGCCCATGCCTTCCTGGTAAAGCGGTTTGAAGGATTGGGAGAAAACCCGGCGTTCCGCCAGTTTGATGGTTTTCGCGATGCCCTTCGAAGGCTCGTTCATCGATACGCCCCTGCACTACCCCGTCGGCTGATTCGGCTTCTTCGCCGTCACGCCGGCACCCTAGATGACTGAAGCTTGAAAATGCGCTTCGCCGCCGTTGAAGGCAAGCACATGTTTAACAAACGGTTAACGCCGGCGGATGGGCGCGAGGCAGCCCAAAATGCGGACAAAAAAAGAGCCGCGGATAAGGCGGCTCTCAGGAGTTTAACAGGGAGGCGTCAAACGAAGTGGCTCCAACCACTCGGTAAGAATCCAGATAACTGGATGGACATAGTAAACACCTGTAAAGCTTAATGAACCCTTAACGGAGCGGATATTTCTTGATCAACCGCTGCCCTTCTGTGTCGTATCAGCACAACGGCCCGCGGAACCCAATCGATCGAGGAAGAGGCCAGTACCGGCTCGATCTCTGGATGGCCAGAGCGGCTTAATCTCGCGACGTTTCAGGATCATGCCGCAGAGCCTGTCCTCTTTTGCCATGACAGCCGCCCGTCGCCGCGGCTTGCGACCAAAATGAATGATCAAACCGCGGTAACAGACTGGCGCGCCTATGCGACATCGTTCCGAAACACGCATTGCGTTAAACGCCCGCTCCGCACGACGTCGCGCGCAAATCTGTGCCGCCGCGGCCCACTAGAATTGCTTCAGGAGCACCCTATGGACTGGTATTCGATCATCAAATTCTTCCACATCGCTACGGCCACCTTGTGGGTCGGAGGTGGGTTCGTGCTGTTCCTGCTCGGCATGCTTGCCGAGCGCGCCGGCAACATCGAGGAAAAGCTGCAGGCGATCCGTGCCAGCGGACAACTGGGCGGCAGGTTTTTCGCACCGATGTCGATGCTGACGCTGATCTTCGGCCTGATCATGTGCAGCTTCTGGGTGGGATCCGCAGATTTGTGGATTGTCATCGGTCTCGTCGGCTATGCCACGACCTTTTCGATCGGCATGTTCGTCTTCAAACCAATCGGCGAGCGCATGGGAGCGGTGATCGCTAAGGAGGGAATGTCACCTGCTGTCCTTGCCATGGGCCAGCGCATGATGAGCGTGGCACGCTTCGACTATGCAGTGATGCTGGTCGTGGTCGCGGACATGGTGCTCAAACCGACCGAGCACGACATCGGCATTCTCGCCGGCATGATTTTGGTCGTCATCGCCGGCGCCGCACTGGCCTTTGGCGGCAGTCGCCGTCTCGTGCCGAGCGCTGTCTAACACCGAGAATATGCAGGCGACCGTACGGCCGCCTCGCGCTGCTTTACAGCAGGCCGGAGATCCCGTCCCACAGCAGCTTGACCGCGACCACGGCCACGGTCGCGTAGGTGAAGGGATAGAAGATCTCCGGCCGCATGCGCCGTACCAGCCAGGCGCCGGCAATGGTGGCCAGCGGTGCCAGCGGCATCAGCACGGCGGACGCCGTCAGATTGGCGGTGTCGAATTGGCCGAGCGCGAAATAGGGGATCAGCTTCAGCGCGTTCGTGGCGGCAAAGAAAATCGCCGATGTCCCCGACAGCACTTTCGGATCGAGCCGGATCGGCAGCGCATAGACCTGGAAGGGCGGGCCGCCGACATGGGCGACGAAGCTGGTGAAGCCGGCGACGGTGCCCCAGAAGGCGGCGGCGATGCGGTTTGGCGCCGCCGCATGGTCGGAACCGTGGCGAAACTGCAGATAGAGCCAGCGCAGCACGAAGATGAGCGCGACGGCACCGACGATCAGCCGCACCATCTCTTCGGTGACGAGCGCTGCCGTCAGCCAGCCCAGCCCTATGCCGATCACTGCACCCGGCATCATGTCGACCAGCATCTTGCGGTCATAGACGCCCCACCACGTCCACACCGAAACGATGTCCATTAGGCACAGGATCGGCAACAGGATGGCGGCCGCCTGCACCGGCGGCATGGCCAGCGCCATCAAAGGCACGCCGACAAAGCCGACAGCGCCGCCGAAGCCGCCTTTCGACAGGCCGACAAGGATCACCGCCGGAATGGCGGCGGCATAGAACCACGGATCGGCGAGCAGACCTGACATGAAGTGAGGGAGGCTGGAGGGAGACTGGCCCTGCAATAGCCCAGAAACCCGTGCACCGCGACCATGAAAATGCCGGCTGTGGCGATCAATTGTGCGTAAGGCACCGGCGTCGGATTTGCGGCACGATTGCCGTCGATGCATAAGGCACCGTCCCCCGCATGAGGTTTTCCAGAATGAGCGAAGTCCAGATCCGCCGCGCCGAGGAAATCGACCTCCCCGCCATCATCGCCATGCTTGCGGACGATCCGCTCGGTCGCAGCCGCGAAGACGCAAGCGAACCGCTGGCCAAAGCCTATCGCGACGCTTTTGCGGCTGTGAATGCCGACCCCAACCAGTTTCTGGCCGTGATGACGGACGGCGGCCGCGTCATCGGCACGCTGCAGATCAGCTATCTTGCCGGCCTGTCGCTGCAGGGCGCCTGGCGCGGCCAGATCGAGGCTGTCCGCGTCGCCGCCGACCGGCGCGGCGAACGGCTGGGGCAGCGCCTGCTGGAATGGGCGGTCGAACAATGCCGCGCACGCGGCTGCAAAATTGTCCAGCTAACCACCAACAAGAGCCGCCACGACGCCCACCGCTTCTATGACCGGCTCGGCTTCAAGGCCAGCCACATCGGCTACAAGCTGGAGCTCTAGCTAAAACGACGCTTACCCGAGTGGCGGCGGACGGCGTCGGATCGGCTGCGCCTTGATGATGGCGGTGCTGGTTTCGGCCTTGTCGGCGATTCGGTCGAGCAGCTTGTCGAGCTCGCCCATCGAACGCACATAAAGCCGCGCCACGAAACAATCGTCGCCGGTGACCTTGTCGCATTCGCCGAACTCGGGGATCTCCTCGATCAGCTGCTGCACGATATGCAGCTTGCCCGGCAATGGCCGGATACGCACGATCGCCTGCAGCGGATAGCCCAGCGCCTCCGGGTCGATCTCGACAGTGAAGGCGCGGATGACCCCGCGCTCCTCGAGCCGCCGAAGCCGCTCGGACACGCTGGGCGACGACAGCCCGACCTGCTGCGCCAGTTCCTTCAATGATGTCCGGGAATCCTTGACCAGGATGTCGAGAAGCTTTCTGTCCAGATCGTCCAGCATTTTCATTCTTTCGCAAAAAGGCGAAGATCGCCTTATTAAATTAGGCCACGTCCACATATCACCTTTTATAGATCATATAAACCCTCAGGATCGCATGAGATTATCCAGTCTCAAACAGATATCAGAGGTATTGTCATGGACAACACGGTGCGCGGCACGATCGAGATGACGGCGGCGATGACAATCATCGGCACGATCGGCTGGTTCGTCGTCATGTCGGGCCAGCCCGTCATGGACGTGGTGTTCTGGCGCTGCGCCTTCGGTGCGGTGGCGCTGCTCATCACCTGTGCAGCACTTGGGCTGCTGCGCGGCAGGCTGACATTGCGCATTCTTGCCATCGCCGCTATCGGCGGCGCGGCCATCGTCATCAATTGGCTGTTGCTGTTCAGCGCCTTCTCCCGCGCCTCGATCTCGATCGCCACGGCAGTCTACAACACCCAGCCCTTCATGCTGGTCGGTTTCGGCGCGCTGTTCTTCGGCGAGCGGCTGACCCTGACCAAGCTGACCTGGCTCGGCATCGCCTTCGCCGGCATGCTGTTGATCGTGCAGACAGGGCCTGATGCCGGTTCCAGCACCATCGGCATCGATTATGTCATCGGCATCGCCATGGCGCTCGGCGCGGCCTTCTTCTGGGCCGTCGCGGCCATCGTCACCAAGAAGCTGAAGGGCACCCCGCCGCACCTCATCGCACTGATCCAGGTCTGCGTCGGCGTCGTCATGCTGGCGCCCTTTGCCAACCTCGCCCATTTGCCCCCCGACAGCTGGAGCTGGGCCATGCTGGTCACGCTTGGCGTCGTCCACACCGGCCTGGTGTACATATTGATGTATGGCGCCATCCAGAAACTGCCGACACACCTGCAGGGATCGCTGTCCTTCATCTATCCTGTCGTGGCGATCCTGATCGATGTCATTGCTTTCGGCCACCGGCTGCATCCGGCCCAGCTCGTCGGCGCAGCCGCCATCCTGATAGCGGCAGCCGGCATGAACCTCGGCTGGACATTGTGGAAAGCCAAACCGCCGGTCGAAAGCCCGCAAGCCGTCAAATGAGCCGCAGATCGGCCGCTCGCCGGCGATCGTAAACCAAGCCATCGCATCGATCCTCGCCCGCCTGTTCAAGGCGGGCGCTTTGCTCTATGCCGCAATGCAACCATCTTCGCCCGGCATAGGCGAATTCCCGGATCGAAAGCCAATGAACGACGCAACACCCCCAAACCGCTGCCGCATCGTGCTGATCGCGCCCAGGGACGCGCCGGCCGAGCGTATTGCCGCGGCCTTCGAGGGCGGCGACGTCGCTTCGCTGATCCTGCCTGAAAACGGTATGGACGAGGCTGCCTTCCAGGCCTTCGCCGAACGGATCGTGCCTGTGGCGCAGGCGGCCGGTATCGCCGTCATCATCGCTGGCGACACCCGCATTGCCGGCCGCGTCCAGGCCGACGGCATTCATGTCGAGGTCTCCAAGGACGCGCTCGCCGAGACCATCGAACATTTCCAGGGCAAGATGATGGTCGGCGCCGGCGGCGCCAAGACCCGCGACGACGCGCTGGAGCTCGGCGAAACCAGGCCCGATTACATCTTCTTCGGCCGCTTTGGCTACGACAACAAGCCGGAACCGCATCCGCGCAATCTGTCACTCGGCCGCTGGTGGGCCGACATGATCCAGATCCCTTGCATCGTCATGGCCGGGTCGGAACTGGCGTCGGTCGAGGCAGTGGCGGACACCGGCGCCGAATTCGTGGCGTTGTCCAGCGCTGTCTTCGCCGACGGCGCCGATCCGAAGGCGGCGATTGCTGCCGCCAATGCGCTGCTCGACGAAACCGCGCCGCGCTTCGAGGACTGACGTGCGCCGACCAGGACTTGCTATCGCGGTTTTCGTTGCGGCCTTGATGAGCGGGGCGGCGATGGCGGCGGAACCCATTCCGCTGCCGCAACCCAGGCCCGATACCAGCGCACCCGACATCAGCGCACCGGCTGCGGGCGCCCCCGATGCGGGCGCCGCAAAGACCGGTGCCCCCAAGGCCGATGCCATGAGTTCCGGCGTTCATGTCGACAAGCCGATCGACACCCCGCTGCCGCAGCCCGCGACGACCGCGCCGTTGCCGTCGGCCGATGCCATCAATCCCGAGCGTTTCGGCGCAAAGCTGGCCGACCCGGCCTATGGCGCTTTCCAGCGCGGCCTCTACAAGACCGCCTACAATCTGGCGTTGGTACGGGCCCAGAATGGCGACCCGGCAGCGCAAACGCTGGTGGCCGAGATCCTGTCGCGCGGGCTGGGCGTGCCGCTCAACCCGGCGGAGGCCGCCAAATGGTATGCGCAGGCCGCTGAACAGGGCATTCCGGAATCGCAGTTCCAGTATGCGCTGATGCTGCTCGACGGCCGCTACGTCAAGAAGGACGAGAAGGGAGCTTACGCCCTGATGCAGGCCGCCGCTGAAGCCGGCAATCGCCTGGCGCAGTTCAACTTCGCGCAGCTGCTTGTACAGCAGGATCCGGGCGATGCCGGCATCGCCAGGGCCGTGCCCTATTATGAGCGGGCCGCGGCGACCGGCCTTGCCGACGCCCAGTATGCGATGGCGCAGGTCTATGCCAATGGCGTCGGCGGCAAGCCGCACGACGATGCCCAGGCACGCCGCCTGCTGGCGCAGGCCGCAAGGCAGAACTATGACACCGCGCAGATCGATCTTGCCGCCTGGATGATCGAGGGCCGCGGCGGTGCTCGCGACCTGAAGTCCGGCTTCAACTGGATGAAGCAGGCAGCGGAAGGCGGCAACGTCGCCGCCCAGAACCGTCTGGCAAAGCTCTATATGGGCGGCATCGGCACCGATCCCGACCTGATCCTGGCCGGGGCCTGGTATGTTGTCGCCCGCCGTGCCGGCCTTATCGATCCGGAGATGGACGATTTCCTGCAAGGACTTACCGACGACCAGACCAAGCAGGCCCTGCAGAAGGCCAACCGCCTGCCCTGAGCATGCCTTGCATCCCCCCGCTCCCTTGCCTCTTCGGGTGATTTGTGGTCTTGGGAGCCCGAAATCGCTTGTCCAGCGACCATCTCATTCCCGGATCAACATCATCATGGCCAAGATCAATGGCAACGAAATCCGTCCCGGCTATGTCATCGAGCACGATGGCGGCCTCTGGGTGGCGGTCAAGACCAACACCGTCAAGCCCGGCAAGGGCGGCGCTTACAACCAGGTCGAGCTGAAGAACCTGATCAACGGCACCAAGCTCAACGAGCGCTTCCGTTCGGCTGAGACCGTCGAGCAGATCCGGCTCGACCTGAAGGATTTTTCCTTCCTCTACGCACAGGACGACGCGCTGGTGTTCATGGACACCCAGAGCTACGAGCAACTCGAACTGGCGAAGGATTTCGTCGGCGATCGCGCCGCTTTCCTGCAGGACGGCATGATGGTGACGGTCCAGCTTTATGAGGACAGGCCGATCGGCATTTCGCTGCCCGACCAGGTGACGCTGACCATCACTGAGGCCGACCCGGTGGTGAAGGGCCAGACGGCTGCGTCTTCCTATAAGCCGGCGGTGCTGGAAAACGGCATTCGCGTGCTGGTGCCGCCATTCATCGGCGCCGGCGAACGCATCGTCGTCGACACCAACGAGCTCACCTACATGCGCCGCGCGGACTGATCTTAAGGCGCAGCAGCAGGAAGAAAATACGATGGCACGCTCAGCACTTCTCAATGTCATGGTCCAGGCCGCCATGAAGGCCGGCCGCTCGCTGTCGCGCGACTTCGGCGAGGTGCAGAACCTGCAGGTGTCGATGAAGGGGCCAGGCGACTATGTCAGCCAGGCCGACCGCAAGGCCGAGGACATCCTGTTTGCCGAACTGTCGAAGGCGCGGCCGGGCTATGCCTTCCTGATGGAAGAGCGCGGTGTGGTCGAAGGCGACGACGACCAGCACCGCTGGATCGTCGACCCGCTCGACGGCACCACCAATTTCCTGCATGGCATTCCGATCTTTTCCATCTCGATCGCGCTGGAGCGCCAGGGTCAGCTCGTCGCCGCCGTCATCTACAATCCGGCGATGGACGAGCTCTACACCGCCGAGCGCGGCGGCGGCGCTTTCATGAACGATCGCCGGCTGCGCGTTGCCGGCCGTATCAAGCTCACCGACTGCGTGATCGGCTGCGGCATCCCGCATCTCGGCCGCGGCCAGCACGGCAATTTCCTGGTCGAGCTGCGCAATGTGATGGCCGAGGTCTCCGGCGTGCGCCGCTTGGGTTCGGTCGCGCTCGATCTCGCCTATGTCGCCGCTGGCCGCATGGACGGCTTCTGGGAAACCGGCCTGTCGGCCTGGGACATCGCCGCCGGCCTGCTGCTGGTCCGCGAAGCCGGCGGCTTCGTCTCCGATATGGAGGGCGGCCAGGACATGCTGGATAACGGCTCGGTCGTTGCTGGCAACGAGGTCATCCAGCGCGCGCTGCTCAAGGCGGTGAAGAAGCCGATCTCGGCGCGCTGAAGCGCCGCAGTCGCAAAACCGCAACCAAAGCTTGAAATACTGCCCGGCGACCGCCCAGATAAGGGGGACGAAGGACCTTCGCGCATGCCGCCACAATCCCCGCCAGAAACGCCAATCGATATCCCCTTTGTCGGGCGTTGGCACTATTCGCGTGCGGAGATGATCGCCGACGGCATCGTCCATGCGGTCGGCATCGTGCTGGCGATAGCGGCGGGCTCGACCTTGCTGGCGCTGGCCGCTTTCCATGCCGGTCCGGGCGAATACATCGCCATCGCTTTCTACGTGGTATCGCTGCTGACCGTGCTGTCGGTGTCGCTCACCTACAATCTGTGGCCGGTGACATCGCCGGCGAAATGGATCTTGCGGCGCTTCGACCATGCAGCGATCTACCTACTGATCGCCGCTACCTACACGCCCTTTCTGGCCCAGCTCGACGGCTCGCCGTTGGCGCTGCCGATGATTGCCCTTGTCTGGACCGCGGCTGTGACCGGTATCGCCATAAAAGTATTTCTGCCCGGCCGCTTCGACCGCCTGGCCATAGTCTTCTATCTCGCCATCGGCTGGAGCGGCATCGTTCTGGTCAAGCCGCTGGTCGCGACATTGCCGACAACGTCGATCGCGCTGATCGTCGCCGGCGGCATCGTCTATTCCTGCGGCGTCATCTTCTTCGCCTGGAAGGGGCTGCGTTTCCACAATGCCGTCTGGCACGGCTTTGTCATCACCGGCGCCGGGCTGCATCTTGCCGCCATGGTCGACTGCCTGGTCATCAACCGCCTCTGAAAGGCGCAGTGCCGCCCGACCCATCGGGCAATATTGCCAAGCGCCATTCAATTTGGTCACAATTGCGTTTAGAGTCGCGAATTACGTGATCGGCGGCACTGGAGCAATTCCGGGAAAGTGTGAGCGGTTTCCCGTTCGGAATTGCGTCAAGGCAAATAAAGAGCATCGGAAACGGGGCACGGATGGCTTTTCTCAGATCCTTCGGCGTGGGCAGGCGTTCTGATGTCCTGATGTACGATCCGCACAAACTGTCGAGCCCGCAGGTCTTCCTCCTGACCATGGTCATCTTCCTGGTCATCGTCGCCTTCATCGCAGCCATCCTCACCCGCCAGATCTCGACCGCCTTCGGCAGCAATCCCGGCCTCAACGGCCTTATCATCGGCGTGCTGGCGGTCGGCATCCTGCTTGCCTTCGCCCAGGTCGGACGGCTGTTTCGTGAAGTGCGCTGGGTCAATTCGTTCCGCGCCGGCTCCGAAACCACCGAACCGGTGCTGCTGGCGCCGATGAAGGCGATGATCGGCCGTTCCTCGACCGTGGCCTTCTCGACCTCCTCGATGCGTACCATGCTGGATTCGATCGCCACCCGCCTCGACGAAAGCCGCGACACCTCGCGCTATCTCGTCGGGCTGCTGGTGTTCCTCGGCTTGCTCGGGACCTTCTGGGGTCTGCTCAACACCATCGGTTCGATCCGCGAGACCATCGAATCGCTCGATCCCGGCACCGGCGACGCCGCCGCCGTGCTCGATTCGTTGAAACAGGGCCTGTCGGCGCCGCTGGCCGGCATGGGCACCGCCTTCTCGTCCTCGCTGTTCGGCCTTTCCGGTTCGCTGGTGCTCGGCTTCCTCGACCTGCAGGCCGGCCGCGCCCAGACCCGCTTCTACACCGAGCTTGAAAACTGGCTGTCCTCGGTCACCGATCTCTCCTCCGACATTGTCGTTGCCGATCCGGCCAAGAACGAGCCTTCCGACGAGATCCGCCTGTTGTCGGAGCGGCTGCGCAGCATGCAGGAAAACGGCGGCGGCTCCAATCCGCGCGTCGCCACCGCCATGGCCAATCTCGCCGACGGCATTTCCGGCCTGGTCAAGAACATGCGTTCCGAGCAGCAGATCATGCGCGACTGGGTCGAGGCCCAGTCGGACGAGCAGAAGGCGATGCGCAACACGCTGGAAAAGATCGCCGACGCCCTGAAGAAGCCCGGGGTGCACTAGCATGGTGCTCGCCAGGGGCCGTCGCACCGACCGCCGCATCGATTATTGGCCGGGCTTCGTCGACGCACTGTCGACGCTGTTGCTCGCCATCATGTTCCTGCTCACCGTCTTCGTACTGGCGCAGTTCCTGCTCGGCCGCGAACTCTCCGGCAAGGACACCGTGCTCTCGCGCCTCAACTCGCAGATCAACGAACTGACGCAGTTGCTGGCGCTGGAGCGCTCGACGGCGCAGGACAAGGATGATTCGCTCGCCAATCTGCAGGCCTCGCTGTCGGCGTCGGAAGCCGAGAAGAGCCGGCTGGAGCAATTGCTGGCGCAAGGTGCAGGCGCCGGCGACGCCGCCAACCAGCGTGCGGCTCAACTGGGCGGCGAACTCGACAACCAGCGCCAGATCAGCCAGCAGGCGCTGAGCCAGGTCGAGATCCTCAACCAGCAGATCGCGGCGTTGCGCAAGCAGATCGGCGCGCTCGAGGACGCCCTCAATGTCTCTGAAACCCGCGACCGCGATTCCAACACCAAGATCGCCGATCTCGGCCGTCGGCTGAATGTCGCGCTGGCGCAGCGCGTGCAGGAACTGAACCGCTACCGCTCAGACTTCTTCGGCCGCCTGCGCGAAATCCTCGCCGACCGCGAGAACATCCGCATCGTCGGCGACCGCTTCGTCTTCCAGTCGGAGGTGCTGTTTCCGACCGGCTCCGAAGTGATCAACGATGCCGGCAAAGTCGAGATGAAGAAGCTCGCCGACGCCATCATCGAACTGCAAAAGGAAATTCCGCCGGAGATCAACTGGGTGCTGCGCGTCGACGGCCACACCGACAACAAGCCGCTGTCGGGCACCGGCCGCTACCGCGACAATTGGGAGCTGTCGACGGCGCGCTCGACCTCGGTGGTCAAGTTCCTGATCGAGAACGGCGTGCCCGCTAACCGGCTGGTCGCCGCCGGCTTCGGCGAATTTCAGCCGCTCGATCCCGCCGACACCGAAGACGCCCGCAACAAGAACCGCCGCATTGAACTGAAGCTCACCGAACGGTGATTTTTAGTCACGCGAATTTGTTCGACGGCTCAACTCTAGGGCGCAAGGCAGCCTCGGCAAGGCCTGAAAACATTATCTTTTTTTAATTACACTTCACGTTTCTGGGCTCCTAATTTGCCGCGCAGGGCCGAGAACCGCCGGCGATGCCTCCCATCGCGACGCGACGGAACCCGACGGCCCGCGTCCGGAAGGCGGAGTTAAAGCGCTTACCCTTTCCAAAGCAGGAGGAGACGCATATCATGCGTTCTTTGAAGACTCTCAGGACTGCAGCCCTCACCACACTTCTGATCGCCGTTCCGCTCGCCGGCGCCTATGCCGCCGGACATCACAAGGGCGCCCTCGACGCCAGCGACCCGACCGACATGACCGGTCCGCGCGTGACCGGCCTGATCGAGCAGATAAAGGGCGTCGACCAGGGCATCACCGATGCCAGGCAGGCCAACGCGATCACGTCGGCCGAAGCGCATCGGCTGCATCTGCGCGCGGCGCATATCAGCCAGGCCGCCGAACGGGTCGCTGGCTCGGATCATGGCCGGATCCCGGCCGCGCAATACCACGACCTGCTGCGCCGCCTCGACAACGTCGACCAGGCCCTGATGTCCGACACCGGTAGTGGCTTCATGATCGGTGACGGTTCCGACGGCGGCAATTATCCGAACGGCTGAGAACCCGCTGCGATATCCTCGGATATCCAAAGAATGAGAAAGGGACAGTCTGACGCCCGCGGGATCTGGTCCGAGGGCGTCATTTTACCAGCCGAGCCAGAGCGCGACGAGCGCAACCACCGCCGGCACGGTCTGGATATACAGGATCTTCCTGCTGGCGGTCGCCGCGCCATAGAGCCCGGCGATGGCGACGCAAAGCAGGAAGAACACCTTGATCTGGAATCCAGCCGCGCCGAGATAGAGGCCCCAGATCAGCCCGGCGGCAAGGAAGCCGTTGTAAAGCCCCTGATTGGCGGCCAGCACCTTCGATGCGCTGGCGAAGTCCGGCTTGAGGTTGAACGCCTTGTGGCCACGCGGCGTGTCCCACGCCACCATCTCCAGATAGACGATGTAGCAGTGGATCAGCGCCACCAGCCCGACCAGTATGTTGGCGATCATGTCTTCTCCCCCAGGTGGCAGCACGCCGTCGGTCCATATTGAGCACGCGCGTCGCGGCGTGCAAGCTCGCGCCGCCTTGCGCCTATGAACCGACACTCGTGCAGGGTTGCCAAGCCTGGCGCATTGGTATCTTTTCCCGCCGTCCAAAACGCGGAACCTGCCATGTCCTTTCAGAAACTCGATGATCTCGGCCACAAGCTCGAAGCGCTGGAACATGCGCTCGCCATCCTCGGCGCCGATGAGGCGACCCACATGGCCGTCGGCGGCGGTGAGAAGCGCGCCGAAGCCATGTCTTCGCTTGCCGGCATGCTGCATATCAGGGCAACGGCGCCGGAAATCGCCGACTGGCTAGCCGCCGCCGAACAAGAGGTGCTGAACGAGGAGCAGCAGGCGGCGGTCCGGGAATTGCGCCGGCAATACACCAACCTGACCTGCCTGCCGGTCGAGTTCGTCGAGCGCCAGACGGTGGCTCGCATGCGCTCCGAGCAGCTCTGGCGTGACCTTCGCGCCAAGAACGACTGGGCCGGCTTCCTGCCGGCACTCGAAGGTGTCATCGCGCTGGTCCGCGAGGAGGCCGCACTGCGCGCTGACGCGCTCGGCCTTGATCCCTACGACGCGCTGATGGAGCAATACGATCCTGGCAACCGCGCCGCCGACATCACGCCGGTCTTCACTGAGTTGAAGACGTTCCTGAAGTCCTTCGTGCCTGAGGCGCTGGCCGTGCAGGAGGCGCGGCTGGCCAGCCACCCGCTGAAGCCGCTCTCGGGCAGCTATGCGATAGACCGGCAGCGCGAGCTTGGCCTCGCCATGATGGCGGCGGTCGGCTTCGACCTCACCCATGGCTCGCTGTCGGTGTCGCATCATCCTTTCTGCGGCGGCGTGCCGAGCGACGTGCGCATCACCACCCGCTACAAGACCTCGGATTTCCTGTCGGCGCTGATGGGCGTGCTGCACGAGACCGGCCACGCGCTCTACGAACAGAACCTGCCGAAGGCCTGGGCGCACTGGCCGCTGGGCAAGGCGCGCGGCATGGCGGTGCATGAAAGCCAGAGCCTGTTCGTCGAAAAGCAGATCGGCCGCAACCCCGAATTCTGGCGCTGGGCGCTGCCCGTGGTCGAAAAGCATCTCGGCGAAGCCTGGTCGCTCGACGACATCCTGCCCCATGTACACCGGGTCGAGCGCGGCCTGATCCGCGTCGACGCCGACGAGGTGACCTACCCGCTGCATGTCATCCTGCGCTACGAGTTGGAGCAGGAGCTTGTCTCGGGGCGATTGCAGGCTGCCGACTTGCCCGAGGCGTGGGACGCCAAGATGCGGGAGTATCTTGGCCTGTCGACCATTGACAACCCGGCCGACGGGCCGATGCAGGACGTGCATTGGCCAGGTGCGGCCTTCGGCTATTTCCCGTCCTATACGCTGGGCGCCATGATGGCGGCGCAGCAGTGGGCGGCGCTGACCCGCAAGCATCCTTCCGCCGGCGACGACCTTGCAAAGGGAAACTTCGAGGCCATCAACGGCTGGCGCCGCGACAAGATCTGGTCGCAGGGCTCACGCTGGTCGACGCCCGAACTGCTCGAACGCGCCACCGGCGAAAAACTGAATGCCGCGCATTTCACCCGTCACCTGCAACAGCGATACGGGGCGTGAGCCATTTCGGCTGGCACCGCATCCAAAAACATAGGGCATGGTCTTTACTTCTGCCGGAAAGCCTTTGACAAAAGGGGCTCTTTGGGGCGCTGGCGAAACTGGAATGTCGGTCTGTATTGATTTTCATGTGATCAAATCTTACTGGCGGCTCATTGCTTTCGCCCTGTTTCTGGTCAGCTTGAGTTCTCCCGCCCTATCCGACGACGTCGTCCTTGTCGGACCAGCGCCGGCCTGGACGAGGCTGATCGATGTTCCCTCGGCTGACGCCACCCGATCCGACCAGATCAGGAACGGCATCTCGTGGCTGCTCTCGGACGACCAGATCGCTCGCCGCACCGGCGGTTACGATCAGTACTCCCGCACGGTCTACAAGATCGTCGACCGGCCAGGCCTCGAGCAGGGCGCCGGGATCAATCTGCAATTCGATCCGTCGCGGCACAAAGTCACCTTGAACCATCTGCGCATCATCCGCGATGGCGCCGTGATCGACCGGCTGGCAAGCACGAAATTCGATATTTTCAGGCAGGAAAAGGACGCTGAGAAAGGCCTGTACGACGGCTGGCTGACGGCCCACGTCAACGTCGAAGATGTGCGTGTCGGTGACATTGTCGACTATGCAACGACCTACGAAATCACGCCGCTTGTCGGCAAGGATCTTTTCTTCTTCAGCTTTGCGACCGAGTGGGAAGAGCCGGTGGCGCTGATCCGCGCAAACATCACCTGGCCCGCCAGTCAGCCGCTTCAGATCAAGGCAAGAGGAACGGAATTCAAGCCGGGAATCTCGTCGTCGGGATCGGACACGGTCTATTTGTGGGAGATCCGCAATCCGAAGCCGGTCAAGGTCGAGGACAACCTGCCGGTGCAATATCCGGCCTGGGGCTCTGTCGACGTGGCCTCGACCGCAGACTGGCACAGTGTCGTCGACGCCATTGCGCCCCACTACAGGCCGGTGACCGATTTTCCCGCCGACTTCGCAGCCAAGCTCGACGACATCGCCGTCAAGCATCCTGTGGCCGAAGACCGGATGATCCAGGCGACACGGCTGGTGCAGGACCAGATCCGTTATGTCAGCCTGTCGATCGGTGCAGGGTCCTACATTCCACGCGATCCGGCGACTGTCCTGCAAAGCGGGTTTGGCGATTGCAAGGACAAGGCACTGCTGCTTGCCTCGTCGCTTGTGCGACTTGGCATTTCTGCCGAAGTCGCCCTGGCCGATCTCGACCATGGGCGGGCTCTCGACCAACACCTGCCGGCGCTGCGCGATTTCGACCACGCCATCGTCAAGGCGAAGATCGGAAGCCAGACATACTGGCTCGATGCCACCAACGACCTTCAGGGCGGCAAGGCATACAACCTTGCGCAGGCCGATTATGGGTTCGCGCTGCCGCTTTCCAGCACCGGCGGATTGGAGAAGATGCCGACCCCGGAACTGACCAGCCCGTCGATCCAGGTCGCCGAGGAATTCGACTTTCCCGAGAAGCCGGGCGATCCTTTGTCGCTGACGGTCTTTTCCATGTACGAAGGCGCCGACGCCGACTCGATGCGCAACAGGCTGGCTGGCCAGTCGCTGACCGAGCTGTCGGACAACTATCTGAAATATTACAGCAAGCAGTATCCGGGCATTCAAAGCGCCGCAAAGCTGGAAATCCTGGATCAACGCGACGGCAACGTCGTCAGCGTTAAAGAAAGCTATTCATTGCCGGCGCAGGCGCTGGCGGCCAACGACCTTGCCAAGAATTTCCCTGTCCAGGCGGCGGATCTCGGCAACTATCTCCCGGCCCCGACCATCGTCGGCCGTCGCGGCCCGATATCGCTCGGCACTCCGTATTACCGTCGCCACAGCGTGACGCTACGCAACCTCAAGGCGAGGTTTTCCGGCGAGGAAATAAAGAACATCGTGACACCTTATGTGTCGCTGAAGACGTCGTGGAGCAACACGGCAACCGAATTCCGGGTGGAATGGAATTTGCAGACACTGGCGACGGAAGTTCCTGCCACAGCGATTGCGGATTACCTCAAATCCGTCGAGGACATCTCAAAGGACGTCCAGTGGGAGTACGATTTCACCTACGTCGATCCGCCACCAGTCGAAATGAAGGTCAGCGATCCGGACACGGAGCAGCGACAAATCATCGCCAGCATGTTCCTGTTGACCTTGTTCGTCGGTGTCCCGGTATTCATCGCTGTCCGGCGCGGCCGGCGCCAGCCTGCCCGCGGCTGAACTCTATCTGCGCAGCAGCACCTACTCCGCGGCACCCCTGAACGCGCTGGCTCCGGTTTCGAACTGCAGCTTGGCCAGCCGCGCGTAGATACCGCCCTTGGCGACCAGGCTCTGATGCGTGCCTTCCTCCACGATGCGGCCGCCATCCATGACCAGGATGCGGTCGGCCTTCAGCACCGTTGCAAGACGGTGGGCGATGACGATGGTGGTGCGGCCCTGCATCAACCGTTCCAGAGCCGTCTGCACCAGTGTTTCGCTTTCGGCATCGAGCGCCGAGGTCGCCTCGTCGAGCAACAGGATCGGCGCGTCGCGCAGGATGGCCCGGGCGATCGCCACGCGCTGGCGCTGGCCGCCGGACAAGGTCACGCCGCGCTCGCCAACCTGGCTGTCATAGCCCTTGTCGAGTTTGAGGATGAATTCGTCGGCCAGCGCGTCCCTGGCGGCCGTCTCGATCTCGGCATTCGTGGCGCCCGGCCGACCGAAGCCGATATTGTCGCGCGCGCTCGCCGCAAAAATGGTGACATCCTGCGGCACGATGGCGATGCGCTCCCGGACATCGGCCGGATCGGCCTCGCGCACGTCGACGCCGTCGATGGCGATGCGGCCGGTCTCGGGATCGTAGAAGCGCAGGATCAGCGAAAAGACCGTGCTTTTTCCGGCGCCCGAGGGCCCGACGATCGCCACCGTCTCGCCCGGCTTCACCTGGAAGCTCAGGCCATGGACGGCGGCGCGGTCGGGCCTTGCCGGATAGGAGAAGGAGACATCGTCGAAGCTGATCGCGCCCTTCGCCTTGGCCGGCAGCTGCAGCGGCTTCGCAGGCGCCAGGATCGCCGGCGTCTCGTCGAGGATCTCGGTCAGCCGTTCGGCCGCACCTGCCGCCTGGGAGAGCTCGCCCCACACTTCCGACAGCGCGCCGAGCGCGCCGGCGGCAAACACCGAATAGAGCAGGAACTGGCCGAGCGTGCCCGGCGACATCGTGCCGGCAAGTACGTCGCGCGAACCGAACCACAGCACCGCCACGACCGAGGAAAAGATCATGAAAATGGCAAAGAAAGTGAGGAAAGAGCGGGCGAAAATCGACGAGCGCGCTGCCTGGAAGGCGGCTTCCACCGCGGCCGAGAACCGCCCGGTGACCAGCGCCTCGTTGGTGAAGGCCTGCAGCGTACGCACCGCGCCGATCTGCTCGCTGGCATAGGCGGTCGCTTGCGCCAGCGTGTCCTGCGCCTGCCGCGACCGGCGCCGGACCGAGCGGCCGAAGGCGACCAGCGGCAGCACGATCACCGGAATGGCCGCGATGACCAGGCCGGACAGTTTCGGGCTGGTGACGACCATCATCGCCACCGCGCCGAGGCCGAGGATGACATTGCGCAGCGCCACCGAGGCCGTGGCGCCGACGGCGGATTTCACCTGCGTCGTATCCGCCGCGAGCCGCGAGACGATCTCACCCGACTGGGCGGTGTCGAAGAAGGACGGCGACAGCGTCGTGACATGCGAAAACACATCGCTGCGGATGTCGGCAACAACCCGCTCGCCGAGCGTGATGACGAAATAATAGCGGCCGGCCGATGCCGCCGCCAGAATGGCTGCCATCGCCACCAAAGCGGCGAAATACTCGGCGATGAAGGAGGTGCCGGGCGCGCTGAAACCGTGGTCGATCATGCGCCGCACGGCGAGCGGCAGCGCCAGTGTCGTTGCCGCCGCGATGGCCAGCGAGATGACGGCGCCGATGACCAGTTTGCGGTAGCGGGCGATGTAGGGAGAGAGGCGCCTGAGCGGTCCGAGCGAGCGTCTGCGCCCGTCTTGCTCGCCGCTGATGTCCGCCATGACCGTTTCCTCTGGCCGCTTCCCGGTGGGCGCTTTCAATATGCGCCCGCCACGGCCTTGTGATTCAATTCCGGCTGATGTATAGGCTCGCCGACCGTTTTAGAAGCCGTGGCTTTTCAATAGCTGCGGCTTCGAGTTTTAAAAAGGGGCGCATCGACGCAGGCCACGGGCCCGTCGGCAGCGCCACAAGCCAGGAAGCACGACAATGAAGGCCGACATCCATCCCGACTACCACACCATCAAGGTCGTCATGACCGATGGCACCGAATACATGACCCGTTCGACCTGGGGCAAGGAAGGCGATACGATGAACCTCGATATCGATCCGACCACGCACCCGGCCTGGACCGGCGGCCAGCAGACCCTGCTCGACCGCGGCGGTCGCCTGTCGAAGTTCAAGAAGCGCTTCGAAGGTTTCGGCCTCTAAGTTTTATCTGCATCGCAGAATCAAGAACCCGCCCTTGTGGTGGGTTTTTTGTTGGCCACAGCCCCTTCTCCCCGTCACTATACGGGGAGAAGGTGCCGGCAGGCGGATGAGGGGCAGCGCCAGCATTGGCAAGGTTGATCATCAGCAAAATAGCCGGCCTGAGAAATTCGGTGACGGTTTGCGACGAAGCGACGTCAAATGTCATAGGCCGGTGCTGCCCCTCACCTGCCTGCCGGCATCCTCTCCCCGTATAGTGACGGGGAGAGGGCCGCTCTCGCCCATGGTTTCCAACCGCCAGCGCTGCCGTACAAGCCCAAGCTCGGGTCGTCACTACCCTTCCAATAACTCCCGCAGCGCCATGCGCTTGTAGGCGGCCACCAGCCTGTCGCCCTCCTGCCGGTCGACCGAGATCGCCAGCCGCACCGCGGCCTCGCCCATCTGCCAGACCAGAAACGCCGTCGTCTCCAGCGCTACCGGATCAGCGCCGGGTTGCAGGCGCTTGAGGACCGCGGTCAGAAATTCGGCATTGGCGCGGCTGTCGGCGAGTTCGAGCTGGCGCAGCGCCTTGTCGGCCTGGGTGCCCGACCATATGTCGCGCATCACCGGCTCGGCCAGGAACAGCCGGTAGTAGATATCGACCAGCTCCGAAAACGCCTGCCGCAGGCCTTCGGCGTCGGTGACATCCTTGAGTGCCGAGGAGATGCAGGCCTGGCTTTCGGCGGTGTAACGCTCGGCCAGCGCCCAGACGACCGCCCGCTTGTCGGGAAAGAACTGGTAGAGCGAACCGATCGACACCCCGGCCCGTTCTGCCACCTCGCCCATGCGCATGGCGTCGCTGCCTTGTTGGGCAATCAACGCAGAGGCTGCGGCCAGCATCCGTTCGACCCGCTCGCGGCTGCGTTGCTGCGTCGGCGCCCGCCGCGGCGATGCGACCTGCTCCTGGGCAGATGCGGGCGCTGCTGTGTCTTCCATGGCTGTCTCCGGTCTCGAGAAAATCGCCAACAACGGCTTGACTCGCAAAATACGAGGGTTTATCACGTTTTGCAAATGTGAGGATTACTCATATTTTTCAAACAGAGGAAAAACCACAATGACCGACACCAAACCAATCCTGATCCTCGGCGGCACCGGCAAGACCGGCCGTCGCCTCGCCGAGCGGCTGACCGCACAGGGCGTTCTCGTGCGCATCGGCTCGCGCTCCGGCAGCCCACGCTTCGACTGGGAGGTTCCGGCGACCTGGGGGCCGGCCCTGCAAGGCGTGCGTGCCGTCTACATCAGCTACTATCCCGACATCGCCGTGCCGGGCGCGGCCGACACCATCGAGGCCTTCGCCAGGCTTGCAGTCGCCAATGGCGTCACCCGGCTGGTGCTGCTCTCCGGGCGCGGCGAGACGGAAGCCCAGCGCGCCGAAGAGATGGTCAAAGCATCGGGCGCCGACTGGACGATCCTGCGCTGTGCCTGGTTTTCGCAGAACTTCAGCGAAGGCTTTCTCATCGAGTCCTTGCTCGAAGGCGAAGTTGCCTTGCCGGTCGGCACTGTCGGCGAGCCCTTCATCGATGCCGACGACATTGCCGACGCAGCCTTCGTCGCACTGACAGAGCCAGGCCATGTCGGGCAGCTCTATGAGCTGACCGGGCCGCGTCTGCTGAGCTTCGCCGACGCCGTCGCCGAGATTGCCAAGGCGGCCGGCCGCGACATCCGCTATCTCAAGGTCTCGCATGACGAATTCACCACCGCGATGGCCGCATATGAACTGCCGCCTGAAATCGCCTGGCTGCTCAACGAGCTGTTCACCGAAGTGCTCGACGGCCGTAACGAGACGCTGACCGATGGCGTCCAGCGTGTGCTCGGCCGCGCGCCGAAAGACTTTTCCGCCTACGCACATGAAACCGCCGCAACCGGCATCTGGAGCAACTGAGATGATCAAGCTTCTTCCCACCCTCACCATTATTGCCGCAATCGGTTCGGGCGTCGTCGGCGGCGTGTTCTTCGCCTTTTCCAACTTCGTCATGGCCGCGCTTGCCCGGCTGCCCGTCCCTCAAGGCATTGCGGCGATGAATTCGATCAACATCACGGTGATCACCCCGACCTTCATGACGGCGCTGTTCGGCACCGGCCTGCTCTGCCTGGTGCTTATCGCCGCCGCAATCATGGGCTGGAGCCAGTCCGGCTCGTACTGGTTGCTTGCCGGCGCGGTGATCTATCTGATCGGCAACCCGATCGTGACCATGGTCTTCAATGTGCCGCTCAACGATGCGCTCGCCGCCGTCGACCCAGCCAGCGCCAATGGCGCCGCCGTGTGGGCGAACCATCTGAACCAATGGGTGATGTGGAACCACGTCCGCACCATCACCGCCATAGTATCGATGGCCTGCTTCATCTTCGCGTTGCTATGAAGATGGCATTTCGCAAATGCAAAAGACCTCGCTCAGGCGGGGTCTTTTTGCGTGGGGTCCTTTGAGGTGTGACCCTTGCGATCGGAGTGGCCGAGATCGCGGTCCGGATCGATCACATCGCGAACCAGTTGCTTGAGTTTTGCTGCTTCCGGGAAACCCCCGTCGCGCTTGCGATCCCAGACCATCTGATCGTTGCAGGAAATGGTGAAGATGCCGCCGGTGCCCGGCACCAGCGTCACTTCGCCCAGATCCGTGCCGAAGGTCGAGAGCAGTTCCTGCGCCATCCAGCCGGCGCGCAACAGCCACTGGCACTGCGTGCAATAGGTGATGACCACGCGAGGCCTCTCCGACACGCTCATGTCTGGGTCTCCTGTACGCGTACTGTGGTCGTTGCAAATCGATCGTGTATCGGGTCGTCGCCCAGCGCCATGGATATCGCGATCCAGATCGGCCAGATCAACACCAAAACGAGAGCGGCGGATGCAACCACTATTTCCAGGCTGGAGTAGTCTTGCACGCCACCGGGAGCGGTGCCCCAAGTCTGAAAAGCATACCAAGCTCCCGTCAGGACGATCGGCAATGCACCGAGAAACTTCATAAATTGCCGCCGAACAGCTTTTCTCACCGGCAGGCCGATCCTGTGTTTGTCGGCCTCATCATGCACAATGAGCTCCGCCAGCCGCTTGCCGATTGGTCGGCCGGACTTCAACTCCATAATCAGAAGGTACGATGCGAGAGCGATCAGCTCGAGGAAACCCAGGTCCAACGCTGCAGGCCTGAAATTCCCTTGCGTATCCAGATCGATCGAGATGGAGGAGGTTTCTCCAGGCTTTGAGCCCGGTGCCGTACCCACGCTCCATATGGCGACCGGCAAACCGAGTACTGATGTTCTGCACACCTGCCAGTCATAACGGGCAAGTGCCGGCGCACCATGAATCGTACCCTCTTGGCATAGTTTCCAGTTCAGCCAAAAGCTGCCTTTTACGCCACCGTTGGTCAGCAGAAACAGAGTCCCTACGAGCAAGTACAGAGCGATCAGGACGACAAGATAGTCGATGAGTGCCGCGAGAAGCCGGCGCCATAGGCCAGGCCGGCGAGGCCAGGCCACCGGCTCCACAAAACGTGCCTCCTCATAGTCGGCCATCGGCGCGCCCCCCCGTGATAAATGACTAGCCTATAGCGTAGGCAGGCCACCTACCGACAGCAATATTCGCATGCGCCTGTATTGCACACGGGCCTATGCCGCGCTGAGCTTGGCCATCGTCTCGTCGTCGACCTCGAAATTGGCGTAGACGCTCTGCACGTCGTCATCGTCTTCGAGCGTCGCCACCAGCTTCATCAGCGACTGGGCGCGTTCTTCGTCGACCGGAACATTGTTCTGCGGCTGCCAGATCGGCTTCACCGATTCGGCCTCGCCGAGCGCGGCTTCCAGCGCCTTCGACACTTCGCCCATGCTCTCGAAGGCGCAATAGATGGTGTGGCCTTCCTCGTCCGATTCCACGTCATCGGCGCCGGCCTCGATCGCCGCGTCCATGACCTTGTCGGCGCTGCCGGCGGAGGCCGGATAGTAGATCTCGCCGGCGCGGTTCCACATGAACGACACCGAGCCGGTTTCGCCGAGTGCCCCGCCGGCCTTGGTGAAGGCGGCGCGCACATTCGAGGCCGAACGGTTGCGGTTGTCGGTCAGCGCCTCGACGATCAGCGCCACGCCACCCGGGCCGTAGCCTTCATAGCGCACCGCTTCGTAATTCTCGGCATCGCCCATCGACGCCTTGTTGATGGCGCGCTGGATGTTGTCCTTCGGCATAGACACCGCCTTGGCGTTTTGGATCGCCAGGCGCAGGCGCGGATTCATCGACGGATCCGGCGTCCCGCTCTTGGCGGCGACGGTGATTTCGCGCGCCAGCTTGGAAAACATTTTCGACCGCACCGCGTCCTGGCGGCCCTTGCGGTGCATGATGTTCTTGAACTGTGAATGGCCAGCCATGGCACCCCTGTCGTCTTCGGCTAGAGCATTACGAAGCGAGGCGACGATACCCGGCCTTCCCGCAAATGCTCGAATTTAATTTCAGAACGTCTCTCGCATGCCTGCGAAGGCATACGGCGCTCTTTGTCGGAATGGCCGGCTTATAGATAAATCGGCTCAATTCGTCCAGACACGGCGTTCACAGCGCCCCGGCGAGCAGCTTCAATGCCCACCACCGGATTTCCTGCGCCGCCGCGCCAGCATGTTGAGTCCTTCGACCAACGCCGAGAAACCCATGGCGGCATAGATGTAGCCCTTGGGAACATGATAGCCCATGCCGTCGGCGATCAGCGTCATGCCGATCATTAGCAGGAAGCCCAAGGCCAGCATGACGATGCTCGGGTTCTTGGCGATGAAATTGGCCAGCGGCCCGGCCGCCAGCATCATCACGCTCACCGCCACGATCACGGCGATATACATGATGGCGATCTCGTCGGTCATGCCGACGGCAGTGATGATCGAATCGATCGAGAAGACGAGGTCGAGCAGCAGGATCTGGAAAATGGCGCCGGCAAGCGAGATCTGCAGCGTCTCGCCCAGCATCGTGTCCTTGTGATCCTCCGGATCGACCGTGTGATGGATTTCCTTGGTCGCCTTCCACACCAGGAACAGGCCGCCGGCAATCAGGATCAGGTCGCGCCAGGAAAAGCCGTGGCCGAAAGCGGTGAACACCGGCGTCGTCAGCTGAACGATGATCGAGATGGTGGCGAGCAGCACCAGCCGCATGACCAGCGCCGCCGAGATGCCGAGACGGCGGGCGCGTGCGCGCTGCGCTTCCGGCAATTTGTTGGTCAGGATCGAGATGAAGATCAGATTGTCGATGCCGAGCACGACCTCGAGCACAATCAGCGTCAGCAACGCGACCCAGGCGGTGGGGTCAGAGACAAATTGAAAATGCGGCGCCAGGAATTCGATGAGCTGCATGGAGGTCGTCCCCTCTACGATCTGAAGCAGGTGTCGCCGCCAGTTAGGTACTGCGTGCGTCTATATCAATGTCACGACCAGAAGGACGGCGCTGTTTCCTCCAGCCGCGGCCCGCGACGAAACGGCGCGATCTTCTCGGTCAGCCCGGTGCGGTCGGAAATATCGACGCCGATGCCACACAATGTCGCGGGTCCGGTCGCCGCCTCGAACCGGCCTTTCGGCACTTTCGACAGGAACCGGTTGAGCGGTTCTTCCTTGTCCATGCCGAGCGAGGAATCATAGTCGCCGCACATGCCGGCGTCGGACATGTAGCCCGTGCCGCCATTGAGGATCTGGTGATCGGCGGTCGGCTGGTGCGTGTGGGTACCAATGACGAGGCTGGCACGACCGTCGACGAAATGCGCGAAGCACATTTTCTCCGAAGTCGCCTCAGCGTGAAAGTCGATGACCACGGCATCGGCCTGCTCGCCCAGCGGACAGGCGGCCAGCTCGCGCTCGCCGGCCTGGAACGGATCGTCGAGTTCGGGATGCATGAACACCCGGCCCATAATGTTGGCGACCAGCACGCGCGCGCCGTTTTTAGCGATGTAGACGCCGGAGCCGCGCCCCGGCGTGCCCTTGGGAAAATTGGACGGACGCAGGAAACGTTCCTCGCGCGGCGCAAAGATCAGCGCGTCGCGCTGGTCCCAGACATGGTTGCCGGTGGTGACGACATCGGCGCCGGCGGCGATGGTGTCGCGAAAAATGTCTTCGGTGATGCCGAAACCGCCGGCGGCGTTCTCACCATTGACGATGACGAAATCGAGTTTGAAGTCGGAGATCAGGCCGGGCAGTTGTTCCCACACTGCCGTACGTCCCGATTTGCCCACCATGTCGCCGAGGAAGAGAAGTCTCATGCCCACTTCTATCCAGAGGCGAGGACGCTAGGCAAGCGCTACCCCGGCGATTGGCGCTAACGCCGGCCGAAAGTATCGCGCTGCTGGTGGAGCGGCTTTGCATTCGCGCCCGCAACGCGAACACGCGACGCCGGCGGCGCGTTGCGTCCGCGCAACCAGAAGAACCAGACGTAGAAAGCGGTGAACCCGCCCGTAACGGCAAAGAGCAGCAACCCGCCGCGCCAGCCCTTCATAGCGGCGGTATCGAGGGACGATGGATCGGCGGGGTCGTAGTACAATTCCACCTGGTCGCCTTTGGACGCGGTGTAGAGACCAATGTCCTTTCCCTTGCCGGACCAGCTCATCGGTGCATCGTTGGCGACATAGGCGATGGCGACATTGATGCCTTTCATGGCCAGGCCGTTTTTCTGCGTTTCGGCATAGGGGCTGACGTCCGTCACGGTGGCAACCGTCTGATGCCAGGCGAACTGGTGATGCAGGGCGGTTCCGACAATGTGCAAGCCCATCGCGAACAGCGTCACCGCGATGAGGACGAACGGCATCAGCAGGTAGCGTGCTAAGACAAACATGACGACCGCCATCGGCTCAGATTGTATTGCGGAGAATACTATCCGGCATGTCTTGGAAACGCGTTAATGCATGTCGCTCAAAAGTGGTCCCGGTTTTGAGATAACGACATACATCAAACTAAGATCGCGAACTTTTAAGCGAAACGGCGCAGTCCGCTCTCGGTGAGTATTTCCTGGATGATGACGTCATGTGGCTCGTCCGGGACCAGCGCCACCTCCTGGCAGTCGAATGCGATGCCGATCAGCCGTGGCGGCAAGCCCTTGTCGATCAGCCTGGCGATGGCGCGGTCGTAATAGCCGGCGCCGTAGCCGATGCGATGGCCACGGTTGTCGAAGGCGGCGAGCGGCACCAGCATCACCGCGGGGTCGAGCACCTCGGCCTCCTCATGCGGACCGACCGTGCCGAATCCCATCTCGACCATCGGCGCGCCGCGCACCAGTTCGCGAAAGACGATTGTGGTCTTGTCGAGAATGGCCGGCAGGCAAAGCCTGGCTCCCTTCTCGCGCAAGGCAAACATCAGCGGCCTTACGTCGACTTCCGACCGCATCGGCCAGAAGGCTGAAACGATCTGGCCAGGCTCGATAGCGAGGTGATCGCGCGCCGTCTCGGCCATCTCAAGCGCGATCTCCACCCGCCACATCGGATCGAGCGCATCGCGGCGGCCGAGAGCTTCGCGGCGCAGTTGTTTCTTCAGGTCTTTTAAGGATGTCATGCGCTGAACGATAGAAAAGGTCGGTTTCTGGCGGCGTTTTAGGAGCGACGTTTTCTACCGCATCATCCACCAAATGCGTGGATGCAGGCAAGAAGTGACGATCCACACAACCGGTGGAGAGAGCGATCCCGGGAACCTACAAAGTAGGTGGGCGCCGTATGAGAAAACCCACGGGTCTTCCCAGGGACAGCTCCCTAAGGATCGTTAAGGCCCCGGGGAAAATGTTCTCCTGCCGGGAAGCACAGACCGTCCCCCCCAATATAGGCCGCTGGTCGGTTCAGCGCCAGTGACACGAGCCGATGTTTCCATTTCGGATGCACGCCCTTTTCGTGGCGACCGGCTCGCCCTTGCACAGGCCGGGCGGCGTCCTTACGGTCGCGATGACCAACCGAGGAGCAAGCATGCGTTTTGAAGGCACGGCGGCCTATGTCGCCGACAAGGATCTGATGGTGGCGGTCAATGCGGCGATCGCGCTGGAGCGGCCCTTGCTGGTCAAGGGCGAGCCCGGCACCGGCAAGACCGAACTCGCCCGCCAGGTGGCCTCAGCACTCGGCCTCGACCTCATCGAATGGCACGTCAAGTCGACGACGCGCGCGCAGCAAGGACTCTATGAATATGACGCGGTCTCGCGGCTGCGCGACAGCCAGCTCGGCGACGAGCGCTTCAACGACATCAGGAACTACATCAAGCGCGGCAAGCTGTGGCAGGCGTTCGCGGCCGGCAAGAAGGTCGTGCTTTTGATCGATGAGATCGACAAGGCCGACATCGAGTTCCCCAACGATCTGTTGCAGGAACTCGATCGGATGGAGTTCTTCGTCTACGAGACCGGCGAGACCATTCGCGCCGCGGTCCGGCCGATCGTCATCATCACCTCCAACAACGAGAAGGAACTGCCCGACGCCTTCCTGCGCCGCTGCTTCTTCCACTACATCCGTTTTCCCGACGTCGACACGCTGCACAAAATCGTCGACGTCCACTATCCCGGCATCAAGCAGAATCTGGTGCGCGCGGCACTCACCCAGTTCTACGAGATCCGCGAGGTGCCGGGTCTGAAGAAGAAACCTTCGACCTCCGAGGCACTCGACTGGATCCGCCTGCTGGTCGCCGACGACATCGCACCCGAGGATTTGCGCGCCGACCCCAAGAACGCACTGCCCAAACTGCATGGCGCATTGCTGAAGAACGAGCAGGACGTGCACCTGTTCGAACGCCTGGCTTTTATGGCCAGACGGCAAGGTTAGGCCGTGTCAGAAGATCACGCGGAGCTTGAGGTTGCCATCGTTCGCTGGATCGACGACGAGCCGCAGCCGGGGATTGTCGAATTTGAGTTCAGCGACCGATTTGGTCGCCAATGGCATTTCCGCGAGAAACAAGCCCTCGTTTCGAACACATGGTTAGGTGCTGGCAACATCTATCCACAGCCCGGCAGCTTGCGTTGCCGGGTGCTGTCTCAGAGCCAGGATAGTGAAGGCCGTTCGATAGCGGAAATTGATACGTCTCGACCGTGGTATGTGGAATCGATTGAGGAGGTCAGTCGCTTCCAAGTCTTTGCCAGCCAGCTTTTGCGGGCAGGCCCGTCAAGCCAAGGCGGCTCCCAGGATTAGAAGGTATCTGTGCGTGGACCCTTGTCGTGCTGACGGGCATTGCCGAAGTTGACCTATCACATGGAGAGCATTTCATGACCGAGATCACCGTCCGCCCGCTGGCGCAGGCCGACCATGCCGACTGGCGGCGTCTGTGGACTGCCTACCTCACCTTCTACGAAACCAAGCTCCCTGACGAGGTGTATGACATCACCTGGAAACGGCTGTTCACGGACGGAGAATTCGAGCCGAAGGGTTTTATCGCCACGCTCGACGGCAAGGCGGTCGGCCTGACCCACTATCTCTACCATCGCTCCGGCTGGTCCGAAAAAAACAACTGCTACCTGCAGGACCTGTTCGCCGACCCTGATGTGCGCGGCAAGGGCGTGGGTGCGGCGCTGATCGAAGCGGTAAAGCAGGAGGCCGGCAAGATTGGCGTCAAGAACGTCTACTGGATGACCCACGAAACCAACACCACCGCGCGCAAGCTCTACGACCGCGTTGCCCGGCGGACTGGCTTCATCGAGTACGATCTGCTGTAGACCATGTTCATCCCCTTCTTCCTCGAACTGAAGGCCGCGCGGATACCCGTTTCGCTCAGGGAATATCTGTCGCTGCTGGAGGGGCTGGAAGCCGGTCTGGTCGATTATGACGTCGAGGGTTTTTATTACCTCGCCCGCGCCGCTCTGGTGAAGGACGAGCGTCATATCGACCGCTTCGACCAGGTGTTTGCGCATGTCTTCAAGGGCATTGAAGCGCTGGGCGGACCGGATGCGGTCGATGTCGCCAACATCCCTGAGGAGTGGCTGCGCCGGCTCGCCGAAAAGCACCTGACCGAGGAAGAGAAAAAACTGGTCGAGGCGCTCGGTGGTTTCGACAAGCTGATGGAGACGCTGAAGCAGCGGCTCGAGGAACAAAGAGGCCGGCACCAGGGCGGGTCGAAATGGATCGGCACCGGTGGCACCTCGCCCTTCGGCGCCTATGGCTACAATCCCGAAGGCGTACGCATCGGCCAGCATGAGAGCCGCAACCGCCGCGCGGTGAAGGTCTGGGACAAGCGCGAGTTCAGGAATTTCGACGACGCCGTCGAGCTCGGCACCCGCAACATCAAGGTGGCGCTGAAGCGGCTGCGCCGCTGGGTGCGCGAGGGCGCGGAGGAAGAGTTCGACCTGCCCGGCACCATCCATGCCACCGCCGAGCACGGCTATCTCGACGTGCAGACGCGCCCCGAACGGCGCAATGCCGTGAAGCTTCTGATGTTCTTCGATGTCGGCGGCTCGATGGACGATCACATCAAAAGCGTCGAGGAGCTGTTTTCGGCCGCCCGCGCCGAGTTCCGCCAGCTCGAATATTTTTACTTCCACAACTGCCTCTATGAGGGCGTGTGGAAGGACAACCGCCGCCGCCATGCCGAGGTGATTTCGACCTTCGACCTGCTTCACAAATACGGCCCGGACTACAAGGTGATCGTCGTCGGCGACGCCGCGATGAGCCCTTACGAGATTGCGCACCCCGGCGGTTCGGTCGAACACTGGAACCCGGAAGCCGGCGCCGTCTGGCTCGGACGGATGCTGCAGCAATGGCCGAATGCGGTCTGGCTAAATCCGGAAAACCCTGAGAATTGGGGCTTCACCCATTCGATCGCCATGATCCGCGATATCTTCGGCGGCCGCATGTTCCCGCTGACGCTGGCCGGGCTCGAAGCCGCGACCAAGCAGCTCTCACGCAAGCATTGAGCCCCAAACACGCCTCTGCGCTGGGCAGGCGTGTAACAAATGCTTATGTTGGTGCGAATACTGGCTGCAACCAACAACAAGCCGCCAAGGCTGAGGAGATTAGATGGATACCCACACCTACCCCGTTACCCGCACTGACGCCGAATGGCGTGCCCGGCTGACGCCGGAGCAGTATGCCGTCATGCGCGGCCACGGCACCGAACGGCCCGGAAGCTGCGCCCTGCTCTACGAAAAGCGCGCCGGCACCTTTTCCTGCGTCGGCTGCGACCAGCCGCTGTTCGAATCCAAGCTGAAGTTCGAGAGCGGCACCGGCTGGCCGAGCTTCAACGACCCGGTGCCGGGTTCGGTCGAAAACACCGTCGACCGCAGCTACGGCATGGTCCGCACCGAATGCCACTGCTCGCGCTGCGGCAGCCATCTCGGCCATGTCTTCGACGACGGTCCGCCGCCGACCGGCCTGCGCTATTGCATCAACGGCGTGGCGCTGAAATTCGAGCCGGCGGCTTAAACCCGGTCATCATCTCTTGCACAGGGCGGCTCCGGCCGCCCTCTTTCGTGCCCCGCCGGCGTCTCAGACAACGACCACCAGGATCAACCATAGCGCCGAGCCCAGCATCATCAACGAGGCCTTGGCGCCGCCGGCCTTTTCGGCGATTCGCCAGACGGCCAGGGTCAGGAATATGTTGTAGGGCACCGGTGCGAAATGCACGGCCAGCACCACGGCCAGCGGCAGCTTCAGCCCGAGCAGGGCGAGCGCGACCACCGACGACGCGACGTTGATCGCGGTGCCGACAACGACCATGTCGCGCCAGAACAGGCGATCGAGCGACACGGCACCGTGCCAGCGCGAGCGGAAGAAGCCGGCCGTTCCGTCCGTCTTGCCACCTTCGCTCCCCGCGGGTCCTGGCATCAGCTCAACTCTTTCATTCTGAGCGATCCCGAGCGCGGCATGCGCGCACGATGATCGCGTAGAAGCATATGGCTTGGCGATCGCCGTCAAACAATCGCAAAATCTTTCCGGATGGCCCTTGCCTGCATCCGCCGCAAAGCTAATTTGCTGACCGTGCCGTTCCTTCATCCCGGTCGCCAGCCAGGGAGGTCTTTGATGAGCGACAAAAGCTACAATGTCCTGTTCTTATGCAATGCCAATTCGGCGCGCTCGATCATGGGCGAAGCCATCCTGAACCGCATTGGCGCTGAGAAATTCAAGGCCTTCTCCGCCGGGTCGCAACCGAAGGGCACCGTCAATCCCTACGCGCTGCAGCTGCTCGAGAGCCTCAACTACGACACCGGCTTCGCCCGCTCGAAAGGCTGGGACGAGTTTGCAAAGCCCGACGCGCCGGAAATGGATTTCGTCTTCACCGTATGCGATAGCACCGCCAACGAGACCTGCCCGGTCTGGCCCGGTCACCCGATGACCGCACTGTGGGCGATACCGGATCCGGCCAAGGCACAAGGCACCGACGCCGAAATGCATCTGGCCTTCGCCGATGCCTATCGCATGCTCAACAACCGCATATCGCTGTTCACCAACCTGCCGATGGACGCGCTGGACCACATGGCGTTGCAGCAGCATCTGGATGAGATCGGCCGCGACGCGCCGAAGCCGAATTTTTAGCGCCAGCCGGTCTCAACCTGTCCCAGCACCTCAGTAACGGCGTGCTCGAAGCGCGAGCATTCCGTCACCAGCCAGTCGGCCATGGCCGGCCAGTTGTCCTCGGCAAAGCAGTTCACCCGCCACATCGAATTGATGCCGAGTCCTTCGCAGCTCTGTTCCGGCCTGAGTTTCAGCCTGTCTTCGATCGCCGGCTGGAAAGGCTTCAGCCGCGACCAGGCTTCGGTGGCGCCGAACTTCTCGTTGCGGCCGAAGAAGACGCCGACATGGTTCTGCGCCGGCGCGACATACATGGACAGGACAAGGGCGAAGTCCGGCAGCCCGCGCTGCCAGAACCAGGGTCCGCGCCGCGCCATGGATGCGCGTTCCTCCGGATGCCGTTCGGCGAACAGCGCCCAGAAGCTGCGTTGGCGGAATTCAGAGGCGCGGCGGGCGCCGAAGTCGAATTCGCTCATGGCCGGCTGCCCCGCTGCCCGAGACCGTTTCGAAATTCGTTCTGGCGAGTCATTTGATGGCGTTTTGAGAACCCGTAGCGTAGCGGACATTTGGGTCCGTGCGCAACGGAAGCGCAGAAAACGCCATCAGATGGCCGCCGGAGTAGAATTTCCAGACAGTCTTACACCATGCCGAGCGCGGCCTTGTAGAGATCGAGGATGGTTTCCTCTTCCTGCCGCTCGGCCTGGTCCTTCTTGCGCAGCCGGATGATGGAGCGCATCGCCTTGGTGTCGAAGCCGGTGCCCTTGGCCTCGGCGAACACTTCCTTGATGTCGTCGGCGATGGTCTTCTTTTCTTCCTCGAGCCGCTCGATGCGCTCGATGAAGGCGCGCAACTGGCCGGCGGCAACAGTCTGGCTGGTCTCGGTGATGTCGTCGGCCATGTTTTTCTCCGCTTCTTTTTAGGCGCCGCGATTCTGGCGCGGCAAAATTGGAGCGGGTTCGATGCCCGAGCGGGCGCGGCGGGTCAAGCCATTATCGATGCCTGGTGAACGACTGCTGCCAGCCGTCCCCAATGTGATCGATCCGCATCACCCAAAGGCGATCAGCAAATCCTTCGCGTCGATCTGATCGCCGGCCTTGACCAGCACTTCGGCCACCGTGCCGTCGCGCTCGGCATGCAGCGCCGTCTCCATCTTCATGGCTTCGATCGACAACAGCACATCGCCGGCTTTGACCGCCTGGCCGGCGGCAACCGCGAGCGCGGAGACCACGCCCGGCATCGGCGCGCCGACATGCGCCTCGTTGCCGGGCTCGGCCTTGCGCCGTGCCTTGGCCGCCGAGGCGCCATGCGCCCTGTCCGGCACCCGGACGCGGCGTGGCTGGCCGTTGAGCTCGAAAAACACGGTGACCATGCCCTTCTCATCGACATCGCCGATGGCAAGACAGCGCACCACGAGCGTCTTGCCTTTTTCGATGTCGAGGAAGATCTCGTCCTCGGACTTCATGCCGTAGAAATAGGTCGGCGTCGGCAACACGCTGACCGGCCCGTAGGTCTCCTGCGCGGCGGCAAAGTCGGTGAACACCTTCGGATACATCAGCCAGGACGCGAATTCGTACTCCGAAAGCTTGCGCTCCAGCTTCTCCTCGATCTCCTTGCGGCTGGCCTTGAGGTCGGCCGGCTTGAGCAGCGAGCCCGGCCGCACGGTGATCGGTTTGCTTTCCTTCAGTGCCTTCTTCTGCAGCTTCGCAGGCCAGCCGCCGGGCGACTGGCCGAGATCGCCGCGCAGCATCGAGACGACCGAGTCCGGGAAGGCGATGTCCTTGGCCGGGTTTTCGACGTCGGCGACAGTGAGGTCCTGGCTCACCATCATCAGCGCCATGTCGCCGACCACCTTGGATGACGGCGTCACCTTGACGATGTCCCCGAACATCAGATTGACGTCGTGATAGGCCTGGGCCACCTCGTGCCAGCGCGTCTCCAACCCGAGCGAGCGCGCCTGTTCCTTGAGGTTGGTGAACTGGCCGCCCGGCATCTCGTGCAAATAGACCTCCGAGGCAGGCCCCTTGAGGTCGCTTTCGAAGGCAGCGTACTGGTTGCGCACCGCTTCCCAATAGAAGGAGATGTTGCGGATCCATTGCGGATCGAGGCCGGGATCGCGCTCGGTTCCCTTCAGCGCCTCGACGATCGAGCCGAGGCAAGGCTGCGAGGTGTTGCCGGAGAAGGAATCCATCGCCGCGTCGATGGCGTCGACGCCGCTTTCCACGCCCGCCAGCACCGTCGCCGCCGACAGGCCTGACGTGTCGTGGGTGTGGAAGTGGATCGGCAAATCGGTCGCCTCGCGCAGTGCCTTGAACAGCACGCGTGCAGCGGCCGGTTTCAACAATCCCGCCATGTCCTTGACGGCGATGATGTGGGCGCCGGCGGCCTGCAATTCCTTCGCCAGCCCGACATAGTATTTGAGATCGTATTTGGCGCGTGCCGGATCGAGGATGTCACCGGTGTAGCAAATCGCCGCTTCGACCAGCTTGCCCTCGGCGCCCACCGCGTCCATGGCGACGCGCATATTCTCGACCCAGTTCAGGCAGTCGAAGACGCGGAACAGGTCGACGCCGCCACTTGCTGCCTGTTTGACGAAATGCTGTACGACATTGTCGGGATAATTGGTGTAGCCGACGCCGTTGGCGCCGCGCAGAAGCATCTGCAGCAAAAGATTGGGGGCGGCCTCGCGCACTTTGCTCAGCCGCTCCCACGGATCCTCGGTGAGGAAGCGCATTGCGACATCGAAGGTGGCGCCGCCCCAGCATTCCAGCGACAGCAGCCGCGGCAGCGCCCGCGCATAGGTGCCGGCAATGCCGGCAATGTCATGCGTGCGCATGCGGGTGGCAAGCAGCGACTGATGGCCGTCGCGCATCGTCGTGTCGGTGACCAGCACCTCTTTTTGCTCACGCATCCAGGCAGCGAATTTCTCCGGCCCCAGCGCGTCGAGCTTCTGCTTGCTGCCGCCCGGCACATTGCCGTTGAGATAGGGCACGACGGGCGCCGCCGCATCGGCCTTCGGCATCGGACGGCCGCGCGTCTCGGGATGGCCATTGACGCTGACGTCGGCCAGATAGTTGAGCAGCTTGGTGGCGCGGTCCTGCCGCTTCACCTGCGCGAACAGTTCCGGCGTCGCGTCGATGAACCGGGTCGTGTAGGAATTGTCGGCGAAGCGCGGGTGGTTGATGATCGCCTCGAGGAAGGTGAGGTTGGTGGCCACGCCGCGGATACGGAACTCGCGCAAGGCCCGGTTCATGCGGGCGATCGCCTCTGCCGGTGTCGGCGCCCAGGCCGTCACCTTCTCCAGCAGCGGATCGTAGAAGCGGGTGATGACCGCGCCCGAATAGGCGGTGCCGCCGTCGAGGCGAATGCCGAAACCGGCGGCTTCGCGATAGGCGGTGATGCGGCCGTAATCCGGAATGAAACTGTGCTCCGGATCCTCGGTGGTGATGCGGCACTGCAGCGCGTGGCCGTTCAGCCTGATGTCGGCCTGCGCCGGCACGCCCGACTCTTTCGTGCCGATGGCAAAGCCGTCCAGGATGTGGATCTGCGCCTTGACGATGTCGATGCCGGTCACCTGCTCGGTGACGGTGTGCTCGACCTGGATGCGCGGATTGACCTCGATGAAGTAGAATTTGCCGGTGTCGGCGTCCTGCAGGAATTCCACCGTGCCGGCGCCGATATAGCTGGTCTCGCGCGCGATCTTGAGCGCATAGCCGCAAAGCTCCTGGCGCAATGCCTCGCTGAGGTAGGGCGCCGGCGCCCGCTCGACGACCTTCTGGTTGCGGCGCTGGATCGAACAGTCGCGCTCGAACAGATGCACGGCATTGCCGTGCGTGTCGCCAAGCACCTGGACCTCGACATGGCGGGCGCGCTCGATCAGCTTTTCGAGATAGACCTCGTCCTTGCCGAAGGCGGCCTTGGCCTCACGCTTGCCTTCGGTGACTTCGCGGACCAGATCGGCCTCGGCGCGGATGGCGCGCATGCCGCGCCCGCCACCGCCCCACGATGCCTTGAGCATCACCGGATAGCCGATTTCCTTGGCCAATTTCTTGACCGTGTCCATGTCGTCCGGCAGCGGGTCGGTTGCCGGGATCACCGGCACGCCGACCTCGATGGCGAGATTGCGCGCGGCGACCTTGTTGCCGAGCCGGCGCATCGTGTCTGGCTTCGGGCCGATAAAGGTGATGCCGGCCTCGGCGCAGGCATCTGCGAATTCAGGGCTTTCCGACAAAAGGCCATAGCCCGGATGGATGGCGTCGGCGCCGGACAACCTGGCGACGCGGATCACTTCCTCGATCGACAGATAGCTTTCGATCGGTCCCATGTCCTTGGCCAGATGCGGCCCGCGCCCCACCTGGTAGCTTTCATCGGCCTTGAACCGATGCAGCGAATATTTGTCCTCCTCGGCCCAGATTGCCACGGTTTTGAGGCCGAGTTCGTTGGCCGCGCGAAAGACGCGGATGGCAATTTCGGACCGGTTGGCGACGAGGATCTTCGTGATGGCCAAGGAAGAAGGCTCCGGACAGGGAGGGATGGGGCTCAGCAATGATTAACGCGAAAATGCTGCAGTGCAACCAAAATCGGGAGGCGATTAAACCGATTTAAATGAATTCTAGCACTGCAAAGCGAAAGACTGCGTGCGAATGGCGTCGCGAAGTGACGCGAATTGTCATCCCGCGCACAATCCGCTCCCGGCTAATGGTTCTTTTTTAGCCAATGCCGTCGCTACGCGCTCCGGCAGGTCAAAGAAAAATGCCCGGCGCAAGCGCCGGGCATTTCGTAGGGATTGCGTTATCCGATCAGGTCTTCGGCAGCCAGGTGATCTTGCCGTCCGGACCCTTCTTCCACTCGTACATGATGTAGCCCGGGAGCTTCGGATCGCCCTTCTCGTCATAGGCGAGGTCGCCCAGAACGGTCTTGAACGGACCCTTCTCATGCAGCGCCTTGGCCACTTCCACCGGGTCGTTCGTCTTGGCCACGGCAGCGGCCTCCGCGATCACCTGCATGGCAGCGTAGGCGTAGAGCGTGTAGGCTTCCGGTTCAAAGCCCTGGGCGCGGAACTTCTCGACCAGTGCCTTGTTCTCGGGGATCAGGCGCGGATCCGGACCGAAGGTGTTGAGCGTGCCGATAACCGCGTCGCCGGCGATCGCAGCCAGCTCGTCGGTGACGATGCCGTCGCCCGACATCAGGGTAGCCTTGAGGCCCTGGTCAGCCGACTGGCGGATGATCAGGCCGGCTTCCGTATGCAGGCCGCCCCAATAGATCAGGGTGACGCCGGCGTCCTTCATCTTGGCGATCAGCGCCGAGAAGTCCTTGTCGCCGACATTGACGCCTTCGTACATGACTTCCGTCAGGCCGGCTGCGTTCATCGTCTTCTTGGTTTCGTCGGCAAGGCCCTGACCGTAGGGGGTCTTGTCGTGGATGACGGCAACCTTGGCGTCCTTGAAGTTGGCCGCGATATAGGCGCCGGCAATGCCGCCCTGCTGGTCGTCGCGTCCGCACGTGCGGAACACGTTCCACAGGCCGCGCTCGGTGAATTTCGGGTTGGTCGCCGCTGGGGTCACTTCGACGATGTTGTTGTCGACATAGACTTCCTGCGACACCGGAATCGAGACGCCCGAGTTGAAGTGGCCGACCACGAACTTGACGCCGTCGCCGACGAACTTGTTCGCGACCGAGATGCCTTGCTTCGGATCGGAGACGTCGTCGCCGACTTCAAGCTTGATCTGCTCGCCATTCATACCGCCTGCTGCGTTGATGTCAGCGACGGCCGCTTCCGCACCCTTCTGCAGCTGCGCACCGAAAGCCGCATTCGGACCGGTGATCGGACCGGCGACGCCGACGAGGACGTCAGCCCATGCGTTACCGCCGAACGCGACAAGCGCGGTCAGGGCAACGGCGGACAAAAGTGATTTCTTCATTTAAACGCTCCCATTTACGAGGTGGGCGTGGATGATACTTTCATGCGATGCCCACCCTTATCGCAGAAAGCGTACTTTGCCGATTTTCAGGCCCTTGTCACGCCGATTCATCCCCGAAACGGCGTTAATGATGAACGTCAGCCTTTCGGTTTCCAGCTTAAGATCGAAGCCCGTTCGTAAAGCCAATTATACTGCGTCACCATTTGGTTGGTGCGCGTGTATTGATAGCCGACAAACCCCAATATCATGAGCACGATTGTGTCCACGACATAGTATTGCAGTGAAAACATCGTGCCGCCGAACAGGGCATGATGAATGAACCTTATGCCGATGCCGAGCCCCAGCAGGTAGACGAACAGCACCGGCAGGCTGCGCCATGTCTGGGCGCTGGCCTTGCCGGTCATCCATGCCGCCCAGCCGCCGAGCAGACAGGTGACGAAGAAGAACTGCCAGATGGAAGGTTCTTCGTGAAGAATGCCTTGCATGGTGAAGACTCCTGAAATCAGTGGTGGCCGCCTTCGAGATAGGCCGCGCGCACTTCCGGATTAGCGAGCAATTCCTTGCCGGTGCCGCTCATGGTCACGTTGCCGTTGACCATGACATAGCCACGCGTGGCGAGCTTGAGCGCGCCGAAGGCGTTCTGCTCGACCAGGAACACGGTCAGCCCTTGCGTGCGGTTCAGCTCGCGGATGGCGTCGAAGATCTGCTTGACGATCAGCGGCGCCAGGCCGAGCGACGGCTCGTCGAGCAGGAGCAGCTTCGGCCGCGCCATCAGCGCGCGTCCGATCGACAGCATCTGCTGCTCGCCGCCCGACAGCGTGCCGCCGCGCTGGGCGATGCGCTCCTTGAGGCGCGGGAACAGCGTGAACACCTTCTCGGCATCCTCGTCATAGTGCTTGAGGTTGTCGAGACCGGCCCCCATCTGCAGGTTTTCCATCACCGTCATGCGCGGGAAAATGCGCCTGCCCTCCGGCGACTGCGCGATGCGCAAGCGCGCGATCTCGTGCGTCGGCATCTGGGTAATGTCGGTACCGGCGAAAGTGATGGTGCCGACACGGGCCCGCGGCGCCCCGAAAATGGTCATCATCAGCGTTGACTTGCCGGCGCCATTGGCGCCGATCAGCGCGACGATCTCGCCCTGGTTGACGTGGACATCGACGCCGTTCAGCGCCTTGATGTTGCCGTAGTAGGTCTCGACGCCCCTGATATCGAGCAGCGTTGTCTCGGCCATCACTTACGCCCTCCGCGCGGCTTTGATGTCGGGGATTTCCCGGCGGGCTTGGCCGTGGCCCGCTCGGTCGGTTTTCTCGGCGCGACGTTGGCCTTTGCATCGAGTTGGGCTGCCTTCGAGGCGCCTTTCGACACCGTGACCCGCTCGCCCTCGCTGTGGCCGATCGTGTCGCTCACCGGGCCGGCGAGATAGGAAGACGACGAGCCAGGTCCGTGCGCCGTGTCAGGCCCAATGTCCAGCTGCTCGATGACGTCTTCATCGCCGACTTCGGTCAGCACCGTCTCGACCTCCTCGTCGTCGACGCCGAGATAGGCGGCGATGACGCGCGGGTCGGTGCGCACCGATTGCGGGCTGCCGTCGGAAATCTTGCGGCCATATTCGAGCACCACGACATGGTCGGAAATCTGCATGACCACTGACATGTCGTGCTCGATCAGCAGGATCGAGGTGCTGCTCTTGATGTCCATCAGCAGCGAATTGAGCGCGGCCGATTCCTTCGGATTGAGGCCGGCCGCCGGCTCGTCGAGACACAGAAGCTCAGGCCCCGTGCACATGGCGCGCGCGATCTCGAGGCGCCGCTGCGCGCCATAGGGCAGGTCCCCGGCCGGATCGTCGGCGCGATCGACGAGATCGGCCTTCTCCAGCCAGTGCTTGGCAAGCTCCACCGATTCGGCCGAGGCCCTGCGGTAGCCGCCGATCCCGAACAGGCCCAGGATCGTATAGCCCGATGCCTTCATCAGCTTGTTGTGCTGGGCAACCAGGAGGTTCTCCAGCAGCGTCATGCCGGAGAACAGCCGGATGTTCTGGAAGGTACGCGCCACCTTGGCGCGCGCCGGGATCTCGTGGTTAGGCAGCCGTTCGAGCAGGAAACTCGAGCCGTCGGCACCGTTGAGCGTGATCATGCCTTCCGACGGCTTGTAGAAGCCGGTGATGCAGTTGAAGACGGTGGTCTTGCCGGCGCCGTTGGGTCCGATCAGCGCGGTGATCTCGCCGCGCTTGGCCTGGAAGGACAGGTCGCCGATGGCGACCAGGCCGCCGAACTTCATCGACAGATGCTCGACCTGGAGGATCGCGTCTTTCATGCCCGCATTGGCCTTCTGAATCGAACTCGCATTCATCAGCCGTGTCCTTCCTTGGTGAAGGAACTGGAGACCGCTCTTCGCTCCTTGAGGAAGGCTGTCGGTTCACGACTGCCGACGAAGCCGCGCGGCTTCCACAGCATGACGATAACCATGGCCATGCCGAACAGAAGCATGCGGTAAAGCTCCGGCGTGAAGTCCTTGCCGAAGACCTGCTTGAGGAAGTCGAGTTCGCGCAGCGCTTCGGTGCCGCCGATCATCACCATTGCGGCGACCGCAATGCCGACCAGCGAGCCCATGCCACCGAGCACGACGATGGCCAGGATGATCGCCGATTCCAGGAAGACGAAGGATTCAGGGCTGACGAAACCTTGCCGTGCGGCGAAGAACGCGCCGGCAAAACCGCCGAACATGGCGCCGGTGGCAAAGGCGGTGAGCTTGGTGGTGGTGGTGTTGATGCCAAGCGAGCGGCAGGCGATCTCGTCCTCGCGCAGCGCCTCCCAGGCGCGGCCGACAGGCATGCGCCTGAGCCTGATGGTGACGAAGGCGGTCAGCAGCGCCAGCGCCAGGATCAGATAGTAGAGGAAAATCTTGTAGTAGGCGCTCGACTGGGCGATGTGCAGCACTTTGCCGATATAGTTCGGGTCCGTCGAATTGAACGTCATCAGGCCGAAGAACGTGACCTTCGGGATACCGGAGATGCCGGCCGAGCCGTTGGTGACATCGCGCCAGTTAATCAGCACCAGGCGGATGATCTCGCCGAAGGCCAGAGTGACGATCGCCAGGTAGTCGCCACGCAGCCGGAGCACAGGAAAGCCGAGCATCACGCCCCAGAAGGCGGCCATGGCGCCGGCTGTCGGCAGCAGGATCCAGAACGACAGGCCGTAGTGAGAGCCGAGCAGCGCATAGGCATAGGCGCCGACCGCGTAGAAGGCGACGTAGCCGAGATCGAGCAGGCCGGCGAGGCCGACGACGATGTTCAGCCCCCAGGCTAGCATCACATAGATCAGGATCTGGATGCCGAAATTGTCGATCCACTTCAGCGAGCCCTGCAGCCCGCCGACGAACGACCACGACATCAGCGACAACACGCCAACGACCAGGATCGGATAGAGCACCAATGCGGTGACCCCGAGCTTGGTGAAATTGTCATGGATGTAGGCGCGGAAGTAAAAGATCACACAGGCCAGCGCATAGATGACGGCCAGCGCGCGCAGGAACTGCAGATAGCCGGCCAGACCATCGCCCACCAGCCCCGGCAAGGCGCCGCCGAACACAAACAGTATCGCTGCCAGCACGATGGCCCCGATGAAGGCCGGAAGCAGGAAGAAGCGCGACGCCACGCTGGCCGGCAACAGGCCGGTGGCGACATTGGCGATCTTCTGATTGGCCATGAAGGGCTGGCCATAGGCAATGTAGAAGAAGCGGCCAAGCATGGTCAGCACGACCACGGTGATGAGCAGCCACCAGCGCGTCACCAGGATCAGCTGGTTGCTGATGTTCTGGTCGGTCTTCAGGCCGATGAACAGAACGAACAGGCCCAGCGAGATGGCACCGGCATAGAGCGCCTCACGAAATGCGCGCTGCACGGGGGAGGCGACGGTGTCGCGCTCCGAGGATACGGTAACCGCCATTGTCTCAGACCTTTTCGACTTCTGGCCGGCCCAAAATGCCGGAAGGCAGGAAGATCAGCACGATCGCCAGGATGGAGAACGCCGCGACGTCCTTGTAGTCGATCGAGAAATACGCCGACCACATGCTTTCGATGAAGCCGATCAAAAGCCCGCCAAGCACGGCGCCCGGCAGAGACCCGATGCCGCCGAGAACGGCCGCGGTGAAGGCCTTGACCCCCGGCACGAAGCCGTCGGAGAAGGCGATGACGCCGTAATACATCAGGAACAGCGTGCCGGCGACGGCCGCAAGCGCTGCGCCCATGATGAAGGTGATCGAGATCGTACGATCGACATCGACGCCGAGAAGTGCGGCCATCTTGCGGTCCTGCTCACACGCCCGTTGCGCCCGGCCCAGTGAGGTCCTGTTGACCAGGTACCAGAACAAGGCGAGCAGCAGCGCCGTGACGATGACGATGATGATCTGCTTCAGCGACACGCTGATGCCGTTGATGTTGTAGACCTGGCTGACCATCGGCGGGATCGGCTTGTTGCGCGGACCCTGCGTCACCTGGATGAAGTTCGACAGCGCGATCGACATGCCGATGGCGGTGATCAGCGGCGCCAGCCGGAACGAACCGCGCAGCGGCCGGTAGGCCACCTTCTCGATCGTCCAGTTGTAGAGGCTGGTGAGCAGCATCGCCACGATCATCATGATCAGCAGCGCCAGGACGATCGGCACCGAATAGAACAAGGCGCCGAGGATGAGGAAAACGACGAGGGCGGCGAAGGCCCCGACCATGAAAATGTCGCCGTGGGCGAAGTTGATCATGCCGATGATGCCGTAGACCATCGTGTAGCCGATTGCGATCAGCCCATAGATCGATCCCAGCGTCAGCCCATTGATAAGCTGCTGGACAAAGTACTGCATGTGTACATGGCTCCCCTGGAATGTCGCCCATGCAGACGCATTCCTTTTCGTATTTCCCCTAGTCGTAAAGTTTCGAGCCCGGATTGCAACGTGATTTTTCAAACGTCGTGCGTGTTTTGCCGGCACGCCGTCCGATTGCCCGTTTTTTTGCTCCCGACCCCTGGACTATCGCGGACCCTATCATTGGCATAACGCAATGTCTTTGACGATTCAGCCGGACCATGCACCCCGTTTCGAAGAAATCGCCGTCAAAATTAGGTGATGAGACGATTCGTTGCGTTGCTGACAGGCTTCGTTTTTTAGCCACATTCCTTTCCGCAGAGGCAAGATTCTTGCTGCCTAGCCACAAAGCGTTGATCGAGTCGGCCGCGATGGCCGATAAAAGACCCTGTTGAACCCGAGCTTCCAGGCCCGGCCGCCGGACAAGGAAGCGACTGCCCGTCTGTGATCAGTAGGCGGATCCACCGTCCTCGCTCAGCGCATGCCGTTCCGTGCCTTTCAAGGGTGGATTGAAGACGCTGACCAGGATCATGTCGCCTGCGGCGTCGGCCCGCAGATAATGCTCGTCATGCTCATTGAGCACATAGATCGTACCCGGTTCGATGCGGTGCACCGCACCGGACATGTCCTCGACCTCGCCGGTGCCGGCGATGCAGTAGCAGGCCTCGAAATGCCGCCGATACTGAAGGCGCGATTCGCTGCCGGCGCGCACGACGGTGTGACAGACGGTGAAGCCCATGCCGTCCTGCTGGGTCAGCAGCCGGTGGCTGGTGCCATTGCCCCAATTCACGAAGAAGTCAGATTTTTCTACATCAGCCAATTGTCTGGTGAACATGTCGATTTCCCTGCGGATACCGGCCAAGGACTGGGAAGTTGCGGATGGATTGGTGATCCACGGCAGAGATGCCGCATGCCGGGCGGGCTTTCAAATGATTGCTTCTCACTGATCATGTTAGTAAATCTTACAGATGGACTACATTCCGCTGAATGCCATCCGCGCCTTTGAGGCTGCCTCGCGCCGCTTGAGCTTTTCCGCCGCCGCCGAAGAGCTGCATGTGACCCATCCGGCGATCAGCCACCAGATAAGGCGCCTTGAAGAGTGGCTGGGCGTGTCTCTCTTCCACCGCGACGCGCGCAAGGTAAGGCTGACCGATGCCGGCGTGACCCTGCAGGCGTCAGCGAGCGCTACCCTTGCCGAACTCGGCGCCACCTGCCGGCGCATCCGGCGCAATGCCGCGGCGGCGACGATTTCTGTCGGCTGCATCCCGTCCATCGCCAGCCGCTGGCTCGTGCCCCGCCTGCCAGCCTTCACCGCCAGTCACCCCGACATCGGCATGCGCGTCGCCTATGCCAAAGCCGAGGACAGGCTTGGCGACGGCGACAATGACGTGCTGATCACGCTCGGCGCCGATCCGACGCCCGGCGTCACAAGCCTGAAACTGTTTTCGCGCCTCAACCGCCCAGTGTGCAGCCCCTACTATCTGGCCGGCAGGGAGCATCTCAGGACACCTGCCGGGATCGCCGGCGCCGACCTGCTGCACGACGAGAACCGCCAGGGCTGGAGCGAGTGGTTTGCCGAGGCCGGACTGGCCAAGGTCGATGTCGGCAACGGACCGGTCTTCGCCGACTTCAATATTCTTGCCACCGCCGTCATCGCCGGCCACGGCGTGGCGCTGTGTCCGGTCGATGTTTTCCGTGACGAGTTGAAGCGCGGCGACCTCGTGGTCCTGTCCGACATATCGACGAACCGCGACAAGGCTTACTTCCTGACCATGGCGGCGAATGCCTCCCCCGCCGCACTCACCTTCGCCGACTGGTTCCGTCGTGAGGTTTCTGTCGGGCCGGATGATCAGCCGCCCAGCAACCTCACTTGACAACGAACCCATGCGCGAACGGATCGCGGTCGTCGATGAAGATGGTGTTCAGACCGGTCATCCGCGCCCAGCCGCCGATCGAAGGGATGATGGCCGGCTTGCCGGCAACGGTGACGTCCTTTTCGACCTTGCCCTTGAACAGCGAGCCGATGATCGATTCATGGACGAAGCTGTCGCCGGCCTTGAGCTTGCCCTTGGCATGAAGCTGCGCCATGCGCGCCGAGGTGCCTGTGCCGCAGGGTGAGCGGTCGATCGCCTTGTCGCCATAGAAGACGGCATTGCGCGCATCGGCGCCCGCCACCGTCGGCTTGCCCGTCCACAGCATGTGCGACAGCCGGTTGATCTCAGGATTTTCCGGATGCACGAACGAATACTTCTCGTTGAGCCGCTGCCGCACCACGGGGCTCCAGGCGATGAAATCGCCGGCGGAGTAATCAGCCATGTCGCGGTAATTCGCCTGCGGTTCGACGATGGCGTAGAAATTGCCGCCATAAGCGACATCGACGGTAATCTCGCCAAGCTGCGGACACTCCACCGTCAGCCCTTCCGCGTAAAGGAAGGACGGCACATTGGTGATACGCACCTCCTCGACATAGTCGCCGACCTGTTTGTATTCGGCGATGACCAGCCCGGCCGGCGTGTCGAGCCTGAGCACGCCCGGCGTTTTCGGCTTGATCAGCCCATGTTCGATCGCCATCGTCACCGTGCCGATCGTGCCGTGGCCGCACATCGGCAGGCAGCCCGATGTCTCGATGAACAGGATGGCGATGTCGCAATCCTCGCGCGTCGGCGGATAAAGGATCGAGCCCGACATCACGTCATGGCCGCGCGGCTCGAACATCAGCCCGGTGCGGATCCAGTCATACTCCGCCAGGAAATGCGCCCGCCGTTCCATCATCGTCGACCCCTCGAGCAAGGGACCGCCGCCTGCGACCAGCCGCACCGGATTGCCGCAAGTATGGCCGTCGATGCAGAAGAAGGATTTTTTGGCCATGATTTCCTCGAACTCAAAACCGTTGCGGGCCGAAGGGGGTAAGATCGATCGGCGAAGTCTGCCCGAGAACGAGATCGCGGATCAAGCGGCCGCTGGCCGCCGCCTGGGTCAGGCCGAGATGGCCATGGCCAAAGGCGTAGACAACGTTGGGCGCAGTGCGCGCCGTGCCGATGACCGGCAGCGAATCCGGCAGCGACGGACGATAGCCCATCCATTCGCGGCCGCCTGACGGGTCCAGCCCCGGCAGGAATTGTTTGGCTTTTTCCAGCATCGCCTTCGAGCGCGCAAAATTCGGCGGCCGGTCGAGTCCGCCCAACTCGACGGCGCCGCCGACGCGCAAGCCTGTGTCGAGCGGCGTGATGACGAAACCGTGGCCGGAGAAGATCAGCATCCGCTGCACGGCGAAGGCGGTCTTCGGCAATGTCGTGTTGTAGCCGCGCTCGGTCTCCAGCGGGATAATGTCGCCGAGGTTCTTGGCCAGCAGATGCGACCATGCGCCGGCAGCAACGACGAGGTGTCTCGCCTGTCTGGTCGTGCCGTCGGCCAGCGTCAGCGTCACGCCGGCATGATCGGCGGCGATGCGCTCGACGCGCGCTTTCTCGAAACGCGCGCCCAACCCTTCGGCATAGGCCCACACCGCCTTGCCGAGCAGTTTCGGGTCGGCAACCGTCTTCCATCCCGGCACGAACGTGCCCTTGATGAAGCGCGGCGACAGCCCAGGCTGCAGCCGCGCCAGTTCCTCGCCTTCGACATGGCGAAAGCCGATGCCGAAGCGCTCTCGCGCCGCCCAGCCCGACAGTCCGGCCTGGAACTCTGCCTCGCTTTCGTAAAGTTCCAGCGAACCATCCTCGTACAGCATCGGCCGCGTGCCGGACCGCTGGAGCAACCCCATCCATTCGGCCTCGGCGAGCCTCATCATGCCCGCCTGTGCCACAAGGCTCGCCTCATAATGCCGCGGCGCGCCAGCGCGCCAGAAGCGGAACAGCCATGGCAGGAGCTTCGGCAGATAGGCCGGTGGGATGCTGAGCGGTCCGAGCGGATCGGCAAGCCATTTCGGCAATTGCCGCATCATGCCCTTATGCGCCATCGGCAGCACGTCGGAAAAGGCAAAGGCGGCGGCATTGCCGGAGCTGGTTTCCTCGCAGATGCCGGTGCGGTCGAAGATGGTAACGCTGCGCCCCGCCTCAGCCAGCAGGGCTGCGGCGCAGATACCGACAATGCCGCCACCGACAATGGCGATGTCGATTGCAGCATCGCTATTCATGACCGCGCGCCATGCAAAATGGCCAATCTCGGTGATCCGAGCCAGCCCCCTCATCCGGCCCTTCGGGCCACCTTCTCCCCGAGGGGAGAAGAGTTCGCCAACGCCGGCGCGAGTCTCTTCTCCCCAACGAGGAGAAGGTGGCCGCGAAGCGGCCGGATGAGGGGGCCTGCAGCATTGACAATTCAGAACGTCGGCAGCTTCGGCCGTACCGCCAGCGCGTCCCTGACGATCTTCTCGACCGCCTTGCGGCGCTCGCCCGACAGCGGCTGGCGCGGCATGCGCACGCGGTCGTTGGTCTGGATGGCGAACACTTCGGCAAGCTTGATGTTCTGCACCAGATAGGTAGACACGTCGAGATCGAGCAGCGGCCGGAACCAGCGGTAGATCGAAAGCGCCTCCTCGCGGCGGCCCCGCTTCATCAGCTGGTAGATGGCGACGGTCTCGCGCGGGAAGGCGGTGACCAGACCTGCCACCCAGCCGATGGCGCCGACCGACAGCGCCTCGAAGGCGAGATTGTCGACGCCGGTGAAGAGGTCGTAGCGGTCGCCGAAGCGGTTGATGATCTCGGTCGAACGGCGGATATCGTCGGACGATTCCTTGATGGCGACGAAGCGCTTGTCGGCGGCCAATTCCTCCATCTGGTCGACGGTGACGTCGACGCGGTAGGCGAGCCGGTTGGAATAGATCATCACAGGCAGGTCGCCGGCCTGGGCGACGGCGCGCAAGGCGGCGACCGTCTCTTCCGGGTTGGTGTGATAGATCGGGCTCGGCACCACCATCAGCCCGTTGGCGCCTTCCTTGGCGGCGCGCTTGGCGATGCTTGCCGCCTCGCGGGTGCCGGCCTCGTTGACCGTCAGCAGCACCGGCTTGTTCCCGGCGACTTTCTGTGCCGTCTTCAGCACCTCGATCTTTTCGTCATGCGACAGCATCGGGCCTTCGCCGAGCGAGCCGCAGACGATGATGCCGTCGCAGCCGGCCTCCATCTGCAATGCAAAGCAGCGCTCCATCTCGGCATGATCGAGGCGGTCGTCGGCGGTGAATTTGGTCGTGACGGCGGGGAAAACTCCGGTCCACATAGCTGTCTCTCCATCTGATATATCAGCCATATATCTGCTGAGAAATCTGCTGTCAATGCGGAATCTGCTATGATATATCTAAAATATATCAGGAGCGAACCTTTGATATCCATTGATCCGGGAACGACACCCGAACCGGCTGCCGCCAAGGCCTACCGCGCGCTCGAGCATATGATCGTGACGCTGGAACTGGCGCCGGCGAGCTTTGTCACCGAGGGCGCCCTGATCGAAAGGCTCGGCCTCGGCCGCACGCCAGTGCGCGAGGCGATCCAGCGCCTGGCCTGGGAAGGCTTGCTCGACATAAGGCCACGCGCCGGCATCGCCATTGCCCCGCTGCACCCCGGCGACTGGCTGCGCGTGCTTGACGCGCGCCGCGGCGTCGAGGTGGTGCTGGCACGCTCAGCCGCCCGTTTCGTCACCCGCGAGGCCGCCGACATGTTTCACGATGCAGCACTTGCCATGCAGAAGGCGGTCATCTCGGGCAACGTGCTGGCCTTCATCCAGGCCGACAAGGCGCTCGACGAGGCGCTGGCGCAGGCTGCCGACAACCCGTTCGCGGCGCGGCTGGCCGCGCCCTTGCAGACCCACAGCCGCCGCTTCTGGTTCCGCTACAAGGCCGACACTGGCCTTGCCGAATCCGCCGAGCACCACGTCGCGCTGATCCGCTCGATCCTGGACGGCGACGAGGAAGCAGCCGCCAAGGACGCCGAGCGCCTGATGGCGCTGCTACGTGGCCATGCCGAGACGGCGGCGACGCGCTGAACGGGCGATCAGATCCCTTGCGCGGTGGCGATGGCGGTATTCTCCCATCCGTCACCGGTCGCGAAGATGCAGCTTCGACCCTTCACGTCGGTCACCAGCATCGACCAGGTCCCATTTGCCGCAACATAGATCTCGACAATGGCGGCCTCGCCGACCACACCGTAGCCGATCTGCTTTTGCTGAAAGGCCTGCGCCAGCCCCGCGACGAGGTCGCTGTGGCCACCGCAGATAAATTGCGCCTGCGCCGATGGCGTCGACAGCGCCAGCGCGGTGCCGATCGCGGCTATCCTGATCCATCGAAACGAAAATTTGTGTGCCATGGGCACCTCCTTCGCCTTGGCGTTCCGGCAAAGGGAGGCACATGGGGCAGCCTCAATATACCGAAACGTTCCAGGCCGGGTTCGACGTCTTCATCACGTCACTCCTTCTGGTTTTCCGGTCTGTCGTCAGGGAAATTTATCATTCCCTTGAATCGATATGGTGAGGCCCCGAACCGAAAACAAGCACCATTTCGGGGCTTGCGGCGCGTTGCAGGACAACGGTCGGCGTCAGACTTCCGCCGGTTCGCGAAGTGCTGCCCATTTCAGCAGGGCATCGAGCGCCGGGCACAGGGCCTGACCCCAGTCGGTCAGGCGATATTCGACCTTCGGCGGCACCTGGTGATGCACGATACGGCGCACGATGCCATCGGCCTCCATCTGTCGCAGCTGCTGGATCAGCATTTTTTGCGAGATTGCCGGGATCGCCCGTTCGAGGTCGGAGAAGCGCAGCACCTTGCCGCCGAACAGGTGAAACAGGATCACCAGTTTCCAGCGGCCTTCGAGGATGCGCAGCACATTCTCCACGCCGCTTGCCGCCGATGAGGGTGTCAGCGGCTCGTCCTTGCTTTCAGGCCCAACCTTACTTTCGGGTAAGTACCTTACCTTTTCGTCGGTTCTTGTCATTTCCGCAGCATATCTCACTTTAGGGACCGAGCAAGCACCGCCGACGTCGAACCGGTGGAGCGACAACCGGAACCGGAGACGAGATCCATGACCGTAAAACTTCCCCAGCCGCTGGCGGATTATTTTGCTGCTAAGAACCGGCACGACATCGACGCCATGCTCACCCCCTTCGCATCGGATGCGACGGTTCGCGACGAAGGCGAAGTCCATCAGGGGTCGGCCGCCATCCGCGACTGGATGGATGCAACCACACGCAAATACCGGGTGACGGTCGAGGTCGCCGACGCGACGGCCAATGGTCAGGCTTGGCGGGTCGCCGGCCTCGTCTCAGGCAATTTCCCCGGCAGCCCCGCTACGCTCCATTACAACTTCACGCTGGCGGGCGACCGGATCGCGCGGCTGGAGATCGGCGCATGACCATCGTCCAGAAATTTGCGGTCGACGCCCAGGAATTTGCCGGCAAGCGGGTTCTGGTCACTGGCGGCACCAAGGGTGCTGGCCTAGCCATCGTTCACCGGCTTACGGCGGCAGGTGCGGCCGTTCTGACGACCGCCCGCTCTGCTAGCCCTGGCGCGCCATCGACGCAGATGTTCGTGCAGGCCGATGTAAGCACCTTGGCAGGCACCGAGACAGTCGCCGCAAGTGTGTTGGAGCAGCTGGGTGGCATCGACATCGTCGTGCACAGCGTCGGTGGCTCGAAGAGCCCAGGGGGAGGATTTGCCGGACTGTCGGAGCAGGCCTGGCAAGATGAACTAAACCTCAACCTGCTGGCGGCGGTGCGGCTCGATCGCCTGCTTGTCCCGCATATGATCGAGCAAGGCTCCGGCGCCATCGTCCATATATCGTCGATCCAGCGCCGCCTGCCGCTGCACGAATCCACCATCGCCTATGCGGCGGCCAAGGCGGCCCTATCGACCTACAGCAAGGCGCTGTCCAAGGAGCTCGGGCCGAAAGGGATTCGCGTCAACACCGTGGCGCCGGGCTGGATCCACACCACCGCTTCAGAAGCCATGGTGAAGCGGCTGGCATCCCACTCGGGTTCGGACGAGGCAACCGCCCGCCAGGGCATCATGGATGCGCTGGGCGGCATCCCGATCGGCCGGCCGGCATGGCCGCAAGAGGTTGCGGAACTGGTGGCTTTCCTTGTCTCCGACCGCGCCTCGGCGATCCACGGCGCCGAATACGTCATCGACGGCGGCACGATTCCGACGGTGTGACGTCATGCAAAAAATCAGGGGCGCAACTAAGTTGCGCCCCTGATCGTGGAACAAGTACCAGACGTCAGTTCATCGTCGGGATGACGAATTCCGCGCCGTCCTTGATGCCGGACGGCCAGCGCGATGTCACCGTCTTGGTCTTGGTGTAGAAGCGGAACGCATCCGGGCCGTGCTGGTTGAGGTCGCCGAAGGACGACGCCTTCCAGCCGCCGAACGTGTAGTAGGCGATCGGAACCGGGATCGGCACGTTGATGCCGACCATGCCGACCTGGACACGGGAAGCGAAGTCGCGCGCGGCATCGCCGTCGCGGGTGAAGATGGCGACGCCATTGCCCATTTCGTGGTCGTTGGCGAGCTTGATGGCGTTCTCATAGGTCGGCGCGCGCACCACCGAGAGCACCGGACCAAAGATCTCTTCCTTGTAGATGCGCATGTCGGCGGTGACGTTGTCGAACAGGCAGCCGCCCATATAATAGCCGTCCTCGTAGCCCTGCATAGAGAAGCCGCGGCCGTCGACGACCAGCTTGGCGCCTTCCTTGACGCCAATGTCGACATAGCCCTTGACCCGCTCCAGAGCTTGGCGCGTCACCAGCGGGCCGAAATCAGCGGAGGAATCGGTCGACGGGCCGACCTTGAGGCTTTCGACACGCGGGACCAGCTTTTCCATCAGCCGGTTGGCGGTGTCGTTGCCGACAGGCACCGCCACCGAGATCGCCATGCAGCGCTCACCGGCCGAGCCGTAGCCGGCGCCGATCAGCGCATCGACCGTCTGGTCCATGTCGGCGTCGGGCATGATGATCATGTGGTTCTTGGCGCCGCCGAAGCACTGCACGCGTTTTCCCGCCGCCGTGCCGCGCGAATAGATGTAATGCGCGATCGGCGTCGAGCCGACAAAGCCGATGGCCTTGATGTCGGCATCGTCGAGGATGGCGTCGACGACATCCTTGTCGCCATTGACGACGTTGAGGATGCCGGCCGGCAGGCCGGCCTCGATGAACAGTTCGGCGATGCGCATCGGCACGCCCGGGTCACGCTCGGAAGGCTTCAGGATGAACGCGTTGCCGCAAGCGATTGCCGGCGCGATCTTCCACAGCGGGATCATAGCCGGGAAATTGAACGGCGTGATGCCGGCAACAACGCCGAGCGGCTGGCGCATCGAATAGACGTCAATGCCGGGGCCGGCGCCGTCGGTGAACTCGCCCTTCATCATGTGCGGCGCGCCGATGCAGACCTCGACCACTTCGAGGCCGCGCTGGATGTCGCCCTTGGCGTCGGCGATGGTCTTGCCATGCTCGCGCGCCAGTATGTCGGCCAGCTCGTCATAGTCCCTGGCCACCAGTTCGAGGAACTTCATCAAGACGCGCACGCGCCGCTGCGGGTTGGTGGCGGCCCATTTCGGCTGCGCTTCCTTGGCGTTCTCGACCGCCGCGCGCAGTTCCGCCGGCGAAGCCAGCGCCACCGTACCGCGCACCGTGCCGTCCATCGGCTGCATCACGTCCTGCTTACGCCCGCTAGTCCCGGCGACATGCTTGCCGCCGATGAAATGACCGTATTCGATCATGGTTTCTCTCCCTGAGTTTGTGATGACGCATTCAACGCCTTTGCCGGCGCGAAGGCAACGCGAGGGAGAACGCAACCGTTGTGCAGGAATTAGACAACGGCGACCCGGTGTGCATTAATTGCCGCAAATGACAGCGCGTGCCTATCTTTGCAGGACTTCTCAAAGTTGAGCTTCGTCACACCCCCCTCTGTCCTGCCGGACATCTCCCCCTCAAGGGGGGAGATTGAGCTCTCATGGCTGCTTTCGCCAATATTCAACGTCGCAGAAAGAAAGCTGCCGACGAAGCTGCCGATCTCCACCCTTGAGGGGGAGATGTCCGGCAGGACAGAGGCGGGGTGTGAAGGATCGCAGCGCCGGTCATTGTCATCAAGGCCGTCCCCATGAACTGGGATGACGTCCGCATCTTTCTCGCCGTGGCCCGCGCGGGTCAGATCCTTGGCGCTGCCAAACGGCTGGAGCTCAACCACGCCACGGTCTCGCGCCGCATCGCCGCGCTCGAGGATGCGCTCAGGACGAAACTCTTTCGCCGGCTTACCACCGGCAGCGAACTGACGCCGGCCGGCGAGCGCTTCCTCGACATTGCCGAGCGCATGGAGAGCGACATGATTGCCGCGCGCTCCACTGTGTCAGGCGAAGGCGACGACATCTCGGGCACGGTGCGCATCGGCGCGCCCGACGGATTCGGCGTCGCCTTCCTCGCCACGCGTCTCGGTGCGCTGACGGCGCTGCACCGCGAACTGACCATCCAGTTGGTGCCGGTGCCGCGTTCCTTCTCGCTGTCGCGGCGCGAGGCCGACATCGCCATCACCGTCGAGCGGCCGAGCGAAGGCAGGCTGGTGGCGGGAAAGCTGGTCGACTATACGCTCGGCCTGTTTGCATCTCGCGGCTATGTCGAGGCGCATGGCCTGCCGCGGACATCAGCGGAACTAAGCCAGCATACATTGATCGGCTATGTGCCGGACCTCATCGTCAGCCCATCGCTCGACTATGCCGCCGAGTTCAGCCCGGACTGGCGCACCAGCTTTGCCATTTCCTCGGCCCTCGGCCAGGCCGAGGCGGTGCGCTCCGGTGCCGGCATTGGCATCCTGCACACCTTCGTCGCCCGCTCGATGCCGGAGCTGATCCCCGTCGACATCGTGGCTCCGATCCGCCGCGCCTACTGGCTGGTCTATCATGAATCGGTCAGGCCGCTGCGCCGTGTCCAGATCGTCGCCAACTTCATCACCAAGGCGGTGGAACGCGAACGCGGGCTGTTCGTGTAGGCTGCGCCTTATGAGGACAACCACGCGCTGGAGACCTATTTCGTCGAGCTGATCGACACCGCAAGCACCATATCGAGATCGTCAATCCCTACCTCAATCTGACACCGGAGCTCAGACTGGCCATCGAGCGGGCTCTGGCCCGCGGCGTCAGGATCGACATTGTCGGCCGCATCGACCTCAAGGGCGACATTGGCGGCAAGTTGCTGACCGCGCTCAACAAGCTGTTCGTCGCGAAATATGGCGACCGCATCAACATCCGCGAATTCAAGGCACCCGAGGTCGTGCTGCATTCCAAGATCATGATGATCGACGAAAGGCTGGTGACGATCTCGTCGGTCAACCTCAACAACCGCAGCTTCTTCCACGACCTGGAGAACGGCATGATGGTGCTCGACCCCGCCTTCTACGCCAGAATGAAACCGGTCTATGACGACTATGTCGCCCATTCGAACCCGGTCCCGACCAAGGTGACGATCACGTGGGCCTACCGGTGGCTGTTTTCGAAGGGCTGGGTGAAGGAGGCGTTCTGATCCCTACCGCAAATACCGCTCCGGCCCCAACTCGCGCACGTCGATGTCGGGCACTTTGCTGGAGATGATGTCGGACAGCACCTTGGCCGAGCCGCAGGCCATGGTCCAGCCAAGCGTGCCGTGGCCGGTGTTGAGATAGAGGTTGGAAAACTCGGTGCGGCCGACCAGCGGCGGCCCATCCGGCGTCATCGGCCGCAGTCCGCACCAGAACGACGCGGCCTTGAGGTCGCCGCCATCCGGGAACAGATCGCCGACCGAATGTTCAAGCGTGCGCCGGCGCGATTCATGCAGCCTGAGGTCGAAGCCGGAAATCTCCGCCGTGCCGCCGACGCGGATGCGGTCGCCGAGCCTGGTGATCGCCACCTTGTAGGTTTCGTCCATCACCGTCGATACCGGTGCAGCCGCCGCGTCCTTGATCGGCACGGTGATCGAGTAACCCTTGACCGGATAGACCGGGATCGGACGCCTGAGCAGTCGCATGAAGCGCGCCGAATAGCTGCCCAACGCCAGCACATAGGCGTCGGCCGCGCGCGAGCGCTGGTCGGTGCCGAAGCTGACGATGCGATTGCGGTTTTTGGTGAAGCGCCTGATCTGCGTGCCGTATTCGAAGGTGACGCCGCGCGCCACGCAGAGCTCGGCCAATCTGTCGGTGAACATCTTGCAGTCGCCGGTCTCGTCGCCGGGCAGCCTGAGGCCGCCCACGAACTTTTCCCGCACGCCGGCCAGCGCCGGCTCGGCCGCGACGCAGCCATCGGGATCGAGCAACTCGTAGGGCACGCCGTATTTCTTCAGGACCTCGACATCGCCGCCGGTACCGTCGAGCTGCTTTTGCGTACGAAACAGCTGCAGCGTGCCTTTGGTGCGCTCGTCATAAGCGATGCCGGTCGCCTCGCGCAGTGCCTTCAGCGTGTCGCGGCTGTATTCGGCGAGCGGCACCATGCGCGCCTTGTTGATGGCATAGCGATCGGCCGTGCAGTTGCGCAGCATCTTGAGCAGCCACGTCCACATGTAAGGATCGAAGGCCGGTCGCACCACAAGCGGACCATGCTTCATCAACAGCCATTTGATCGCCTTCAGCGGAATGCCGGGACCGGCCCAGGGCGAGGCATAGCCGGGCGACACCTCGCCGGCATTGGCGAAGCTGGTTTCCAGCGCCGGCCCCTTCTGGCGATCGAACACCGTGACCTCGTGGCCGGCCTCGGCGAGGTAGTAGGCTGTGGTGACCCCGATAACGCCGCCGCCCAACACGAAGATCTTCATCGCATCACTCTCCACGACGACATCTTATCCGAGCCTGAAGCCGTCGCCTCCTGTCTGCCGGATTTTGCCGCGTCCGCCAAGGGGCGGCGTGTCGCGCTTCTATTCGTTGATGTAGCGGCGATGAAAGCGGGGGCCGAGGCTGGTCAGGATTTCATAGCCGATCGTGCCGGCATGGCCGGCCGCCTCATCAACGCCCTGCGATGGCCCGAGCAACTCGACAAGGTCGCCCTCGCGCAAGCGGTCGGCCGGCAGCGCCGAGATGTCGAGGATGATCGAATCCATCGACACGCGTCCGACAAAGGGCAGCCTGACACCTTCGAACCAGGCGGCCGATGCGGCGCGCCGGTGCCAGCCATCGGCGTAGCCGAGCGAGATCGTCGCCACACGCAAAGGACCGCTGGCCAGAAAGGCATGGCCGTAGCCGACGCCCACACCCTTTTCGATGCTGCGCGTCTGGATGATCTTTGCCTCGAGCCGCACCACCGGCAGCATCGGGTTCGCCTCGCTTGGCGTCGGGTTGATGCCGTAGAGCGCAGCACCTGGGCGGGCGAGGTCGTACCGATAGCGCGGCCCGAGAAAGATTCCAGAGGAATTGTCGAGCGACGCCGGCGCCTTGGGCAGCATTTTGCGCAACCGTTCGAATTCCCCGAGTTGCGCATCATTGGCTGCATTGGTGGGTTCGTCGGCCCGGGCCAGATGGCTCATGACCAGGACAACGTCAACGCCGGCGAAGGCATCGGCGGCAAGCGCCTCGACCTCCGACGGCGCCATCCCCAGCCGTGACATGCCACTATCGACCTGGATGGCCGCCTTGAACTTGCGGCCAGCCTTCTGGCCGGCCTCGCTCCATGCCTTCAGTTGCCCGGCGCTGTTGATGACCGGAACAAGATCCGCCGCAACCGCTTCCGGCTCCGATCCCGGCGGCAAGCCGTTCAGCACATGGATCTGCGGCCGTGGCCCGAGTGCGTCGCGCAGCGCCACACCCTCAGTGAGATGCGCGACAAAGAAGATGTCGCAGCCTTCGGCAACCAGCGCGGCCGCCACTTGCCGCGCGCCGAGCCCGTAGCCGTCGGCCTTGACGACGCCGGCGCAGCGCACGCCACCAAGCTTCGCCTTCAGCCGGCGGTAGTTCTCCCTGACCGCGCCGAGATCGATGGTCAGGATGGCGCCGGCCGCTGCTTCGCTGACGCCGGTCACGACTTTCGGCCTGGACGTTGCGGAAGCCTGATTCATGCCGGGTCCATTCGGTTGCTCGTCAATCTTTAGGGCCGGCCTCGCCATGCCGCAACCATCAGCCGAGCACCCAAGCGCACACCACGAGAAGATATCGATGGGAATAGCCGTTGATTTATACTATCGTTTCTCATGGGGCACTTGAGTAACGGTGGGGGATACTATGGCGTTCAAATCTGATGAAGCGCATAGAACGAAGCTCTCAGGCGCTGGTATCAAAATAAAAAACTTCTTCGAGAAGCTCATTGAGTGGGTCCAGAGTTATTCGCCAACCGTCTTGATTATTGTCGGGTTTGTCCTGGCGGTGACCACTTTCTGGAAGGTCGACGCGAAGGATCCGAAGGAGTTCGGGGCGATCGTCAAACTCCTGGGAATTGCCGTGGTGGGCATTTTGTTGCCCCGGTTGATTACGCTCAAGTTCGGCGGCGCCGAAATCGGCCTGTCCGGCGACAATGGCAAAGCCATCAGCGAAAGCATGCTCGCTTTCGAGAAAAAAATCAGCGATCTCCGCGAGGAGATCAGCCACATCAAAAAATGCTCAACGATCGCCGAGGCCGGCCCGATGGAGGAGGCTCCGGCGGTTGCAAGCGAGGCTCCGAGGACCCCGCCCAAACTACCGCCGCCAACAAATGGCAGCGATACCCAAAAGGGTCGCTTTGGAGGGCAGAGCAGCGTAGGCGGCTACGTCCTGTCCGCGAGCTTCCCGTCCAAACACAATGGCGGCGATCTGGTTCGGGTCAGGCTTCAAGTCCAGTGCAAGGACAAAAATCTTACGGCTCCGGTCCGCTTCTACATCGACGAGACGTTTCCCAAGAACGAATTCTCGATACGCCCCAACAGCGAAGGCGTTGCCGTTCTCGACCTGATGGTATGGGGAGGCTTTACCGTTGGTGCATGGCCCGAGGAAACATCCGACACTCTGCTTGAGTTGGACCTTGCAGAAATCGCCAAGGCGCCTCCTGTGATCAAATCACGATGAAGGCGATAAGTGACGGAATGCCGCCACCACATCCTCATAGACCTTGCGCTTGAACGGCACGATCAAGTCGGGCAGGTCCTGCATCGGCCGCCAGGCCCATTCATCGAATTCGGCGGTATGGCCGCCGGGCGGCGGATTGATCTGGATCTCGCTGGTCTCGCCGTGAAAGCGGTAGGCGAACCATTTCTGCGTCTGGCCGCGATAACGCCCCTTGAAGGCGATGCCGACCAGATCGGCCGGCAGATCGTAGTTGATCCAGTGCGGCGCCTCGGCCAGCAGCGTGACCGAGCGCATGCCGGTCTCCTCATAGAGCTCGCGCCCGGCCGCCTGCAGCGGCTCCTCGCCCTTGTCGATGCCGCCTTGCGGCATCTGCCAGAGCTGCTTCGTGCCGGCAAATTCGCTGTCCGGCTCGGCGATGCGATGGCCGACCCAGACCAGCCCGTCGGCATTGAGGATCATCAGTCCGACGCAGGGGCGGTAGGGCAGCGTCTCGGGATCGATCTTTTTAGCCATCAGTCAGGTCCAGCCGTTTCGGGAGTTCGCGCTAATTTTTTTCCGGGTCGGTGGCCACCGCCGAGATCGGCACGATCTCGATGCCGCGCTTTTTCGCCTCGAGCACCCACGCCGCAACCGTGTCGACGGTGAGGTCGAAGGCCGAGCCGATGCCGACGGCGGAGCCCTTGGCGCGCGCTGTGGCTTCCAGCGCGTCGAGCTTTTTCAGGATGGCGCCGCGATCCTGCACGGCATCGATCGCCATATCGCCGGCGACAAACGGCACGCCGTCCTTCAAGGCGAGATCGGGCGCCAAGCTCCGCGCGGACGAGCCGTCATCGATATAGGCAAGGCCGCGCTTGCCGAGCTCGGCCATGAACGGTCCCATCGCCGTCGCGTCGGCGGAAAAGCGCGCCCCCATATAGTTCATGACACCGGTATAATTGGTGGTCCGCGACAGCGCCCAACGCAGGCTCTTCAGGTTGTCGTCCGGGCTCGCCGCCACCGTCAGCGTGTTACGGCCGGGATTGACGTTGGGAAAGTCGAACGGTTCGAGCGGCACCTGCATGACGACCTCATGCCCGCTCTGCCGTGCGGCCTGCATCCAGCGGCCGATGCTGTTGCCTTGCGGCGCAAAGGCCAAAGTCACTTCTGCCGGAAGCTTGGCGATCGCCGCCTGCGTGCCGGTCTGCGACACGGCAAGCCCACCGATGACAATCGCCACGCGGGCGCCGCGCGACCCGGACCACGGCCGCGCATAGACGTCGAACGGCCGCCTGCCGTCGGCGGCACGTACCGGCAGCGGGCCGGTGTCGCTGGCCTCGATCAGCGCCTTATCAGGAATATGCGCGATCTTCAGATTCTGACCGATCGTCGACGGGTCATGAATGACGATCGCCGCATTCGCTGGACCGTCGCCCTCCTGGGTCTGCATATGAATGATCTGCGGCCCGGCAGCCTTGGGCGGCGCTTCCGCCTTCGGCGCGGCGGGCGCGGCGGTCGGTGCCGCCGCGGCAGGCTCCGCCGCCGTCACCTTCGGCGTCGAGACCGCCGCCTGTTCGGGCTTGCGGAACGGCTTTTCGCGCAGCGCGATCGCGCCGGAGATGCCTAGCGCGGCCAGGACGACCAGCGTCGTCGCGACAGTACGGGCGCTCAACCCGCGCGACGCAGCGCGCGGCCGGACGGTCTGTCCGAGCGGGCGTTCTATGTCCTTGCCGATGTCAGCCAAGCCGTATCCCCGGGCGCATGATCAGCGATACCTTTTCGCCATGCGCAGATCCAAAACTGACGGCGCGTCCTCGGCGCCTTTTGAGGCCCCGCTCTCCAGCCACTGCCTCCGAATCAAACTGCCGGAACCTTGCGGTCCCGGCAGCATTGCATTGCTTCGATCAGGCAGCCAGATGCATGTCGCTCAAAAGTGGTCCCGGTTTTGGGACATCGACATGCATCCAAACAAAGAGTCCCGCCGGTCGACTTACTGGTTGAGCACGGCCTTCTCCGGATTCGGCGGGAACGCCGGATCGGTCTTCTGGCCGCGCAGCAGCTGTTCGGCGTAGATCAGTTGCAGATCGTCCTTAGGATCCGGCGGCACATAGGCAGCCGAGCCCGAACCGGTATCGCTCTCGTCGGCGCCCTTGATGTGACCCTTGAGGTCCGATTCGCCGCGCGTCAGGTCCCTGCCTTGCAGTTCGGGGGGCAGCGGCTGGTCGACCTTGATGTCGGGCGTGATGCCCTTGCCCTGGATCGACTTGCCCGACGGCGTGTAATAGAGCGCCGTCGTCAGGCGCAGCGCGCCGTTCTCGCCAAGCGGGATGATGGTCTGCACCGAGCCCTTGCCGAAGGACTGCGTACCGACCACGGTGGCGCGGCGCAGGTCCTGCAGCGCGCCGGCAACGATTTCCGAAGCACTGGCCGAACCGCCATTGACCAGCACGATCAGCGGCTTGGCGCCGATGTCGTCGCCTGCCTTGGCGTCGAAGCGGGTGACATCCTTCGGGTCGCGGCCGCGGGTCGAGACAATCTCGCCACGGTCGAGGAAGGCGTCGGACACGCTCACCGCCTGGTCGAGCAGGCCGCCCGGGTTGAGGCGCAGATCGAGCACATAGCCCTTGAGCTTGTCGTTCGGCACCTGCTTCTTGATGGTGTCGATGGCGTTCTCGAGGTCGTCATAGGTCTTTTCGGTGAAGGAGGTGATCTTCATGTAGCCGATGTCGTTCTCGACCCGGAACTTGACCGCCTTGACCTTGATGATGTCGCGCACGACGGTCAGCTCGATCGGCTTGTCGGCGCCCTGGCGCAGGATGGTGAGCTTGATCGGCGTGTTGACCAGGCCGCGCATCTTCTCGACCGCGTCGTTCAGCGTCAGGCCGCGAACCTCTTCGCCGTCGATCTTGGCGATATAGTCGCCGGCCAGCACGCCTGCCTTGGCGGCCGGGGTGTCGTCGATCGGCGTGATCACCTTCACCAGGTCGTTCTCCATGGTGACCTCGATGCCGAGGCCGCCGAACTCACCCTTGGTCTGCACGCGCATGTCCTGCGCCTGCTCGGCATTCATGTAGGAGGAGTGCGGATCGAGTGAGGCGAGCATGCCGTTGATGGCGTTTTCCACCAGCGACTTGTCATCCGGCGGCGTCACATACTGCGCCCGCACGCGCTCGAAAATGTCGCCGAAGATCGCCAGTTGCTTGTAGGTTTCGGAGCCTGCAGCGTTCGCCGTCGAGCCGGGCGCGCCATAGACCAGGCTCATCGCTGACGCGCCCATCAGCGCACCGGCAATAAGAAGCGACAGTTTCCGCATCATTTCACGTCCTTCCAGAGAAGCGGTCCGCCCACCATGGGGTCGGATCGACGGGTTTTCCATCCTTGCGGAACTCGACGTAGAGTTCCGGCGTGGCATTTCCATTCTTCGAGGCCGAGGTGCTTGCCACCCGGGCCTCTCCCATCGCGCCGACCGGCTCTCCTGCGAGCACCGACTGGCCAGACGCGACGCTGATTCTGCTCATCCCCGCCAGGACGACATGATAGCCGTCTCCTGCATTGAGGATCAAGAGTTGACCATAGGAGCGAAAAGGCCCCGCATAAAGCACATTTCCGTCCGCCGGTGCCGTGACGATGGCTCCCGATTGTGTCGCAACCATGTCACCAAGCATCACCGCGCCGTTACCGTCATCGGCCCCGAAACGGCGCTTGATCTTGCCGGTGACCGGCAGTGCGACCTGGCCTTGAAGGGCCGAAAACGGCGCCGAGGCGGTGAGGCGGTTGCCTTCCGGCACTGGCAGAGAGGCAAGCTCTGTCGACGCAGTGGTATCCGCGTCCGGCTTGTCGCCGTCAGCCGCCTTCTGCTCGCCTGCCTTAACTGCATCCGCCGCCTTACGGCTCTTGTCGGCCTCGAGCGAGGCGATCAGTTCCTTCAGACTGCCGGCCTTGGCCGCAAGCGCTTGGGAGCGCTGCTTTTCCGCCACCATCGCGGTCCAGGTGTCGGCCTCGAGCTTCTGCTTGGCTTCGAGCAGCATGGAGAGCCGCTTCTTTTCCGCCGTCTGCTCGCCGACCGCCGCCGTCAGCCGCGTCCGCTCGGCCTCGATCGAGGCCGTCACCCGCGTCTGCTCCTTGAGATCGGCCAGCAATTTGTCGGTCTGCTGGCGCAGTTCCGGCACCACGGCGCCGAGCAGGATGGCGCTGCGCACCGACGACAGCGCGTCTTCCGGCTTGACCAGGATCGCCGGCGGCGGATTGAGCCCCATGCGCTGCAGCGCGCCCAGCACTTCAGCCAGCACGTCGCGTCGCGCCGCCAGTGAGACGCGGATTTTCTGTTCCTCGCCCTTCAGCCCTTCCAGCCTGGCGCCGATATCCTCGATGTCCTGGCCGAGCTTCTGCTCGGTCATCGCCGACTGGATCAGCGCCGCGGTGATCGAGGCATGGTCCTTCTTGACCGCCGCAATGTCGGCGGCAAGCTTGGCCAGCCGTTCGGACGACAGCGTGATCTCGGCCGACACCTTCTCATATTCGGCCCGGCTCTGATCGGGGTCGGGCGCGATATCGAGTGTGCTCTGCGCCCGCGCAAGCCCTAGCGATAGCAACAGCGCCGCGACAGCGATGCCGCAGCGCGCGCGCCCGTAGCCCGTTCCTGATTTCCCGTTGTCAGCCATTGAAGCCCGACTCTATGCGTGGCTTCGTTAACGAACCATCAACCATGATCGAAACCGAAGCCTAGCATAAGACAGCCGTGCATTGGGGCGGAAATCGGTATGACGGTGATAGCGTCCACCGGTTTACGACCGATGGTACGGATGGCCCGAGAGAATTGTCGCCGCGCGATAAAGCTGCTCGCCCAGCATGACGCGCACCAGCTGGTGCGGCCAGGTTGCCGCGCCGAACGACAGCACCAGATCGGCTTGATCGCGCAGCGGCTGGTCGTGTCCGTCGGCGCCGCCAATGGCGATGACCAGCGCCTTGCGGCCGCCATCGCGCAGCTGGCCGATGCGGCTGGCGAAATCGTCTGAAGACAAGTTTTTGCCGCGTTCGTCGAGCAGGAACAACGCCGTGCCCGGCTGTAGCTGCGCCTGCAGCTTCTGGCCTTCCTCGCGGCGGCGCTCATTGGCGTTCTGGGCGCGTCCCTCGGCAATCTCGGTGACACCGGAGAATTCGAGCCCGATCGCCGGGCCGCTCTTGGCGAAACGCTCGAAATAGCGGTCGGCGAGTTCTCTCTCGGGGCCGGTCTTCATCCGGCCCACGGCATGAACGAATACTTTCATCGCGCCTCTATAAGCCGCGCGAGCGGCTTAGTGGAGGGTCTCTTCCTCGAGATCCGGCGCCTGCCACATCTTTTCAAGATTGTAGAATTCGCGGACTTCGGGGCGGAAGACATGGACGATGATATCGCCTGAATCGATCAGGACCCAGTCGGCGCCGGACAACCCCTCGACGCGCGCCATGCCGAGGCCGGCATCCTTGAGCGCCTTGAGGAGATGGTCGGCGACAGCCGAGACATGACGGTGCGATCGACCCGACGCGACGACCATATAGTCGCCGAGGCTCGATTTCCCCTGAATGTCGATTGAGACAATATTTTCGGCCTTGGAGTCTTCCAGACTGGCAAGGACTGTCTTGATGGCACGGGATACGGCGTCGTCTACGCTGATCCTGGCCGGCGAAGGCACGATGTCGGCCTTCTTCCGCAGTGCTGTTCTCAGTGTATTTCCTTTCGCAGCAAGAACAACCAAATCACCCATGAAAATCAGGTGACACCCCATAGATAGGCAGAGTTCGGTTGCAGTTTCAAGACGCAGGCTCTGCCAGCGCGAACGTGGCGCCCACCTTGCGGTTCCGCCGGGCTTCAAAAAAATCGGAACCCATGGCGTCCGCAGGGGTTATCGACCCATCGCCCAACCGGATTCTCCCGATGCCCATCGACCCCCAAAACACGCTTCTCACCGTGCAGGCCGGCCTTGCGCAACTGAGCACCCTGATCGTTTCCTATTCTTTCTCCGCCATCGGCGCCGTCATCCTGCTGGTTGTCGGCTACCTCGTTGCTGGTCTCGCCGAACGCTCGATTTCAGCTGGGCTCGGCCATATCCATGGCTTCGACGCGACGCTGCGGCATTTCTTCTCCAAGATCGTGCGCTACGCCGTCCTGATCCTGGTCGTCATCATGGTGCTCGGCCAGTTCGGCGTGCAGACGGCCTCGATCATTGCCGCGATCGGCGCCATAGGCCTTGCCATAGGCCTGGCGCTGCAAGGCACGCTGCAGAACATCGCCGCCGGCATCATGCTCCTGGCGCTCAGGCCATTCCGCATCGGCGAATATGTCGAGGTCGGGCCGATAGCTGGCACGATCGAGGAGATCGGCCTGTTTGCCACCAGACTGCGCACGACGGACGGCGTCTACGTGCTGGCGCCCAATTCGACCCTGTGGAACCAGCCGGTTCGCAATTTTACCCGCAACGGCGTGCGCCGCACCGACATCACGATGAGCATCGGCTCATGGAACGACATCGACCTGGCGCAAAAGACGATGCTGGGCGTCGCTGGCAGCGAGCGCCGCATCAAACGCGAGCCGGTGCCGATCGCTTTCGTCGCCACCGTGGGCGACGCCAGTGTCGCCATCACCTTGCGCTACTGGACGTCAGCGGCGGATTTCTTCGCCACCCAGATCGATCTCACCAAACGCGTCAAGCAGGCGTTCGATGCCGAAGCCATCTCGGTTCCGGCGCCGCCGCCGGAGGCCCGGCAGGAGGCTTCCGCCACCCGACAGTAGGTTTGTGGAACCGGTCTAGCGCTGCTCTTCAGGGGCGAAAGCGAGGTCCACCGGCAACGGCGCCTGTGCCGACATTGGCGCGAAACTGCCGGTCTCCGTGGCGGGCACGGCGCGCGTCGTCGCCACCCGCCACAGCACGAACAGGCAGAAGCCCGTGGCGATGACGATCGCCACATAGATGAAGGCCTGCGTTCCATAGACAGCCGACAGCGCCGTCACGATGCCCGGCACGATGAAACCAGACAGCGACCAGGCAAACAGCAGCGAACTCGACAACGCCACCATGTCGTCCTTGCCGGCGCGGTCGGCGGCATGCGCGCTGGCCAGCGAATAGATCGATTCCGACGCGCCGTCCCAGATCACGTAGATCACCACCAGCACCGCCAGCGCGCCGCCGTCGAAGCCGATGGCGAGCAGGCCGGCGACGATGGCGAGTGCTGCAGCGCCGGCCAGCACGTAGCGGCGGTCGGTGCGGTCGGAGATCCAACCGAGCGGGATCTGCAGAATCAGCGTGCCGACCGGCATGGCCGACAGCAGCAGCGCCACATCGGCCTGGCTGTAGCCCTTGGCCGTGGCGTGGATCGGCGCGAAGCCCGAAATCGCCATCGACAGGCCGCCGACGGCCAACATGCCGGCCACGCCGACCGGTGAGATTCGCCAGGCGCGCCCAAGCGCCACCGAGGCCGCGCGAGGTGGTGGCGGTTGAGCTAGACGGGTCATCCCCACCGGCAGGATCGACACCGCGGTGAAGGCAATGCCGATCAGCGGCGCCTGCGCCGACGCGATGTCGACCGCCGCAAGCAGGGCATAGCCAACGCCGAGCCCGGCGACATAGGCGACGTAAAACACCGCCATCACCCGGCCGCGAATGGCGTTGGCTACAGCATCGTTGAGCCAGCTCTGGGCAACGATGAACAGACCGCATATGGCAAAGCCGTAAAGCGCGCGCGCCGCGATCCACAGCAGCGGAAAGGTGCCGGCGCCGATGGCGGCGTTGGAGAGCGCAATCAGCGCCGACAGCACCATGAACGCGCGGGCGTGCCCGACCCTTCTGACGAGAGGTCCTGTCAAGATGCAGCCGGCAAGGCCACCGGCCGACAGGCCGGTGATGATCAACCCGGCCCATGTCGGATCGAAATGCTCCACACCGAGCCGGACCGGGATATAGGCAAACATCAACCCATTGCCGACCGCAATCAGCGCCATCGACACGACGACACTGGCAATGGCGATCACCGGCGCCGGCGGGGCGCCATGGTCCGGGTCGATGTGGGTCCTTGCGAACGTGGCCATATCCGCAGAGCATCGCCTACGCGGCAACGAAAGGCCGCCGCAAAAGCGACATCGGCAGGTCTTCCCTTCTCCCCTGTGGGAGAAAGGGAGGTCAGCCCTCCTTCGCAGACCTGCGAATAGCGCTCGACGACAGCGAGGAGCGCGGGCCGTGAATAAAAGTCCAGGCCGGCGCCTTCATCCGCGCAAGCCTGGGCGCATCGCCTTCGTCGACGCGGGCATAGTCGAAGGTCTTGGCGACAACCGAGGACAGGAAGGACAGCGTCGCACCCGGGCGGTCGATGACAGCGATCGGGAAGGTCATGACGATCTGGCGCCAGCGCTGCCAACGGTGGAAATCGCGAAGTGAGTCGGCGCCCATGATCCAGACGAAATCGACGCCGGGATTGCGCGCCTTGACCAGCTCCAGCGTGTCCGCAGTGAAGCGGATATGATGCGCCGCCTCGAAAGCCGTGACCTTGATTTTCGGGTTCTTGGCGATCTGCTCCGACTGAACCAGCCGGTCGGCGAGCGGCGCCAATTCCCTGGTGCTCTTCAACGGATTGCCAGGCGTCACCATCCACCACAGCTGGTCGAGTGCCAGCCGCCGCAGCGCAATCTCGGCCACCAGCGCGTGGCCGGCATGCGGCGGGTTGAACGAGCCGCCGAACAGGCCGACGGCAAGGCCCTTCTCGGCGTGGGGCATGCGCAGGTAGCGGGAAGAAATAGGCGCGCCACCCTCCCCCTTGTGGGGAGGGTCGATCCGCGAAGCGGAGCGGGGTGGGGGTGTTGCAGAATTCAGCGTCGTACCCCCACCCGGCTCGCTGCGCTCGCCACCCTCCCCACAAGGGGGAGGGTAAGGCCAGCGCTCAAGGCCTCACCTGTCCCGACCCGCGCACGCGGTATTTGAACGAGGTCAGCTGTTCGACGCCGACCGGTCCGCGCGCATGCATCTTGCCGGTGGCGATGCCGATCTCGGCGCCCATGCCGAACTCGCCGCCATCGGCGAACTGGGTAGAGGCATTGTGCAAGAGAATCGCCGAGTCGATCTCGTTGAAGAAGCGTTCCACCGCCCTGGCGTCTTCAGCGATGATCGCCTCGGTGTGATGCGAGGAGAACGTCTCGATATGGTCGATGGCGCCGGCAATGCCGTCGACCAGCTTCACCGCGATGATGGCGTCGAGATATTCGGTCACCCAGTCGGCATCGGTCGCCGGCTTGGCGTCGAAGAACAGCTTCATCACTTCGAGATCGGCATGGATTTCGCAGCCGGCCGCACGCAGCGCGTCGAGGATCGGCACCAGATGGGTCGACGCCACGGCACGGTCGACCAGCAACGTCTCGGCGGCGCCGCAGACGCCGGTGCGCCGCATCTTGGCGTTGACGGCGATCTTCACCGCCATGTCGAGGTCGGCCGAGCGGTCGATGTAGAGATGGCAGATGCCTTCGAGATGGGCAAAGACCGGCACCCGCGCCTCGCTCTGCACCCGCCCGACCAGACTTTTGCCGCCACGCGGAATGATGACGTCCAGATTGCCGGAGAGACCCTTCAGCATCTCGCCGACGGCGGCGCGGTCTGTGGTCGGCACCAGTTGGATGGCGTCTTCCGGCAGCCCGGCGGCTTTCAGCCCCTCGACCAGGCAGGCATGGATGGCGGCGGATGAATTGAGCGAGTCCGAGCCGCCGCGCAGGATCACCGGATTGCCGGCCTTGAGGCAGAGTGCGCCGGCATCGGCCGTCACATTCGGCCGGCTCTCATAGATGACGCCGATGACGCCGAGCGGCGTGCGGACGCGCTCGATCTGCAGGCCGTTGGGACGGTCCCAGGCGGCGATGACATCGCCAACCGGATCCCTAAGTTCTGCGATTTCACGGATGCCTTCCGCCATGGCGCGGACGCGCGCCGGATCGAGCTTCAACCGGTCCATGAAGGAACCGGACAAGCCCGATTCGTTGCCGTTCGAGACATCGATGGCGTTGGCGTCGAGAATCTCCTGCTGGCGCGCGGTGATCGCGTCGGCCATGGCGAGAAGCGCTGCGTTCTTGGCGGCGGTGGTGGCGATGGCCAACGGTCGGGCGGCGGCGCGGGCGCGGCGACCGATATCGGCCATCAGCGCGATGGTGTCATCCCCGGATTTTTCATGCAGCTTCAGCATGGCTCATCCTCCGCTCACGTCGCCTCCGGCCCATAGCGGATCGGCAGCCCGTATCTGGTCACCCGCGCCGCTCACCACAAGGTCGTCGCGGTGGATCATCGCCGAGCGCGCCTCGTAGCCGAGCACGGTTTCGATCTCGGCTGTCTTCAGGCCAGCGATCCTTACGGCATCTGCGGCATCGTAGGCAACCAGCCCGCGCGCGATCTCGCGTCCCTCGGGCGACAGGATCGCCACCGTGTCGCCGCGCGAGAAATTGCCGCTGACCAGCCTGACGCCGGCCGGCAGCAGCGATTTGCCTGACAGCAGCGCGCCGATGGCGCCGGCATCGACGGTGAGCCGCCCCGCGGGTTCGAGCTGGCCGGCGATCCAGGTCTTGTAGCCTTTGACCGGATTGGCGCTCGGCCTGAAGAAGGTCGCGCGCTCGCCGCGTTCGATCGCCATCAGCGGTGACAGCCTGGTGCCCGAGGTTATGATCATGGCGGTGCCGGCGGCGGTAGCGATCTTGCCGGCGTCGAGCTTGGTGCGCATGCCGCCACGCGACAGTTCGGACGCGGCCGCCCCCGCCATCGCCTCAATGTCAGGCGTGATACGGTCGACCACGGGGATGAACCTCGCCTGCGGATCGCGCGCCGGCGGTGCGGTGTAGAGCCCGTCAATATCGGAGAGCAGCACCAGAAGATCGGCGCCCATCATCGTCGCCACCCGCGCCGCCAGCCGGTCATTGTCACCATAGCGGATTTCGGAGGTCGCTACCGTGTCGTTCTCGTTGATGACCGGCACCGCCTTCATCTTGAGCAGGGTCGAGATGGTCGCGCGCGCATTGAGATAGCGGCGGCGCTCTTCGGTGTCGCCGAGCGTCAGCAGGATCTGGCCCGATTTCAGCCCGCCCTTGCCGAGTGCATCCGACCATGCGCCGGCCAGCGCGATCTGCCCGACGGCGGCCGCCGCCTGGCTCTCTTCAAGCTTCAATGCCCGCTTGCCGAGACCGAGAATGGTGCGGCCGAGTGCAATGGCGCCGGACGACACAACCAGGATTTCGGCGCCACCATTGGCGAGCACCGCAATGTCGTCGGCCAGCGAGGCCAGCCAATCGCGCTTCAGGCCGCTGGCGCGATCGACCAGCAGAGCCGAACCGATCTTGACCGTGATGCGCCGGTATTTCTTAAGCGATTGCGCCGTCATCGTTATGAATTCCAGCGGGTCTCGACGGGAGCTGCGGCCCTGTCGCGCGCTTCGCCTACCACCGCCATCAGCGCGCGCAGCACCGCCTCGACGCCTTCGCCGGTGACGGCCGACAGAAGCATCGGCGCGCGGCCGGCGGCGCGCTTCAGCGACGCCGCCTTCTTCTTGCGCGCATCGGCGTCGAGGATATCGACCTGGCTGAGCGCGACGATCTCGACCTTGTCAGTCAAACCGTTTCCGTAAGCCTCGAGCTCGGCGCGCACGGTCTTGTAGGCCTTGCCCGGGTTTTCCTCCTGCGCCGAGACCAGATGCAGCAAAACCCGCGTGCGCTCGACATGGCCCAGGAAACGGTCGCCGATGCCGACGCCCTCATGCGCGCCTTCGATCAGGCCCGGGATGTCGGCGATGACGAACTCGCGCGCGTCGATGCGGGCGACGCCGAGGCCGGGATGCAGCGTGGTGAAAGGATAGTCGGCGATTTTCGGCTTGGCCGCGGTCACCGCAGCCAGGAATGTCGACTTGCCGGCATTGGGCAAGCCGACCAGCCCGGCATCGGCAATCAGCTTCAGCCGCAGCCAGATATTCATCTCTTCGCCGGGCAGGCCGGGATTGGCGCGGCGCGGCGCCTGGTTGGTCGAGGTCTTGAAATGCTGGTTGCCGAAACCGCCATTGCCGCCCTTGGCGAGCAGGAAGCGCTGGCCGACCACGGTCAGGTCGCAGATCAGCGTCTCATTGTCCTCGGCAAACACCTGGGTTCCGGCCGGCACTTTCAGCGTCACGTCGGCGCCCTTGGCGCCGGTCATGTTGCGGCCCATGCCGTGGACGCCGGTCTTGGCCTTGAAATGCTGTTGGTAGCGATAGTCGATCAGCGTGTTCAGCCCGTTGACGGCCTCCAGCCAGACATCGCCGCCGCGGCCGCCGTCGCCGCCATCCGGGCCACCGAACTCGATGAATTTTTCGCGCCGGAACGACACCGAACCGGCGCCGCCGTCGCCGGAGCGGATATAGACCTTGGCTTGATCGAGAAATTTCATTGGACTACGCAGTTTCTGCCGTTGGCCTTGCGGCTTTGCTCTAACCTTGCGCCTTGCTCTAAACCAAGGCGGACCGAAGGGCGAGGCCGATTTGCGACTAAAGCGCCGGATGCCCTTTTGCCGGGGACGCGGTAGCAGTGTGCGCGGGACGGAGCGTGGGGGGCGCGGGAATGAAGGTTGTCACCTATAACATCCAGTACGGCATCGGTCTCGATGGCCGCTACGATCTCGACCGCATCACCGATGCGGTGCGCGGCGCCGACGTCATCGCGCTGCAGGAAGTGACCCGCAACAACCCGCGGAACGGCAACCGTGACATGGTGGCCGAGATCGGCGAGGCGCTGCCCGAGTATTTTGCCGCCTATGGCAGCAATTTCGAGGTCAATGTCGGCTCGCTTCTGGAAGCCGGCCGCGCCATCACCACCACCTTCCAGCTCGGCAACATGGTGCTGTCGAAGACACCCATCCAACTGTCGCGCAATCTGCTTTTGCCACGCAGCCGCAGCCTGGAGGCGATGAACTTCCAGCGCGGCGCGCTCGAGGCGCTGATCGAGACCCCGCTCGGCTTCGTCCGCTTCTATTCCACCCATCTCGACCATCGCAGTCCTGTTGAACGCGCCAGCCAGATCCGTTTTCTGCGCCAGCGCCTGTTGAACTATGCTCTCGAAGGCGGCGGTCTCTCCGGCATCCCCGAGATCGGCCTGCCGGACCTGCCCTATCCCGAAGCCTTCATCGTCATGGGCGACTTCAACATGCTGCCCGGCTCCTCGGAGTATGTCGAACTCGTCGGCCGCCCGGACCATGAGTTCGGCATGCCGCTGACCGCCGATCTCGCCGTCGATGTCGCCCAGCGCCTCAACGCGCCGGACATCGTCACCTGGGTCGATCCCAACCGGCCGCAAGACACAAGCCGCCACAAGCGGATCGACTACATCTTCACCTCGGCCTCGCTCGCCGGATCGTTGAAGCGCTTGTGGGTCGACCAGAAAGCCGTCGGGTCGGACCACCTTCCGGTCTGGGTCGAAATGGGCTGAGCTAAGCCCGATCCACAACCGACGTTTCCAAACCTGTCGTTTGGAGCCACACGCCTAGGTGTGTTGAGATTCAGGTCAGGCCGAGTCGAGAATGGTGGCTTCCGAGAACCGGAGCGGAGCGTACTTAAGTACGTGAGCACCGGAAGCACAGGAAGCCGCCATTCGCAGACCGGCCTCACCTGAATATCAATACACCTAGAAGTGGACCCAGTTTCGCAGACTTATCCACGTCTTGCGATCCAGCCTGTACCGCTCGACCGGCACCTGACCGGCGACGATCGAGTTCAGCATGCCCTGGCCAGCATACTGGAAGCCGCACTTGTGGATGACCCGGCGCGAGGCCGGATTGATCACCCGGGTCGAGGCCTGCAGCACCTGCGTCGACGTCCGCTGGAAGGCGAGGTCGACCAACGCGTGCGCTGCCTCCGTCGCATAGCCGCGCTTCCAGTAGGGCTCGCCGATCCAGTAGCCGAGTTCCAGCCCGCGGTCGGTCATGTTGAGGCCGGCGCAGCCGACGAAGGTGTCGGTACCGGCCAGCGTCAGGGCATAGGCAATACCGGCCCGGCGTGATCTTGTCATGGCCAGGAAGGCGCGCGCCTCGGCCTCGCCATAGGGGTGCGGCATGCGGGCCAGCATTTCGGCGACGTGACGGTTGTCGGCAAGCTCGATCAGTTGCGCGATATCGGCTTCGCAGGGCGCCCGCATCACCAGCCGCTCGGTGGCCAGGACCGGGCAGTCTATCGCGTAACTTTCGTCTTCGGTGTCTTCCGCTTCGGCAACCATTTTAGTCCTCCAGGCAAGAAAAAAGGGGAGATGGAAAACCCATCTCCCCTGATCCTTTTCCTGGCTGATCCATTCACTGGTTGGCCAGACACCGGTTCCCGAGATGGGCGCCGGTTTTGTAGTGCGGAACCGGCTACTCCGCGGCTTTGGTAATCGGATTGACCGATACGTAGGTTCGGCCGTTGGCTTTTTTGTTGAAGGTGACTGCGCCGGTCTCGAGCGCAAAAAGGGTGTGGTCCGTGCCCATGCCGACATTGACGCCGGGATGCCAGGTGGTGCCGCGTTGACGGATGATGATGTTGCCCGGGATGACGGCTTCGCCGCCGAACTTCTTCACGCCCAGGCGCTTGGAATGCGAGTCGCGACCGTTGCGCGACGAGCCGCCAGCTTTCTTGTGTGCCATCTAACTAACTCCGATGCGCCTCGAGAGGCGCTTGAATGGTCTTATGAACGCGTTCGCGTTCCGTTTCAAGTCCGATCCGGCGATCTTGTCGCCGGAAAAATTACTTCTTCGCCAGTTCCTTGGCCTGCTCGCGCCAGTCCTTGATCTGGTCGGCGCTGAAGGGCATGTGCTCGTCGATCTTGGCGACATCTTTGTCGGTCAGCTTGGCCAGCTGCGCGAAGGTGATGATGCCCTGCTCGGCCAGATCCTTGGCGGCGACCGGGCCGATGCCCTTGATCACGGTCAGGTCGTCCGGCTCGCCCTTCGGCGCCTTGAACAGCGGCGCAGCGACGGCGGTCTCGGCCTTGGCCTCTGCCTTCGGGGCAGCCTCTGCCTTGGCTTCCTTCTTGGCCTTGGCTTCCTTCGGCGCGGCCTCGGCCTTCGCCTCGGGTGCGACCTCTGCCTTGGCTTCCGGCGCCTTGGCTTCGACCTTGGCTGCGGCCTTCTTGGAAGGCTTGGCGCCACCCAGCAGGATCTCGGCGATCCTGACCGTGGTCAGAAGCTGGCGATGGCCGATCTTGCGGCGCGAATTCTGCCGGCGGCGCTTCTTGAAAGCGATGACAGTGCGGTTCTTGCCCTGCTCGACGACTTCCGCCGTGACCAGAGCGCCATCGACGAACGGTGCGCCGAAGGTGACATTTTCGCCCTCGCCATGCGCGAGAACGCTGCCGATTTCGACGATATCGCCGACATTGGCTTCGAGCTTTTCGATCTTCAGGAGATCGTTGGCGGCAACGCGATACTGCTTACCGCCCGTTTTAATGACTGCGAACATTTTTTGCCTTTCGCTGTTCGGTCGGCCTTGATGAACCGCCTCTGGCGGTTCGGCCGTCTTTTTGTCAGTCTGCGGGTTCAAAAAACAAGCGGCGCGGAAGAACCCCCCACGCCGATTGCGCGCTTCCCCTAACCGAAGGTTTGGCTGAAGTCAAGGCAAACGGCCCGATTCCCTGCTGCTCCGGTCCTTGCTCCAGAACGCGGGCTGACGCCGCCTGTCGACGCCGCCAATGCCTGATCAGGCAAGGCCCGCACAGGAAGCTGAATTTCCCCGCGGATTTGGCCTTGTAACCTGCCCGTCCAGCCGTTATCTAGTGCGCCGCGCCGGCAACGGCCGACCATGACCGCGGAGAGGTGGCAGAGTGGTCGAATGCACCGCACTCGAAATGCGGCATGGGTGCAAGCCCATCGGGGGTTCGAATCCCTCCCTCTCCGCCAGCTCCGCCAGATTTCTCTCCTAACAGATTGATTTTGTAGGATAGTTTTCGACGCCACATGCCTCCTTCCCAATGCAGTTCCCAATTGACTGCAACCCGAAGGAGGACTGGAAATGACACTTGCATTCAATAGGTCCGACGCCCACCATTTTAGCCCGCTGCCTCAACGGTTGCGGGCTTTTCATTTGGCGGTGGGGACTAGCGGGATTAGCGGGCAAAATGCCATCGCTTTCGAGTGTCAGCAGATGTGGTAAGGTTGATTGTCGGCGAGTAGCAGAGGTCCAGCACAATGACTTTGAGACGAACCAGAGCCTACGGCACATCCGGCTTGGTTCTAGCGGTTTGCATTGTATTTGCTTGGCAGAACGCCGCTGTCGCTCAAAATTGCGACGCAGCCGCGACGCCTGGCGTCAATTGGCAGGACTGTGACAAAAAGCTTCTCATCCTAAAAGGAGAGGACCTGAGCGGGGCGAACCTGATCGGTGTTGATTTCACTTCGACCGACCTCAGGAACAGCAACCTCCTTGCGGCAAATTTTGAGAAGGCAACGCTTGTGCGTGCTTCCCTGGCCGACTCGACCGCCAAAGGCGCCCGGTTCGACAAAATCGAGGCCTACAGGACCGACTTCAGCCATATGGACGCGCAGGGCGCTGTGTTTACGGGCGCGGAAGTGCAGCGTTCGAATTTCGAGGACGCCAATCTGACCAATGTTGATTTCACAAAGGCGGAATTGGGGCGAGCGCAGTTCCATGACGCCGATATCAGCGGCAGCCGCTTTTCGTTTGCCAATCTCGCGCGGGCGGACTTCCGAGGAGCGACGTTCACCGCGCCGATAGACTTTGACCGCGCTTTTTTCTTTCTGACCCGTATCGAGGGCCTCGATCTTTCCAATTCGGCGGGTCTATCCCAGTGGCAGCTCAACATGGCTTGCGGAGACGCCCGGACCAAGTTGCCTTCTGGCTTGACGAAGCCTGAAGATTGGCCCTGTAGCGAGCCATAGGCTCGGCGCCCTGTCGCTGCCGGGGCTGAAATCGCCAAGCGCGCCCTTGCGGGGGCGAAGCTTGCCCATCGTGCTTTAGCGCATCAATTTGGGAGGCGGCGGCGATGACCGAACGTGAGCACGAGATACTCGCAAATGCTTGGGCGCTGGCAACAGGAGCGCAACAGATCCTTCAGGCGCTTCTCATCATGCTGAAAAAGTCTGGCACGTCGCGCGAGTTTTTGGAGCAGGTGTTTGATCTCGCGGCTCAGCCGTCTGAGGCCATGGCGTTGAGCGACGATCAGACGACTCGGGCGATCGCAGTGAGGACGGCTCAGATCGTGGATCACTTTCGCGCTAACGTCCTTGGTTGACGATTGAACCTCGTCCCGCTCGGAGCAGCCGCTTGCCTCCTGATGGCCGGCATGGGCGCCCATATGCTGTTTCGCTGGCGCCTTTTCGTGAGGAGACCATGGGCAAGCATTTCCGCGACGAACAGATCGAGGAATTCCTAAAAGCCTACGTCGCGAGGTTCCCGGACGCCGTGGAGCGAATGGAACATGTCATGTTGAATCCGTTCGACGATAATGACGAGCTGATGTCCCAGAACCTCCGCGAGATTTATCAGGTCGCACAGTCGATGGAATTCTTCACGGCATACGCGACGCATGAGCCGAGTGCGATCCATCATTTGGTCAGGACGTCGCGAGACGTGTGTCGGATGGGATTGGCCCTATGGGATCGAGAAAAATCAAATATTGACGCGCCGCCTGGCTGAGGCCTGGATAGCAAGATGCCCCACCGGAATCAGCCGGTGGGGCTCTTGGAACAGCCCACTTAGGGACTAGCTGAAGGGCTGTTCGGCGGTGTGACCCGGGGAGGATCACATGTGCAATTTAACGCCTTCCTTTGCCCGGCACATCGGCCGAACAGATGAGGACGGTCCCCGTGCCTTGGACTCCCGCATAACAAATGATGCTGCGATCATGCTGTTGAGGGTGTAAGGTCGCTCGTCGTCCGCTTCCACCGGCATGTGGACGCTTGGGAGCCAACTCAGGTGCTTTCGCCCCGCCAGGGATAGAAAGCCATGGTTGAAGTTGCCCCGGACCCAGGTCCTGATTCCGTTGAGATCACCGATTGCCACGGCGAGTGGTTTGTCCTCGTCGTGCGAAACGGCAAAGCAAGTATCAGCAGTTTTGAGAGTGAATTCTACGCTCGCTCTTTCGCCGAGGTTCAGCGGACCGGCTTAGGTCTCCCTCCAAGAAAGAAGTCCCAATGAGCAAGCCCCAAAGTTCTACCGATCCTGCCTCAAATACCCGTACGACACGGCGGATTTTGCCGAGAAGCACGGTCTGTCACTCAGGGCAGCAGACGTCAGGCTTCAGTAAGGCTTAAGCCCAGGTTCAGGAGGCGGCGCGTTCGGGTCGGGGCAATCAGACAATTGCTCACACGCAGGAGGCCGATCGCCAACTCCGCCATAACGTTCCACCAGTTTTGCGAATCCGTAGGCGAAGGCGAAAAGAAGCGCCAAGACAGCCACTATTCGGACGGCCATGCGGGATTATAGCAGGATTTCCCCCGCTACCTTGCCGAAATCGTAAAGCTCTCCCGTCGGGGGAACCGGCTTGCGTGCAGAACGGAAGGAGCCCATTCTACAACACGTTATATCGGCGTATGATCTCTTGCCAGCCGGCACCCATTGCCGGTTAGGCCCGGTGGTCAAACCCCAAGCCCCCCGCCCTTGACCGCTGGGCCGCCGGTAGCCTCGCCAGCGCGCATTTATGCCGACCGCTGTCTGCCAATGTTGGCGCGACCGGAAAGTGTATCGTTTTACTCAATTTCCAATTGCTGGACTCGCGCGATGCGTCGGTAGTTTAATTTTTGCATCAGGCCAAGGAGTGGAAGGGTCACGAACTGGGAGGAACTAGACACATGGATTTCGAATTCGACATCCGCCATCCGTCTGACGATCAGCCGTACGAAATCACCTCTTTCGCCCAAAAGTACGGCCTTACGATCCCAATTGCGGACGCCGTGCTCTTCGCCAAAGGACCGTCGCGGACGGCATGCGACGCTGCCGCACTGGCTTTCCTCTGCGCTATTGCCGCACAAGCCAAGAGACAGAGGGCGCAATAGGCCCGCCAGGCGGCCGGCGGGGCTCCTACGCCCGCGAAGCCCTCCGCGCATCCCGGTGTGCCCGCCTGTGGGCGCCATGCACTGCAACGCCATACCGCGGGAAAGCCCTTCCTACTTGTCGAGCTATGGCCCGAAATGACCGGGCGGCAGTGACGCCTTGTTGCGTAGCAGCCAGCGCCCGATCGGCGCTTGCTAGGCGACGAGGCCTTGCCTGATTTGGTTTACCTCTTCGATCGGGACCGGATGCCCGGTGAGGAAGCCCTGCATCAAATCTACCCCCAGGCGCTGCAGCAATATGTACTGCTCTTCCGTTTCAACGCCCTCGGCGAGCACGACATGGCCGAGATTGCGAAGCAGTCCGACCATGTCCCTCAACAGGCTAAGGCCATGAGACGTCTGGCAATCGTGGAGGAAGCTGCGGTCGATCTTGACCACGTCGAATTTGAAACGGCGGAGCCATGTAAGGCCAGCAAATCCCGTTCCGAAGTCGTCCAGCCAGATTTGAACGCCCAATTTTCGCAGCCGCTCCACGTTTCTTACCGCTTGCGCCTCCAGAAAGATGTCACTGCCTTCGGTAATTTCGATGGCCAGTTTCTGTGGCGCGAGGCCGTGCCGACCAAGGATTTCGGTGATCCGGAGTGAAAAGTTAGGAACCTTGAGCTGAAAAACAGATACGTTCACGGTCACGACCGAGCCCAATCCGTATTCGGCCATGTCACCGCAGGCTCGATCGACCAGCCACGTACCCAGTTCCACTATCGCGCCAGTTTGCTCGGCAACGGGTATGAATACGGACGGACTGATCATGGTACCGTCGAAGTCACATACCCGCATCAGCGTCTCGTGGCCCAGCACTCGTCCAGACGCCAGGTCGCAAATTGGCTGGTAGGCGACAGAAACGAGCTGATTGGAAACTGCCAGCTTCAGCAGTTCCGAGAGATTTTCGCCGGAGCGATCCCGGCCGGTGGCGTGCGGGTCGTAAATTGTGAACGTAGCCCGACCCGCAAACTTGGACGCGTAGAGCGCGCGGTCAGCTTCCTGCAGCAGGATTCGAAGTTCTATGCTCTGATCGGCGCGCGTCAACGAGGCTCCGGCACTGATCGTGACAATGTTGAGCTTGTCACCCCGATCAGGGTGGTAGATGTCCAAGTCCTCCACAGCGCGACAAAATTGCTGCGTTATTTCGTGAAGGTGAGCCCGTCCGGTGACCTTGCAGAGAATGACGAATTCTTCTCCGCCATAGCGTGCCGCGACGGCGTTGTTCGAAGCCGCTATTTCGGAAAGGACCTGGGCGAGTTTGATCAGACAATCGTCGCCGGCTTGATGACCAAGTCCGTCATTGAACCTTTTGAAGTAGTCGACGTCGATCAGAATGAGGCCTATCTCGTCGTCGTCCGCGACCCAGTCTTCGCGCAGCTCCGAGAACTCTCGAATGATCGCTCTCCGGTTTTTCATCCCCGTGAGCGGATCCGTGTCCGCGATCTCGGTTAGCTTCTGCCCCTTCCTTATCGCAGCCTGCTCCTGGAACTGTGCCCGAAGTGCGTGCAGGAAAGTCTGGTACCGCTCCAGGCTAAGTCGCCAGGAAAGATACAGCGACAACACCAGACAATTCACGAAATAGGCCGACAGCACGACCCGGCCCACGATGTCGCCCTGGAGGAAGAAGAGCGCGGCGCACACAAAGCTTGCGGCGACTGTCGCGGAGGCAATGGCCGAAAGCCAAAACCGGAAGTTGAAGAACAAATTCGCACCGAGGATAAACACGGTGCCAAAAACCATGAAATGGGAGAGGGCATCCTGATGCTCTGTTCCAAGAGCGGAGACGAGCCATCCAAGGGCACCGGATACAATCGCCAGCGCCGCTACAAGGTGCAAGGTGGCAAGGGCGAAGCCCCGTCGGGCGACAAATTCGACAAGCGCCAGGGAAGTGAGCCCTAGCACAACGCGGGTCAAAACAAGCCGATCGGCGATATCCGGAAAAAGAAACCAATCGAAGAGGCCGTAGGCCACATAGCTGACTACAGCAGCCGCAATACCCCATCGCACGAGCCTGCGATTTTCATCGGCATCTTTCTGCAGGAACAGCGCCAGGAGTTCCGGATCGGCCGAATGCCACCGCGGGCGTGCAATCGCCACGGCCACCTTCTGGGCAACGTCCTCGCTCAGTTGCATTGCAACGCTCCTCTGCGATCTGCAGTAGCGAATGCAATAGCCGAGGTTGCCTGCCATCGGAGAATGAAGGCGCCACTGTCCGCAGGAAACGTCGGATGTCGCTAACCGACGGTAAACAGGCGGTCCGGATTTAGCCAGTTAAGGAGGGTGGATGACCGCCCAATTGGCTAAAGTTTTATTAAAATTTTATTAAAATAGTTCGCATCATGCGGCGACGCACCTATGCTGTTTGCCGTTGGGCCGGGGGGCTAAACCTGAGGGTAAACGGCATGCCTATCGACCCAAAATTGCAGCTAGACGAATACAGCCTCGTCACCACCAGACTGATGAAAAAACATGCCGCGACCTCGGAAGAGACGGCTGACGCCGACGAGTTGAGGAACAGCACGGCCCAGCTCGCCTTGATACTGGATCTTGCTCATCAAGCCTTCGCGCGGCACAAACCGGCCGCCCTCACCGTCCATCGCCTGGCGGGCAGACTCCATAAGCTCCGCCGCCAGGTTGCTCCCGCGGTCTGGCAGAAACTCGTCCCCATGGCTCAGCAGCATCGTGTCGCGGAATACTTGATCCAGGACCCGTTCACACGTTGGTCGGTCGAAAAGCCGCGCGGGTATTCAGGCGATGCAGGCCTGCTGGACATTTACTACAAGCATCCCACTGCCGACGAGACCGTGGCTTCGTCGACCTTGCTTGGTCGGCAAATTTACGCGTACACCAGTGAAGCTGCCAGTTCGGTGGCCGGGCGCGAGCGGCGGGATATTCTGACCAGGACGGTGGACGAGACGGCCAGGAGGACGGAAAAGGCGGAGGTGCTGGCGATTGCCTGCGGCCACCTGCGGGAAGCCGAACGCTCCGACGCATTGGCCAAGGGCAAACTGCAACGCTGGGTCGGCCTGGACCAGGACCCTGTCAGCGTTGCCACAGTGAATCACGACTTTGCCGGCACGGCAGTCGAGGCACTCCAGGGCTCTGTACGCGGCATTCTTCGCCGCGCCTACGCTCTTGGCGCATTCGATCTCGTCTACGCATCGGGGCTTTACGATTACCTGCCGCGTGCCATCGGCGTCCGCCTGCTGCAAAGAGCCATGGAACTCGTCAAGCCTGGTGGCGAATTCCTGTTTGCCAATTTCAGCGACGAGATCACGACGGATGGTTACATGGAGACCTTCATGGATTGGCCACTCATCTTACGGTCGGCTGACGATATGCGGGACATCATCAATGCCGCCCTCGGCGGGAGCTCTTTCGAAGCGCAAGTATATTATGGCTCGAACCGAAATATCGTTTACGGCAAAGTCAGGAAAGGCGACCTCTAACTGGCCACAGTGCAGGAAATCGCGCGAGTCGCCCATTTTCGGCATCATCGTTGCCAGCGCTTCAGATGATCGATCAGCGCGCGCAGTTTCGGCGCGGCGTTCCTGCGGCTTGGGTAATAGAGGTAGAAGCCGGCAAAGCGCGGGCAATAATCCTCGAGCACCGGAAACAGTTCGCCCCGTTCCACTGCGGGGCGAAAACTCTCTTCCATGCCGAAGCTGATGCCAGCCCCGGCCACCGCCAACTTGACCATCAACGCCATGTCATTCGTTGTGATCTCCGGCGCGACGTCGACCCGGACCTCCTTGCCGTTCTCTGCGAACTCCCAGCGATAGGGCGCGGCCTTGGGCGCCGGACGCCAGCCGATGCAGCGATAGCGGGCAAGGTCGGCGGGATGCGAAGGCACGCCGAAGCGATCGCGATAGCCGGGCGAGCAGACGGCAATTTGCCGCTCGTCGCCGGCAACCGGCACCGCGATCATGTCCTGCGCGATGACCTCGCCCAGCCGAACCCCGGCATCGTAGCCTTCGACGACGATGTCGAACTCTTCGTCGGTCACCGTGATATCGAGCTGGATCTCGGGATTGGCTTCGGCAAACCCGCCAAGAAACGGCCCCGACAGGAAGCGTTCGGCAATCGACGATACGGCCAGTCGCAATTGTCCGCGCGGACGGTCGCGCAAGGCCTGTGTCACATCGAGGGCGGCGCGCATGTCGGCAATGGCCGGTCCGACCTCGGCAAAAAGCCTTTCGCCCGCCTCGGTCAGGCTGACGCTGCGCGTGGTGCGTTGCATTAGGGCAATGCCGAGGCTCTCCTCCAGCCGTTTGATGGTCTGGCTGACGGCCGAGCGGCTGACGCCCATCCGGTCGGCTGCAGCACGAAAATTCCGCTCCTCGGCCACAAGCGCAAAGACCACCAGCGCATTGATATCGGGCGACATTGGTTAGCTCAGCTTTCCACGGCGTATCGAACTGGGCGCCTTATCGCAACAATGCCTCTGCGCTATCTCCTTGGCAACCACCTCGCAGCCCGAACATCAAAGGAAAGTTGCCATGTCTCTCGACAAAGTCTTTCTCAGCACCGATGCCTCCAGCGGCGTCGGCCAGACCCATCCTTACGTCGGCATGTGGGTCACGGCCGATCGCCACATCCGCCACGAACTCCTGCCGAGCGGCCGCTATGTCGAGGCAAGGGGAAAGCGCGAGCGCGCCTATCTCGGGCGCTATGTCGTGACCGGCAACCACATCGACTATTGGGACGACACCGGCTTCACCGCCGACGGAGACTTCGTCGACGACGTGCTGCACCACGCCGGCATGATCTTGTACCGGGACAAATGACGAGCCGCCCGCCAGGCCGATCGGCTGGAACGGATTTCTAAGCCTTTGCTGGTACTCAATCGTCGGTGGGCGGAGTTTCCCGACAGTGTCGCAGCGCGCATTCATCATCCTGCTGATCCTGCTGGCGGTGCTTGTCGCGCTGTCGGCAGCATCGTTTCCCGGCGCGATGATCGGCTTCCTGTTCGGCATCACGGTCGCCTTCTTCATCGCGATACCGGGAGCGGCCATCGGCGACGCGCTGCATCGGGCCGGCATTCCGGTGACGGGCGAGCAACTCGTCTGGACTCTGGTCGGCCTTTACGCCGTGTTCGTCCTTGCCGCAGCCGTGCAGGCCTGGCTGCGGCTCCAGCGAGGCGACGTGGACGGAGCGCGATCAGCGGGATTGCGGATGGCCCTTCTGCTGGCCCTGCCACTGATCGCCTGGCTGTCGGTCAATGCCATGCAACGCAATTGGCCGTGACCCCATTCAGCTCTCGAAATAGCGGGCACGGTCGAGATCGGCGATAAGCCCCGGCCCGGTCGGCAACCATCCAAGCGTGTTGCGGGTCTGCTCAGCTGAAGCCGACAGGTCCCTGCCGATGAAATGGCCGAGGAAGCCGAAATGTCCGGCCGCCTCCTCGGGGCTTTTGGAAACGACCGGCAGGTTGAGGCGGCGGCCGATGATCTCGGCGATCTCCCTGGTCGCCACGCCCTGTTCGGCAACGGCGTGATAGCTGGTGCCGCCCGTCCCCTTCTCCAGCGCCAGCCTGTACAAAGTCGCGGCGTCGAGCCGATGCACCGCCGCCCAGCGGCTCATCCCATCGCCGATATAGGCCGACACACCCTTTTCACGCGCAATGGCAATCAGCATTGGCACGAAGCCATGGTCGCCGTCGCCATGGACGGTCGGCGCCAGCCGCACGGTCGAGGCGCGCACGCCGCGTGCGGCCAGCGCCATGGCCGTCGCTTCGGAAGCGCGCGGCATCGCGGCCGATGGCGGCGCAGGTTTGTCGTCCTCGGTCGCTGCCCTTCCCTGTGCAAAGCCGGCGAGGCCAGAGGTGACAAGCAGCGGTCGCTCCGAACCTTCCAGCACCGCGCCGAGCGTTTCGATGGCGCGCTGGTCGGCTGCGCAACTGGCGGCGAATTTCGAAAAGTCGTGGTTAAAGCCCGTATGGATGACACCATCCGATTGCTCGGCACCGCTGCGCAGGCTGTCCAGATCCTCGATATCGCCGTGATGCGCCTCGGCCCCTGCGGCGATGATCGACTTCGCACCTGCTTCCGAGCGCGCGAGGCCAAGCACCTGATGGCCCGCCCCGAGCAATTCCCGCACAACGGCCGAACCGACAAAACCGCTGGCGCCGGTAACGAACACACGCATGATGATTTCTCCTTGGTTTTTGCCGAGCCGCTTGGGGCAGCCCTGTTGCCGAAGGAGATAGAAGGTTGAGATCATACGATCTATGCTGTAGAATCCGAAATATCTTCGCAATCGTCCGGGAATGCTCATGGATCCGCTGTCAGACGTGCTGTCGCTGCTGAAGCCGCGCAATTATCTCTCGGCCGGGCTGGAGGCCGGTGGCGACTGGGCGATCCAGTTTCCCGACCAGCAGGCCGCCATCAAATGCGGCGCCGTGGTTTCCGGCCAATGCTGGCTGTCGGTCGAAGGCGTCGCTGACGCGGTGCGCCTTGACGCCGGCGACTGTTTCCTGCTGCCGCGCGGCCGGCCTTTCCGCCTTGCCAGCGATCTCGGCCTGCCGACGGTCGACGCCCGAACGATCTTTTCCCCGACGCGCACCGGCGGCATCACCACCCACAATGGCGGCGGCGATTTCCTGCTGGTCAGCAGCCGCTTCGCGCTGTCCGGCGACCATGCCGGCATTCTGCTGCGGATGCTGCCGCCCATCGTCCATATCCGTGGGGACAGCGACCATTCGGCGCTGCGTTGGCCGGTGGAGCGGATGATGCAGGAATTGCGCCAGCGGCGTCCCGGCGGCTTTCTCATCGTCGAGCATCTCGCCCATATGATTCTGATCGAGGCCTTGCGCCTGCATATGGGGGCTCGTGACAGTGTCGGCTGGCTGTTCGCGCTGACCGACAGGCAGATCGGCGCCGCGATCGCCGCCATGCACGAAGACCCGGCGCATGGCTGGACATTGCAGACGCTGGCCGAGCGCGCCGGCATGTCGCGATCGACCTTTGCGCTGAAGTTCAAGCAGACGGTCGGGGCCTCACCCCTGGATTATCTGACGCGCTGGCGCATGATGCTCGCCGGCGACCGGTTGATGCATTCCGGCGATCCGGTGTCGGTCATTGCGCTGGCGCTTGGCTATGAATCCGAAAGCGCCTTCAGCACGGCGTTCAAGCGCGTCATGGGCTGTTCGCCGCGCCAGTACAGCCGGCGCCTGGAAACGGACTCGCCGGCGCAGGGCGAACGCGAAGCCGCCTGAGCAGGCGATCCGATGCCGGATCACCTTGCTTACAGGCTGTAGCGCGAGCGAAACTCGGCGAAGGTCATCGCCAGATGGTTCTCGTCGACCTTGCCGGTGATCCCGTCGACGCTGCCCGACTGGCTGAATTGCCAGATGGCATAATTGGTGAAGCCCGACGGTATCGGCGGTGGATTTGAGCCGTAGCGGGCGAGCCAGAGCGGGCAGTTGCCGAAGCCGCTCGGGTTGCCCAGCGCCTGCCAGATGTTGGCGCGGGTATAGATGAACGGCCAGCGGCCATTATGGGCAGACCGCACCGCCGCCACCCAATCCTTCGCCTTCTGGACATAGGCGGCCCTTGCCGCCGGTGTTGCCGGAATGAGTTCGATGTCGAGCGAGGGAATGAGGTCGCCGCTGCCGAACGACACCGTGTTGAGGAAGGCATGCGCCTGGTCGGCGCCCGAAGCGGTGTTGCGCAGGAAGTGATATCCCCCCACCAGCAATCCCGCCGCCTTGGCATCGGCAACATTGCGCACCGCGAATGCGTCCTTGCCGGTCTTGTCGGATATCTTGACGAAGGTGAACTTGACCCCGGCGTTTGCGACCCGCGTCCACTTGATGGCGCTGGCGCCGCTGCCACCGGCCTCGTTCTGATAATGCGAAACGTCGATCCCCTCACGCGTCGGCATGCCCCTGCTCCCACAGCCAGGCGGGCGCCGAAAAATTCGGCGCGCCCCGTTCGTTTCATGCAAGTTGTAGAGTCCCCCGAAGCTCGGCGAGGACAGATGCGGAATGGAGAAACCGGCTGCCTCGTCTTCGCTAAGTTAGGGCATATTAGCCCTATCTAAGTTCGCCTCTGTGAACCCCTTCACACAGTCCTGCTTTGCAGGAAGCTGGCGATCGGCTCGTTGACAGCGTCGGGCTTTGCGTCCTTCCACAACAGGCGGCCACTGGCCGCCCGTTTCGTTTCCCGCGACAGGATCAATATCCATCGACGTCGATCACCGCCTGGGCGAAAGCCTGCGGCGCTTCCTGGGGTAGATTGTGGCCGATGCCGCCCTCGATGGTCCGATGCGCATATTTGCCCGAAAACTTGTTGCGATAGGCCGTCGGGTTGAGATGCGGCGCGCCATTGGCATCGCCCTCGAGCGTGATGGTCGGCACACTGATGACAGGGCCGTCGGCAAGCCGGTTTTCCAGCTCGTCATATTGCGGATCGCCCGCCGCCAGTCCGCCGCGCCAGCGGTAATTGTGAATGACGATGGCGACATGGTCAGGATTATCGAAGGCCGCGGCGCTGCGGTCGAACGTGGCGTCGTCAAAGTTCCATTTCGGCGACGCCGTCTGCCATATCAACTTCGCGAAATCGTGCCGGTATTTGTCGTAGCCGGCCGCGCCGCGCTCGGTGGCGAAATAGAACTGATACCACCAGTCATGCTCGGCACTTGGCGGCAGCGGCACCTTGCCCGTCTTTATGTTGCTGACGAGATAGCCGCTCACCGAGACCAGCGCCTTTGCGCGTTCCGGCCACAGCGCCGAGATGATGCAGGCGCAGCGCGCGCCCCAGTCGAAACCGGCAAGGATCGCCTTCGGAATATTGAGCGCATCCATCAGCGCGACGATGTCCTGGGCGACCACCGTTTGCTGGCCGTTTCGCATCGTGTCGGCGGACAGGAAGCGCGTCGTGCCGTAGCCGCGAAGATAGGGCACGATCACCCGGTAACCCGCCGACGCCAGCAGCGGCGCGACATCGACAAAGGCATAGATATCGTAAGGCCAGCCATGCAGCAGAATGACCGGCGGACCGTCCGCCTGACCGGCCTCGGCATAGCCGATGTCGAGAACGCCGGCCTTGACCTGCTTCAGCGCCGCGAAAGACGTGTTGGTGCCCGGCTTGACCGTAGGCAGGGCCGCCGCCTTTGCCGTGCCGGTCAGCGCGCTGGTCGCGCCGGCCAGGCCTGCGGCGGCGAGGGTCAGGGCCGCCGCACCAAAGAAGCAGCGGCGGTCGTGGTTGATTTCGTCGGTCATGGGTTTCTCCTACTGATTTGATACCGGCTGGAAAGGATGGCCCGGGTGTATCTCCCATGTGTCCCCATCCGTTCAAATTGAAAGCGGATGTAGCAAGCCGGCACCCGGACACTGAGATACATTTCCGGCCGATCGGCACACATTCGGGATACGTCGCGTACCTCTTATGCTGATGTCGCTGGCCTCCGGCCCATTGCGGCGCAACGCTATCCTCCCCTAAGGAAATTATCCCCATGACCACGATCGAAAAAGTCCTCTACACCGGCAAGACCCACACCACGGGCGGCCGCGACGGCGCCTCCCGCAGCTCGGACAGCCATCTCGACATCAGGCTTTCACCGCCCGGTACCGGCGCCGGCACCAATCCGGCGATCTGCATTACTGAGCGGCCGGACTGATACCCGATCAAAGCTTTGGTCCGGCAAAAGCGTCTCAGCCTTTCGCCTCTGACAAATGCATCGCGATTGCAGGCCTGCCATGGTCGTCTGCGCATTAAGTTGTATTTTCGCCGGCCTCGATTGAACAGTAGGCTAAGCCGTCGATTGCCGCATGGGGTCGGCACTGCCGTTCCCAGGCGCGACGAGGCCCGCTTGAGCATTTTCGACAGATTTTCCCTGGCAGGGCGCGTGGCGCTGATCACCGGAGGCGGGCGCGGGCTCGGCTTCGAGATCGCGCGTGCCTTTGCCGAAGCCGGAGCCCATGTCGTCGTGACCGGGCGCACCGCCGCGACGCTCGACGCCGCTGTCGCCGCCATTGTCAAAGGCGGCGGCAGCGCGCAAGCGGCGATCTTCGACATAGCGGACATTCAGGCAGGTCGCACCGCGATCGCCGATCTAGCCAAGGCCCGTGGCCGCCTCGATATCCTCGTCAACAATGTCGGCGCCCGCGACCGGAGGCCGCTGGCCGCCTTCAACGACGACGCTATCCTCGATCTGATCAGGACGGATCTATTGTCGGCGATCTCACTATCGCGCGATGCGGCAGAGATTATGAAAGCCCAAGGCCATGGCCGCCTGATCGCGGTGACCTCGATCGTCGGTGAGATGGCGCGGCTCGGCGATGCCATCTATCCCGCCGCCAAGCAGGGACTGACCGGGCTGATGCGCAGCATGGCTGTCGAGTACGGCGCATATGGGGTGACGAGCAATGCCATCGCGCCAGGGATGTTCGCCACCGAGACCAATGCCGCACTGGCGGAAAATCCCGATATGGTTGCCTTCGCCCGCCAGCGGGTTCCGCTGCAGCGCTGGGGACGGCCGGATGAAATCACCGGCGCTGCACTCTACCTCGCCAGCGATGCGGCCTCCTTCGTCAACGGACATGTCTTGACTGTCGATGGCGGTATGTCCGTGCAGATGTGACGATCGCACGGCAGGTCCTTAAAGCAATTCCAGGAAAAGTGTGAGCGGGTTTTCCGTCCGGAATTGCGTAAAACAAAGACATAGAGCGGTTGGCTGTTTCCGTGAAACGGTGAACCGCTCTAGACCGCCCCACCCGACTGATGCGCGGCAATGGCGCTCAGGAACGCCTTGCCGAACTCCTTGAGCTTGGCCGCGCCGACGCCGTTCACTTCGGCGAAGGCATCAAGGTCGTGCGGGCGGCGCTCCGCCATGTCGATCAGCGTGCGGTCGGAGAACACCACATAGGCCGGAACCTGACGCTCCTTGGCCAGCCGCAACCGCAGCGTCTTGAGCGCGACGAGCAGCGACGCATCGACATTTTCGCCCTGGGGAGTCTGGCCGGCACGAGCTGCGCGACGCGCGGCGCGCGTGCGCGTCTCGACGCGGTACTGGAACGGCACCTCGCCACGGCCGAGCGCATGGCCTTTTTCGGCGATGGCTAGGCCGCCATGACCGCCCGGATCCGGCATCAGGAAACCATTCGCGACCAATTGGCGGATCAGCGACAGCCAAAAGTCCTTCTTGTGCGCGGCGCCGCTGCTGAAGGCGGCGAGCCGGTGATGACCTCTGGAGGCGACCTTTTCGGTTTCATGGCCAAGCAGGATGTCGATGACATGGCCGGCGCCGAAGCGCTCGCCGCTCTGCGCGACCGCCGCCAGGATAAGGCGCGCCTCGGCCGTGCCGTCGGCGCGCGGCGCCTGCTCCAGGCAATTGTCGCAATTGCCGCAAGGCGAAGCCTCTTCGCCGAAATAGCCGAGCAGCACCTGGCGGCGGCACTCGGCCGTCTCGCAATAGCCGATCAGCGTGTCGAGCCGGCCATGCGAGCGGCGCTTGTGCTCGACGGCGGCGTCCTCGTCGTCGATGAACATGCGGCGCATGCGGATATCGCCGAGGCCGTACAGCATATGCGCTTCCGCTGCTCGCCCGTCGCGGCCGGCGCGGCCGATTTCCTGGTAATAGGCCTCCAGGCTGCCCGGCAGATCGGTGTGGAAGACATAGGCGACGTCAGGCTTGTCGATACCCATGCCGAAGGCGATGGTCGCAACCATGACGACGCCCGACAGCGTCATGAAAGCGTTCTGGTTGGCGTCACGCGCTTCCTTGCTCATCCCGGCGTGATAGGCAAGCGCGGTGACGCCGTTCTTTTCGAGGAAGGCCGCCATCTCTTCGGTCTTCTTGCGCGACAGGCAGTAGACGATGCCGCTCTTGCCCTGATGTCGCTCGATGAAATGGAGCAATTGCCGCTTGCTGTCCTGCTTGGGCTCGATGGCAAGCTTGATGTTGGGCCGGTCGAAGCCAAGCACCTGCGTTTCCACACGCCCGCCAAACAGCCGCGTCTCGATGTCTGCCCGCGTCGTCTCGTCCGCCGTCGCCGTCACCGCGATGATCGGCACATCGGGAAAGATGCCACGCAGCTGCGACAGATCTTCATATTCGCGCCGAAACGCCGGACCCCATTGCGAGATGCAATGCGCCTCGTCGATGGCGATCAGGCTGACATCGAGCCTGGCCAACGCATCGAGCATGCGCTCGGTCATCAGCCGTTCCGGGGCGAGGTAGAGCAGACGCGTCTGCCCCGACGCGACGCGGCGCCACGCCGCGACATTGGCGTCACGATCGATCGAGGAATTGATCGTATCGGCGGCAACGCCGGCAAGGCGGAGTGCCGCGACCTGGTCCTGCATCAGCGCTACCAGCGGTGACACGACAATGGTCAGCCCGCCCTTGACCAGCGCCGGGACCTGGTAGCAGAGCGACTTGCCGGCACCCGTCGGCATGACCGCCAGCACATGACGGCCGGCAAGCAGCGCCTCCATCACCGACGCTTGGCCGGGGCGAAAATCGTCGAAGCCGAACACGTCCTTGAGGACGCGCCGTTTGGGATCGTGCGCCGAAACGCTCGTCGTCGATATCTGCATCACGGATGTTTTCGATCGGCCGCCCGAAGCAGCGGCATGGGGCAACGATTAGCGCAGCCCCCGTCCGACCACAACAAGCAGCAGCAACATCCCACCGATGATTGACCGGGCTGGCACCGTTAAACCTATCTTCACCAAGTTGCGGCACCGTCCAAACCCTGCGGCGATGTTTCGAGTACCGCTGCGCTAAGAGCGCACAGGCAACAGGCCCGCGCCTCCAGGAGGCGCGGGTTTTCCGTTTCTGGAGCAGGCGAGAAGGCTCAGGTCAGGAAATCAGCCCGGTGCGGGGTAAAACTGTCGACCAGCCGCCCGGCCTCCAGCGCCTTGACCCCGTGCACCAGGTTGGACGGCACGATGAAGCTGCCGCCGGTCTCGATTGTTTCAGTCCGGCCGTCGATGGTCACCTCGAAGCGGCCTTCGGCGACATAGCTGGCCTGGACATGCGAGTGCGAATGCAGCGCGCCGACGCCACCCTTGTCGAAGCCGAATTCGACCATCATCAGTTCGTCCGTATGCAGGAGAACGCGCCGCCTGTTTCCGTCCGGTGTCGGCGTCCAGGCGCTCTCGCCGGGATGGGCGAAAATCTTGGCTTCGGTCATTGTTGTCTCCTCATCGCGCCAGCCAGCCGCCGTCGACCGGAACCACCGCGCCATGCATATAGTCGGACGCCGGCGCCAGCAGAAAGACGGCGGCGTCGCCTATGTCTTCCGGCCCGCCCCAGCGACCGGCCGGGATGCGCGCCAGTATGGCCGCACTGCGGTCGGGATCGGCGCGCAGCGCCTCGGTGTTGTTGGTTTCGATATAGCCCGGCGCAATGGCGTTGACGTTGATGCCTTTTGCCGCCCATTCGCAGGCGAGCAGCTTTGTTATGCCGAGCGCGCCATGTTTCGACGCGGTATAGGATGCCACGCGGATGCCGCCCTGGAAACTCAGCACCGAGGCGATGTTGACAATCTTGCCGCGCCGGCCGGGGTCGGCCAGCACGCGCCTGGCAAAACCCTGGCTCAGAAAAAACAGCGTCTTCAGATTGACGTCGATGACGTCGTCCCAGTCGGCCTCAGTGAAATCGACCGCATCGGCGCGGCGGATGATGCCGGCATTGTTGACCAGGCCGTCGATCGGGCCGGTCTTTTCCCAGACCTGGTCGAGCATGGCTTTCGCGGCGGCATGATCGGAAAGATCGCTGTGCACGGCCTCGAACTGCCCGCCGGCCTCACTGACCTTTGTTTCCGTGTCGTCCATCGCCGAGCGGCCGACGCCGATGACGGTGCCGCCGGCGCGCGCGATCGAGATAGCGATGCCTTGGCCGATTCCGGTGTTGGCGCCGGTGACCAGGATGCGCCTGCCGGTGAGGCTGAAGGCGGAAGCGGCGCTCAACGCAATTCGCCCAGCGGCACCGGATCGACATCGGTGTAGTCGACATTGTCGCCGGCCATCGCCCAGATGAAGGCATAGTTGGAGGTGCCGGCGCCCGAATGGATCGACCAGCCCGGCGACAGCACCACCTCTTCGTTGGCCATCACCAGATGGCGGGTTTCGTCCGGCTCGCCCATGAAGTGAAAGACGCGCGCCGTCTCCGGCAGATCGAAATAGAGATAGGCCTCCATGCGCCGGTCGTGCACATGGCAAGGGATGGTGTTCCACACCGAGCCCGGCGCCAGTTGCGTCATGCCGACCACCAGCTGGCAGGTCTTGACGCCGTCGGCATGGATGAACTGGAAGATCGAACGCTCGTTGCAGGTCTCCTTGCTGCCGAGATCGAGCCGCTTGGCATCGCCGATGCGGATCAGCCGGTTCGGATAGGCGTGATGCGCCGGCGCGCTGAGCAGATAGAATTTGGCCGGCGTGCCCTTATCCGCCGAAGCGAACGACACATCGGTGCTGCCCATGCCGAGATAGAGCATGTCGCGCGGCTGCAATGGATGGGCCTCGCCGTTCGCTGTCACCGAGCCGGCGCCGCCGATGTTGACGATGATCAGCTCGCGGCGGTCGAGAAAATTCTTCGTTCCCGTCGGCTTGATCGCTTCCAGCGGCAGCGGCGCTGCCGCCGGCACGGCGCCGCCGACGATCATGCGGTCATAATGGGTATAGGTCAGGCTGACGCGCCCCGGCTGGAACAGGTCGTCGATATGGAAGTTGTGACGTAACTCGTCGGTTCCCATGGACGCCGCGGCTACCGGGTCGATGGCGAAACGCGAGGTGAAATCGGTATGCGGGTGACTTTGAGACATTACTGCTCCAGCTGATTCGTCTATTCGGTTTCCGCCGCCTTGACCGAGTCGGCATAAAACACCTGGCGGGCGTGCAGGCGCTCGCGGTAGCGCTGCTGGCTGGCGGTGAGATGGGCGCGCATCGCCTCGCGCGCGGCTTCGGCGTCACCCGACGTGATCGCGTTCAGGATCACCAGATGCTCGCGCTGCAGCCCGCGCTGATAGCTATCGGACTGCACCAGTTCGGTCGACCAGGGCGAGGTCACGTCGCAAGGAATGGCGCGGCGGCCAAGCACATCGAGCATCTCGACATAGAACGGGTTGTTGGTGGCGCTGGCGATTGCCCGGTGGAAGGCGAGATCGGCAGGGCCGGTCGGCTCGCTGTTGAGCAGCAGGCGCTCGAACTCGAAGAAGGCTTCCTGGATCGCCGCCTCCTGCGCGGCGTTGCGGCGGATGGCGGCGAGCCCGGCCGATTCGATTTCGACGGCCAGACGCACTTCGAGCACGTTGAGCGCGATGGAATCCTTGCTGCCCATGTCGGCGGCGAGCGCCCCGAACATCGTCGAGATGTGCTCGGTGACGAAAACGCCGGCGCCCTGGCGCGCCTCGACCAGGCCGTCGGCGGCAAGCTTGGCCAGTGCCTCGCGGATGACGGTGCGGCTGACGCCGAAAGTCTCGGTCAACTGTCCCTCGGTCGGCAATTTGTGGCCCGGCAGGATCTCGCCCGCATGCAGCTGCTTGCGGATGGCCGCGACGACGGTCTCCGACAGTTTGGGTTTTCTCTCGACCCTGAGATCAACAGCGCTATCCGATGCCATGTCGCACCCCTGTTTGAAGACGCCCTATTTGCCCTATTTGAAGACACTCGGCAGCCAGAGCGAGATCGCCGGAATATACGTCACCAGTCCCAGGACCACGATACCCGCGCCATAGAACGGCCAGATCGATCGCATCGCTTCCCACACCGTGATCTTTCCGACGGCGCAGGCAACGAACTGCACCGTGCCGACCGGCGGCGTGTTCAGCCCGATGCCGAGATTGAGGATGGTGATGACGCCGAAATGCACGGGGTCGACGCCGTAATGCGTGACCAGCGGCAGGAAGATCGGCGTGCAGATGATGATCATCGGCCCCATGTCCATGAAGGTGCCGAGCAGCAACATCAGGACGTTGAGCAGAAGCAGCACCACCAGCGGGTCGGTGGAGATGGCGTTCATCCCGGCGATCAGCAGCACCGGCACTTTGAGATAGGCCATCAGCCAGCTGAACGAGGCCGCCGTGCCGATGATCAAAAGCACCATCGAGGTCGTGCGCACCGCGCCCTTGGTGGCGTGGACGAAATCGCTCCAGGCCATCGAGCGGTAGACGAAGACGGTGACCAGCAAGGCGTAGATGATGGCGATGCAGGAGCTTTCCGTCGCCGTGAATATGCCCGAGCGAACGCCGCCGAAGATGATGCCGATGAGCAGAAGCCCGGGCACGGCGATCACCGCCAGCTGGCCGACGCGCGAGAAGCCGGGGAAGGCCTCGACCGGGTAGCCGCGGCTGCGGGCGACAAAATAGGCCGTGACCATCAGCGACGCGGCGAACAGCAGACCGGGCAGGATGCCGGCGGTGAACAGGTCGGCGATCGAAATCTTGCCGCCGCCGGCGATCGAATAGATGATCATGTTCTGCGACGGCGGCAAAAGCAGCGCGATCAGCGCCGCCATCGAGGTGACGTTGACAGCGTAGTCCGCGCCGTAGCCGCGCTCTTTCATCTGCGGGATCATCAGCCCGCCGACGGCGGCGGCTTCGGCCACCGCCGAGCCGGAAATGCCGCCGAACAATGTCGCGGCGATGATGTTGACCTGACCAAGCCCGCCCCTGACATGGCCGACCAGTGAGCCAGCAAAGGAGACGATGCGCTGCGCGATGCCGCCGCGCACCATCAGGTCGCCGGCGAAGATGAAGAACGGGATCGCCATCAGCGAGAACGCCGACATGCCTGATTTCAATTGCTGGAAGACCACCAGGGGCGGCAGGCCGAGATAGAGCACGGTGGCGAAAGATGCGGCACCCAGGCAAAACGCGATCGGCGTGCCTGCAAACATCAACAGCGTAAAGACGCCGAACAGGATCCAGAGTTCCATCTAGGCCTCCTGCACGGCCGGCATTTCCGGCACGTCTTCGAGATTGATGTCCTTGTCGATGTCGACGCCCGACCAGCGCAGCACGATGCGTTCTGCCGAGAACAGGCAGATCAAAACGCCGCCGGCGACCAGCGGCAGATAGTCGAAACCGCCGGGAAGTTCGAGCGCCGGAATGACGGTGTGCCAGGTCAGCCCGACCAGCTTGCAACCATACCAGACCATGCCGAAGCCAAAGCCGAACGCGATCAGGTCCGACAATGTGCGCAGCGCCCATTTGCTGCCCTTCGGCAGGATGTAGAGCAGCACGTCGAAGCCCATATGGTAGTTCTCGCGCACGCCGACCGCCGCGCCGAGGAAGATGAACCAGTTCATCAGCATGATGGCGGTGACTTCCGTCCAGCTCGGCGACGCGTTGAGCACGAAGCGGGAAAACACCTGGTAGGCGACGAGCGCGGTCATGACGACCATTCCGATACAGGCGAGATAGAGCGCGCCGTCGCAAATCTTCGAGAGCACCGCGCTGAAGCGCGGCGGCGCGCCGCTCCTGGCATTTCCCGCAGTCATCCGATCCTCCCGGCCTTCCGTTCCTGAAATGATTGGCGGGGCGGCGCTCTGCCGCCCCGCCAGGAGATTACTTGGTTGCCTGGATGCGCGCGGCGAGATCCTTGAGTTCCGGCGTCGACAGGTACTTGTCGTAAACCGGCTTCATCGCATCGATCAGCGGCTGCTTGTCGATCTCGCTGACCTTGACGCCGGCCTTCTCGACGATGTCGCGCGACTTCTTTTCCTGCGCGTCCCACAGCTCGCGCATCTTGACGACGCTGTCCTTGGCCGCCTGCTTGACGATCGCCTGGTCTTCCGGCGACAGCTTGTCCCAGCTCGGCTTCGCCATCACCAGCACTTCCGGTACGATCTGATGCTGGTCGACGGTGTAGTGCTTGGCGACCTCATAGTGCTTGGCCGATTCGAAGCTCGGCCAGTTGTTTTCGGCGCCGTCGATGACGCCGGTTTCGAGCGCCGAATAGACCTCGCCATAGGCCATCGGCGTGGCGTTGGCGCCGAGCGCATTGACCATGTCGACAAACACGTCAGACTGGATGACGCGGAACTTCATGCCCTTGAGGTCGGCGATCGAGGTGATGTCCTTCTTGGTGTTGTAGAAGGAGCGCGCGCCGGAATCGTAGAAGGCAAGGCCGACCAGATCATGCGCCTCGAAGGCCTTCAGGATCTCGTCGCCGATCGGCCCGTCCATGACATGGCGCATCTGGTCGACCGAGCGGAACATGTAGGGCAGCGACGGCACCGCGGTTTCCGGCACGATGCCGTTGAACGGGCCCATCGAGACGCGGTTCAAATCGATGACGCCGGTCTGCGTCTGCTCGATCGTGTCCTTCTCCTCGCCGAGTTGCGCCGAATGATAGACCTCGACCGAATAACGACCGGCGGTGCGCTCCTTGATCAGTTCGCCCATATATTTGACCGCCTCGACCGTCGGATATCCATCCGGATGGGTGTCGGCCGAGCGCAGCACGGTCTGGGCGTTGGCAACGCCGATCATCAGCGAACCGAAGGCGAATGTGGCCGCCGTCAGTTTTGAAAAATGCAACATGACTGTCTTCCTCCCTTTTGAAATTCACGACGCCAGCTCAGAGCCGGTACGCCTTCTTGGCAAGCGTGTAGGCAAGCTCCCGCGCCAGCTCATGCGCCTCGTCCCCCCGTAGCCGGTGCTCGGCGACGAGACGGGCGAGAAAGGCGCAGTCGACCCGGCGTGCCATATCGTGACGGGCGGGTATCGATGGAAAGGCGCGGGTGTCGTCATTGAAACCGACGGTGTTGTAGAAGCCGGCGGTCTCGGTGGTCATTTCGCGGAAGCGCCGCATGCCTTCCGGGCTGTCGTGGAACCACCAGGCAGGCCCGAGCTTCAGCGCCGGATAGACGCCGGCGAGCGGCGCCAGTTCGCGCGCATAGCTGGTCTCGTCGAGCGTGAACAGGATGATGGAGAGGTCGCGCTCCAGTCCTACGCAGTCGAGCAAAGGTTTGAGCGCCGCCGCATAATCGGTGCGGGTCGGGATATCGAAGCCTTTGTCGCGACCGAATTTTTGGAAAACACCAGGCGAATGATTGCGCCACGAGCCGGGATGGATCTGCATCACCAGCCCGTCGTCGCGGCTCATCTTGGCCATTTCGGTCAGCATCTGGGCGCGAAACAGTTTGCGCTCGCGCTCGTCGTCAGAGCCGCGGCGGATGCGGTTGAACAGCTCTTCCGATGCAGCGTCGGAAAGATTGGCGGTCTCGGCCGTCGGATGGCCATGGTCGGACGAGGTCGCACCGTACGTCTTGAAGAAGGCGCGGCGCTGGCGATGCGCATCGAGATAGCCGGCCCATGTGCCGGTATCGCAGCCGCTGACCTCGCCGAGACGGTCGAGGTTGCCTAAGAAGCCCTCGAAGTCTGGATCGACGACGGCATCCGGCCGGTAGGCGGTGACCACGCGGCCTTGCCAGCCGCTGTCGCGGATCGCCTTGTGCCATTGGAGATCGTCCAGCGCCCCGTCGGTCGTCGCAATGACCTCGATTTTGAACCGCTCGAACAGTGCACGCGGGCGATAGTCATCCTGCTTGAGCAGGCCAGCGATCGTGTCGTAGTGGCGGTCGGCGGTCTCAGCGCTGAGCGGCTCGTCTATGCCGAACAGATGCTCCAGCACATGGTCGAGCCAAAGCCGCGTCGGCGTGCCGCGGAAGAGGTAATAGTGCTCGGCAAAGCGCCGCCAGATCGCTCTTCCGTCAGTCTCGACCGGCGAACCGTCGAGGGTCGAGACGCCGAGATCCTCCAGCCGCACGCCCTGGCTGAACAGCATGCGGAAAATGTAGTGGTCGGGCACGACCAGCAATTGCGCCGGGTCCGGAAACGGCTCGTTGAGTGCATACCAGCGCGGATCGGTGTGGCCGTGCGGGCTGACGATTGGCAGGTCCTTGACCCCGGCATAGAGATCGCGCGCGATCGAAAGCGAGCGCCCTTCAGCGGCAAAAAGCAGATCCGGGTCGGTCAATCCTGCCACATCACTCCTCCCAAGGGCGCTATCGGTAGGATTGGGAAGAAGTAATGTCAACATACAAAAATTGGATTGTTGTATGATGACTTTTAGCCGACACCGGGTCATTGTGCGGCGAGAGAACGGATGTTACGCCGCTAGCCTCCCGACCGATCAATTCGAGCCCGACAAGCCAAACCATGACAACCAGACGCCTTTGCAACGAAACGGTGCAATCCTTGCCGGCCTCGGTTGCGATCCCGGCCTATGACCGCGCCGCCGTCGCCCCAGGCATCGTCCATCTCGGCGTCGGCGCCTTTCACCGCGCCCATCAGGCAGCCTATGTCGATGACTGCCTGGCGGCCGGCGAGACCGGCTGGGGCATCATCGGCGTGTCACTGCGCAGCCCCGACACACGTGATGCGCTGACGCCGCAGGATGGGCTCTACACGCTGGCGGTCAGGGATAGCGGCGGCGAAAAGCTCCAGGTCATCGGCTCTATCCAGTCGATGCTGGTGGCGCCGGAAGATCCCGGCGCGGTGCTCGCCGCGCTGACCGATCCGGGCACCCGCATCGTCACGCTGACCATCACCGAGAAAGCCTATTTGAGAGCAGCCGATGGCAGCCTCGACGCGACCCATGCCGAGATCGTGCACGATCTCGGCAATCCCGGATCGCCGAAGACCGCACATGGCTTCCTGGCTGAAGCGCTGGCACGCCGCCGTGCCGCCGGCACGCCGCCCTTCACCGTGCTGTGCTGTGATAATTTGCCGGCCAACGGCGCCACGCTGCACCGGCTGCTGATCGCGTTCGCCAAATTGCGCGACGCCCGGGTCGCTGCGTCGAGCGATACGCGACTCGCGAGCCATATCGCCGACGAGGTCGCGTTTCCCTCGAGCATGGTCGACCGCATCGTGCCGGCAACCACCGATGCCGATCGGGGGCGCATTGCCGGCGAACTCAGCGTCGCGGACGCCTGGCCGGTGATGACCGAGCCCTTCCGGCAATGGGTGATCGAAGACAGCTTTCCGGCCGGCCGGCCGGCCTGGGAAAAATTCGGCGTCACCATGGTCGAGGACGTCAGGCCATTCGAGGACATGAAGCTGAGGCTGCTTAACGGCGCCCATTCGGGCATCGCCTATCTCGGCCTGCTCGGTGGCCATGCCACCGTCGACCGTGCCTTCGCCGATCCCGCGATCCGTGCGTTCGTCGACCGGCTCTGGGCTGAAGCGATCCCGACCTTGCCTGGAGATGCCGGGCTCGACACATCAGCCTATACGGCAGAACTCGCCGAACGTTTCTCCAACACAGCACTCGCCCACCGCACGGCGCAGATCGCCAATGACGGCAGCCAGAAACTGCCGCAACGTATTGTCGCTTCCGCCATCGAACGCATCCAGTCCGGCCTGGTCCCGGAGCATCTGACTCTGGTGATCGCCGCCTGGATCGCGGCCTGCGAGGCGCGCGGCAAGGACCTGCCGGAAGCCCACTTCACCGACCCGCTCGACACAGCGCTGGCCGCGCTCGGCGACCAGCCGACGCTGGAACGGGTGGCGGCAGTGTTCGACCTCGCCGGCTTCGCCAGCGGCAAGCCCGAGAAGCAGGCGCTCATCGAACTGGTCGCCGCCCATTGCGTCCATATCCGGCAAGGCGGGGTCGCGCTTGCGCTCGCCGCGCGCGGCATACCGGGAAAAACAAAGTAAGCAGGGTCGCATCCACCAACCCTATTGTCCTGCCGGAGCGTCCAGCGCCTGCCGCGACGAATAGTCCGTGCCTTTCGAATTCCAGAACAATCGCACGGCCTTGCCGACCAGGTTGTCGAAAGGGATCGTCCCCATGCGAAAGCGGCTGTCATTGGAGTTGTCGCGATTGTCGCCCAGCATGAAATACTCGTTCTCCGGCACGGTCCACGCCATCGTATCATCCCCGACCGACCGATCCGTCAGACTGAGGGTCAGGTAAGAAACGCCATTTGGCAAAGTTTCTCGCTGCTCTTTGCCTGCCCCATCGTCCGATGAATAAGGACCAATGTCTTCCAGACCAACCGCTGCATCATTGATATGGAGCACGCCGCCGACCATTTGGATCTTGTCGCCGGGAAGACCAACGACCCGCTTGACGTAATCGATGTCGGGTTCGGACGGCGGCCTGAACAGGACGATATCGCCGCGCTTGGGCTCGGCGCCGAAGATCCGGCCCTCGAATGGCAGCAGCCCCAGAGGAACAGTGTAGCGGCCATAGCCATAGGCGAACTTGGAGGCAAAAAAGTAGTCGCCGTTCACCAGCGTCGGCACCATGCTGCCGGACGGCGTGGAAAAGGACTGGAACAGGAACGTGCGGGTGACGAGCGCGGCCACGATCGAGGCGTAAAACACCAGCACGAACACCGAAACCCCTCGCGCGTACCATTTGTCCGGCTTGAACCGGCCTGCGAAGGGGAGAACGATCGCTATCCACACGATCATCAGGCCGTAACCCGAGTAGGTGCCCACGGCAGCAAGATCCATGCCCGGTATCACCGGAAACCCGATGTAGCAGATCGCGATGGTGGCGCCGGTGATGACCAGCAGGCTGATCAAGGCCAGCCGGCCGGCGCCGATCCATAGGAAGCCGGCGAATGGGCCGCCGAACGCCGCTATCAACGCCGTCGTCCACAGGGATCGCGAGGCCTTTTCCGGTTGCGCTGCTTGTTCCGTCATCGGCCACCCCTCAATGCCTAGGCAGCCGGACTGTCCGACAAACAAAAACCTGAGGCAAGTCCCGCCTGACTGTGCCGCCACAGCCAAATCGCGGTTGCGCCCGACCCAAGAATTGTCTCTGGCTGGCGCCCTTTGCCGGCGCTATCGCCTAGTACCGACTCATCTCGCTCTGCCTGACGGCCGGCATGCCGCCGCCCGACTTGAAGCTGGCCACCGACCTGTTCGTGCTGCTGATGCTGGCGCTGCCCGCCCTGAAATCCCGCCACGGCCGTGCGCCTGTGCGCGCAACGATCCGGGGATGAAGGCCGCAACAAAAAAGCCGGGCTGAGCCCGGCTTTATCTTCAAGTCGTTCTGCGGCTTAGGCTGCCAGCAGTGCGCTTTCGAGCGTGGTGAGCTGAGCGAGGAACTGCTCGGCCTTGCTGCGGGACTGATCGTCCTTGGCATCGGCAGCGTCTTCCTTGGCGTCCTGGATGCGGCGGGCGAGATCGGCGCGATCGATGTCGCCGACGGCAACCGCCGATTCGGCGAGCAGCGTGCAGCCGGCCGGAACAATGTCGGCAAAGCCGCCGAACACCACATAGCGCTCTTCCTTGCCGCCGGCGGTCTTCACCGTGACGACGCCCGGCTTGATCGTGGTCATGACCGGTGCGTGATGCGCCATCACGGTCATCTCGCCTTCGGCGCCCGGAATGACGACAGCTTCGACCTGCTCGGAAACGAGCAGCCGCTCCGGCGAGACCAGTTCGAATTGGAAAGCTTCAGCCATGATCATTTTAGCGAGTAGGGAATAGTGAGTAGCGAGTAGGGAAAGAAGACCCGCTCAACCCATCAATCCCTATTCCGCTACTCCCTATTCGCTATTCGCTTCTTATGCCGCTTCAGCCGCGAGACGCTGTGCCTTCTCGACCGCTTCTTCGATGCCGCCGACCATGTAGAAGGCGGCTTCCGGCAGGTGATCGTAGTCGCCGTTGCAGAGGCCCTTGAAGCCCTTGATGGTGTCGGCGAGGTCGACCAGCTTGCCCGGCGAACCAGTGAACACTTCGGCGACGAAGAAGGGCTGCGACAGGAAGCGCTCGATCTTGCGGGCGCGGGCCACGGTCTGCTTGTCCTCTTCCGAGAGCTCGTCCATACCCAGGATGGCGATGATGTCCTGCAGCGACTTGTAGCGCTGAAGGATCGACTGCACCTGGCGGGCGACCTGGTAGTGCTCTTCACCGACAACCATCGGGTCGAGCATGCGCGAGGTCGAATCGAGCGGATCGACGGCCGGATAGATACCCTTTTCCGAGATCGCGCGGTTAAGCACGGTCGTCGCGTCAAGGTGGGCGAAGGAGGTCGCCGGCGCCGGATCGGTCAAATCGTCGGCGGGCACATAGATCGCCTGCACCGAGGTGATCGAGCCCTTGGTCGTCGTCGTGATGCGTTCCTGCAGCGCGCCCATGTCGGTAGCGAGCGTCGGCTGATAGCCCACGGCCGAAGGAATACGGCCGAGCAGCGCCGACACTTCCGAACCCGCCTGCGTGAAGCGGAAGATGTTGTCGACGAAGAACAGCACGTCCTGGCCCTGGTCGCGGAAATATTCAGCGACCGTCAGGCCGGTCAGGCCGACGCGGGCACGTGCGCCCGGCGGTTCGTTCATCTGGCCATAGACCAGTGCCGCCTTGGAGCCTTCGCCGCCGCCCTTCTTGTTGACGCCGGACTCGATGAACTCGTGATAGAGATCGTTGCCTTCGCGGGTGCGCTCGCCAACGCCGGCGAACACCGAGAAGCCGCCGTGAGCCTTGGCGACGTTGTTGATCAGTTCCTGGATCAGCACGGTCTTGCCGACGCCGGCGCCGCCGAACAGGCCGATCTTGCCGCCGCGGGCGTAGGGCGCCAGAAGATCGAGAACCTTGATGCCGGTGATCAGGATCTGCGCTTCCGTCGACTGTTCGACATAGGATGGAGCCGGCTGGTGAATGGCGCGCATTTCGATACCGTCGACCGGGCCTTCTTCGTCGACCGGCTCGCCGATGACGTTGATGATGCGGCCGAGCATGCCCGGGCCGACCGGCACGGTGATCGGCGCGCCGGTGTCATAGACGTCCTGACCGCGAACCAGACCTTCGGTGGAGTCCATCGCGATGCAGCGCACGGTGTTTTCACCGAGATGCTGGGCAACTTCGAGCACCAGGCGATTGCCGACATTGGTCGTCTCGATGGCGTTCAGAATGGCCGGCAGGTGATCGCCGAACTGGACGTCGACGACAGCGCCGATGACCTGGCGGACCTTGCCGACAACGCCGGTCTTCTTCACAACGGCGGCCGTCGTCTTCGCTGCCGTAGCCTTGGCCGGGGCCGCTGCCTTGGCGGGCGCAGCCGCCGTCTTGGCCGGAGCGGCCTTCGCCGCTGCTGCCGGAGCCTTTGCCGCCGCTTTGGGAGCTGCCGCCTTCGGGGTCGCTGCTTTCGCCATCGTCTTTACCCTTTTCGTCCTTTGTTTCTCACGCTCCACCACAAGGTCGATGACCTCCTGGCGGCCGCGCCTAGAGCGCCTCGGCGCCCGAAATGATTTCGATCAGTTCCTTGGTGATCTGCGCCTGCCGCTGGCGGTTGTAGGTGATCGACAGCTTGTTGATCATGTCGCCGGCATTGCGCGTCGCATTGTCCATGGCGCTCATCTTGGCGCCCATCTCACCGGCTGCGTTTTCGAGCAGCGCGCGGAAGACCTGGACCGAGATGTTGCGCGGAATGAGGTCGGTCAGGATTTCGCCCGGCTCCGGCTCGTATTCGTAGACGGCGTTGCCGCCGGCGGTCGCCTCGGCGGGAGCGGAAGCCACACCGGCGGGAATGATCTGCTGCGCCGTCGGGATCTGGCTGATCACCGACTTGAACTGCGAATAGAACAGCGTGCAGATGTCGAAGCCACCCTCGTTGAAGAGGTGGATGACCTTGCGGGCAATGGCGTCGGCATTGACGAAGCCGAGCGTTTTGACCTCGCGCAGATCGACGCGTTCGAGGATCATCGAACCATAGTCGCGGCGCAGGATGTCGAAACCCTTCTTGCCGACGCAGATGATCTTGACCTGCTTGCCGTCGGCCAACAGCCGGCGGATGTGGTCGCGGGCGAGACGCGCAATCTGCGAATTGAAGCCGCCGCACAGGCCGCGCTCAGCGGTGCAGACGACGAGCAGATGCACGTCGTCCTTGCCGGTGCCGGTCATCAGCGCCGGGGCATCGCCGCCGCCGCCGATCGCCTGGGTGATGTTGGCGAGCACCAAGCCCATGCGCTCCGAATAGGGGCGCGCGGCTTCCGCTGCTTCCTGCGCGCGGCGCAGCTTCGCCGCGGCGACCATCTGCATCGCCTTGGTGATCTTCTGCGTCGCCTTGACCGAGGCGATACGGTTACGAAGGTCTTTTAACGAAGGCATGCTTCAAACCTGATCCCGTCCGTCCGGCTTCTCAAGCGAAGGTCTTGGCGAAGGCATCGATCTCGGCCTTCAGCTTGGCGCGCAGATCGTCCGACAGCGCCTTCTCCTTGCGGATGCCGTCAAGCACGTCCTTGCCGGCCGAGCGCATGTGGCTGAGCAGGCCATGCTCGAACTTGCCGACCTGATTGATCGCCAGCTTGTCGAGGTAGCCGTTGACACCGGCGAAGATCACCGCGACCTGTTCCTCGACCTTGAGCGGCGAGAACTGCGGCTGCTTCAGGAGTTCGGTCAGACGCGAACCGCGATTGAGCAGGCGCTGCGTGGCGGCGTCGAGATCGGAGCCGAACTGCGCGAAGGCCGCCATTTCGCGGTACTGCGCGAGCTCGCCCTTGATCGAGCCGGCGACCTGCTTCATCGCCTTGATCTGCGCCGACGAACCGACGCGCGACACCGACAGACCGACGTTGACGGCCGGGCGAACGCCCTGGAAGAACAGATTGGTTTCGAGGAAGATCTGGCCGTCGGTGATCGAGATCACGTTGGTCGGGATGTAGGCCGAGACGTCGTTGGCCTGCGTCTCGATGATCGGCAGCGCGGTCAGCGAACCGCCGCCATTGTCGTCATTGAGCTTGGCGGCGCGCTCGAGCAGGCGCGAATGCAGGTAGAACACGTCGCCCGGATAGGCTTCGCGGCCCGGCGGGCGGCGCAGCAAGAGCGACATCTGGCGATAGGCGACGGCCTGCTTCGACAGATCGTCATAGCTGATCAGCGCGTGCATGCCGTTGTCGCGGAAATATTCGCCCATGGTGCAGGCGGTGAACGGCGCCAGGAACTGCATCGGCGCCGGATCGGAAGCGGTTGCGGCGACGATGATCGAATAGTCGAGCGCGCCGCGCTCTTCGAGCACCTTCACGAACTGCGCGACGGTCGAGCGCTTCTGGCCGATGGCGACATAGACGCAGTAGAGCTTTTCCTTCTCGGGTCCGTTGTCGTGCACGGCCTTCTGGTTGAGCATCGTATCGAGAATGATGGCGGTCTTGCCGGTCTGACGGTCACCGATGACCAGCTCGCGCTGGCCGCGGCCGACCGGGATCAGTGCATCGATAGCCTTGAGGCCGGTCGACATCGGCTCATTCACCGACTTGCGCGGGATGATGCCTGGCGCCTTGACGTCGACGCGCTTGCGTTCGGTCGCCTTGATCGGGCCCTTGCCGTCGATCGGGTTGCCGAGCGCGTCGACGACGCGGCCGAGCAGGCCCATGCCGACTGGCGCATCGACGATGGCGCCGGTGCGCTTGACGGTGTCGCCTTCCTTGATGTCGCGGTCGGCGCCGAAGATGACGACGCCGACATTGTCGGCTTCGAGGTTGAGCGCCATGCCGCGGATGCCGCCGGGGAATTCGACCATTTCGCCGGCCTGGACATTGTCGAGGCCGTAGACGCGGGCGATACCGTCACCGACGGACAGAACCTGTCCAACTTCGGAGACCTCGGCCTCCTTGCCGAAATTCTTGATCTGGTCTTTCAGAATTGCGGAAATTTCCGCGGCGCGGATGTCCATCAGCCGACCTCTTTCAGTGCAAGCTTGAGCGAATTGAGTTTGGTTTTGAGCGACGTATCGATCTGGCGCGAGCCCATCTTGACCACCAGCCCGCCGAGCAGCGACGGATCGACGGTGACGGCGATGGCCACGTCCTTACCGGCGACGCTTTTCAGCGCAGCCTTGAGTTCTGTCTGTTGCGCTGCCGTCAGTTCATGCGCCGAAGTGACCTCGGCAGCAGTCTCGCCGCGATGCTCGGCGGCGATCTGGCGGAACGCCTTGATCATGCCGGGTACCGCGAAGAGACGGCGGTTGCGGGCGACGACGCGCAGGAAATTGCCGGTGAGACCAGTGATGCCGGCCTTGTCGGCGATCGCCGCGATGGCCTTGGCCTGGTCCTCGCTGGAGAACACCGGGCTGTTGATGAGGCGGGTCAGGTCGGCGCTGCCGTCCAGCATCGTTGCGAAGCTGTTGAGGTCGGCCTCGACCTTGGCCACTGAATTGGACTGCAGTGCGAGTTCGAACAGCGAACCCGCGTAGCGTTCTGCGACACCTGAGATTGGCGATGACGATTGAGCCACGGACCGTCTTTTCTCTTGTCTGACAGGCCGCAGATTGTTGGCGCGAGCAAAAAACTCTGGCTAAATCTTTGACCTTACTAAGTTTTTCCAAGCACGAAGACGCGGCTTCCGCTATCCCCGGCCGAAAGTCGATTGCCGTCTAGCACAGGCATTTTAAGACCGCAATGCGTCGTTCCGCATGCTTTTCAGGCACTATTGTCGCATCCGGCGGCAGAGTTCAACCAAAGCCTTCGGATTGGCCGCCGATTCAGGGCAGAAAGCCGAAGACGAAGGCGAGCGGCAGCGCGGCCAGCACCAGCTCGACAATGATCGACGCCCAGTTGAAAGGCGTGTTGGCGCCGTCCGACATCATCGACAGCAAACGGCCGAAAGCGGTGAACAGCCAGGAGAAGCCGAGCGCCATATAGAGCCATGGCTGCGCCAAAAGAATGCAGCACAGGCTGACGCCGAGATAGAAGCCGGACATGCGGCCGCGCCCTTCGGCGATGGCCGCTGCCTTCTCCGGTCTGACCTGTAGCCTGAGGATGCGAAAGGCGAGCCCCGGGGCGAGGAAGAATATGAGGCCCAGCGCCAAGGTGACCACGGCGCTCGACCACGCCAGCCACTCGCCCTGGCTGGTTGGCCACGGAAACGCAAATTCCATCTTATCCCCTCGCAAATGGCTGTCTGAAATCACGGCCATTCTAGCGAAGGAAAGACTGTGCGCCAGATGGCGGTGGGCAGTTTAGCAACGGCGCATCAAGCGAGGGCGAACTCGACTGCGGCCTCGGCATGGATGCGCGTGGTGTCGAAAACCGGAATGTCGAAATCGCTTTGGCCGATCAGCATGGTGATCTCGGTGCAGCCCATGATGACGCCGTCAATCTTTTCGTCGCGCCGCAGGCGCGTGACTTCATCGACATAGGCCGCCTTTGATGGCACGCTGACGATGCCCTGGCAGAGTTCGTCATAGATCACGCGGTGCACCATGTCGCGCCCGGCTTGATCCGGCACCACCGGCTCGAGGCCATATTTGTCGGCCAGCCGTCCCTTGTAGAAATCCTGCTCCATGGTGAAGCGCGTCGCCAGCAGCGCCGGCCGCCTGACGCCGGCGCCCTTGACCGCCACTGCCGTGGCATCGGCAATGTGGATGAGCGGGATCGACACCGCCGCCTGCACATGGTCGGCGAGCTTGTGCATGGTGTTGGTGCAGATCAGCAGCCCTTCGGCGCCGCCCGTCTCCAGCTTGCGCGCGGCATCCGAAAGAAGCACGCCCGCGCCGTCCCAGTCGCCGTGATGCTGCCGCTCGGCGATTTCGGCGAAGTCGAAGGAATGGAGCAGCAGCTTGGCCGAATGCAACCCGCCCAACCGCTCGCGTACGATCTCGTTGAGCAAGCGATAGTAGATGGCGGTGGATTCCCAGCTCATGCCACCGATGAGGCCAAGGGTTTTCATGGCGTCTTCGCTCCGTCGAATATGTGCACGATCAATCTTACAAAAAGCTCTGCGGGTCGATGTCGACCTGCACGCGGACCGAGCCGCGCTGCTTCGGCCCTTCGGCCAGCATGGTGCGGATGAAGCCTTGCATGTCGGCCCGCCGCTCGCCCTGGATCAGCAAGCGGAAGCGGTGGCGCCCGCCAAGCAGGGACAGCGGCGCCTCGGCCGGGCCGAGCACGAACAGGTCGCTGGCCTGCGGTGCTGCACGCCGCAGGCCGCGCGCATGCCCTTCGGCCTCCGCTCGCGTCACGGCGCTGACGATGACGCCGGCGAGCCGCCCGAAGGGTGGGAGTGCAGCCCGTTCGCGCTCAGTGATCTCGCGCTCGTAAAACGCCTCGGCATCGCCCGAGACGATCGCCCGCATCACCGGATGGTCGGGCTGAAACGTCTGCAGCAGGCCAAGGCTCTTCTTGCCGGTGCGCCCGGCGCGCCCTGTCACCTGGCTGAGCAGCTGGAAGGTGCGCTCGGCGGCGCGCGGATCGCCATTGGCGAGACCGAGATCCGCATCGACGACACCGACCAGGGTCATGTTGGGGAAGTTATGCCCCTTGGCGACCAGCTGCGTGCCGATGACGATGTCGGCCTCGCCATTGGCGATGGCCTCGAGCTCCAGCCGCAGCCGCCGCACGCCGCCCATCAGGTCGGAGGACAAGACGATGGTGCGCGCATCGGGGAAATGCGCCACGACCTCCTCGGCTATGCGCTCCACGCCCGGCCCGCAGGCGACGAGATGGTCGAGCGTGCCGCATTCGGGACAGGCCTCCGGCCGCTTCTCATTGTGCCCGCAATGATGGCAGACGAGCTGGCCGCGAAAGCGGTGCTCGACCAGCCAGGCCGAGCAGACCGGGCAGCCAAAACGGTGGCCGCAGACCCGACACAGCGTCAGCGGCGCATAGCCGCGTCGGTTGAGGAACAGCAGCGACTGTTCTTTTTTCTCCAGCGTGCGCTGCATCTGATCGATCAGCAGCGGCGACAGGAAGCCGCCGCGCGCCGGCGGCGTGCGGCGCATGTCGATGGTCTTGAGGTCGGGAAGGGCGGCCTCGGCAAAGCGCGCCGAAAGCACCGCCCTGCTGTAGCGGCCTTGCTGCGCATTGACCCGGCTTTCGACGGACGGCGTCGCTGATGCCAGCACCACCGGAAAGCTGCTGATATGGCCGCGCACCACCGCCATGTCGCGGGCATTGTAGAAGACGCGGTCCTCCTGCTTGTAGGCAGGGTCGTGTTCCTCGTCGACGACGATCAGCCCAAGCTGCCGGAACGGCAGGAACAGCGCCGAACGCGCCCCGGCGACGACGCGCACGCCGCCTTCCGCCACTTGCCGCCAGACCTTTTCGCGCATTCTGGGCGGCAGGTCGGAATGCCATTCGGCCGGCTTGGCGCCGAAGCGCTGCTGGAAGCGTTCGAGGAAGGCGTGCGTCAGCGCGATTTCCGGCAACAGGATCAGCACCTGCTTGCCCTGGTCGAGAGCCGCCGCCACCGCTTCGAAATAGACTTCCGTCTTGCCCGATCCGGTAACGCCGTCGAGGAGCGTCACGTTGAAAACACCGGCCGCGACATTGGCGCGCAGCATGGCGGCGGCATCGGCCTGGTCCGTCATCAGCTCCGGCAGGGCGTAGGAGGCATCGGGCGCTGCGACCACCGGTCGCGGCGGGATCATCACCGTCTCGAACACGCCTTGCGCCTTGAGCCCCTCGATCACCGTCGACGACACGCCGGCAGCATGCGCCAGCCCGGATCGCGTCCAGGCGAGGCCACCTTCCGCCGTCTCCAGCACGCGTGTCCTCGCATCCGTCATCCGATCGGGCATGAGAAGCGTCCGTTGCAGGCCCTCGATCCATGGTTCGGGATCGAACGCCTCCGGCGCCCTGAGCAGCATGCGCGCCACCATGCCGGGCGGCGACAGCGTGTACTGAGCGATCCAGTCGACGAAGCGGCGCATGCCGCGGTCGATCGGCGGACAGTCGAAAACCTGCTCGATCGGCCGCAATTTCTTCGCATCGACCTTTTCGACCGCGCCGTCCCAGACGATACCGGCAACCTGGCGCGGACCGAGCGGCACGCGCACGATCGAGCCCGGCACCACGCGCATGCCGGCGGGCACCGCATAGGTGTAGGGCCGTTCGGCGGGCATCGGCACCAGCACCGGCGCGGCTGCGACAAAGGGCGAATCTTCGATCATCGGGCGTGACCTTGCCCCGACTTTGGTCTAGATCAAAGGGCAACCCCGAATGTGCATGACCTGCACATGGAAATCTTTCAGGAGACCCCCATGAAATTTTTTGTCGACACCGCTGACATCAAGGACATCAAGGAACTGAACGACCTGGGGCTGCTCGACGGCGTTACCACCAATCCCTCGCTGATCCTGAAATCCGGCGGCAAGATCGCCGATGTCACCAAGCAGATCTGCGACATCGTCAAGGGCCCGGTTTCGGCCGAGGTCGTGGCCACCGAATACAAGGACATGATGGCCGAGGCCAAGATCCTGGCCAAGATCGCCGACAATGTCTGCATCAAGGTGCCGCTGACGCTGGACGGCTTGCGCGCCTGCAGGACGATCCGCACCGAGATGAACCGCATGGTCAATGTGACGCTGTGCTTCTCGGCCAACCAGGCGCTGCTGGCCGCCAAGGCCGGCGCCTCGTTCATCTCGCCCTTCGTCGGCCGCATCGACGACACTGGCTCCGACGGCATGGAGCTGATCGCCGAGATCAAGCAGATCTACGACAATTACGATTACCCGACCGAGATCCTGACCGCGTCGGTGCGCACGGTGAACCACGTCAAGCAGGCGGCGCTGATCGGCGCCCATGTCATCACCGCGCCGCCGGCGACGCTAAAGGCGCTGGTCAAGCACCCGCTGACCGACAAGGGCCTCGAACAATTCCTCGCGGACTGGGCCAAGACCGGCCAGAAGATCAGCTGAGACCAGGCTTCGATATCAACAAAAAGGCCGGGAACCGGCCTTTTTTATTGCGATCCGCATATTGGGGAACGCTCAGAGACCGTTTCGAAATTCGCTCTGGCGAGTCATATGGTGGTGGTTTCGAGAACCGGAGCGCAGCGGACATTTCGGTCCGTGAGCACCGGAAGCGCAGAAAACGCCATCAGATGACCGCCGGAGTAGAATTTCCAAACGGTCTCTCAGGCCTTTTTGCCGTGCCTGACCAAGTCCTGGGCGACCGACAGGCTCACCATTTCGGCCAGTTCGCGCGCGGCGCGGTTCTCGGCGTCGAGCTGCGCCCGGTAGGAGGCGAACTCCTGCCTTGGCTTGTCGAAGGATGACGGGATCGAGCGCTTGCCGGTGGCGATGACCGCACCGGTCTTGGCATCGGTCAGCACATAGTTCGCCGTCAGCGTCACCGTGCCTGCGGTCGGCTCATCCTCGTCGGTCTGGACCTGCACCACCGCGGCCGATTCGACCAGTTCGGTGACGCCGAGATCGAGCGTGTAGACCGGCGCTGGCGGCTCGCCGGCGCCCTGGCCAAAGGCAAAGATCAGATTGTTGCGGACCTGCTGGGCGTAGCGGGTCTTGACCGGCTTGACCGCGATCGACGCCAGTTCGGCTGAAGCGCTAACCGTCGAGCCTGCCGTCAACGGCGCGCTGGAATAGAGCGGCCTGACCGTGCAGGCCGAAACCAGCGCCATCGAGGCGACCATGCCGTACAGCGCGGCGCGGCGCAGCAAATGCGTCGTCTTTTCCAGATCAGGCAACGACATTGACGATCCTCTGCGGCACGATGATCACCTTGCGGGGCGCCTTACCTTCCAGCGCTTTTTGCACGAAGTCGAGGGCCAGCACCGCTTTTTCGACCGCACCTTGGTCCGCGTCGCGGGCAATTGTCAAATCCCCACGCTTCTTGCCGTTGACCTGGACCGGCAGCACGATCTCGTTGTCGACGACCAGCGCCGGATCGTAGACCGGCCACGGCCGTTCGGCGACCAGATCGGTGCCCCCCAGCGTGTGCCAGCACTCCTCCGCCAGATGCGGCATGACCGGCGCAACCACATGCACCAGGATCTCCACCGCCTCGCGGCAGGCGCCTCTGAGCGCTGCATCGGACTTGCCCTCGGCGACGTCATTGAGCGGCGTGGTCAAGGCGTTGGCCAGCTCGTAGATGCGGGCGATGGCGCGGTTGAAGCCGAGCTTCTCGATGTCCTCGCCGATGGCCTTCAGGATCTTGTGCGCGGTCTTGGAAACGGCACCGGCCTCGCCCTCCTTCGCCGCTTGCGGCTTGACGCCGTCGAGCGTCTCGGCGGCGATCGACAGCAGGCGCCAGACGCGCTGGATGAAGCGATGCGCGCCGGCGGCGCCATCGTCGGTCCATTCGACGTCGCGCTCCGGCGGCGAATCCGACAGCATGAACCAGCGGGCCGTGTCGGCGCCGTAGCCGTCGGTGATGTCTTCCGGGCTAACGGTGTTCTTCTTCGACTTCGACATCTTTTCGAGCGAGCCGATCGCCGCCTCTTCGCCGGTGGCGATCTCGATGGCGCGGCGCTTGCCGCCGGCATCCTCGATCCTGACCTCTGCCGGCGACAGCCAGCGTCCATTGGTCGACGCGCCGCCGACGCGGTAGGTCTCGTGCACCACCATGCCTTGCGTGAACAGACCCTTGAACGGCTCGGCGAGGTCCAGATGCCCGGTCTCGCGCATGGCGCGGGTGAAGAAGCGCGAATAGAGCAGATGCAGGATCGCATGCTCGATGCCGCCAATATACTGGTCGACCGCCAGCCAGTCATCGGCCGCCTTGGGCTCGGTCGGCTCGTTGGCCCAGGGCGCGGTAAAGCGGGCGAAATACCAGGACGAATCGACGAACGTGTCCATCGTATCGGTCTCGCGCCGCGCATTCTTGCCGCATTGCGGGCACTTCACATGCCGCCAGGTCGGGTGACGGTCGAGCGGATTGCCGGGACGATCGAACTCGATGTCGTCGGGCAGTCTGACCGGCAGGTCGGCCTTCGGCACCGGCACCACGCCGCAATCCTCGCAATGGATCATCGGGATCGGGCAGCCCCAGTAGCGCTGGCGCGAAATGCCCCAGTCGCGCAGGCGGAAGTTCACCTTGCGCTCGGCCATCGGCCGGCCGCCGATGCTTTTCTGCTCCAGCAGCTTCGCGACTTCGTCGAACGCTTGCTCCGGCTTCATGCCGTCGAGGAAGCGCGAATTGATCATCACGCCGTCATCGACATAGGCCTCTTCCGTGATCTGGAAGGTCTTTGCGTCGGCATCTTCCGGCATCACCACCGGGGTCACCGGCAGGCCGTATTTGTTGGCGAAGTCGAGGTCGCGCTGGTCGCCAGACGGGCAGCCGAAAATGGCGCCGGTGCCGTATTCCATCAGCACGAAATTGGCGACATAGACCGGCAGCGTCCATGAATCGTCGAACGGATGGACGACGCGGATGCCGGTGTCGAAGCCCTTCTTCTCGGCCGTCTCAAGTGCCGCCACCGACGTGCCCATATGGCGCACCTCGTCGATGAACTTCGCCAGCTCGACATTGCTCTCCGCGGCCTTCCTGGCCAGCGGATGGTCGGCAGCGACCGCCATGAAGGAGGCGCCGAAGATGGTGTCGGGCCGGGTCGTGTAGACCTCCAGTTCGTGCGCGTCACCGACGGGTGCTGCCAGCGGCCAGCGGATCAGCAGCCCTTCGGAGCGGCCGATCCAGTTCTGCTGCATCAGCTTGACCTTTTCCGGCCACTCGCCGAGACCGTTCAGCGAATCCAAGAGGTCCTGCGCATAATCGGTGATCTTGAAAAACCACTGCGTCAGCTCGCGCTGCTCGACCAGCGCGCCCGAGCGCCAGCCGCGCCCGTCGATGACCTGCTCGTTGGCGAGCACCGTCATGTCCTCCGGGTCCCAATTGACCTTGGAGGATTTGCGCGTCACCAGCCCCTTCTCGACGAAATCGAGGAACAGCATCTGCTGGCGGTGGTAATAGTCGACGTCGCAGGTGGCGAATTCGCGCGACCAGTCCAGCGACAGGCCCATCATCTTGAGCTGCTCGCGCATGGCGGCGATGTTGGCGTAGGTCCACTCCTTGGGGTGGACCTTGTTCTGCATCGCGGCATTTTCGGCCGGCATGCCGAAAGCATCCCAACCCATCGGATGCAGCACGTTGAAACCCTTGGCCCGCTTGTAGCGCGCCACCACGTCGCCCATCGTGTAGTTGCGGGTATGGCCGATATGGATCTTCCCCGACGGATAGGGGAACATCTCCAGCACGTAGTATTTCGGCTTCGGGTCGTCATTGTGCGCTTCGAACAGCTTCTTTTCGGCCCAGGCTTTCTGCCATTTGGGCTCAGACGCGCGCGGATTGTATCGTTCGGTTGCCATCGGATGATTTTCACTTAAAAGCAGGCGCAGACCGCCGGACAAGGCCCGGTGGCCAAGGTAAATGTCGTCGCGGTGTTCACCATGGATTGCCGGACCCGTCAACTGCGACGAGCCGGCGAGGGCGATTAAAGACAGGCAGGATATAGGCATGGCCAGCGCCGTCGAACAGTTTTTCGCCGTCAAGACGAGGATCGGCGTTGCCGAGCGCGAGGCCGGCCGCGCCGCCGGTTCCGTTACCCTGGTGGCCGTGTCGAAGACTTTTGAGGCCGACGCCATCCGACCGGTCATCGAAGCCGGCCAGCGCGTCTTCGGCGAAAACCGCGTGCAGGAAGCGCAGGCCAAATGGCCGGCGCTGAAAGCCGAATTCCCCGATATCGAGCTGCATCTGATCGGCCCGCTGCAGTCGAACAAGGCGAAGGAAGCTGTCGCTTTGGCCGATGTCATTGAGACCGTCGACCGCGAGAAGATCGCCGCCGAACTTGCCAAAGAGATCACAAGGCAAGGCCGGACGCCAAAACTCTATGTCCAGGTCAACACCGGCTCGGAGCCGCAAAAGGCCGGCATCGAGCCACGCGACGCCGTCGCCTTCGTCGCCCGTTGCCGTGATGTTCACGGACTGGCCATCGAAGGCCTGATGTGCATTCCGCCGGCGGACGAAAACCCCGGCCCGCATTTCGCTTTGCTGGAAAAGCTCTCGCGCGAGGCCGGGGTGGAAAAGCTGTCGATGGGCATGTCTGGCGATTACGAGACCGCCATCGCCTTCGGCGCCACCAGTGTCAGGGTTGGGTCGGCTATCTTCGGCAGCCGGTAGCTTCGCCCTGCGCTCCTTGCCGCGTCGTCGGCCGAATGCTATATCTAGCCAAGCTAGCTAGGAAGCATTCATGAACTGGCACCTTCAGGACGCCAAGAACAATTTCTCCAAGGTGGTTCAACGCGCGCGCAGCGAAGGACCGCAGACGGTGACGTTGCGCGGCGAGCGTGCCGCAGTGGTGCTTTCCGCCGAAGATTATGACCGTCTGGCTGGAAAGAAAAAGTCGTTGGCCGAGTATCTTTTGACCGGCCCGGTTTGGGATGATGATTTCGCCGAAGAGGTCAACCGCCGCCCGGATACGATGATCCGGGATATCGACCTCTGATGTATCTGCTCGATACGAACATCGTTTCGGATGTGCAGAGGCGACTGCCCAAGCCTACCGAATGGCTGGCTTCGGTGGATCCCACATCGGTGAGTCTCAGCGTCATAACGCTTGGAGAGATCGAGCGTGGGATCGTCAAGTTGCGCAAGGTCGACTCCGAAAAGGCAACACGCCTCGATCTTTGGCTACGCGCGCTTCGGCGGGACAATGCCGACCGTATTCTTGCTGTTACGGAAGATGTCGCATTGGCTTGGGGCCGCATCACCGCCGGCCGCACACGAGGCAGCGCGGACACGCTCATCGCAGCAACCGCGCTCGTCCATGATCTCATCCTTGTAACGCGCAACGTCACTGATTTCGATGATACAGGCGTCACGGTGCTTAACCCTTGGGACGACTAACCGCCTCCGTTACCTGACGAACGCGAGCTGGCATGCTTGGACCAATCGCAAGCCTGTCGTTGCGCCACCACTGGAAACGAAACGTACCGTTCCTATTTGATTGGCGTCATCACACATCTGCTGGAGCCGCTACCCATGCGCTACAATCAACTCGGAAATACGGGGATGTTCGTCTCCGAACTTTGCCTTGGCACCATGACCTTCGGCGCCGCCGGCGAGAATGCCCAATGGGGCCTGATCGCCAGCCTCGACCAGAAAGGCGTCAACGACATCGTTGCCCGCTCCATCGCCGCCGGCGTCAACTTCTTCGACACGGCCGACGTCTACTCCTTCGGTGATTCCGAACGCCTGCTCGGCCAGTCGCTCCGGGATCTTGGCGTCAAACGCTCGGACGTCATCATCGCCACCAAAGTCCACGGCGCCATGGGCCAGGGCCCAAACGAGCGCGGCTCGTCGCGCGGCCACATCATGGATTCGGTCGACGCCAGCCTGGAGCGGCTGCAGCTCGACCATATCGACCTCTACCAGTTGCACGGCACCGACACGGTGACGCCGATCGACGAGACGCTGCGGGCGCTCGACGATCTCGTCGCCAGCGGCAAGGTTCGCTATATCGGCGTCTCCAACTGGCAGGCCTGGCGCATCGCCAAGGCGCTGGGCATTGCCGGGCGCAAGGGCTTTTCCCGCTTCGAGACCATCCAGTCCTATTATTCGATCGCCGGCCGCGACCTCGAGCGCGAGATCGTGCCGCTCATCAACGAGGAGAAGCTCGGGCTGATGGTGTGGTCGCCGATGGCCGGTGGCTTGCTGTCGGGCAAATACGGCCCCGGCGCGCCCGGCAATGGCGAAGGCCGCCGCGCCGCCTTCAACTTCCCGCCGGTCAATGAGGACCGCGCTTGGGCAGCTGTCGCCGTCATGCGCGACATCGCCAAGAAGCACGACGTCAGCGTCGCCACGGTGGCGCTCGGCTATGTGCTGGCCAAACCCTTCGTCATGAGCGTCATCATCGGCGCCAGCCGCATGGAGCAGCTGGAGCAGAACCTTGCAGCCGCCGATGTGAAGCTCGACGCCGACGATCTCGCCAAACTGGACGAGGTCAGCGCGCTGCCCTCCGAATATCCCGGCTGGATGCTGGAGCGCCAGGGTGCCGGCCGCCGCCCGGCGCCGTTCGTGCCGAAGAAATAGGCACATCTCGGCCTGATGCTTCGGGAGCCATTTGGCTCCCGAACGTCTGTCAGGCCATCCGCACGCTCTCGACCAGAAAGTCGAGAAAGGCCCGCACCCGTGCCGGCAAATGCCGGCCCTGGCCGACATAGACGGCGTGGCTAGGCTCCTCGTCGCCCGGATTGAAATCCTCCAGCAGCGCCGTCAGCCGGCCCGCCGCAATGTCATCAGCCACATGCCAATGTGCAAGCCGGGCGATGCCGGCGCCGGCAACCGCCATCAGCCGCATCGTCTCGCCATCGCTGACCACCGTGTTTCCCATGATCGGCACCATGACGGCGTTGCCGGCTGCGTCGACAAACTGCCAGCCATCGACATGCCTGACAAAGCCGAAAGCCATGCGATTGTGCCGGTCGAGATCGGCCGGTGTCAGCGGCGTGCCGTGGGTGCCAAGATAGGACGGTGCGGCAACAACCACCATCCGGCATTGCCCGAGCTTGCGCGCCACCAGCCGCGATTCGCCGAGCGGGCCGGCGCGGATGGCGACGTCGGCGCGCTCCTGCATCAGGTCGATGACGCTGTCGGTCAGCGCGAGATCGACCGAAATCTCAGGATAGCGTTCGAGGAAGCGCGGCAGCAGCGGGATCAGCCGGTGCACCCCGAAGGGCACATAGCTGTTGACGCGCAGCCGTCCGCGCGGTGCCGCACCCACGGCGGCCTCGCGTTCGGCCGCCGCCATGTCGGCCAGGATGCGCAGCCCGCTGTCGTAGAAGGCCGTCCCTTCCGGCGTCAGTTGCAGCTTGCGTGTCGAGCGGCTGACCAGCCGCGCCCCGAGCCTTGCCTCCAGCCGTGCGATCAGTTTGCTGACCGCCGACGGCGTCATGCGCAGCGCGCGAGCGGCAGCCGAAAAGCTGCCCGCCTCGACGACGCGCACGAACACTTCGATCTCGCCGGAGCGGTTGATGTCGGACCTGGCCATCTGTGAATCTATTTCACAGGAAATATGCCTAAGGCAAGTCTGGTTCACAAGGCGTGGGTGCACGATCTCTTGGGTCGGGGCGCGGATTGGACCAAGGCGCTCATCGTCTTGGAAGTGGAAACCGCCATGCCTCTTGCTCTCTACGCCCTCGCCGCCGGCGCCTTCGGCATCGGTGTCACCGAATTCGTCATCATGGGCCTCCTGATCGATGTCAGCAAAGATCTCGGCGTCTCGATCTCGGCCGCCGGCCAACTGATTTCAGGCTATGCACTTGGCGTCGTCATCGGCGCACGGCTGTTGACCATCGCCACCGGCAACTGGCCGCGCAAGACCGTGCTGTTGGCGCTGATGGCCATCTTCACGATTGGCAACCTCGCCTGTGCGTTGGCGCCAGACTACTGGACGCTGATGGGCGCCCGCATCATCACCGCCTTTGCCCACGGCACCTTCTTCGGCGTCGGCTCGGTGGTTGCCACCGGTCTGGTCGCACCCAACAAGAAGGCCTCGGCGATCGCGCTGATGTTCACTGGCCTGACCATCGCCAACATTCTCGGCGTGCCCTTCGGCACCTGGCTCGGCCAGGCCTTCGGCTGGCGCGCCACCTTCTGGGCGGTAACCCTGGTCGGCCTCGCAGCCTTCGCCGTCATCCTCCTCCTGGTGCCGCGCAGCCAGACGGTGCCCGAAAAGACCAATTTGCGCGCCGATCTTGCCGTGCTGCGCCGCACGCCGGTGCTGCTCGGCCTTGCCACCACCGTGCTCGGCTATGCCGGTGTCTTCGCCGTCTTCACCTACATCGCCCCGCTGCTGACCGAGATCAGCGGCTTCAAGGAAGCGGCCGTGTCGCCGATCCTGCTCGTCTTCGGCGGCGGTCTCATCGCCGGCAATCTGCTTGGCGGCAAGGTCGCCGACCGCTGGCTGGTACCGGCGGTGCTCGGCAGCCTCGTGGTGCTGGCCCTGGTGCTGGCAACCATGACCTTTGCCGTCCACAGCCAGGTCCTGGCCGTGATCTATGTCGGCCTGCTGGGTGCCGCCGCCTTCGCCACCGTGGCGCCGCTGCAGATGTGGGTGCTGGAAAAGGCGCAAGGTGCCGGCCAGAGCCTCGCCTCGTCCTTCAACATCGCCGCCTTCAATCTCGGCAATGCCGCCGGCGCCTGGCTTGGTGGCGCGGTGATCGCCCATGGCCTTGGCCTCGGCTCGCTGACCTGGGTCGCCGCCTTGCTGCCGGTCGCGGCACTCGGCGTCGCCGCCCTGGCGCTGCGCCTCGACAGAAACGGCGAGCGATTGGTGCCTGCCGCCGTCTGCCCAAGCGCCGCGGAGTGACCCGCAGAGTGACCGCAACTCCGAAACATCCCGACCCCGACAGAACCCAAGACACGAACCCGACAGGAGAAACCGTTGTGACCAACAGCAAAAATCCGGTTCGCCACGCCATCCTTGCCAATGCGATCGGGCATTTGAAGCTCGTTCCGCTCGCTTTGGCGGCTTCGTTGATGTTCGATCCGGCGATAGCCGGCGAAAAGCAAGGGTGGGTTGGCACCTGGCTGGCCAGTCCGCAATCGACATGGGGCGCCGATTTTGCCCTGCCGGTGAAGATACCGCCGCAGCTTGAGAACCAGACCATTCGCCAGACGGTCCGGATCAGCCTTGGTGGCGAGAAATTCCGTGTCGTCCTGTCGAACGAGTATGCCGGCACGCCGGTCCAGATCGGCGAGGCCCGTGTGGCCGTTGCCGGTGAGGGGCCGAAAATCATCGCCGGCGCCGATCGCGCGCTGACCTTTGGCGGACAGGCCAAGGCCGCAATCGCGCCGGGCACGTCTCTGATCAGTGACCCGGTGGATCTGCCGCTCGATGCCTTGAGCCGGCTTTCGGTGTCGGTCTATCTGCCGCAGGAAACGCCGCTCGCCACCTTCCATTGGGACGGCAAGCAGACCGCTTATATCGGCGGCGGCAACCAGACGGCTTCGGACGCGTTCGCGGCCACGCAGACCACCGACGCACGCATCCTGCTCAGCGAAATCCTGGTCGACGCACCCGCAAATGACGGCGCTGTCGTCGCTATCGGCGATTCGATCACCGACGGCGCCGGCGCCATTCTGGGTGCCGACAACCGCTGGCCCGATTTCCTGGCCGCTCGCCTCGCCCCGAAACAGGTGGCGGTGCTCAACGCCGGCATATCCGGCGCCAGGCTGCTGGACGACGCCATGGGCGTGAAGGCATCCGCCCGCTTCGACCGCGATGTCCTGGCCCAGCCCGGCGTCAAGGCGGTGATCCTGCTCATCGGCATCAACGACATCAGCTGGCCAGGCACGCCCTTCGTGCGCGAAAAATCCCTGCCCGCTTTCGAAACCTTGACAAGCGCCTACCTGCAGCTCGCCGCCCAGGCCCACGCCCACAATCTCAGCATTGTCGGCGCCACGCTGACGCCCTTCGAAGGCGCATTGAGCGGGACGCCGCTCGATGCCTACTATACGGCGGAAAAGGATGCGCTGCGCCAAAAGGTCAACGACTGGATCCGCACCAGCGGCGCCTTCGATGCCGTGGTCGATTTCGATCTCCTGCTGCGCGATCCGGCGCATCCGACACGTCTGCTGCCCAAATTCGATTCCGGCGACCATCTGCATCCGGGTGACGAGGGAAACCAGGCCATGGCCGACGCCATCGATCTCGCCACACTGGTCAAAAACTGAGCGACGCATCCGCTGCTTCGGTTCACACTTTGAAAGGACATAAAATGGATTATCGACGTCTCGGCGCATCGGGCCTGAAAGTGCCCGCACTCTCCTTCGGCGCCGGCACTTTCGGCGGCTCCGGCCCGCTGTTCGGCGCCTGGGGCAACAGCGACGCCATGGAGGCGCGGCGGCTGATCGACATCTGTCTCGAGGCCGGCGTCAATCTGTTCGACACGGCCGATGTCTATTCGAATGGCGCTTCCGAAGAGGTGCTGGGCGAAGCCATCAAGGGCCGCCGAGACGCGGTACTGATCTCGACCAAGACGTCCTTGCCGATGGGCGACGGCCCGGCCGATTACGGCTCGTCGCGCTCGCGGCTGATCAAATCCGTGGACGCCGCACTGAAGCGCCTCGGCACTGACTACATCGACCTTTTGCAGTTGCACGCCTTCGATGCAGGCACGCCAATCGAGGAGGTGCTGTCGACGCTGGACGATCTCGTTCGCTCCGGCAAGCTGCGCTATGTCGGCGTCTCCAACTTCTCCGGCTGGCAAGTGATGAAGTCGCTGGCGGAAGCCGACAAGCACGGTTATCCCCGCTACGCCGCGCATCAGGTCTACTACTCGCTGGTCGGCCGCGACTATGAGTGGGAGCTGATGCCGCTCGGCCTCGACCAGGGCGTCGGCGCGCTGGTGTGGAGCCCGCTCGGCTGGGGCCGGCTGACCGGCAAGATCCGCCGTGGCCAGCCGCTGCCGGACAAGAGCCGGCTGCACGACACCGCCGATTTCGGCCCGCCGGTCGCGAACGAGCACCTCTACCGGGTCATGGATGCGCTCGACGCCGTGGCCGAAGAGACCGGCAGGACCGTGCCGCAGATCGCCATCAACTGGCTCTTGCGGCGCCCGACCGTGTCCTCCGTCATCATCGGCGCCCGCAACGAGGAGCAGCTGCGCCAGAACCTCGGCGCCGTCGGTTGGGCCTTGACGCCGGAGCAGGTGAAGAAGCTCGACGCGGCAAGCGAAGTCACCGCGCCCTACCCGTACTTCCCCTATCGCCGCCAGGAAGGCTTTGCCCGGCTCAATCCGCCGGCAGTGTGAACCTGGCTCTTCATTGAACGGCTTCGCCACCGTTCAATGAAGGACGAATTCGCCATCGACCTTCCGCCATTCATTCGGCGCGATCAGCTTCTGATGCGTGTAGGTCACCGAATGCAGCGGGCCGTCGAGCTTGGCCTGCCAGAATTCGATAAAGCGGATCAGCACCGGGAATTTCGGTGCGAGGTCGTAGTCCTGCCAGATGAAGCTCTGCAGCAGGTGCGGATGGTCGGGGAAGTGATAGAGAATCTTGGCCGTGGTCAGCCCATAGCCTTTGAGCATCAAGTCCATTTCGGCATGGTCACGCATTGCAGCCCCCTGCGTCGATCTCCTTTCCTCCCAATGTCGGATTCTGCGCTTACTTGCTTAACTGTCTATTGATTTTTTTTGATCACACCGGGCATTTTCCACGCTAAAACATGCAGTTAGCAGCGACGCCGTGCGAGTGCTGACAGCACCGGACGACGCCCCTGCGGCATCCCGCCGCGCGAATCCAACGTCTAATGTTGCCGTCATCCCGGAACTGTTAATAATGCGCGCGAATTCGCGGCGGCATCGCCGCGATCCCGCCAATGATCAAATCGGCGGATAGTTTGGGGAGGAAGTGAAGAAATGTCCGAGGCCCATGTCCACCGCGTCCAGCCGGCGTGGAAGAAGAACGCGCTGATCGACAACGACACCTACCTGAAATGGTATGCCGACAGCGTGAAGAATCCGGACAAGTTCTGGGGCAAGCACGGCAAGCGCATCGACTGGTTCAAGCCGTTCAGCAAGGTCAAGAACACCTCCTTCGACGGCAAGGTCTCGATCAAATGGTTTGAGGACGGGCTGACCAACGTCTCTTACAATTGCATCGACCGCCATTTGAAGAAGCGCGGCAACCAGACCGCCATCGTCTGGGAAGGCGACAATCCCTACGACGACAAGAAAATCACCTATAACGAGCTTTACGAGCATGTCTGCCGGCTCGCCAACGTGATGAAGAAGCACGGCGTCAAGAAGGGCGACCGCGTCACCATCTACATGCCGATGATTCCGGAAGCGGCCTATGCGATGCTTGCCTGCACGCGCATCGGCGCCATCCATTCGATCGTCTTCGGCGGCTTCTCGCCCGACGCGCTTGCCGGCCGCATCGTCGACTGCGAATCGACCTTCGTCATCACCGCCGATGAAGGCCTGCGCGGCGGCAAGGCCATCCCGCTAAAGGAGAACACCGACAAGGCGATCGATATCGCCGCCAAGAATTTTGTCATGGTCAACAAGGTTGTCGTCGTGCGCCGCACCGGCGCCAAGGTCGGCTGGGCACCGGGACGCGACGTCTGGTACCACGACGAAATCGCCTCGGTGAAGGCGGAGTGCAAGCCGGAGAAGATGAAGGCCGAGGATCCGCTGTTCATCCTCTACACCTCCGGCTCGACCGGCAAGCCGAAGGGCGTGCTGCACACCACCGCCGGCTATCTCGTCTATGCCTCGATGACGCACCAATATGTCTTCGACTATCATGACGGCGACATCTACTGGTGCACCGCCGATGTCGGCTGGGTGACCGGCCACAGCTATATCGTCTACGGACCGCTCGCCAACGGCGCCACAACGCTGATGTTCGAGGGCGTGCCCAACTACCCCTCGCAGTCGCGCTTCTGGGAAGTCATCGACAAGCACAAGGTCAACATCTTCTACACCGCGCCAACAGCGCTGCGCGCCCTGATGGGCGCCGGCGACGAACCGGTGAAGAAGACATCGCGCAAATCGCTGCGCGTGCTGGGCTCGGTCGGCGAGCCGATCAACCCGGAAGCCTGGGAGTGGTATTTCAACGTCGTCGGCAACGGCAAGGTGCCGATCGTCGACACCTGGTGGCAGACTGAGACCGGCGGCATCCTGATCACGCCATTGCCCGGTGCCACCGACCTCAAGGCGGGTTCGGCGACGCGGCCCTTCTTCGGCGTCAAGCCGCAGTTGGTCGACGGCGAGGGCAAGGTGCTGGAGGGTGCCGCCGACGGCAATCTCTGCATCACCGATTCCTGGCCCGGCCAGATGCGCACCGTTTATGGCGACCACGACCGCTTCGTGCAGACCTATTTTTCCACCTACAAGGGAAAGTACTTCACCGGCGACGGCTGCCGGCGCGATGCCGACGGCTATTACTGGATCACCGGCCGCGTCGACGACGTCATCAACGTCTCCGGCCACCGCATGGGCACCGCGGAAGTCGAATCGGCACTGGTCAGTCATGACAAGGTTTCGGAGGCCGCCGTCGTCGGCTATCCCCACGACATCAAGGGCCAGGGAATCTACAGCTACGTCACCTTGATGAAAGGCGTGGAGCCGAGCGAGGAACTGCGCAAGGAGCTTATCGGCCATGTCCGCAAGGAGATCGGCGCCATCGCGTCGCCCGACAAGCTCCAGTTCGCTCCCGGCCTGCCGAAAACGCGCTCCGGCAAGATCATGCGCCGCATCCTGCGCAAGATCGCCGAGGACGATTTTGGCGCACTTGGCGACACCTCGACACTGGCTGACCCGGCCGTGGTCGACGACCTGATCGCCAACCGTCAGAACAAGAAGAGCTGACGCGTTTGATGGCTGCACTGGGGGCGGTCACGGAACTCTGGCGTTACCCCGCAAGCTCGCTTGCCGGCGAGCGCCGGGACGCCATTTCGGTCGGCCCTGAGACCATCGGCGGTGACCGCCTGTTCGGCCTCGTCGATGTCTCGGACAACGAGATCGCGCGGCCCGACCGCGACGCGAAGTGGCACAAAGTACCGCGCATCCGCACCCGGCTTACCAACGACCGGAAGCTTGAGATCGCCGTTCCCGACGGCGACTGGCTGGCAGCACCAGGTGCTGAATGCGACAGCGCCGTCTCGGCCTATCTCGGCTTCGCCGCGTCGATCCGGCCGTTCAGCCAGGACAGCGCGCCCGGCTACACCGGCCCGCTGACCGCCGAGCGCTACCGCAAGGCGCCGATCCATCTTTTGACCACCGCATCGCTGGCGCGGCTGAAGGCACTGCACCCGGAAGGCACCCCCGACCCCCGCCGCTTCCGCCCCAACATCGTCGTCGACACGGCGGCGGTTGAAGGTTCGTTTCCCGAGACCGAATGGATCGGCCGCAAGCTCGCCATCGGCGACCTGCTGGTGACCATCTCGGCACCGTGCCGCCGCTGCGGCTTCACCATCATCTCCCAGGACGGCTTCGACCACGACCCCGGCATCCTGCGCAATCTGGTCCGCCACAACGCCCATAATCTCGGCGTCTATTGCACGGTGGACAGGCCAGCCAGCGTCGAGATCGGCGCGCCGATGCGGTTCGTTCAGGATTAGCGCCGGGCCAGCCCCGGATCAGACAGATCACTAACGATACAGATCCGCCCGTGTCGGCGGCAGGCCGCTCGAGCCGCGCGCGCGTTTGGTGACGACGGTCTGGAAAATCTGCGCCGAGGCGCGCTCGAAGGTGATCGAGCAGCCGGTGAGATAGAGCAGCCACAGCCGCGCCTTGGCCTCTCCGACTTCGGCGACCGCCTCGTCGAAACGGGCCTGCAGCCGTTCGGCCCACAGCCGGCAAGTGCGCGCATAGTGTTCGCGCAAATTCTCGACGTCGTAGACCAGGAAGCCATGCGCCTCGAAATTGCCGAGCGTCATGCCGATCGTGTCGAGTTCGCCGCCGGGGAAAATGTATTTGAGCAGCGCCTTGAACTCGGGACCCTTGCGTAGCGTCTTCTTCAAATCGCCCTTGCTGCGCCTTGTGATCGCATGGTGCAGATAGATGCCGCCCGGCTTGAGCAGGCGATGGACGGTCTTGAAATAGGTGGCGTGGTTGGCGAGCCCGAGATGCTCGAACATGCCGATCGACGATATCTTGTCGAAGCTGCCTTCGAGCTCCGTATAGGATTTGATCTCGATGGTGATGCGGTCTTCCAGCCCTTCGGCGCGGATACGCTCGCGAGCAAGATCGGTCTGCGCCTGCGACAGCGACACGCCGTGGCCAACGACGCCGTAATGCTTCACCGCATGGATCAGCATGGCGCCCCAGCCGCAGCCAATGTCGAGCAGCTTTTCGCCCGGCTTAAGCCGCAGCTTGCGGCAGATATGGTCGAGCTTGTCGGCCTGCGCCTGGTCGATGCCGTTGGCGAAATCCGTGAAATAGCCGCAGCTGTAGACCATGCGCTCGTCGAGGAAGAGCCGGTAGAAGGCGTTCGAAATGTCGTAGTGATGCTGGATCGCTTCCTGGCTCGAGCCGCTGACATAGGGATTGCGCCCCGACAGATCGGTCCGCGCACTCATCTGCTTGCGTGACAACAGCACCGCCGGCAGGTCGCGCAGGATCGCCAGCTTCGGCAGCGACTTGATCTTGGTTCTGAGCTTGCCTTGCGACGGCAGCGCGTAGAAATCGAAAATCGTCCCGTCTTCGATGTCGATCGTCTTGGAAATCCACATCTCGATCAGCGTCGACAACGACGGCCGCTTCACCACCTGCCAGACGATGTCCTGGTCGTTGATGGTCAGCACCGGACCGGTGGCGGGGCCGATCCGCTCGCCGGTCCACAGCCTGACCGCAAAACCCGGCTTCAGCGTTTCGATCACAGTGCGAACGATGCGCGCGGCCTTCTCGGCTGCCTCCATGCCATTCCTCCGAATGCTGGTCTCCCAGCGGGAGTTTGCCCGGCTGGACGGCCGATCGCAACCCGACCCCGGAAAAGCCGGCCCGCCGGCTATTTCAAACCGGCATCTTGTCTTTTGCTGCAACGCACCCCATCATGACGGTGTGTTCAACAAATCGAAAGGAGGTGATCCGATGTCGAGTGATTTCGTTTTCCAGAACGTGGCCTCAGCGGATTGCACTTTCGGGAAGCAGTCTTCCCGTTAAGGCGCGAGAAGCGCGGTGGGTGACTACGGTCACCGCCATCGGCCGCGCCATGGACGGAAACACGGAAGGCCGCCGGCTTCGTCAAGAAGCGGCGGCCTTTTCCTTTGGAGCGTTACTGGGTCAGTGCGACCTTTTCGGTGTTGCTGATGATTTCCTGAAAGGCGGCGTCCAATTCTGCTCCGGTGGACGCCTCGAAATAATGTTTGGCGGCGGAAGTGTCTTTCGACGAACAGTCCTTCAGCACCGCCTTTGCCTGGTCTCGCTCGGTTGCCGACATGGCTTTGTCGTTTAGATCAAAGCCGATGGTGAAAATCTCGATGCCGTCATTTTTCATATTGCCGCACAGTGATTGGGCGTTGCTGCGCGTAAGGTTGCCTTGGCTGTTGTAGTTGCCGGTGGCGCCGGCGAAGGCGGTGTTGAACTGGCCATCGGTCATCAGGATCGCGACCTTGGCAATCTTCTTGGCATTGGCATCCGCCGCACCCTTGCCGAGACCCGCATTCTTGATCGCGGTACGCCATTGCGGCGACAGCATATAATAGGTCCACTGAATGGCGATCGCGCCGGCCGTATAACCATCGGCCCGGAAGTCGTCGATCGAATCGAGCAGTACCCCGGAATCGGCGGTCAGCGGGATCACTTCCGCATCGGGGCACCTGTTCATGCCTCCGCCACCGAGATGATCATCCCGGTTGACCAGGGCATAATATTTCTTGCCGCTCTTGTCCGTGCGAATCGTGTCCGGGCCATCGGCGCTCAAATCGGCATTGCCGTTTTTGTCCTTGCGCTCCGTGGCGCAATTATCGGGGTTTGGCACCGCCGCGCCAACAATGGAGATATAGTCGCTAAAGGACGGCAGCAGGTTCTTGCCCGTCTTGGCGACGAGAAGCGAACTGCCGGCGACAGGCGGCAGTTCAGAACTGCCTGCCTTCTCGGCATAGACGTTTTCCGCCAGCTTGCCGGCGTTCACGCCAGATGCGTAAGGCACGATCGCGACGCGGATGCGGGGGTTCTTCGGATCCTGGTTCCGCAGCATCGTCTGGACGGCGTTTTTCGCGGCGGCCTTCAGATCGCCGATCTTGTCGACACTGCCCCGCTTCGCCATCGATCCCGTTATGTCGAGCATCATGGCGATCTCGACCTGCTTGTCCGAATAGAGCGCGGAGGTGGAAGCACCGACGCGTTGCATGTCGCCGACGCTGAACAGCGGAAAGTAGAGCCCGACATCGACGTGGGCGTCGGCCGTGACCGTGTTGGCGGTCCTGTCGACGGTGAGCTTGTCGAGAACGATCTGGTTGGTTTGCAGTATGCCGGCCATGCTGTTGGCGTCTAGAAAGGCCTGCACCGACTTGTTGGCATCGGCTTCCCTGATCACCCCGGTGGTCAGGTCGCGCGCGATCGAGGTGACAGCGGCATCGACCACGCCCTGCAGGCTCGATTTGGCGTTGTAGATCTGGGAGATGTTGACGGCAAAGCCGACGCCGAGCGCCAGGACCGAAGCGGCGAGGCCGAACAGCACCGCGAAACTTCCACTGCGATCCCTGGCGAAAGCGCCAGCCGCGTGAACAAGACCCCCGTAATTCCGCATCCTTCAGCCTCCGTTCGCCTCGGCCCAGTCGCCGCAGGAAGGCCAATGCAGAATTCCGGCCGGATCGCGCGGTTGCCTCCGCGAAGGCAGCCAACCATCATTCAAGCCGTTGTTTTTGCTGGGTTCTGCATCGCAGCAAAGTGAACGCGCGGTAAACGGAAATTCACGCAAGCGACTTCGTTTACGAAGTGCTTACCATGATCCACTGCATGCCGAATGCCGGTCCCGATCCGGCACAGATGTCCGGAAGATGCAGTGTGTCGAAGCGGATCAGAATCCGGGCCAAGAACCGCTCTACGCGAGCATGTGCGCGCTGACGGTCTTGTCGACGCCGTGGTAGGGCGGATTGAACAGCTTGCCTTCCTGCTCATAGGTCCAGACCTTGAACAGGCTGAGCCGATGCGGGCCGAAACTGTGCAGCAGCGGCACATCCGTGGCGTCGCGGCCGCGCGCGATGACGACACGGCCGATCCTGGGCGTGTTGTGGCGGGGGTCGAACGTGTACCACTTGCCGTCGAGGTAGACTTCCATCCAGGCCGAGAAATCCATCGGCGCCGGATCGACCGGCACGCCAATGTCGCCGAGATAGCCGTTCACATAGCGGGCCGGGATGTTCATACAACGGCACAGCGTGATCGCCAGATGGGCGAAGTCGCGGCAGACACCGACCCGCTCCTCATTCGCCTGTGCGGCCGTGCGCGTCGGACGGGCATAGCCATAGCCGAAGGACAGCCGGTTATGGACATAGTCGACGATCGCCTGCACCCGCGCCCAGCCGGACGGCAGATGGCCGAAAAGCTGCCAGGCCAGCCCACCCAGATGGTCGGTCTCGCAATAGCGGCTGCCGAGGAGATAGCCGAGCACATCGTCCGGCAGTTCCGCCACAGGCACTTCCCTGGCCAGCGTGTTGACCTCGTCAGGTTTGCCGCTGTCCTCGACGGCGGCGTCGTAGAGGATGCGGAAATTGCCGGCGGGCGCGACAAAGCGGCGGCAGGCATTGCCGAACAGGTCGTGATAGACCTTGCTCGGCACCGAAGGCGAGGTCAGCACGCGCGTCTGCCGCTTGATGTCGGCCTGCCGGTCCGCATGGATCTCGAGCAGCGAGATGACCGGCGTGGCGTCCACACAGTCAATGGCGATTTCGTAGCCAAGCCGGATCAGCATCGCAAGTCCCCCTCGATCTCGTGGAAAACAGTTTTGCTCAAACGCCAGAAGCGGGACCATGGTTCCCTGGAACTATCGAAAAGAACCGCCCACGCCTTCCCAGGCGGGCGTGGCGACGTTACGGTCGAACGACATGTTTTGACCCTCCTGAACGTTCCCTGACCCTATTGGAAAATCTTTATGTTTGCAGGCAGAAAATTCGCCGCCTTCCTCTTCGATATGGATGGCACGGTGCTCAATTCGATTGCTTCGGCCGAGCGGGTCTGGGCGGCGCGGGCGCTTAGGCACGGTCTCGACGTCGAAGCCTTCCTGCCGACGATCCACGGTGTACGCGCCGTCGAGACCATCACCAGGCTGGCGCTACCCGGCGTCGACCCCGTGCACGAGGCGCATGTGCTGTTGCAGGCCGAGTCGGACGACGTCGAAGGCGTGCTTCCGATCGCCGGCGCCGTGCCGTTTCTCAACGCGCTGCCGCCCGAGCGCTGGGCGATCGTCACTTCGGCGCCGCGCCCGCTGGCGCTGCTGCGCATGCAGGCTGCCGGTATCCCGGTTCCGGCCTTGATGGTCGCGGGCGAGGATGTTTCGCGGGGCAAACCGGCGCCCGACTGCTTCCTGCTCGCGGCAAAACGGCTCGGCGTCGATATCGCCGACTGCCTGGTCTTCGAGGATGCCCCGGCCGGCATCGCCGCCGCCGAGGCGGCAGGAGCGTCGGTGATGGTGATCAGCGCCACCCACCAGCACCCGATGGCGACGCCGCATACCGCGATAGCCGGCTACGACGCTGTAGGCATCGCCGTCGATAACGGTGGCTGGATGACCTTGGAGCCGCAGCGCAGCGCGGCCTAGCATCGCCTTAGGGTGTGTCGCGATTCAGGTCAGGCCGAGCCGAGAACGATCGGTTCCGAGAACCGGAACGGAGCGGACGTTCGGGTCCGTGAGTACCGGAAGCGCAGGAAACGGTTGTTCGCAGGCCGGCATCACCTGAATCCCGGCATATCCTCAGAAATCGCTGGTCAGGCCTTTGACTTCCCAGTCGCCGTAGCGGCCGGGTTCCTTGCCGCCGCGGCCGCCGATTTCCTTGGGCAGCGCAGCTTCCTTCTGGCGATACTCGTCACGGCGCGCCTTGGCTTCGGCCAGCGCACGGCGGGCGGCGGCTGTCAGGTCCTTCGGAGGCGCTGCGCCATCCGGATCGGCATCGGCTTTGCTGGTTTCGTCGGTCATGCGATAGTTCCGGCGGATTGAAACGAGAGGCGGCGTTTCCCATCATATAGCGATGATGACACCCGGATCGACCCCTTTCTACCACGGCCGCAAGCGGAGCAGACGATGAGCACGCTACGCACCGCCATGCTTCTGGCCGCGATGACGGCGCTGTTCATGGGCGTCGGCTTTCTGATCGGCGGCACCGGCGGCATGATGATCGCCTTCCTGGTCGCCGCCGCCACCAACCTGTTCAGCTACTGGAACGCCGACAAGATGGTGCTGTCGATGAACCACGCCGTCGAGGTCGACGCCAGGAATGCGCCCGAATTTTACGCCATCGTCGAGGCGTTGGCCAAGCAGGCCGGCCTGCCGATGCCGAAGACCTATCTGATCGACAACCCGCAGCCCAACGCCTTCGCCACCGGCCGCAATCCCGAGAACGCTGCCGTCGCGGCCTCGACCGGCCTGCTGGAGCGCCTTTCGCATGAGGAAGTGGCAGCGGTCATGGCGCATGAGCTCGCCCACATCCAGCACCGCGATACGCTGACCATGACCATCGTCGCCACGCTCGCCGGCGCCATCTCGATGCTCGGCAATTTCGCCTTCTTCTTCGGCGGCAGCCGCGACAACAACAATCCGTTCGGCTTTGTCGGCGTGCTGGTGGCGATACTGGTCGCGCCTTTCGCCGCCATGATCGTGCAGATGGCGGTCAGCCGCACGCGCGAATACGAGGCCGACAGGCGCGGCGCCGAAATCGTCGGAAATCCGCTTTGGCTGGCATCAGCGCTTGACAAGATCGCTCGCGGCGCAGAACGCATCCGCAACCCGGATGCCGAACGCAACCCCGCGACCGCGCATCTCTTCATCATCAATCCCCTGCACGGCGAGCGCATGGACAGCCTGTTTTCGACCCACCCGAACACCGACAACCGCATCGCCGCGCTGCAAGCGATGGCGCGCGACATGGCTGGCCGCACCAACCAGCCGGCGCCGCGCCAGGCGCCCGTGCCCACCGAAGAACTGCAGGCCGATGGCCAGCAAGGCCCATGGGGCAGGCCGGCAGAGCCTGAGCCGCCGGCCGAACCGGAACAGCCAAAGCCCAACCCGTGGGGCCGCAACCCGACCGGACCCAAGGATCCGTGGTCGTGAGCGAAGCCAGAGGCCGGCCCGCACATTCAGGCAATCGCGAAAACAGCTCCGACGAATCGGTCGCCGGCCTCGCGGCGCGCAAGGCGGCGGCGCGGCTGCTCGCCGCCGTCATCGATGCCAGGACGCCACTCGACGGGCTGACCGACCACGAGAACGGCCATCCGCAATACAAGGCGCTCGACCTGCGCGACCGTGGCCTGGTGCGCGCCATACTGGTCACCGCGCTGCGCTACCGCATGACAATTGCCGGGCTTTTGGCCAAGCGCCTCGAAAAGCCGCTGCCACCCAACGCCACGGCTCTGTCGCACATCCTCCATGTCGCGGCGGCGCAGATCCTGTTCCTCGACATTCCTGATAGCGCCGCCGTCGACCTTGCCGTGACCCACGCCAAGTCCGATCCACGCACGCAGCGCTTTTCCGGCCTCGTCAACGGCGTGCTGCGCACGTTGGCACGCGCCAAGGAAACCGAACTGCCGGCAGCCCTCGCCGCCACCGACGAAGCGCCAAAGTGGTTCTCCGACCGGCTGATATCAGCCTATGGCATCGACAAGACGAGGCAGATTCTCGCGGCGCATCGCGTTGAGGCGCCGGTCGACTTCACGGTCAAGGCCGATCCCGAACTGTGGGCCGAAAAGCTCGGTGGCCTCGTGCTGCCGACCGGCACGATCCGGGTGGAAAAGCTCAGCGCCTCCGTCACCGAGCTGCCCGGCTTCGGCGAAGGCGCCTGGTGGGTCCAGGACGCCGCCGCCAGTTTTCCGGCGCGGCTGTTCGGCGATGTCAAAGGCCTGCGCATCGCCGACCTCTGCGCCGCCCCGGGCGGCAAGACCGCCCAACTGATCCTTGCCGGCGCAAAAGTCACCGCGATCGACACATCGAAGAGCCGGCTGGCGCGGCTGACGCAGAACCTCGAGCGGCTCGGCCTGTCGGCGGACATCGTCCAGGCCGATCTGCTGAAGTACCAGCCGGCGGAGCTTTTCGACGCCGTCCTGCTCGACGCGCCCTGCTCTTCCACCGGCACGGTGCGGCGGCATCCCGACGTGCCGTGGACGAAGACGATGGCCGACGTCGAAAAGCTTGCCGACCTCCAGGCAAGGCTGCTCGCCCGCGCCGTCACCTTGGTCAAACCGGGCGGTCGGATTGTTTTTTCCAACTGCTCGCTCGACCCGATCGAAGGCGAAGATCTTTATCGCGTCTTTCTGGCCGGAAACAAAACCATCGCCGACGATCCATTGCAGCCGGGCGAGATCGACGGCATCGATGCTTTCCTGACCAGCCAGGGCACGCTGCGCACAACGCCCGCCGATTTCGACCTAGGTTCGCCGGGGATTTCCGGCCTGGACGGCTTCTTCGCCGCCCGCATGCGGCGCGCGGCCTAGGATTTGTCGCCACAGGCTGTGGACCGCAAACTCCGGAATCCATGCCGTGGTCTATGTTCGTTTGCGCTGTTCGGCCGACCGCAAAACTTTTGTCGGGCGAGTTTCGTTCGCTCTACAACTGCAAGACAACACCGGATTGCAGCCTTTAACCCGGAAATCGCTCGACTTTTTTCGGGGGTGGTCAGCTGCCGGCAGCGTGAAGCCCTTCACGTCGGCGGAATTCGACTTCGCATAAGTTCTTGAATCATATAAGCTTGTGCTTGGGAAGTGGACGACGAGGAGAGGTTTTGGCACTGGCTGCCGGCAGTACGACACGTCTGTGGACGCTTGTCGCCAAGGAGTTTTGGCGCAAGACGCGCCGGCGCCTGCGGGCAGGGCCAGTCTATCGCTGGCGCTATTCCGGACGCACGCCGGAGCGCGTCCTGATTGCGCCGCCGGATCTCAGGCTCGCCGACCCGCAGATCGCGCTCGAAATCTATTACGGTCGCTATCCGCTGTCGGGCCATCTGGTCGAGACCGGCGGCAAATCGCCGTTCCAGATCGACGTTGCCAATCGTGGTTGGGTGAAAACGCTGCACGGTTTCCGCTGGCTGCGTCACATGCGCGCCGCCGGCACCGAGCTGGCCGCAGCCAACGCCCGGGCGCTGGTTTCCGACTGGATCGCCATGCATGGCAACCAGATTTCCGGCATCGCCTGGGAGCCCGGCACGACCGCCAAGCGCGTCATCGCCTGGCTGCAACATTCCTCGGTTGTCCTACAAGGCGCCGAGTTTCCGTTCTATCGCGCCTTCCTGAAATCGCTTGCCGTGCAGATCCGCTATCTGCGCTCGATGGCGCGCGAAATGCCGGACGGCAAGGACAGGCTGCGCACCCGCATCGCGCTTGCCTTCGCCGCGCTGTCGCTGCCGGCGCCGGCCTCGGCATTGCGCGGCGCCACCCGCAATCTGGCGGAAGAACTCGACCGCCAGATCCTTCCCGACGGCGGCCATATTTCGCGCAATCCGATGGCCGTGCTCGAACTGCTCGCCGACCTTTTGCCGCTGCGCCAGACCTATGCCAACCAGGCCGAAACGCCGCCGGCAGCGCTGATGGGTGCCATCGACCGCATGCTGCCGGCGCTGCGCTTCTTCCGTCACCAGGACGGCAGCCTCGCCCGCTTCAACGGCATGGGCGCAACCATCCACGACCGCATCGCCACCATATTGCGCCATGACGACACCGCCGGCGCACCGCTGCTGCATGCGCCGCATTCCGGCTATGAGCGGCTGTCTATGGGCGGCGTGACCGTCATTGCCGATACCGGCGCGTCGCCGCCCATCGACGTCTCCAACGCTGCGCATGCCGGCTGCCTCGCCTTCGAACTGTCCTCGGGCCGCCAGCACTATGTCGTCAATGCCGGTATCGACACCTATGGCGCCGCCGAATTCCGGCCACTGGCCCGCGCCACGGCGGCGCATTCGACCGCCACCATCAACGACACCTCGTCGGCGCGGTTTTCCCACTCGCTGCGCGTCAACGACTTGCTCGGCACCCCATTGCTCGGTGGCCCGCAGCATGTGCCGTGCAAGCGCATCGACCAGAAGGGCGCGCAAGGCTTTGTCGCCCGCCATGACGGCTACGTCCAGCGCTTCGGCTTCCAGCATGAGCGTGAGCTGAAACTGTCGAGCGAGGGCAATGTGCTTGCCGGACGGGACCGCTTCCTGCGCCCCGGCGGTGCGGCGATCCGCAACAATGGCCGCGACTTCGTCGTGGTGCGCTTCCACGTTCATCCCGACATCAACCTGCTGCAAGACGAGCATGACCGACTGGTGCTGACCGCCGACCAGGCCGACACCTGGGTGTTCACCTGCACCGAGGTGGCGCCGGAGGTGGAGGAATCGATCTATTTCGCCGGCCTTGGCGGTCCGCGGCGCAGCCGCCAGATCGTGCTTGCCTTCAAGGCCTCGGAGATTGCCGAGGTGCATTGGCAGCTGACGCGTACCGGCATCGCCGGCTACCCCGAGAACAACTGAGCGTCGTTGCCGGCACCGGCTTGATCGAGCTTCCGGCTTGATTTCCTGACCTCATGTGCTACGGCCCCGCAACGCTCTCCAATCAGCCCTGAAAGGCCGCCAGCCCATGGCCGTCGCCGCCAAGAACATTCCGGCACCCGACCTCGTTCCGGTCCGCCGCGCCCTGCTTTCCGTTTTCGACAAGACCGGCCTGATCGACTTCGCCAAAGGCCTGGCCGCGGCCGGCGTCGAGCTGGTGTCGACCGGCGGCACGGCAAAAGCGATCGCCGAAGCGGGGCTGGCCGTGCGCGACGTCTCCGAGCTGACCGGCTTTCCCGAAATCATGGATGGCCGCGTCAAGACGCTGCATCCGTCGGTGCATGGCGCGCTGCTCGGCGTGCGCGACGACCCCGAACATGCCAAGGCCATGCACGATCACGGCATCGAGCCAATCGATCTCCTCGTCTCCAACCTCTACCCGTTCGAAGAGGTCCGCCGTTCCGGCGCCGACTATGCGGCGATCGTCGAGAACATCGACATTGGCGGCCCGGCGATGATCCGCGCCTCGGCCAAGAACCACGCCTATGTCGCCATCGTCACCGATCCCGGCGACTACGCCTCGGTGCTCAATGCGCTGGAAATGAACATCGGCTCACTGTCGCTGGATTTCCGCAAGAAGCTGGCGGCCAAGGCCTTTGCCCGCACCGCCAGCTACGATGCGGCGATTTCCGGCTGGTTCGCCGAGACGCTGGAGATCGAGCATCCGACCTGGCGCGCCTTTGGCGGCCGGCTGGAGAGCGTCATGCGCTATGGCGAGAACCCGCATCAGAACGCCGGCTTCTACGTCAATGGCTACAAGCGGCCGGGAGTCGCGACAGCGCGGCAGTTGCAGGGCAAGCAGTTGTCCTACAACAACATCAACGACACCGACGCGGCCTTTGAACTGGTCGGTGAGTTCGATCCCAACCGCTGCGCAGCGGTGGCCATCATCAAGCACGCCAACCCGTGCGGCGTCGCCGAAGGCACTTCGCTGACGGCGGCCTATGCAAGGGCGCTGGCTTGCGACCCGGTCTCGGCCTTTGGCGGCATCGTCGCCATGAACCGCATCCTCGATGCCGAGGCGGCCGCGGAGATCGTCAAAACCTTCACCGAAGTGATCATCGCGCCGAACGCCTCGGAAGACGCCGTCCGCATCGTCGCCGCCAAGAAGAACCTGCGCCTGCTGGTCACCGGCGGCCTGCCCGATCCGCGTTCTGCCGGCACCACAGTGAAATCCGTCGCCGGCGGCATGCTCGTCCAGGGCCGCGACAATGCGGTGGTCGACGACCTCGAACTCAAAGTGGTGACCAAGCGCGCGCCGACGGCGGCTGAAATGGCCGACCTGAAATTCGCTTTCCGCATCGCCAAGCATGTCAAGTCGAACGCCATCGTCTACGCTAAGGACGGCGCCACCGTCGGAATCGGCGCCGGCCAGATGAGCCGCGTCGATTCCTCGCGCATCGCCGCCCGCAAGGCGCTCGACGCGGCGGAAGCGGCTGGCCTGGCGGAGCCGCTGACCAAAGGCTCGGTGGTTGCCTCCGATGCCTTCTTCCCCTTCGCCGATGGGCTGATCTCAGCCATCGAAGCTGGAGCCACCGCCGTCATCCAACCCGGCGGCTCGATGCGCGACGAAGACGTCATCGCCGCCGCCGATGAGCATGGCATCGCGATGGTATTTACGGGTGTCAGGCACTTTAGGCATTAGGCGCCTCTTCCCCTTCTCCCATTGTGGGAGAAGGTGGATCGGCGCGCAGCGCCGAGACGATGAGGGGTGTTCCAGCAGAGTGAGACGTCGGTGTTCCCTGGAACACCCTCATCCGACCTCGCTTCGCGAGGCCACCTTCCCCCACAAGGGGGGAAGGAAGCAGCAGTCACTCCACCGGCTGATCCGCCGGGTATGGCGTCCAGATCAATATCGCGATGCCGACGCCGAGGAACAGCACGATCGCAGCCATACCGAGCCGCGCCGAGCCGCTGGCGAGCGTGATCGACGCCACCATGAACGGCGCCAGGAAACTCGTCGCACGTCCGGCCAGCGCATAGATGCCGAAATAGCGGCCGGACTCGGCTGCGGTGACGCTGCGCGCCATATAGGAGCGCGACGATGCCTGGACCGGCCCGAAGGCCAGCCCGATCAACAAGCCGTAGAAGATGTAGGCCTTTTCCGCCGCCGTGCCAAACAGGCCGCCGCTATCGGCTCCCGGCATCATCCAGGCGCCGAACAGCGTGTAACCAGGCCCGGTCGAAACGATGCCGATGGTGGCGAGGCTGAGCATGACGAGCGAAATCATCACGATCGTCTTGGAGCCAAGCGCGGTGTCGAGACGCGCGGCAACCAGGCAACCGACGATAGCGACGACATTGAGGATGATGCCGAACATGCCGATCTCGGTGATCGACCAGTGGAACATCGCCGCCGCAAAGGTACCGCCCAAGGCGAGCAGCGCGTTGACGCCGTCATGATAAATCATGCGGGCAATGAGGAAGCGGAGGATGCCGCTGCGCTGGCGCACTTCGGTCAGTGTCGACTTCAGCTCCGACAGGCCTTCACGAACCGCCGGCACGATCGGAATGCCTTTGATGGCGTCCGGCGTGAAGAGGAACATCGGCAGGATGAACAGGAAATACCAGCCAGCCGAAAGCGGCCCGGTGGCGCGCGCGTCCTCGCCGAGTTTCGGGTCGAGCCCGAACAGAGGGTCGATGCCGATGATCGTCTTGCCGGTCTCCGCTGAGCCAGCCAGGCAGGTGACGACGAAGATCAGCGCGATCATGCCGCCGAGATAGCCGAGGCCCCAGGCCATATTCGAGATGTGGCCGATCTCGCTCTTCGGCACCAGGCGCGGCATCATCGAATCGTTGAACACGGTCGAGAATTCCGCCGCGACTGAAGCCAGCGAGAAGAACAGCACCACCAGGAACAGGTTCGAGCCGGGAGCGGCGAACCACAGCAGGCAAAGACTGATGATCTTGATCGAGGCGAAGAAGGCGATCCATGGTTTGCGTGGGCCGGTCTGGTCGGCAATCGAGCCGAGGATCGGCGACAGAACGGCGATGACCAGGCCCGCGGCGGCAATGCCATAGCCCCAGGCGGCCTGGCCGCTTTCGGGATCGCTGGCCATGCGCGAGACGAAGTACGGGCCGAAGATAAAGGTGGTGACGACGGTGAAAAACGGCTGCGCCGCCCAGTCGAACAGCATCCATCCCCAGATGCCGCGCCCGGATGCCCGCTGCACTGTTTCTACTGCCGCCATGATTCCCCCGACATCCGCGCCGCCCGTGTCGGGCGCCATGTCTGCATGTTTCGCATTGTCTTGCAAACCACCCAGGTCGGCGCCTCGCCTGCCTGCCGGCATTCTCTCCCGAAGAAAGGCACGACGCCCTACCTCCCCCTTGTGGGGAGGTCGGACCGTAGGTCCGGGTGGGGGTCGGTGCCGCACCCCCACCCTGCTGCTTCGCAGCGACCTCCCCACAAGGGGGAGGGTAAGGCCTCACATCCCCGTCAAATCGCTCATCAGCCCGGACGCCACCGACAGCCGCGACACGGTGATGTCGCCGCCTTCGGTCAGCGCCTGCAGCCGCTCGCGGATGCGGGCCACCCGCTCGCCGCCGGCCTCCAGCCAGGCCGCCACCGGGTCGGCCGTGCCGGCATGGCCGGTGAGAGCGGCGACCGCGATACCGCGTCGCGCCGCGCCGATCGTGTCTGTGGCGCGGGACAGCGCCAGCTGGTCGTAATAGTCCGACGGCGTGATCGACCGCGCCGCGTCCTCGACGCGCGGAATGCGGAAGGCATCGCTGACGGCAAAGAACGCCTTGGCCGCCGCAACGATGTCGGCATTGGCCATGCGCGACGTCAGTGCGATATCGGGGATCAGTTCCGCCAGATCGGCCAGCGCCAGCTTTTCAGCCAGCCTCTCCGGCGCGCCGGCCTTGAACAGGCCGTGCCGCCGCTCCTCGATCCGCTCGCGCGAGAAGGCCGGCAGCAGCGAGACGAGCTTCGGCTCCAGCGCCTTGCGCGCCTCCTGCAATTCGGCGATGCGCTGGCCGAGCGCTGCGGTGCCGGCATCGTTCTTCAGGTACCAGCCGCTGGTCACAAAGATAAGCCGGCTGACCGACTGATAGAGGTCGAGCTGCACCTGGCCGTCGATCTGGCTGTCCAGCGCATCGATCTCGCGGTAGAGCGCCGGCAGGGCAAAGCCATCGCGCACCACGGCAAAGGTCCGCACCACGTCGGCGGCGCTGCGCCCCGTGGCTTCCTGCAGGCGGTTGACGAAGGACGGACCGCCGCGATTGACCAGATCGTTGGCGACGACGCGGGCGATGATCTCGCGGCGCAGCCGGTGACCGTGGATCTCGGCGGCGTATTTCTTCGCCATCCGGTCGGGGAAATAGCCCATCAGATCGCGGTCGAAATGCGCGTCGTCCGGCACGTCGCTGGCGACGATGTCGGAAAACAGCACGATCTTGGCATAGGCAAGCAGCACGCCGAGTTCGGCCCGGGTCAGCGGCTCGCCGCGCGCCTCGCGCTCGGCAAGGGCGGCCGGCGACGGCAGTGTCTCGACGGCGCGGTCGAGCAGGCCGCGCGCCTCGAGCGCCGTCATGAAACGGCTCTGATGCGCGATGTCGGCGAGGCCGCGCTTGCGGGCGATCGAAAGCGCCAGCGTCTGTTCGTAATTGTTGGACAGCACCAGCCCGCTGACCTCGTCGGTCATCTCAGCCAGCAATTTGTTGCGGGCCGGCCGGGTCAGCGATCCCTTGCGCATGGCCGACGCCAGCGCAATCTTGATGTTGACCTCGACGTCAGAGCAATTGACGCCACCGGAATTGTCGATGGCGTCGGAATTGCAGCGGCCGCCATTCATGCCGAACTCGATGCGGGCACGCTGCGTAACGCCGAGATTAGCGCCCTCGCCGATCACTTTCGCCCGGACATCGAGCGCTGTGATGCGGATGGCGTCATTGGCGCGGTCGCCGACATCGGCGTTGGTTTCACTGGAGGCCCGCAAGTAAGTGCCGATGCCACCGAACCACAACAGATCGACATTCGCCTTGAGGATGGCGGTCATGATCTCGACCGGAGTCGCGGTGGTCTTGGTGAGGCCGACCGCGGCGGCTGCCGCCGTCGGCAGCGTGATCGACTTCTGGCTGCGCGAGACGATCACGCCGCCTTCCGACAGTTTGGTCTTGTCGTAATCCTGCCAACTCGAACGCGGCAGTGCGAACATGCGCTCACGCTCGGCCATCGACGCCACCCTGTCCGGATCGGGATCGATGAAGATGTCGCGATGGTCGAAGGCGGCGATCAGCCTGGTCTGCGGCGACAACAGCATGCCGTTGCCGAACACGTCGCCCGACATGTCGCCGACGCCGACGACGGTAAAGGGGGAGGTCTGGATGTCGCGGTTCATCTCGCGGAAATGCCGCTTCACCGCTTCCCAGGCGCCCTTTGCGGTGATGCCCATCTTCTTGTGGTCGTAGCCGGCCGAGCCGCCGCTGGCGAAGGCGTCGTCGAGCCAGAAGCCATGCTTCTCCGAGATAGCGTTGGCGGTGTCGGAGAAGGTCGCCGTGCCCTTGTCGGCGGCAACGACGAAATAGGGATCGTCGGGGTCGCGCCTGACAACGCCGGCCGGCGGAATGACGCCGTCGAGGCCGATATTATCGGTGATCGACAGCAGGCTGGAGACGAAGTTCTTGTAGGCCGAGGTGCCGGCCTCGAAGATGGCGTCGCGGCTGCCGCCAGCGGGCAGGCGTTTGGGGAAGAAACCGCCCTTGGCGCCGACCGGTACGATAACGGCGTTCTTGACCTGTTGCGCCTTGACCAGGCCGAGCACTTCGGTGCGGTAATCCTGGGCGCGGTCCGACCAGCGCAGGCCGCCGCGCGCCACCGGGCCGAAGCGCAGATGCACGCCCTCGACTTCGGAGCCGTAGACGAAGACCTCGCGCCATGGCCGTGGCGCCGGCAGGCCTTCGACCGCCTGCGAATCGAGCTTGATCGCCAGCGACTGGCCCCTCGCCTTCGTTTCGGCGACGAAATGGTTTGTACGCAGCGAAGATTCGATCAGATTGAGGTAGCGGCGGATGATGGTGTCGTCGTCGATGTTGGGCACCTCTTCCAGGGCGTCCTTGATCTTGGCCTTGAGGTGCTTGGCGGCAACCACGCCTTCCGTCGCGGCCGTCGGGCCGAGGCGGGCGACAAACAGCGCATGCAGGCCGCGCGCAATGTCGGGGTAGCGGTTGAGTGCGGCGGCAATGAAATCCTGGCTCTGCGGGATGCCGGCCTGTTGCAGATAGCGGCCATAGGCGCGCAGGACGGTGACTTCGCTCGACCACAGGCCGGCGGTCTGGGCAAGGCCGTTGTAGCTGTCATTGTCGATATCACCGCGCCACACCGACAGGAAGGCGTCCTCGAACAGCGCCCCGCCACCGGTGAGGTCGATCGGCTTGCCGTAGCTGTTCTCCAACTCCATGTCGTGGACGAAGACCGTGTCGCCGCCATCTTCGCCGACTTCGAACGTTCGCTCGCTGATGACGCGGAAACCGATGTTTTCCAGCACCGGCACCCGCCGCGACAGCGCCACCGGGCTGCCATGATGGTAGATCTTCAGCGCCGCCTGGTGGGGCTTCTGCTCGGCATGCCGGTAGTAATCGATGGCGATCGGATTGGCGTCGCTGATGCTGGCGATGCGCCCGGCATCGGCTAGCGCCACGGCAGCACTGAAGGAATCGCGATAGCTCTCCGGAAACCGCGCGGCGATGGCTTTCAACGCTTGATCGCTGCCGCCGTCTTCAGCGGCTTCGGCCAGCGCATCGTCCCAGGTGCGCACGATGTCGCGGATAGCCGCCTCGATCGCCGCCTGCTCGACCTTCGGCGTCTTGCCGCCGGAACGGCCGATGATGAAGTGAACACGTGTCAGCCCGCCTTCGGGGAAGGCCGGATAGTAAGCCGACAAACGGCCCTCGAACACCGTCTTGAGATAGGTGCCGATCTTCTCGCGCACGACGCTGTCATAGCGGTCACGCGGCACGAAGACGAGAACAGAGACAAAGCGGTCGAACTGGTCGGCGCGCACCAGCGCCCGCACCCGTGGCCGCTCGATCAGGCCGAGTATGGCTGCCGCGTGCTTCTTCAGGACGGGCACCGGCACCTGGAACAGTTCGTCGCGCGGATAGCTCTCCAAGACGTTGATCAGCGCCTTGCCGGAATGGTCGTGCCGGTCGAAACCGGACTTGGCGATGATGGTCTCAGCCTTCGACCGCAGATACGGGATCTTCATCACCGAGCGCGTGTAGGCGGTCGAGGTGAACAGGCCAACGATGCGCAGTTCGCCGGCAAGCGTGCCCTTGGCGGTGTAGGTCTTGACGCCGATATAGTCGAGATAGATGCGCCGGTGCACCAGCGACTTGGCATTGGCCTTGGTGACGATCAGCGGCTCCGGCCCATGCAGGAAGGCGCGGATCTCGGGCGTCGTCGTCACGGCTTCTGTGCCGCGCCTGAGCACCAGCACGTCGGGGTCGGAGAGGATGCCGAGGCCGGGCTTGTCGGCGCGTTCCAGATTACCGCTCTCCGCGCCGCCGGTGTATTTGAACTCACGCATGCCGAGGAAGGTGAAATTGTCGTCGCGCAGCCACTCCAGGAAGGCGATCGCCTCGGCGACGCTCTTCTTGTCCAATGGCACGGCGGAATAGCGGAATTCGGAAATCGCCTGGTCGAGACGGGCCAGCATCGGCTTCCAGTCGCTGACCGCGGCGCGCACCTGGGTGAGCATCTTGCGCAAGCGATCGGCCAGCGCATTCGCCTGTTCCGCCGTCAGGCGGGGAATGTGGACATGAACGACGCTCAGCCGGTCGTGATTGCCGTCGTCCTTGAGAGCGCTGCCGTCGCCGAGGATCTCGTCGACGCCGGTCTTGCCGTGGCGCACCACGATGACCGGATGGGTAACCAAAGTCGGTTCGCCTGATGTCTCGGTGATCTCGCCAAGGATCGAATCGAACAGGAACGGCATGTTGTCGTTGACGACGGTGATGACCGTCATCGGACGGCCTTCGCGGGAGACGCCGGAATCGGTATCGACGGCGACAACACTTTGGCCTTTCTTGTGGACGGCGACGGCCCGTCCCGCCAGATTGGCGGCGCGCTCGAGGTCGGCGGCGTCATAGGCGGCAATGTCTTCGGCCGGCGCGCGAGCCAACAGATAGTCGGCGAGCCTGGCCGACTTCTCGTCAGGCTTCACCGCCGCGCTGGCTTTTTTCTTCGACTTAGCTGCGGATTTCACGCTCGCCATGATGTCCTCCCGTCACATGCTTTTACGACTATGGTAGCAGATGACCGCCGTTTGGCGACAAAGGTTTGACGGCTCGCTAAGAATTATCGGAATTCGGCGGTCAGGCGGCAGTGAACGAGGAGGAAGACCCATGTCCGGCAAAATCAGCGCCCTTGACCTCGGCATCGCCGAGCTGAGCGAGGCGACAAAAGCCTATTTCGCAAAATGCGAGGAAAAACTCGGTCTGGTCCCCAACGTGCTTCTTGCCTACGCCTTCGACGAGAAGAAGCTGCGCGCCTTCACCGACACTTACAATGATCTGATGCTGGGTGAATCCGGCCTATCAAAGCTGGAGCGCGAGATGATCGCGGTCGTCGTCTCCTCGATCAACCACTGCTACTATTGCCTGACCGCGCATGGCGCGGCGGTGCGCCAGCTCTCCGGAGACCCCGCGCTGGGCGAGATGATGGTGATGAATTTCCGCGCCGCCAATCTTTCCCCGAAGCAGACGGCGATGCTGGAATTCGCCGTCAAGCTGACCGAAGAGCCGGCAAAGATCGTCGAGGCGGACAGGGCGGCATTGCGCAACGCCGGCTTCAGCAACCGCGACATCTGGGACATCGCCTCGACCGCCGCTTTCTTCAACATGTCCAACCGCGTGGCAGCAGCGATCGACATGCGGCCGAACGACGAATACCACGCCATGGCGAGGTAGCCGTCGCTTCTATCGCCCAGCCGCGCCGTATTTTAGCGGTCACGCATCCCCGTTGCTTGTTTGGCGGTTTGGTCAGATGATCGGCACGCGGCGTGACCGCATGCCGGTTCGATGCCGCCGACGAAGGGAGGAGAACATGGCGAAGTTTCTCTACATCTATCACGGTTCCGGCAAGATGCCCGCGAACGAGGCCGATCTAAAGGCGTTGACGGACACCTGGACGGGCTGGTTCGGAAAGCTTGGTTCGGCTGTGGTCGACCGAGGCAATCCGGTTGGCATGTCGAAGACCGTTCTGCCCGGCGGCAAGGTCGAGAACAATGGCGGCAGCAACCCGACTGGCGGCTATTCAATCATCGAAGCGAAAGACATCGACGACGCCACCAGCAAGGCCAAGGATTGTCCGATCCTGATGGAGCCGAACTGCAACGTCGAGATCGCGCCGATCCTCAATATGATGGGTTGACGCGCCGGTTCAGGACCGCGCTGCGATCGCCGCCGCGGCGCCGGCCATCGTCGTGGCGCTGATGCGATTGGCGATCTTCATGGCGCGCTTGCTCCTCAAGAGCTTGCGCGCCTGAGAGGCCGCGACCACCCAGGCGAGATCGATGGCGATAAGCACCACCGCCATCGTGGCCGTCAACTCGACCCAACCGACAATGCTGACCGAAGCGAGGTCAATGATGGTCGGCAGCAGCGCCAGATAGAACATCATGATCTTGGGATTGCCGAGCGTCACCGCCATGCCGGCGAAGAACAGTTTTGCGGGAGAGTCCTCGCGCGGCATCTCGCCTTCCCTGGCGTCGACCGGTGCAGTCCACATCCTCCAGGCGAGGTAAGCAAGGTAGGCGACACCGACCCATTTCACGACCACGAAGGCGAAGTGAAAAGTCTGCGCCACGACGGCCAGTCCGAACACCGCCAGCGACAGCCAGATGCCCTCGCCGATCCACATGGCGAGCAGGAACGGGAACACGTCGCGAAAGCCTTTCGAGATGACGCGCGCGACAAGTGCCGCGATCGACGGGCCTGGCGAGCCGGCGGCAACGAACAAAGCGGCGGCGAAAATGAGCAGCGAGGTGAGGTGCATGACGGAGCCTTCGAGCGTTGGATGGCAAAGAATATCCGATCTCCGGCGATTTGGCACCCTTGAGCCTTGATGGGCCAGCGGCCCGACAAGTTTCAGTGGCTGGACCTTGCTGACGCCGGTGGTTTGAGAAAGGATCGCGGCCATGAAATCGATCGTCATCCACGCTGCAAAAGACCTGCGCATCGAAGAGACCGATCCGGGCGTGTTGGGCGCCGGACAGGTCGAGATTTCAGTCGAAGCCGGTGGCATTTGCGGCTCGGACCTGCACTATTACAATCATGGCGGCTTCGGCGTCGTGCGCCTGCGCGAGCCGATGATTCTGGGACATGAGGTCGCCGGCACGGTGAGGGCGCTTGGCGCTGGCGTCTCCAGCCTCGCCGTCGGCGACCGCGTCGCGATTTCACCAAGCCGGCCCTGCAATGCCTGCCGCTACTGCCTGCAAGGCATGCAGAACCAGTGCCTGAACATGCGCTTTTACGGCAGCGCCATGCCGATGCCGCATATACAGGGCGCCTTCCGCCAGCGCCTCGTCGCCGAGGCTTGGCAATGCCACAAAATAGCGGATCATGTCTCCATCAACGAAGCCGCCTTCGCCGAGCCCTTTGCGGTGACGCTGCACGCCGTGAACCGCGCCGGCCCGCTGCTCGGCAAGCGGGTGCTGGTCACCGGCAGCGGGCCGATCGGCGCGCTCTGCATCCTGGCTGCGCGCGTCCACGGCGCGCGCGAGATCGTCGCCACCGATGTCATGGACGCCGTTCTGGTCAAGGCCCGAGAGATCGGCGCCGACCGCACCATCAATGTCGCCACCGATAGCGGCAGCCTCGCCGCCTACAATGTCGAGAAGGGCAGTTTCGACGTGATGTTCGAATGCTCCGGCAACGAGCGCGCGGTGCGGGCGGGGCTCGACGTGCTGAAGCCGCGCGGCGTGCTTGTTCAACTCGGCCTTGGCGGCGACATGTCCCTGCCGCAGAATCTCATCGTCGCCAAGGAGATCGAGATGCGCGGCTCCTTCCGTTTCCACGACGAGTTCGCGCTGGCCGTAGACCTGATCAACAACCGTCGTGTCGACGTCAAGCCGCTGCTGACCGGCATCTATCCGATGGACGAGGCGGTTGCGGCGTTCGAGATCGCCGGCGACCGCACCCAATCGATGAAGGTGCAGATCGCGTTCAGTTAGGCAAACCACAAGGCTTGTTTGTGCGCTACTCTGTGGCTAGAAGAGCCGTCCCGACATCCATTTCGAGCTTCACTTTGCCTCAGTAACCGCCGGTCTCGCCAACTCCCCTGTTCACACCTGGCAGGGCGCCGCATCAGCGGTGCCTGCTTCACTTTCATGTGTTCCTCAGGCGGCGGTTCGAGACCGGTTTGGCACTGCTGAACCGCTGTCGCGCGTCCGCGACACCTGACTTCCGAGAACCGCAGCCTACCGCCACGCCGTGCCCGCATGGGCATCTCGACATCGCCGGCCTGATGAACTTCCCGACGGGAAGGGCTTATCGGCATGTCCGGCACTTTGCGCATCCGCTGGGCGATTGCGCCCGAAATCGCACCTCGACCTCTCATCAACTGCAACCGCTGCGGCGCCGTGAAAGCCTATTGCTGCAGCGACAAATTCCGCGTCAACGCCAATGGCAAGCGCATCGACGTCTGGCTGATCTATCGCTGTGTCGACTGCGACAATTCGTGGAATTTCGGCATTTTCGAACGCTGCAACCGCCGCGACATCGGACCGGCGCTGCTGGCCGCACTGGAGAGCAACGACCCGGCCCTCGCCCGCCGCCACGCCTTCGACGTCGTGACGTTGCGAAGCCGGGTCGGACGCGTCGAGGAATTCTCCGACGTCGCCGTTCACAAGCGCAGGCTCGGCGACGAGGGCGAACGCGCAACCGCGCTCGAACTCAGGCTTGGGCTCGAAATGCCGACATCGCTGCGGCTCGACCGCTTGCTCGCCGGTGAACTCGGCATCTCGCGGTCGAGGCTTCAGGCGCTGGAGGAGAAGCGATTGCTGGTTGTTGTTCCCGATGGCGCCAAGGCTTTGCGCAAGCCGGCCCGCAACGGCACGACCGTGCTGATTGATCTCGCCGGCGAAGCCGACCGCAAAGCCATTATCTCAGCGGCCAGCGGATAAACGAAAAAGGGGCGAAGCATGTTGGTGCTTCGCCCCGTCCCGTATCCGGAAAAATCAGACGATTACGCCGCGCCGACAACTTTCGCCGACTTCTCGAAGCGCTTGCGCTCGTTCGGGTCGAGATAGAGCTTGCGCAGGCGGATGGTCTTCGGCGTCACCTCGACCAGTTCGTCGTCCTGGATCCAGGCCAGCGCGCGCTCCAGAGTCATGCGGATCGGCGGCGTCAGCTTGACCGCCTCATCCTTGCCGGCAGCGCGGATGTTGGTCAGCTTCTTGCCCTTCAGCACGTTCACTTCGAGGTCGTTGTCACGGCTATGGATGCCGATGATCATGCCCTGATAGACCTTGACGCCGGGATCGATGACCATCGGGCCGCGGTCTTCCAGGTTCCACATGGCATAAGCGACGGACTCGCCCTGCTCGTTGGAGATCAGCACGCCATTGGTGCGGCCGGGCAGCTCGCCCTTGTAGGCTTCGTAAGCGTGGAACAGCCGGTTCATCACGGCAGTGCCGCGCGTGTCGGTCAACAATTCCGACTGGTAGCCGATCAGGCCGCGTGTCGGCGCGTGGAAGACGATGCGCTGGCGGTTGCCGCCAGAGGGGCGCAGTTCGACCATCTCGGCCTTGCGCTCCGACATTTTCTGCACCACGACGCCGGCATGCTCCTCGTCGACGTCGATGACGACTTCCTCGACCGGCTCCAGCAATTCGCCGTCCTCGCCCTTCTGCATGACGACGCGGGGACGCGACACGGCGATCTCAAAACCCTCGCGGCGCATCGTCTCGATCAGCACGGCCAGCTGCAATTCGCCGCGGCCGGAGACGAAGAACGAATCCTTGTCAGGCGATTCCTCGATCTTCAGCGCAACATTGCCTTCGGCTTCGCGCAGCAGGCGGTCGCGGATGACGCGGCTGGTCACCTTGTCGCCTTCGGTGCCGGCCAGCGGCGAGTCATTGACCAGGAAGGACATGGTGACCGTCGGCGGATCGATCGGCTGCGCATGCAGCGGCTCGGTGACGCTCGGGTCGCAGAAGGTGTCGGCGACGGTACCCTTCGACAGGCCGGCAATGGCGACAATGTCGCCCGCCTGCGCTTCGTCGATCGGCTGGCGCTCGAGGCCACGGAAGGCGAGGATCTTGGAAATACGGCCGGTTTCGATCTGGGTGCCGTCATGGTGCAGCACCTTGACCGCCTGGTTGGACTTCAAGGTGCCGGATTCGATGCGGCCGGTGATGATGCGGCCGAGGAAGGGATTGGCTTCCAGAATGGTGCCAATCATGCGGAACGGGCCGGGATGAACCGTCGGCTCCGGCACATGCTTGATGACGAGGTCGAACAGCGGCGCAAGCTGCTGATCCTTGGGGCCTTCCGGATTTTCTGAGACCCAGCCATCGCGGCCCGAACCGTAAAGGATCGGGAAGTCGAGTTGCTCGTCGGTGGCGTCGAGTGCTGCAAACAGGTCGAACACCTCGTTGACCACCTCGACATGCCGGGCGTCCGGGCGGTCGATCTTGTTGATGACGACGATCGGCTTCAGGCCGACCTTGAGCGCCTTGCCGACGACGAACTTGGTCTGCGGCATCGGGCCCTCGGCGGCGTCGACCAGCACGATGGCCGAGTCCACCATCGACAGGATGCGCTCGACCTCACCGCCGAAATCGGCGTGGCCGGGGGTGTCGACGATGTTGATGCGGGTGTCCTTCCAGTCGACCGAGGTCGCCTTGGCCAGGATGGTGATGCCGCGTTCCTTTTCCAGGTCGTTGGAATCCATGGCGCGCTCGGCGACGCGCTGATTGTCGCGGAAGGAGCCGGATTGCCGGAGCAACTGGTCGACGAGGGTGGTTTTTCCATGGTCGACGTGCGCGATGATCGCGATATTACGAATTTTCATGTTGTGGTCTCGGGAGCGTTGCAGGCAGCAGGCCAAAAGGCGCCGCCTCTTTCGGTTGCGCGGCTCATACAGGGTTTTTCGCAATTGCGAAAGAGGAGGCGCATCACCAAATACTCATCAAATCTTAAGCATCTCGGTGTGAGATGGTTTTGTTAACCAAGGTGGGAACCTTTCGGGGCCCGGGCAGTTCGAAATTCATGACCGACAAACTCAACCGATTTTGGCCACTCATCGCTTCGGTCGCATTCGCTGCCCTGCTGGCGGCCAATGCCGCCCAATCGGCCGCGACGCTGAAGGAAGCCAATCCAGTCTCGTCCTCTGACCAGACGGCCGAGCAGATGTTCGCCGACGCCCCTGATGGCGTCGACCCCGTCGTCACCGGCCCGGTCAGCGCCTCCTTCAAGCAGAGGCAGCAGGTTGCCGGCTGCGACAGCGCGGTTTGGCCAAAGATTCCAACGGTTTGCTATCCGGATTGATGCACCGCTTTACCCTCCCCCTTGTGGGGAGGGTCGGCGAGGCGGCTTCGCAAGCGAAGCTGGCGAGACGGGCGGGGGTGAAGCGCCGGCGTGGGAAGACCCCACCCCGATCCTACGCCGACCGCACCGGATCGAGCGTCACCTTGTAGAGCTCGTTGTCATCACGATCCATCAGCCGCACCGTCAGCTGCTCTGTAGCCCCCGAAATGTCGACCAGCCCGAAGAACTGCAGCCCCGCCGAAGGCGGCAGGTTCTGGCCCTGTTCGGCGGTCGGCGCCTTGATGAATTTCAATTCCGGACCGAACGTCATGTCGAAATCGTTGGGGCCGAACGTGCCGGCATGGATCGGGCCGGAGACGAATTCCCAGAACGGGTTGAAGTCCTGGAACTGCGCCTTGTCGGGGTTGTAGTAGTGCGCGGCCGTGTAGTGCACGTCGGCCGTCAGCCACACCGTGTTGGTGATGCCGGCGTTCTTGATGTAGCGCAACAGGTCGGCGATCTCGAGCTCGCGGCCCTTGGGCAGGCCGTTGTCGCCATTGCTGACGGCTTCCGCGCCGACCTTCTTGGTGCCGTCGTCCCAGACGACGAGGCCGAGCGGCATGTCGGCGGCTATGATCTTCCAGGTGGCCTTGGAATTGGCCAGCTCGCGCTTCAGCCATTTCGTCTGCTGTTCGCCCAGCATGCGCGATTCCGGCGTCATCGTGTCCTGCATGTCCGGGCCGTTGGGGCCGCGATAGGAGCGCATGTCGAGGAAGAACACGTCGAGCAGCGGCCCGTGCGATATCTTGCGATAGACGCGGCCCGGTTCCGACGGCTCGTAGCGGATCGTCGTCATCTCATGGAAGGCGCGCGCGGCACGCGCCGCCAACACATGGATGGATTTTTCGGTGTAGCGGTTGTCGGCGCTCAGATTCTTCGAATCCGACCAGTTGTTCAGCACTTCGTGGTCGTCCCACTGGTAGAAGGTCGGGCAGATGGCGCTCAAGGCGAGGACGTTCTTGTCCATCATGTTGTACTTCCACTGGTCGCGGTACTCGTCCAGCGTCTCGGCGACCTTGCGCTTGCCGTCGATGAGGACGACGTTCTTCCACTTGCCGCCGCCAGGCAGGTCGACCTCATCCTTCATGGCGCCATCGGCATAGATCGTGTCGCCGGAATGCAGGAAGAAGTCGGGCGTGTGCTTGGCGATGGTGGCGTAGGTCTTCATGCCGGTCTCGTCGATGCCCCAGCCCTGGCCGGCCGTGTCGCCCGACCAGGCGAATTTGATGTCGCGCTTGGAGGCGGGTGCAGTGCGGAAGCGCCCGACGATCGGCTCGGAAACGACATTGATGTCGGCGAGGTCGGCGGCCGTCATGCGGTAGAAGATGTCCTGGTCGGCAGCCAAGTCGGTGAGCAGCCGCTTGATCGTAAAGTCGCTGGCCGGCGAGGTATCGAGCGGCGCCAGCCGGGTGGCGTTGGCGAAATTCTCCGTCGACGACACTTCGAACATGACGCGCGAGGGACGGTCGGTGCGCGTCCACACCATGCCGCTCGAGGCATCGACATCGCCGGACTGGACGCCATGGGTAAAGGCCGGGCGCTGGCTGGCGCGCGAATAATAGGGCAAAGCGAGGCCCGATGCGCCGAGCAGACCGGCCGCACTCGCTGAGGTGACAAAAGCGCGGCGGGTCAACGAGATCTTGTTCATGGCTGTCTCCTGATGGCTTGAACGTCCGCCACCAGCGTCCAGCCTCAATGTTTCAGCCGCATCTCGGAAAGATGAAGTTTTGATAACAATGGACAGGTGATCTCTCCCCCCTCGAGGGGGAGATGTCGCCGAAGGCGACAGAGGGGGTCGCCTCTCGTGGAGCGCCGACCTCCCTTGTGCCACAAGGACGCCGAGCCCGGTCGGACCGACCCCCTCTGGCCGCTTCGCGGCCATCTCCCCCTCAAGGGGGGAGATCAGCGTCGCGCTTAAGCCACCTGCGGTTCCGGATCGAAGGCCGGACGGCTCGTGTTGATCAGCAGCGACAGACACGCCGCCACAATCGCCGTCATGCCGGCAATCAGGAAGGCCAGTTCGTAATTGCCCTGCAATTCGCGCATGGTGCCGCCGAAGGCTGCGGCAGCGGCGGCACCCACCTGGTGGCCGGCGACGATCCAGCCGAAGACGATCGGTCCGCTGCGGTCGCCGAAGGCTTCGTTGGCGAGCCGCAGCGTCGGCGGCACGGTGGCGATCCAGTCGAGACCGTAGAGCACGGCAAAGATGATCAGGCTGGTTGCCGAGAAGCCGGAATAGGGCAGGTAAATCAGCGACAGGCCGCGAATGCCATAATAGACGCCGAGCAGCTTGCGCGGGTCGAAACGGTCGGTGAGCCAGCCCGACAGCGTCGTGCCGATCAGGTCGAAAATGCCCATCATCGACAAAAGGCCGGCCGCCTGCACCTCGCCAATGCCCATGTCGCCGCAAAAGGAGATCAGATGCGTGCCGACCAACCCGTTGGTGGTGAATCCGCAGACGAAGAAGGTGGCGAACAGATACCAGAAGACGCGGGTTCCGGCGGCGCGGCGCAGCGTGTTGAGCGTATGCGCCAGGAAGTTGCCTTGCGATGCCGGCGACACCGGCGGCACGTCATCGGCCTCGGCGCCATAGCGCACCATGCCGATCGAAGCCGGGCGCTCCGGCACGAGCAGCCAGACCAGCGGCAGCAGACAGGCGGTGGCGACAGAGACGGCGATGGCGACCGGTTGCCAGCCGCCGGATTGGGCGAGCGAGGCGAGCAGCGGCAGGAACACCAGCAGGCCGGTGGCGCTGGAGGCCGACATCAGCCCCATGACGAGGCCGCGATTGGTCTTGAACCAGCGATTGACGATGGTGGCGCCGAGCACGGTGGCGACAGCGCCCGAGCCAATGCCGGAAAACACGCCCCAGGTGAGAAACAGATGCCAGGGCTCGGTCATCAGAAGGCTGAGCGCGGTCGAGCCGGACATGATCGCCAGCGAGGCAAGCAGCGTGCGGCGCAGACCGACACGCTCCATCAATGCAGCGGCGAACGGCCCGGTCAGACCGTAGAGGAAGATGCCGATGGCGGCGGCAATCGAAACGGTATCGCGCCCCCAGCCGAAGCTGTTGTCCAGCGGCAGCATCATCACGGAGGGAGCCGAACGCAGACCGGCCGCGATCAGCAGGCAGAGGAAGATGACGCCGACCACGACGAAAGCGTAGCGCTGGCCAAAGGGACGGGATTGAGCTATCATGTTACTGACCGGTACGTTGCAGGGTGAGGAGATGTATACGTACCGATCGGTAACACGTCAATCGAGTCATATAATGCCAACGGACAAAAATATTGAACTGACCATCAACGACGGTCATGCAGCGGCGCCGCCGAAGGCTGCCAAGAAGATCCTCGACGTTGCCTACGACCTGTTCTACCGGCGCGGCATCAGGGCAATCGGCGTGGACGAGATCGTCAAGCGCGCCGGCGTCACCAAGCCCAGCCTCTACCGCAGCTTTCCCTCCAAGGATGAGCTCGCCGCTTCGTATCTGCGGCAATATGACCGTGAATATTGGGAGCGTTTCGACGAAGCCGTGGCCGCCCATCCCGGCAACCCGCGCGCACAGATCGGCGCCTTCCTGACCCGCGTCGGCAAGCGTACGCAAAGACCGGACTATCGCGGCTGCGGCATGACCAACGCGGCGGTGGAATACCCCGAACACGGCCATCCGGCACGCGTCGTCAGCGAAGCCAACAAGCAGGAACTACGCCACCGATTGCGCGAAATGGCGGCAGCAATGGGTGCGCAAGACCCTGACACGCTCGGCGACGGCCTGCTGCTTTTGATCGAAGGCGCCTACATCAGCGGCCAGCTGTTCGGCCTCGGCGGCCCGGCGGCATCGGTCGCCCGCAATGCCGACCTGCTGATCGAGGCGAGCTTGAAGAAGTAACATTCTCGGGCGTTGGCGCCGCCCCTCATTGCCCTGCCGGGCATTTCTCCCCGTGAACGGGGAGAAAGAGGCCGGCCGGGCCGCCGGCGACTCTCTTGCTGGTGATTGGCGAAATCGGTGGCGGGAGCGTCCCTCGCCCCGTTTACGGGGAGAGGATGCCGGCAGGCAGGTGAGGGGCAGCGCCAACTTTGCCGATGGATGGGGCGCTAGGCCTGCCGAAAATTTGGCGATAGGCTGGGACGAACTCCACGGGAGACGTCCACATGCGCACCCTGCTGCTTGTCCCCTTTGCTTTCGCCGGTCTCTGCCAGGTCGCCCATGCCGATGGCATATCCAGCGTCTACACCGACCTCGACTCGCAAAAGGATTGCGTGACCTATGCGCAGGCCGAGGAGGGCGACGGCGACTGGGCCGAACTCGCGTGCTCCGGCTACCGCGGCTATCCCGTGCTGATCGCTTATGACGATGCGCGGGAATCGCTGTTCTACGGATTTCCGCCCGGCGGCGACATGACTACGGTCTGGGAGAGTTTTTCCGGCTTCAACTCGTCCGGCGCCAAGGTCGAATGGCGCATCGAGAGCAAGGGCAACGTCGCCGTTCCTTTCGCCGTCATCCACCGCCGCTCGATCAGCAATCCCGAGGATGAGAACAAGCCGACCGAAGTGCTGCTCGTCGCCAAGGTCGCCCAGATGGAAGCCCGCGACGGCTGCACCGTCGGCCTCGTGCTCGCCACCGGCAACCCGCAAGCCAACGACCAGGCGCGAAAACTGGCCGACGAAAAGGCAAAAAGTTTCGCCTGCGGTAAGGACAAGCACGCCGTCATCGGCAACGTGCCGGCGTTTGGTAGAGTGGATAATTAAGGGCCGTTCGCGCTGGACGCCCCTTATGCAGTGTCGTCGGTTCGTGCTGCCCCTCATTGTCCTGCCGGACATTTCTCCCCGTATAGTGACGGGGAGAAAGACGCTGTCATCGCAGCTTTCGCCAATCACACACGTTGCAGAATGAGAAGCCGAGGGCCGGGCTACTCCCTTCTCCCCGTCACTATACGGGGAGAAGGTGCCGGCAGGCGGATGAGGGGCGGCGCCGTGCTTAGCGGCCGCTCGCACCCCCAGCGCCGCCTACTTCGCCGCCTTCGCCCGCGCGATCGCGTCGACGATCATCTTCTTGGCGTATTTGGAATCGTGCCAGCCTTCGATCTTGACCCATTTGCCGGGCTCGAGATCCTTGTAGTGCTCGAAGAAATGCTGGACCTGGTCACGGGTGATCTCGGGCAGCTGCGTGTATTCGGTGACGTTTTCATAGCGCAGCGTCAGCTTCGGCGACGGCACGGCGATGATCTTCTCGTCCTGGCCGGCATTGTCTTCCATGATCAAGACGCCGATCGGCCGCACATTGATGACGCAGCCCGGCACCAGGGCGCGGGTGTTGCAGACCAGCACGTCGATCGGGTCGCCATCGCCCGACAGCGTGTGCGGCACGAAACCGTAATTGCCGGGATAGCGCATCGAGGTGTGCAGGAAGCGGTCGACGAACAGCGTGCCGGCCTCCTTGTCCATCTCGTACTTGATCGGCTCGCCGCCGATCGGCACCTCGATGATGACGTTGACGTCGTCAGGCGGATTCTTTCCGCTGGCAATGGCTTCAATGCGCATGGCTCAAATCCCTCTCTCGATTTCCAAGATCGATAGCGGGCGAAGCGCAAGGGCGCAATGCGGCGATTGGTACGCAGCGCTCATGGAAGTGCACAGTTTGTGAACGGGCTGTAACCGAGGCGGTGCTCGTTATTCCCAGACGAAGGCGACCTTCTTCAGTGCCTTCTGCTCGAAAATCTCGACGCCCTCGGCAACATCGCGGCCGCCGGCGCCGGCATAGAAGGCGAGCGCGTTCTGGTTGTCTTCCAGCGCCCACACCACCATGCCTTTCAGACCGTGGTCGGCAAGCCGTGCCCGCGCCGCCTTGAACAGCCGGCTGCCGAGCCCGATGCCCTGATACTCCGGACGCAAATAAAGCTCGTAGATCTCGCCCTGCTGCCGAAGCTCGCGGGCGCGGTTCTTGCCGATCGTGGCATAGCCGGCAATGGTGCCGCCGATCTCGACCACCAGCACGGTGGCGGCACGGCGAATCGCGTTCGCCCACCAGTCGGCGCCGCGACGGTTGATCATCGAGGTCAGCGAGCGATGCGGGATGATGCCGGAATAGGCGCCCTCCCAAGCCTGCTGGTGTACGTCGGCGATGGCGCCAGCGTCGCGTGGTTCTGCCTTCCTGATGTCGATGCTCAGCGTATTCATGATTTGTTAACCATAAACCCGCATCGGCCATTTGCAAGAGTCGAGGCCAGCCCGCCAACCGCTTTCTCACAGCCGATAAGCACGTTGCTGACATCGGGCAAAAGCTCGCCTGAAAACGCGCTCAGCCGAGGCGAATGGCGTGGGTTTCGAGAACCGGAGCGGAGCGTACTTTTGTACGTGAGCACCGGAAGCGCAGAAATCCGCGTCAGTCGTCCCGGCTGAGTAGCGTTTGCAGGCGAGCTTTTCAGATCTCGACCAGATGGTCGTCCAGCTCATTGGCATCGCCCGATGTAACCGGGAAATGCTCGGCCAGCACCGCGCCGACCTGCTCGATCGCCTTGACGAAGCCGTCGGCGAGCCGGTCGTCGCCGGCATGCTGCGTAAGGTCGCGGATGACGCCGTCCCAGACCTGCTGGCCGACCTTGCTGTTGATGCCCGAGTCGGCGACCACTTCGGCATAGCGCTCGGCGATCGACACGAAGACCAGCACGCCGGTGCGCGCCGTGGTGCGATGGACATTGCGGGCGAGGAACTGCCTGAGCGCATTGTCATGCGCTGCCTGGTAACGCTGCCGGCGCGGCACCAGATGGATGCGCAAAGCGGGCAGCGCCCACAACAGCACCAGCACCGAGGCCAGCACCAGCAGCTGTACAATGACGAAATGCGGCAGCCGGATCGACAGCCACCAGGCTTCCAGCCCGTAGGCGACGGCCAGACTGACGATCAGCATGCCGGATGTCGCCATGAAGGCGGCCGGAAAGAAATAGCCGTCGCTGGCATGCGCGACGACGCAGTAGATCTCGCCGTCGGTTTTCGATTCGGCGGCACGGATCGCGGTGGCTATGCGCTCATGGTCCTGCGGGCTGATCGGTCGTGTTGCCATCTTGTCTCACCAGCTCCCTGAAGACCCGCCACCGCCGGACGAACCGCCGCCACCTGAAAACCCGCCGCCGCTGCTTGAGCCCGAAGACCAACTGCTGCCCGAACTTCCTGATGACCAACCACTACCCGAGGACCAGCCCGACGACGAACTTGTCGTCCAACTGCTGCCCGAGGACGATCCCCTCGGTCCCTGGCCGTAGCGAAAGGTCATGCCCAGCCATTTATACACGCCCGGCGACAGCTTGGTGCCGAAGATCGGCGGCAGGAAGGCCATCGCCAGGCCGCCGAAGAACATCGTCCCCCACAGGATCAGGAAGATCGCGACGATGGGATCGATGGGCGTGCCGTGGTCGGCCGGGTTGCGCTTGCTGCGCGCTTCCAGCTCTTCCGGATTGCCTTCCAGCACCATGACCATGTCATCCACGGCTTTGGAAATACCGCCGGAGAAATCGCCGGCACGAAAGGCCGGCACCATATCGTTTTCGATGATCAGCTTGGTGTGCAGGTCGGTCAGCGTGCCTTCCAGCCCATAGCCGACCTCGATACGCATCTTGTGGTCGTTCTTGGCCACCAGCAGAAGCACGCCGTTGTTCTCGCCGGCCTGGCCGAGCTTCCAGAAGCGGAACAGCCGGTTGGCGTAAGGCTCGATCTCCTCGCCGTCGAGGCTGTTGATGGTGGCGACGACGATCTGATCGGAACCTTTTGTCTCGAAGTCGGCCAGTTTCTGGGTCAGTGCCGCCTCGGTCGCCGCGTCGATGATGCCGGCATTGTCTACGACGCGGCCGGTGAGTGCCGGCAACTCCGCGGCAAAGGCGGCGAACAGCATTGCGATCATCGCCATCAAGGCGATGCCGATGGTCGCTGCCGCGCGGCCGGGTTCTGGCGGATTGAAGACGCGTCCTGTCATACGGTCACCGGCTCCCCTCACGTGCCATGACTGTCCTCGATCACGATGATCATGTCGTCGACGGCCTTGGAAATACCGGCGGCGAAATCGCCGGCGCGGAAGGCGGGCACCATGTCATCTTCAATGATCCGTGTGGCGTGCTGGTTGGTCAACTCGCCTTCCAGCCCGTAGCCGACCTCGATGCGCATCTTGCGGTCGCCCCTTGCCACCAGCAGAAGCACACCATTGTTCTTGCCGGCCTGGCCAAGCTTCCAGAAGTTGAACAGCCGGTTGGCGTAGGGTTCGATTTCCTCGCCTCCGAGGCTGGGAATCGTGGCGACGACGATCTGGTCGGAGCCTTTGGTCTCGAAATCCGCCAGCTTCTGCGTCAGCGCCGCCTCGGCCGCCGGGTCGATCATGTCGGCATTGTCGACGACGCGACCGGTGAGTGCGGGCAACTCCGCGGCAAAAGCCGGGAAGCCTACGAGCAAGACCGCCAAGCCCAGCAACAGAGCGGCGGTCATTGCGACGAGACGGCCATGCCAGGAATTGATGACGCGTGTGGTCATTGCCTTCACCAGCTGCCCGAAGAGCCGCCGCCGCCGGACGAACCGCCACCGCCGGAAAAGCCGCCGCCACCGCTTGAACCCGACGACCAGCCGCCACCGGCCGAAGACCAGCCGCTGCTGGATGACCGCCGGCCTGGCTCGAATGTCATGCCCAGCCAGCGGTAGCGGCCGGGACCGAGTTTCTTGCCGAAGATCGGCGGCAGGATGGAGGCCGCCATGCTGCCGAAGAAGATGACCGCCCAGATGGTTATGAAGACGCCAAAGAACAGATTGTCCATGTCGACGGGCGGCTGCTCATTGCGCTTGCCGCGCGCCTCCAGTTCCTCCGGATTGCCTTCCAGCACCATCACCATGTCGTCGACGGCTTTGGAAATACCGCCGGAGAAATCACCGGCGCGGAAGGCCGGCACCATGTCGTTTTCGATGATCAGCTTGGTGTGCAGGTCGGTCAGCGTGCCTTCCAGCCCGTAACCGACCTCGATGCGCATTCTGCGGTCGTTCGGCGCCACCAGCAGCAGCACGCCGTTGTTTTCCTTGGCCTGGCCGAGTTTCCAGAAGCGGAACAGCCGGTTCGCATAGGGTTCGATCTCCTCGCCATCGAGACTGGGAATGGTGGCGACGACAATCTGGTCTGAGCCTTTTGCCTCGAAGTCGGCGAGTTTTCGGGTGAGTGCAGCTTCAGTGCCGGCGTCAATGATGCCGGCGCCGTCGACGACGCGCCCGGTCAGCGCCGGGAGATCGGCGGCAAAGGCGGTGAGGGGGAGGAAGAGGAGCGTGAGCAAGGCGCCGACGAAGGCGCTCCGGCACACCCCCCTTCGGCCTGCCGGCCAACTCCCCCTCAAGGGGGGAGATTGGCAGTCCCGCCGCTGGCGCTTCGCCTGCCACGTTGAAAATTGGCGAAAGAACAAAAAACAGCTGATCTCCCCCCTTGAGGGGGAGATGGCCGGCAGGCCAGAGGGGGGTGTGACGGAACTCAAGGTCAACAAAGACCAGACCCCGCTAACGCCTTTGCTTACCCGCCCTGCTTCGTGCCGAAATCGACCTTCGGCGGCTGCATCTTGTCTTCGTCGACGGTGAAGTTGGCGAAGGGCTCATTGCTGCGGAACCAGAAGGTTGCCCACAGCACCGAGGGGAAGGTCTTCAGCGTCAGATTGTAGTCCTTGACCGCCAGGATGTAGTCGCGCCGCGCCACTGCAATGCGGTTCTCGGTGCCTTCGAGCTGCGCCTGCAGGGCCAGGAAATTCTGGTTGGCCTTGAGGTCGGGATAGGCCTCTGACACCGCGATCAGCCGTGACAGCGCGCTGGTCAGCCCTGCCTGGGCATCCTGGAACTTCTTGAGGGCTTCGGGATCCTTCAGCGTTTCCGGCGTCACCGTGATCTGCGTTGCCTTGGCGCGCGCTTCGACCACCGCGTCGAGCGTGTCCTTTTCATGCGCCGCATAGCCCTTGACCGTCTCGACCAAATTGGGGATCAGGTCGGAGCGGCGTTGATACTGGTTCAGCACCTCGCTCCAAGCTGCCCTGGCGTTTTCCTCCGCCGTGGGAATCGTGTTGTAGCCGCAGCCGGCAAGCAGCGGCAGCACGATGGCCATCATCAGCACGGCCGGCAGGTTGCGGAAGGGGATGGCAAGGCGCTGGGCAAACATAATGTGGTCCCTCGACAGAAGTTGCATGCGAAGCATTAGCACAATCCGCGCTCAAGAAAATGTCTGCGGCTGGCGCGCACGCATGCGCTCGCGAGGCCCTGTGATTGACCGCGCGAACACGTTAAGGTCGCCGGCAAACAGGACAGGATCATGGCGCAACGCCAAGACGATGACAGCGAATCGCGCCGCATTATCGAGCGCGTGGCAAACGAGAGCGGCCCGGGCGGGACGTCGTTCATCGCGCGTGCCGCGAAAGGCGCGCGCGATCACGTCACCGCCGCCGAGGCCGACCGCTCCGATCCGATCGAGGTCTGGGGCACCCGCATTGGCCGAACGCTTGGCCTTATCTTCGCCCTCGGCTTGTTGATCTGGCTCGTGTATTTCGTCTCCCGGGGCAGCTAGAGCATGATCCTGAAAAGTGGGAACCGGTTTTCGGAAAAGATCATGCTCCAACAAAAGAAATGGATCAGGATGACGATTCAACGAAACGTTATCCTGACCTAGGAATTCCATGAACAGCGAAAAAGCCGACGCGCCGCGCGCGGTCATCGTCATTTCCAGCCATGTCGCCCGCGGCTCGGTCGGCAACCGCGCCGCCGTGTTTGCGCTGGAGACGCTGGGCTTCCCGGTGTGGGCGGTGCCGACGGTCATCCTGCCCTGGCATCCCGGCCATGGGCGGGCGACGCGCATCGTGCCGCCGCTCGACCAGTTCAAGGCGCTGATGGCCGATCTCGAGCGCGCGCCCTGGCTGGGCGAGGTCGGCGCCGTGCTGTCGGGCTATCTCGGCGAGGCCGGCCAGGCCGAGGCCGCCGCTTCGCTGGTTGCTGCGGTCAAGGCCAAGACGCCGGACGCGGTCTATATATGTGACCCGGTGATGGGCGATTCCGGCGGGCTCTACGTGCCCGAGCCGACGGCCGCCGCCATGCGCGACCGGCTGATGCCGATCGCGGATATCGCCACCCCCAACCGCTTCGAGCTGGAGTGGATGGCAGGGGCGCCCTTGCCCGACCTGAAATCGGTCATTGCAGCCGCCCTTCACGCAGGACCGCGCACCATGCTGGTGACGTCGGCGCCGTCGATGATGACCGGCGGCACCGGCAATCTGCTGCTTGATGGCACCCAGGCGCTGCTGGCCGAACACCGCCTGATCGACAAGCCGCCGAATGGGCTGGGTGACCTGACCGCTGCCGTCTACCTCGCCCGCATCCTGTCGGGACAGCCGCCGATCAAGGCGCTGCAGTCGACCACGGCCGCCGTCTATGAGATCCTGGCACGCACAGCCAAGCGCGGTGGCGACGAACTGCAGCTGGAAACCGATGCCCAGAGCCTGTCGCACCCGATGGCGATGGTGCAGATGCGCCATCTCACACATCCGGGGCGGGACCGCCGGGCGTGACCTCGGCCGTGATCGTCGGCGTCGACGGCTGCAAGACCGGCTGGATCGTCGTCCATCGCTATCCGGACACTGAGCCCTCGGTGACTGTCTTTCCAAGCTTCGCAGCCCTGCTCGACGCCTTGCCGGCCGATGCGACAGCGGCCGTCGACATGCCGATCGGCCTGCCGGATTTTTCGCAAAGAGGCGGGCGCGGACCGGAGGCGCTGGTGCGGCCGCTGCTTGGTGACAGGCAATCCAGCGTTTTCTCTATCCCGTCCCGCGCGGCCCTTTGCGCCGACACCAACGACTTCACCACGATCGAAGCCTGGTATGCAGCGCATCGCCGCGCCAGCGACGTAGCCAAGGCGACCTCCGACCCGCCGCGTGGCGTCTCGATCCAGGCTTTCGGCATCTTTGCCAAGATCCGCGAGATCGACGCGCTGCTGATTGCGCGCCCCGATTTGCGCAACCGCGTCTACGAATCGCATCCGGAAGTCGCCTTCTGCCGGCTGAACGGCAAACCGATGCGTTGCCGAAGAAGATCAAGGGCGTCGTCAATCCGGCTGGCATGGAAGAGCGCAAGGCGCTGCTGTGCCGACACGGCTACGAAAAGACCTTTCTCGATCAACCGCCGCCACGCGGCGCTGCCGCCGACGATTTCCTCGACGCAGCCGTAATGATGCTGATTGCCGGACGCATCGCCTGCGGCGAAGCAAGACCGTTTCCCGATCCACCACTTGCCGACCGTTTCGGCATTCCCGTCGCGATTTGGGCTTGAAGCAAGCCGTGAGCCATGCGCGCCGCATGACGATTTGCGACGAAGCCATCCGCAATTCGGCATTGCCCGCGACGGGCTTTTGCCGTTAGAGGCTTTCTCAACTGAAAACGAGCTGCCGTCTCCAACCCGGAAAGGCTCCGTCCTCCGCCCATGCCCCACCTCCCCGAACACCTTCTCAACGGCTATCGCAACTTCATGAACGGCCGCTATCTGACCGAGAGCGGACGCTATCGCGAACTCGCCCGCGAGGGGCAGTCGCCCGAAACCATGATCGTCGCCTGCTGCGATTCCCGCGCCGCCCCCGAGGCGATCTTCGACGCCGGCCCCGGCGAACTCTTCGTGTTGCGCAATGTCGGCAATCTGGTGCCGCCATACGCGCCGGATGGTGAGTTCCACTCGACCTCGGCCGCGCTCGAATTCGCCGTGCAGAGCCTGAAGGTGAAAAACATCGTGGTGATGGGCCATGGCCGCTGCGGCGGCATCCGCGCCGCGCTCGATCCCAATTCGGCGCCGCTGTCGCCCGGCGACTTTATCGGCAAATGGATGAGCCTGATCGCGCCGGCGGCCGAGACCGTGTCGTCCAGCACCTTCATGACGGCGACCGAACGGCAGACGGCGCTGGAGCGCATTTCCATCCGCTATTCGATTGCCAATCTGAGGACATTCCCTTGCGTTTCGATCCTCGAAGGCAAGGGACGGCTGGCGCTGCACGGCGCCTGGTTCGACATTTCGACAGGCGAACTTTGGGTGATGAACAAGGACACCGGCGACTTCGAGCGGCCTGATTTGACGTAGGAGGCGAGAAATGCGGGATTGGCGTGCGGTCCCTTTCGTCGTGGCAGTACTGACGCTGACGCTCACCCCAGCCCGCGCCGATGACGGCGCCATCATCGACCGTTGGTATTCGGCGCTGCTGGTCGCCGACCGCACCGAATTGTCGGACCTGCTCGCCGACGATGTCCGCATCAAGCTCGACGATCTCGGCGTCGTGCAGTCGAAGCAGGAATTCATCGCCTCGATCGACGAATGGAAGGGTGCGGTGGCCGGCGCCGCAATCCGCCATCGCATCGAAAAGAGCGAGGCCGGCGTCACCACGGTGATCGCCTGCTATGATTTCTCCAACAATGACATGCTGATGCAGGAGACGTTTGCCACCGGCAACCGCATCACCGCCAGTTCGCAAGCGGCGATCGCGGAAAATTGCGACGGCTTCTGACGCCAGCTTGAACAGCCGCGCTGTTGCGCCGCGCCAGGCATCGCCCTACATCGGTCAGCAAGCCCCCCAATCATCCATCGAAAGATCCCCCATGCCGTCCACGAAGACCGTCGACCTCGCCGCCCATCCGCTGACCAAATGGCAAGGGCCGCTCGGCCTGCCAGATTTCGTCAGCATTGGCGATGGCGATTTCTCCGCCGTGTTCGACGCGGCGCTCAAGGCGCACGAGGCCGAGATCGATGCCATTGCCGGCAACAAGGATGCGCCGACCATCGAAAACACGCTGGCAGCACTTGAGCTCGCCGGCAAGCCGCTCGACCATGTCTCATCGATCTTCTGGTGCCGGGCCGGCGCCCACACCAATGATCAAATCCAGGCGCTGGAGCGCGAGATTTCGCCAAAGATGTCGAGGCATTTCTCGGCCATCTCGATGAACGAGAAACTGTTTGCCCGCATCGACGATCTCTACCAGCGCCGTGAAAGCCTGAAACTCGACGCCGAGACGCTGCGCGTGCTGGAAAAGACCTGGAAAGGCTTTGTCCGTTCCGGCGCCAAACTCGATGCCGACGGCAAGAAGCGGCTGGCCAACATCAGCGAGGAGCTGTCCTCGCTCGGCACCACTTTCGGCCAGAACGTGCTGGCCGACGAGCGCGACTGGGCGCTGTTCCTCGATGAGGCAGACCTTGCCGGCCTGCCCGACTTCGTGAAGAGCTCGATGGCCGAGGCCGCCGAGACGCGCGGCCAGAAGGGCCGTTACGCCGTCACTTTGTCGCGCTCGATCTATGAGCCGTTCACCACCTTTTCCGAGCGCCGCGACCTGCGCGAGACCGCTTTCCGCGCCTTCACCATGCGCGGCCAGAATGGCGGCGCCAGCGACAACACATCCGTGGTGCGCGACATGCTGAAGCTGCGTGCCGAGAAGGCCAAGCTGCTCGGCTATGGCTCCTTCGCCGCGCTGAAGCTCGACGACACCATGGCCAAGACGCCGAAGGCCGTGCACGATTTGCTGGACCCCGTCTGGGAGAAGGCGCTGGAGAAGGCCGCCGCCGACCAGAAGGAGCTGGAGCGGCTGGCGACAGAGGCCGGCAGCAACGAGAAATTCGCCGCCTGGGACTGGCGCTATTACCAGGAGAAGTTGCGCGCGGAGAAATTCGCTTTCGACGAGGCGGAGCTGAAGCCATACCTGCAGCTCGACCGCGTCATCGACGCCTGTTTCGACGTTGCGACAAAACTGTTCGGCATCACCTTCGAGGAGAAGAAGGGCATTGCCGCCTGGCATCCCGACGCACGCACCTTCGTGGTGAAGAACGCGGACGGCAGTGAACGCGGCCTGTTCCTCGCCGACTATTTTGCCCGCTCCTCGAAGCGCTCGGGCGCCTGGATGAGCGCGCTGAAGTCCGGCTACAAGCTGGGCCACGGCTCCAAGCCGGTGATCTACAACATCATGAACTTCGCCAAGCCGCCGGCAGGCGAAGCTGCCCTGCTGTCGGTCGATGAGGCCAAGACGCTGTTCCACGAATTCGGCCATGCACTGCACGGCATGCTGACCGACGTCACCTGGCCGTCGGTGGCGGGCACGTCGGTCAGCCGCGATTTCGTCGAACTGCCCTCGCAGCTCTACGAGCATTGGCTGACGGTGCCGGCGGTGCTGGAAAAACATGCGCTGCACGTGAAGACTGGCAAGCCGATGCCGAAGGCGCTGCTCGACAAGATGCTGGCCGCCCGCACCTTCGGCGCCGGCTTCGCCACGGTCGAGTTTACCGCTTCGGCGCTGATCGACATGGCCTATCACGCGCGCTCGGATGCACCGAACCAGCCGCTTCAATTCGAAGCGGAAACGCTGGAGAAGCTACACATGCCTGACACCATCGCCATGCGCCACCGCACCCCGCACTTCGGCCATGTCTTCTCCGGCGACGGTTATTCAGCCGGCTACTATTCTTACATGTGGTCGGAAGTGCTCGACGCCGACGCCTTCGCCGCCTTCGAGGAAACCGGCGACCCCTTTGACCCGGCGCTGGCCGAACGGCTGCGCAAGAACATCTACGCCGCCGGTGGGTCGAAGGATCCGGAGGAGCTGTACACGGCGTTTCGTGGCAAGATGCCGTCGCCGGAAGCGATGATGGTGAAGCGCGGATTGGTGTAGCGCTGCATACTCTCCCCCCTCGAGGGGGAGATGGCCGCAAAGCGGCCAGAGGGGGGTCGGTCCGACCGGGCTCGACCTCCAGCGGCAGATGGAGGCTAGCGCTTCACGCGCAAGGACCCCCTCTGTCGCCTTCGGCGACATCTCCCCCTCGAGGGGGGAGATTACACCGCCCAAGGATCCTTGACCCTCGGCCACACCGGCCGCGTCAGCTTCTTGTAATCCGTCACCGCCGGATTGCTCGGGTACGAGCTCGGCGCCGACAGATAAATAATCTCCGCCGCGATCGGTTCGAAGCCGGCGTAGAAATGGTTGGTCGACTTGATCAGCAAAATGTTTTTGCGCATCGGATCGACGCCGATGTTGGAGAAAATATCCGGCTCGAAGGTTTGCGTGCGGTTGGTGTTGAGGATGATGTCGATTTCGGTGCCTTCGATGCGCACCACTGCCGTCGGCCCGAGCGTGACCCGGCTTGGCCCGAAACTCTGCCACCCCTCCGGAACCGCCTTCAACACTTTCACGCGCGCATCGATCGGTTCGCCGGCCAGCGGACCTGCCTTGCCGCCGAAGCGCAGGTCGATAACGGCGCCTTCGCCGGCCGCCTGGCAGAAGGTGACCGCGATCGGGTCCCAGATCGTCGCCACGCCGACATTGTCGATGCCGCGTGCCAGCATGGCGCGCAGCACGACGGTGCCGTCGCCGGCGACGCCGCCGCCGGGATTGTCCCATATGTCCGCGACGACCACCGGTCTGTTCGGGTTCTCCTTGCGCACGGCCAGCGCCCGATCAATGCCGTCCTCGGTGTTCAGCATCGTCATCGCCGTCTTTTCGCGCATGGCGTAGAGTTCGCGCCCCAGCTGCTCCGCCAGTGCATCGCCCTTGGCCTTGTCATTGTCGGTGACGACGAGGATGCGTGTGCCCATTTCCGGCACATCGGCCGCCATGAAGCCATGGATGACCGAGACCGACAGCACGCCGTCCTTTCCATGCAGCGCCTTGATGCGGTCGACAAAGGAGCGCATTGGCTCGCGGCTGGTCGGCAGCACCTGGATCATGCGGCAGTCGAAGGTCGAGATGACCGGCTTGATCTCGCCGCGCGCCGCCGCCAGCCCGAGCTCGACGACATGCTCGCCGCGCTCGTAGAAATCGGTGTGCGGGAATTCGAGGAAGTAGGCCATGATGTTTGACGCCGCGACGCGCTTCGGCGTCAGATGGCTGTGCGGATCGAGTTCCACCGCGATCACCACATCCGGCCCGACCATGGCGCGTGCCCGTTCAAGCAGGTCACCTTCGCAATCGTCATAGCCTTGCGCCACCATGGCGCCATGCAGGCCAAGAATGACGGCGTCGACCGGCAGCGCTGCCTTCAACTGGCCGAGAATCTCGTCGCGCAGCGCCTCATAGGTCTGCCGCTGCACCAGGCCGCCCGGCTCGGCCCAGGTGGCGGTGCCTTCGATGACGGTCAGCCCATCCTTGGCGGCACGCCGGCGCAGCGCAACCATTGGCGATGAGCACAGTGTCGGCGTGTCCGGATGTTTGCCCGGTCCGGCATAGAAGGCCATCTCGAACGACGCGCGATCGGTCGGCACCGGTGAGAAGGTGTTGGTTTCCGTCGCCAGCGAGGCGGTGAAGATGCGCATGGAAGCTCCGTAAGAAGGCTATTTGACCGCCCCGAGCGCCAGCCCCCGGACGAGATAGCGCTGCAGCCAGATGAACAGGATCGCCACCGGCAGCGTCGCCAGCAGCGTTGCCGCCATCACATGGTGCCATTCGATCGTGTAGCGGCCGGCAACCAGCGAGAACACCTGGATCGGCAGCGTGTAGCTTTCCTGGCTGCGCAGCATGGTCAGTGCGACGACGAACTCGTTCCATGCATTGATGAAGGTGAAGATGGCGGTGACCGCGATCGCCGGCAGGCAGAGCGGCAGGAACACTCTTCGCAGTGTCAGCCAGCGGCCGGCGCCCTCCATCCAGGCGGCTTCCTCGAGATCGCGCGGGATGGTGTCGAAATAGCTCTGCAGCATCCACACGGTGAAGGCGACGTTGAAGGCCATGTAGATGACCCCGAGCGCCGTGGTCGATTCGATCAGACCCCAGGCGGCCATCAGCCGGAACAGACCAAGCACCAGCACGATCGGCGAGATCATCTGCGAGATCAGCAGGAACTGGCGGAAGGCGCCATAGCCGGCAAAGCGAAACCGTGACATGGCGTAGGCCGCCGGAACCGAGATCAGGATGGCGCCGACCGTGGCGATGACAGAGACATAAAGCGAATTGGCAAGCGCCTGGCCGAAGCCGGTCGCCACCCACATGTCGGCGAAATTCGACCAGCGGAATTCGCTCGGCCACCAGGTCGGCGACAGCACTTCCTGCCTGGGCTTGACCGCGGTCAGGAACATCACGGCAAACGGAAAGACCGTCACCACCAGCAGCGGCGAAAGCAGCAGCCAGGCGATGATGGTGCGCTTCAGCTTGGGCGTCATGTCCGTTGCTCCCGCATGGCGAGGCGCACATAGATCATGGTGAAGATCAGCAAGATGGCGAACATCAGCAGCGACACCGCCGACGCTTCCCCCAGCTTGCCGATGCGGAAGGCCAGTTTGTAGAGATGGGTGACCAATATGTCGGTCGAGTTGGCCGGCCCGCCCTGCGTCATCACCCAGATGATCGGGAACGAGTTGAAGACGTAGATGGTGTTGAGCACGATGGCGATGTTGATGAACGGTTTCAGCAGCGGAAAAGTAATCTCGCGGAATTGCTGCAGCGGCGTCGCCCCCTCCAGTGCCGCCGCCTCGTAGAGATCGTCCGGGATCGACGACAGGCCGCCGAGGAAGATCGTCGTCGTGAACGGCACCGTCACCAATATGCCGATCAGCACCTGCATCGGAAATGCCGTCTCGGCGCGCGCCAGCCACTGGATGTTCTCATGGATCAAGCCGAGCCCGATCATCGCCGAATTCAGCATGCCGCTTTCACCGTTGAGCGCCCAGCGCCAGACCACCGCCGTCATCGTCAGCGACACAGCCCAGGGCAGCATGATGATGACGCGGGCAATGCCGCGGCCGTAGAAATCGGTGTTGAGGATCATCGCCACCGGCACCGACAGAAGCAGCGCGCCGCCGACCACCAGCACGGTCCACAGGCCGGTGCGCCAAAGCGCCGCCAGGAAATCAGGATCGGCGAGGAAGGCGGCGTAATTGGCGAAATTGTTGAATTCGCGCAGCTGGCCGAAGCGGCTGACATCATGCGTCGAGATCTGGATCAGGTCCCAGACCGGCCAGAAGATGACCACAGCCGCCAGCAGCAGGCTGGGCAAGGTCAGCATATAGGGCAAGAAGCGATTTTGCATCGGCCGGTTTTGTACCGTGTTGGACATCAGTGGCGCTGGCATCCCAGCTCGGATCAATCTTGCATATCGTTCTAGAGCAGCGCTTCAGGATTTGAGTTTCCTGCAGACGTTTGCGCTGACCCTCACCTGCCTGCCTGCCCGCCCTCCGCAACGGTTGCGGAAGGGAGCCCTTCCTCTCCCCCGTCGATCGGGGGAGAGGTGTCGAGCGTAGCTCGACGGAGTGGAGGTCGACCCTTGGGCGCAAGGCGAGGCGATGCTTGCGCCTGGTGCCCTTCCTATGTCGTTCGCGGCGGTTGCCAGGTGGTTCCCCCACTCCGTCTCGGCTTCGCCGAGCCACCTCTCCCCCCTCCGGAGGGAGAGGAAAAGTGGCGCGCCCCGATCTCTAGGGCGCGCCGGGCGCAGGGAGATACGCCCTATTTCTTCAGCACCGCGTTGGCCTTGTCAGCCGCTTCCTTCAGGCCTGCCTCTGGGTCGCCGCCGAGATAGATCTTCTGCATGGCATCCGAGGTGATCTGGGCGACTTCCTCCCAGCCCGGGATGACGGGCGCGAAGCGGGCATCGGGCAGAAGCGCCGTGAACGCCGCCAGATCGGCATTGTTGACGTAATAATCCATCTTGGCCTCTTCCTTGTTCACCGGCAGGAAGCCTTCGCCTTGCGTGAACTTGGCGCGCTGTTCGGTGGTGAACAGGAAGTCGAGCAGCTTCCACGCCTCATCCTTGTTCTTGGAGTTCTTGAACATGATGATGGAATCGGTGACGCCGTACGTGCCGCGCGCGCCGGTCGGACCGGCCGGAATGGCAGCCACGCCATATTTCAGGTTCGGCGCCTCGTCCTTGATCTGGTTGGAGAGGAAGGGTGCGGTGATCATCATGCCGACCTTGCCCTGCTTGAACAGGTTCTGGACGTCCTCGCGGTTGTTGGAGGTGACGCCCGGCTCGGTCAGACCCTCGTCGATCATCGACTTGTAGAGCTTGGCGGCTTCGAGCGCACCCGGCGTGCTCAAACCGGAAGTGCCGTCCTTGTTGAGGATCTCGGTGCCTTGCGACCACATCGCATAGTAGTAGTAGACGTCGGTCTCGATCTCCTTGCCCTGCAGGCCGAAGCCGAACGTGCCGGTGCCCAGCGCCTTGATCTTGCGCGCATCTTCCTGCAGTTCGGTCCAGGTCGCCGGCGGGTTGGCGATGCCGGCCTTCTCGAACAATTCCTTGTTGTAGTACATGGCGCGCGCCGAAGCGGCGATCGGCAGGCCGTAGGTCTTGCCCTCCATGATCGAGGGCGACAGGAAGGTGTCGATGAAGCGGTCCTTGAAGTCAGGCTTGATGTAGCCGTCCAGCGGCTCGGCGACATCCTGCTGGACGAAATCGATCAGCCAGCGCGTGCCGATGATCGACAGATCCGCATTGGTGCCGGCGGTGATGTCGGTGGTCAGTTTCTGCAGCAGCACGTCCCACGGCACCACTTCGAACTTGATGGTGATGCCCGGATTGGCGGCTTCGAATTCCTTCTTCACCGCCTCGAAATACGGCCCGGTCTTGGCGCTGTATTCGGCGACGGTGACGCGCACTTCGCCGGCGTCCGCCTGCGCCGTCAGCGCCAGCATGCTCATTCCGGCCATCAGGCCTATGGTCCATTTCGCAAGCGTCATATGATCTCTCCCATTTGGTGCGCGCCTGCGCTCTTGCGGCTTTCAGACGGCACAAGCTTTATGTGACTTTCCTACATTATCCATCATTTCGCGCTGCGCAAGCGGATTATCCTGTTGCTTAATTACATTTCTTAAAATAGCGTTTTGCGACTATCGTAGACCCCAGGGAGACGCGCAGGGTGGTTTCGAACGCCGAATTTGCAGGCAAGACTGTGCTGGTAACAGGCGCCGGCGGCGGCCTCGGCTCGGCCATCGTGGCGCTGCTGGCCGAGCGCGGCGCGCGCGTCGTCGGCTGTGACCAGTCGCAAGACCAGCTTGGCAGTGCGCATCTAGCGTCGCGCCACGTCTTCGACCTGCTCGACCGGGCTTCCATCGAAGCGGCGATACCAGCGATCCTTGAGAAAGACGGCGTCCCCGACATCCTGATCAACAATGCCGGCTGGACGCGCGCCGAGACGCTTGCGGCATTGACTCCCGACAAGATCGAGCATGAACTCGACCTCAATCTGACCGGGGTGATGCTGTTCGCCGATCCGCTGATCAAGGCGATGGCCGCGCGTGGTTCGGGCAACGTGGTTTTCATCTCCTCGGTCAATGCGATTTCCCATTTCGGCAACCCCGCCTATGCCGCGGCCAAGGCCGGCATCAACGCCTATGCGAAATCGGTTGCGGTTGAGCTCGGACGCAGCGGCCTGCGCGCCAATGTCGTCTGCCCCGGCTCGATCCGCACCGCCGCATGGGACCATCGCCTGGCCAAGAACCCTGATATTCTGGGCAAGCTGCAGCGGCTCTATCCGCTCGGCCGCATCGTCGATGCCGCGGAAGTGGCCGAGGCGGTGGCCTTCCTCGCCTCGGAACGCGCATCGGGCATAACAGGCGCGGTGGTGCCGGTGGATGCCGGACTGACCGCCGGCTTCCTGCCTTTCATCGACGATATTTTGGGAGCCTGACCATGACCGATGTCGAGTTCCGTGACCTGTCGAAATCCTTCGGACGCCACAAGATCCTCGAAAACATCAGCCTCGACATCAAAAGCAGCGAGTTCGTCGTTCTGGTCGGCCCGTCCGGCTGCGGCAAGTCGACCTTGCTGCGCATGCTGGCCGGGCTGGAGCCGATCACCTCAGGCGATCTGCTGATCGGCGGCGTGCGCGCCAACGATTTGCCGCCGCAGCAGCGCAACATCGCCATGGTCTTCCAGTCTTACGCGCTGTTTCCGCACCTTAAGGCGGCAGACAATATCGGCTTCGGTCCAAAGATCCGCGGCGAGGCGCGCCCGGCCATCGATGAGAAGGTCAAGAAGGCGTCGGGCATCCTCAACCTTTTCTCCTATCTCGACCGTTACCCCCGGGAATTGTCGGGCGGCCAGCGCCAGCGCGTCGCCATGGGCCGCGCCATCGTGCGCGAACCCTCGGTGTTCCTGTTCGACGAGCCGCTCAGCAATCTCGACGCCCAATTGCGCGTGCAGATGCGCACGGAGATCAAAGCGCTGCACCAGCGGCTGAAATCAACCATCGTCTATGTCACCCACGACCAGATCGAGGCTATGACCATGGCCGATCGCATCGTGGTGATGGACCGCGGCAAGATCCAGCAGGTCGGCGCGCCGCTGGAGCTCTATGACCGCCCCGCCAACAAATTCGTCGCCTCTTTCATCGGCTCGCCGTCGATGAGCTTCGTGTCCGGGGCGCTTAAGACCACGCCCGAGAAGACCTGGTTCGAGTCAGCCGGCGGTGGGCGGCTGGCACTCGGCGGCAAGACGGTGCCGGCAGGCAGCACGGTCGAGGCCGGCATAAGGCCCGAGCACTTCGTCATCGGCGAGGCCGCCGACGCGATGGCGATCAAGGTCGATGTCGTCGAGCCGACCGGCTCGGAAACCCATGTCTATGGCGCCATAGGTTCCGACACCGTGCGCGCCGTGTTCCGCGACCGGATACAGGTCAAGCCGGGTGAGATGCTGCCGGTCTCCGTCGCGCCGGGCAACATCCATCTGTTCGACACGGCGACAGGCCTGCCGCTATGAAGGCGCCGGTATGAAAACGAAAATCCAGGGATGAAGACGGCAACCCAGAAATGAAAACGCCGGCCGACATCATCACCCGCCTGCAGCTGATGTTGCAGGATGGTACGAAATCGGACCGCCGCCTGGCCGGCCTCGTGCTGACCGATCTCGACTTCGCCTCCAAGGCTGCGATCTCCGAGATCGCCGCGCGTGTCGGCGTCAGCGAGCCGACGGTCACTCGCTTCTGCCGCAATCTCGGCTGCGAGGGCTTGCGCGACTTTAAATTCTATCTGGCACAGGCCATCGCCATTGGCGGTCAGTATCTGTCGCCCGAGCCGCTCAGCCGTGACGCGCGCGAGCAGCGCATCGCCTCAGCCATCACCGAAGCGGCAATTGCCGCCATCCAGCGTGCCAGCGAAAACCTCGACATGAAGACGCTGGTGGGCGTCGCCGCGCGCATCGTCAATTCAGGCAATGTGCTGTGCATCGGCTCCGGCGGCATTTCCTCGATGATGGCGACCGAGATGCAGAACCGGCTGTTTCGGCTGGGCGTGCCGGTGCTGGCGCAGATCGACGGGCAATTGCAGCGCATGTATGCCGCGGTCGCCACATCAGAGACGACGCTGATCGCCTTTTCGGTGTCCGGCTATGCGCGCTCGGTCATCGATGCGGTCCAGGTTGCCCAGCAATATGGCGCCACCACCATCGCCATCACCCCGCCGGATTCCGCTTTGGCCAAAGCGGCCGACACTGTCATCCAGTTCCAGTCGCTGGAAGACGGCAACATCTACAAACCGACCTCGTCGCGCTATGCGTTGCTGTCGATCGTCGACATGATCGTCACCTCGGTCGCTGAGACGCGCGGACCCAGGGTTCTCGAAAATTTGCGCCGCATCAAGCAGAGCGTGAACACGCTGAAGGTTGATGATCCAAAGCTGCCGCTGGGGGATTGAGAGCTAGCCGCCGAGCACCTTGACGTTCGTCATCAACTCCGCCGGGTCGCCATTCACGCGCAGCGTCTTCAAACGAGCGGTAGCGCCCGCAACAACCGACACCGCCGATGCCGGGACGCCCAGCGCCTTGGCGACAAGTCTTTGCAATGCTTGATTGGCCGCGCCATTCTCCGGCACGGCGCGCACGCGCGCCTTCAAATAGCTTCGCCCGTCCGCCGATATTTCGACGCCTTCAAGCCTGTCCGCGGAAGACTTCGGCGTCAGCCGGACGAACAAGTCGATGCCATTCTCGCGGGTACGAAAAGGCGCGCTCAAGCGATCTTCGGCCTCACAGGACCAGCGGCGCTATCGTGGTGAGAATGAGCTGCCTGAGGAAGAACAGGAGCAAAAGCAGGATGATCGGCGAGATGTCGACCCCGCCAAGGTCGGGCATGAACCGACGGATCGGCCGCAGCGCCGGCTCGGTCAGCCGGTAGAGCATGTTGCCGATGCTGCTGACGAACTGATTGCGCGAGTTGACGACGTTGAAGGCATAAAGCCAGGAAAAGATCGCCGAGGCGATGATGATCCACCAGTAGATATCAAGCGCCATGACGATGGTCTGAATAAGGGCGAGCATGCCGGTCTCCAAATTGTCGCCGACATGTAGCCATTGCGCGCGGAACCGGCAAGGGCAGCCTTTGCACAGCACCTGTCGCTGCGCATCGCGGTAAGGGATTTCGGCAGGACAATGCCTTGACAGGAAACCGCAGCCTTCGATAAATGCGCCATCCGCTGGACGGGGCTGTAGCTCAGCTGGGAGAGCGCGTCGTTCGCAATGACGAGGTCAGGAGTTCGATCCTCCTCAGCTCCACCAGCGGAATTTTTTCCCCGAGCCTATCGCGCGCGCATCTCTGGAAGACAGTTCGACTCGGCGCCTGCTAAAGCCCGCCTTCGCTGCGAGATAAGGTGCCAAGGCAAGCGAATAGCTGGTCGTCAGATGATGATTTGTCGCGCTGCTTGGCGGTTTCCTCCCAGCGCGCCTTGGAAATGAACAGCAGCGTGCCCGAGCGGTGAGGCAAAGAGCCGATCGCGGCAGCTCATTCTCTTTCCGTCTCCAGCCCGCTCACCATGGTGTCGACGAAACCCAGCAGCTCGCCTTCGAGGTCGGTGGGCGCGAGGCCGACGAACCGGTCCTCAAGCGAGATGGCGACGATGCCGTGGACGGCGGAGAACAGGGTGCGCGCGCGGGCCAGCAGATCGTGCGAGTCCAGCGCGGGGAGCAGCTGGGCAAGCGGCTCGACCAGATGCTGGATCAGCACCGCATGTTCCGCCAGATGCCATTCGGGCACCGCCACGCCTGGCGCCATGCGGTGTTCGAACAGCGCCTTCCATGCCATGCGGTTGTCGCGGGCGAAGTCGAGATAGGCTTTGGCCAGCGCCTTCAGCCTCGCCCTTGGCTCTGCGGCGCCCGTCGCCTCCTGCTGCAAGACCTCTCCCAGCCGCGCCAGCGTCATCGAATTGACGTGCAGGATGAGCTCGTCGAGGTCGGCAAAGGCGGTGTAGAGCGCTCCCAGCGCGCAGCCGGCATCGGCCGTGATGTCGCGTGCGCGCAGCCCGGCGAGCCCCGAGGCTTGAATGCGCGCTTGCGCGGCCTCGATCAGCCTGCCCCTGAGATCCTCACGTTTGGCGTCCCGTTTTGCCGTCATTAACCGTCTTGCTCCGAAGTTCATGAACACCGTTCATTTTTCTCTTGAACGCCGTTCACGATGTGTTACGTTGCATTCGTGAACAGCGTTCATAGAGGAGAAACGAGAATGTTGAAACAGTTTTTTGCTCTCGTTCGCGGCCGCAGCTACGAAGCCGCCGAGGCGGTCGTCGACCGCAACGCGCTGGTGATCCTGCGCCAGCAGATCCGCGACTGCGCCGACGCCATCGCCGCTGCCCGCCGGGCGGTCGCCATTGCCATCGCCCAGAACGAACAGGAAGTCGCGCAGTTCAAGAAGCTGGTCGTCCGCATCGACGACCTGGAGAAGCGCACCATCGCCGCGATCGAGCAGGGACAAAATGAACTGGCCCGTGAGGCCGCCGAAACCATCGCCATGCTGGAAGCCGAACGCGATGCCTCCAGCGAGGCGCAGAAGAGCTTCAGCACCGAAATCGAACGGCTGAAGCGGATTATTCGCGTCTCTGAAATGCGCCTGCGTGAATTGCAGCGCGGCCAGCGCATCGTTGCCGCGGTCGACTCGACCCAGCGCCTGCGTGAAAGCGCTCCGGGCTCCAGCCTCTCGGCCCTCAAGGACGCCGAGGAGACGCTGCTGCGCCTGCGCACACGGCAAAAGCAGATCGACGCCACCGCGGCTGCCATGGCCGAGATGGAACAGTCGGGCGATCCGGCCGCGGTCAGCGAAAAGCTCGCGGCCGCCGGCTGTGGCGCCCCGTTGAGAAGCAGCGCCGACGCCGTGCTCGAACGGCTGGCGAAGACGATGACCAAGCCGGCCTGATTGTATCCGGCCTGAAACAGACCCGCGCCCAACCAACCTAACCCTGAAACGAAAGGATTATACCGATGACCCCCAACACCTACGCACCCAAGGACACAGCCGCCTGGAAGACATTCACCATGGCCAGTTTCGCCGTTGCCGCCTCGATGATGGCCGGCGGCATCTACTTCATGGAGGCAAGCTTCGCCGCCAAGGGGTTCTATGCCATGGCCGCCATCATGCTCGTGCACACCTCGATCACCATCACCAAGACGCTGCGCGACGCGGAAGAGGCAAGCCGCTTCATCAACCGGCTGGAAGACGCCAAGACCGAGAAACTGCTGATGGATGTCAGCCGCAGTAACGAAGTGTAACCGGGTTCCCGCTAAAACAAGGCTCAAACCGCGCAAGACCGCTGATCAATCCCAACAGGATTTCACCGGTCTTGCCCAATGGAAGTCGCCGCTATGGAAATCGCTCCGATCAACCGTCCCACAGCTCATCTGATGACGTCCCGGCGCTTTGCGCCTTTGTTCTGGACGCAGTTCCTGTCCGCCTTCAACGACAATTTCCTGAAGAACACGCTGGTGTTCCTTATTCTGTTCACGCTGGCGGCGGATCAGGCGGCGTCTCTGGTCACTCTGGCGGGCGCCGTCTTCATGGCCCCCTTCCTGTTCCTGTCCGCGCTTGGCGGTGAGATTGCCGACCGCTTCGACAAGGCGCTTATCGCCAAGCGACTGAAATTCGCCGAGATCGCCGCCGCAGGTGTCTCCGTCGTCGGCATCGCGCTGTCGTCCATTCCTGTGCTGATGGTGGCGCTCTTGATGTTCGGCATCATCTCGGCGCTGTTCGGGCCGATCAAATACGGCATCCTGCCGGATCACCTCGAGCGCAAGGAACTGCCCAAGGCCAACGCCTGGATCGAGTCCGCCACCTTTGCTGCCATCCTCGGCGGCACCATTGCCGGTGGCGTCGTTTCGGCCGATGGCATCGGCGTCACAGTGTTCGGACCGATCATGATGGCGCTCGCCGTCGGCTGCTGGCTCGTCAGCCGCTACATCCCGTCGACCGGTTCGGCGGCGCCCGACCTCGTCATCGACAGGAACATCTTCCGCTCGACCTGGCGTCAGGTCGCCGAATTGCGCACCGACATGCGCATCTGGCGCGCCGGCCTGATGACCTCGTGGTTCTGGCTGATCGGCGCCATCGTGCTGTCGATCCTGCCGACACTGGTCAAGGATTCGCTCGGCGGCAACGAAATGGCGGTCACCGTCTATCTCGCCGTGTTCGCCGTCTCGATCGCCATCGGCTCGGCCATTGCCGCCTGGATGTCGCAGGGCCGCATCGTGCTTCTGCCGGCACCGGTTGGCACGGCGCTGCTGGCGCTATTCGGTCTGCATCTGGCCTGGACCATCTGGAGCATGCCGCCTTCGCTCCAGGCAGAAACCCTCGGCGCATTCTTCGCTGGCCCGAACACGATCCGCGTCGCCATCGACCTTGCCGGCATGGCCATTGCAGCCGCCTTCCTGGTGGTGCCGACCTTCGCCGCCGTGCAGGCCTGGTCGCCCGAGGCGCGCCGCGCCCGCGTCGTCGCTGCCGTCAGCATCGTCAATGCCGGCTTCATGACCGTTGGCGGTGTTGTCGTCGCCGTTATCCAGACGAAAGTCTCCACCGGTGGCATTCTGTTCGGCCTCGCCGCGGCCAATGCGATTGCTGCCTGGCTGATGTTGAAATTCCTGCCGACCAACCCCTTCCGCGATTTCGTCTCCATACTGTTCCGCGCCTTCCTGCGCCTGGAGGTCGAGGGCATGGACAACCTCAAGGCAGCCGGCAAGGCGCCGATCCTGGCGCTCAACCATGTCAGCTTCCTCGACGGTCCGCTGGCGCTGACTTTGACCGACGAAGAGCCGGTCTTCGCCATCGACTACTTCATCGCCCAGGCCTGGTGGATGAAGCCGTTCATGAAACTTGCCCGCGCTTTGCCGCTCAATCCGGCCAAGCCGATGTCCACCCGCACGCTGATCAAGGTCGTGCAGGCTGGCGATCCGCTGGTCATCTTCCCGGAGGGCCGCATCACTGTCACCGGTGGCCTGATGAAGGTCTATGACGGCGCCGCCATGGTTGCCGACAAGACCGGCTCGATGGTTGTGCCGGTGCGCATCGACGGGCTGGAGAAGACCTACTTCTCGCGGCTGAGCTCGCAGCATGTGCGCCGTCGTCTGTTCCCAAAGGTCAAGGTGACCATTCTGGAACCGGTCAAGCTCGAAGTGCCGCAGGAGCTGAAGGGCCGCAAGCGCCGCGCCGCGGCGGGCTCTGCCCTCTACCAGGTGATGTCGGATCTCGTCTTCCGCACCCAGGACATCGACAAGACCGTGCTGGAAAAGATCATCCAGACAGCCAACGAACGCGGCATGAAGCAACTCGCCGTGGAAGATCCGGTCACCGGTTCGCTGAGTTACGGCAAGCTGTTGACCGCTGCCGCCGTGCTCGGCGAGAAGTTCGAGCACCTCTATGCCGATCAGCAGACGCTGGGCATCATGCTGCCCAACGCCAACGGCGCCTGCGCCGCGCTGCTCGGCGTCATGTCGGCCGGCAAGGTTCCGGCGATGATGAACTTCACCGCCGGTGCGGCCAACATCCTGTCAGCCTGCAAGGCGGCCGAGGTGAAGACCGTGCTCACGTCCCGCGCCTTCGTCGAACAGGCAAAACTCGGCGCCGTGGTCGAGGAACTTGGCCGCTCGGTCGACATCGTCTGGCTCGACGATCTCAGGACGACCATCGGCCTGAAAGACAAGTTGCTCGGCCTGCTGCGCAAGTCGACGCCACGCGCGCCCCGCAAGCCTGATGATCCCGCGGTGATCCTGTTCACCTCGGGTTCGGAAGGCACGCCCAAGGGCGTGGTGCTGACCCACCGCAACATCCTGGCCAACGCCGCCCAGGCCGCGTCGCGCATCGACTTCCATTCGGGCGACAAGGTGTTCAACGTGCTGCCGATCTTCCATTCCTTCGGCATGACCGCGGGCACGGTGCTGCCGCTGATCTCGGGCGTGCCGGTGTACTTCTACCCCTCGCCGCTGCACTACCGCATCGTGCCGGAACTGATCTACGCCTCGAACGCGACGATCATCTTCGGCACCGACACCTTCCTCAGCGGCTATGCGCGCACCGCGCACCCCTACGACTTCCGCTCGATACGCTATTGTTTTGCCGGCGCAGAACCGGTCAAGGCAGCGACGCGCATGACCTACATGGAGAAGTTCGGCGTGCGCATCCTCGAGGGCTACGGCGTCACCGAAACGGCACCGGTCATCTCGATCAACACGCCGATGTACAACCGCTCCGGAACCGTCGGCAAGATCATGCCCGGCATGGAATATCGCCTCGACCCGGTGCCTGGCGTCGACGATGGCGGACGGCTGTTCGTGCGCGGTCCCAACGTCATGGCGGGCTATCTCCGGGCCGAGAAGCCCGGCGTGCTCGAACCGCTTGAGAATGGCTGGCATGATACAGGCGACGTCGTCGCCATCGACGAGGGCGGCTTCATCACCATTCGCGGCCGCGCCAAGCGCTTCGCCAAGATCGGCGGCGAGATGATCTCGCTGGCGGCTGTCGAGGCTTTGGCCGGCGAATTGTGGAAGGGCTCGCTGTCGGCGGTCGCGACCGTGCCGGATGCACGCAAGGGTGAAAAGCTGATCCTGATCACTGAGGCCCCCGGCGCCGTTCGCGCGGATTTCCTCGCCTTCGCCAAGGCCAATGGCGCCATGGACCTTATGGTGCCGGCCGAAGTGCGGATTGTCCCGAAGGTGCCGGTGCTCGGCTCCGGCAAGCTCGACTTCGCCGGCGTGACCAAAATGGTGCGCGACGAAGAGGCCATGAAAACCAAGGCCGCCTGATCGGGGCGGCTCGACAGAAACAAACAGGCCGGCGCATGACGCCGGCCTGTTTTGTTTATGTGATGACCAGTTGTACCGGCAGCCGCGCCCGTTTCGGCACCGCACCGGCGACACCGGCCCGCAGCACATTGATCAGCCGCCGCTCGGGCGGAATGGCGAAATGCCGGCTGCAAATCTCCGCACTTGGCGCATGATCAGCCACGGAGCGCGCCGGTTGCGTGTTGTGCACCGACAGCGCCAGATTGGCGGTGGCGACGATGCGGGAAAGCAAAGCGTTGTCCATCCTACAGTTTCGCCTCCCGCTGCGCGATCAACATCGCCATGCGCTGGACGGCGCGCAGCTCCATCTCCAGCCCCGGCGACGAGGCCAGCGCCGGCATGTTGAGCGCCACCAATGTCAGCGGCTCGAGCGTCGCCAGAAGCACATGCGTCGCCTCGTATTTCTCGAACAGCCAGGCCAGCTGCTCGCGTATATCCTGGTCGACAGGCGCATCCGGCTGCACGTCGGCGAGCGAGCGCACGGGCTCCTGCTCCAGCGCCCGCGCCAACACCTTGAGGTCGAAATCGCCGAGGTCGGCGGCCGGCAGGATCAAGGCGCCGTCGACGAGGATGTGGTGCTGCAGCCCGCGCAGGAAGCGCGCCGAATCGGTGAGATCGCCCTCGGCCATATGTTTCAGCAGCGAGTCGCGGCGTTTTTCGGCGGTGAGGCTGACGCTGTCATTGTAGATGACGGCGAGCAGCGTCGCCGAAAGCACGATCACCACGCCCTGCACGCTGCCGCGCCAACCGAGATCGTCGATGCCGCCCAGCGCCAGCCCGGCAAACACCGAGCCCAGCGCGATGACGGCGAAGGCGCCGATCGTGTCGCGATGGCCGAGGCTCGCCCGCCCGAGACCGATCGTTAGCCAGCACAGGAACAGGATGGCGATGCCGCCAAGTCGCACCGGCACCTCGAACAGGCCGGGCCGGTAATCGGTGACCATGAACGGGAGGATCAACAGCAGCGACAGGGCCATGCGCTCCACCGTGCGGTTTTCGGCCGCCGACAGGCTGTCGCGGTCGCGCGTCATCACCAGCCAGCCGATGGCGAGAAAGCCACAGAACTGGAAGGCCAGAAGGATCGCCATCCGCCATGGCTCGGCGAAGCGTTCCGGGATCAGCGCCAGCAGGAAGAACAGCGCAGCACCGCCGGCGGCGAAGAATTTGAGCGCGAACGGCGCGTGCCGGCGCAGCAGGCCTTCGGTCAGCAGGAGGGCAGCCAGCGGCAACAGGCCCGCCGCGGCGATGGTGACGAAGCGGAAGAGGGCGAGACCGGTAGTCCAGTCGAGGATGCGGCAGGCGAGCAGCACCGCCAGCACCCTGAGGCCAAACAGGAAGCGCCGCGACAGCGGATCCCTTGTGTCGCGTCCGCCGACGATCGAGATCACGATCAGCAGGCCTGCCAGCGCCGCCAGCGAGGTGATGGTGTCGGCGACGAGCGTATCGTCGAAACTCATGGCTCCGCTGCCATCAGCTTGAGCATGAAGCTGGCCTGCTGGGCCTGCGTCACGAACCCGATGTTGCGGGTCGTGAACTCCTCATAGCTGAAACCTAGCGCGTCCATGGTCGCAACACATTCCATTGGCGGCTGGAGTCGGCCCAGTGAACCACCGGCAGGATGAGTCGCTGCAACGTGGCCGCGGCGCCCGCCACGGCAAGTGCGGCAAGCGAGCCGCGCGGCACCGCGTCGGCGAGATAGGTGCGCGCGGCCTGAAGACTCATCTGGCCGATCTGCAGCACATCATCGCCGCGCCCATAGTCGAGCTCTTTCTGACAGAACTCGTTAAAGGCCTCGTCGCGGTGCTTGGCCGCCTCGTCGAAGGTCTTCTTCAGATCGTCCGAACCGCCAGTATAGGCATTGGTGATGACGAAGCGCTCTTCGTCGAAACCGGCCTCCGGGCCGACCCCGAAGACATGGCGATGGCGCGCCATGATCTGCCGCGCCAGAAGCACATGGGCCAGCGACCGCCGCGCGCCGGCATGGGGTCCCGGAAACACATTGGTGAAGGCTTCAGCGACCATGCCGACGACGGCGGGCACCTGGGTGACGTTGGAGATCCAGATTGGCCGCAGCTGATTGCGCAAAAACATCAGGAAACAGGTGAGGCCATAGAGGATCCAGCTGAGGCCCCGGCTGCGCTCGTCCGGATCGACCATGACTAGGCCCAGATGCAGCACCTCATAGGGCTTGCCGGCCAGCGAGATCTCCATCAGCGCCAGCGCGTTGAAGGCGATCGGCCGCCCGCCGCTGCGCCTGTAGACGATGGTGATGATGGAATGTTCCAGCCGACTGCGATCGCCGGAAAACACGCCATAGGTCAGGCTGCCGGCTTTCAGCGTCTTCGACGCCACCAGCCGCAGATCGCTGCTCAACTGGTCCAGCTCTTCCGGCTTCATCCAGCGCCCGGGCCGCTCGACGACGCGCGTCTCGTAGCCGTCGGACACGCGCATGCGCACGTCCATGAACCGACCCGGCAGCAGCTGCAGAACCGCCTTGAGCAAGATTGTTTGTCCCCTTGGGCTCTGACGCCTGATTTATCGTGGCCGCTGTCAGCCTAAGGTGCGGTAAATCCGAAGACGACAACGCCTGGTTGGTCCGAACAAGGTAAAAGAATAGCTGCAATGCCGGCATTCCGATGGCGGCATACTTTCGGCCGCTGCAAGAACTGCAGCGCTTGGCACCCGAGAGGGGAAGCCCTTCGCGAACGCGAGGCCGCGGCAAAACGGGTACAACCGGGCGGGCGAAAAATTCTGCCGCATCGCCCTGGCATAGGGCCGTCGAACACGGCTGAGGCACCGAACCGGCCTCAGCCCTCGGCAGCGACGAGATGGCCGTTGCCGACATCGTTCAGCGCCAGCTTCAGCGGCGCTTCGCCGACCTTGCGGGTCGCGCTCGGTATCTCCTGGTCGAGGCGGGCGAATCGGGTTCTGCGCTGCGCCGGGTCTGGCACCGGCACGGCTTCGATCAGCCGCCTGGTGTAGGGATGGCGCGGGTTGGAAAACACCTGGTCGCGTGTGCCCATTTCGACGATCTGGCCGAGATACATGACGGCGACGCGATCGGAGATGTTCTCCACCACCGCCATGTCATGCGAGATGAAGAGATATGCGACGCCGAATTCGCGCTGCAATTCCTTCAGCAGGTCGAGCACGCGCGCTTGTACCGAGACGTCGAGCGCCGAAACGCTTTCATCGGCGATGATCAGCTTTGGCCGCAGCGCCAGCGCCCGTGCAATGCAGACGCGCTGGCGCTGGCCGCCGGAGGATTCATGCGGATAGAGCTCCATCTGGTCGGCCGACAGGCCGACGCGCTCGAATAGCGCTGCCACGCGATCGCGGCGCTCGTCCTTCGAGGCGATGCCGTGGATCACCATCGGCTCGGCGACGAGATCGCCGACACGCATGCGCGGATCGAGCGAGGCGAACGGGTCCTGGAAAATCATCTGCACGTCGCGGCGCACCGCCTTGCGCTCGACGCGGCCGAGACCGGAAAGATTGCGCCCGCCAATAACGATGTCACCGCTATACGGCACCAGCCCTGCCAGCGCTTTGGCGGTGGTCGACTTGCCGCAACCCGATTCGCCGACCAGCGCCAGCGTCTCGTTGGGCGCGATCGAGAAGCTGACGCCTTCGACGGCGTGGACGCGGCGGGTGACCTGGCCAAAGATGCCGCCGCGCAGATCGAAACGGACATGCAAGCCGTTGACCTCGGCGACATTGGCCGGTTTTGAGGCTTCAAGCACATCCCTGGATTTCTGCCGCCCGACGCCGCTGCCGATGCGCGGCACGGCGGCCAGCAGTTCGCACGTGTAATCGGCCTGCGGTCGGGCAAAGATATCAGCGGTCTTGCCCTCCTCGACCATGCGGCCATGCCGCATGATGATGACGCGGTCGGCCATTTCGGCGACCACGCCCATATCGTGGGTGATCAAGATGACACTGGTGCCGTGCTGACGCTGCAGGTCGCGCAACAGTTCCAGCACCTCGCCCTGCACGGTTACGTCCAGCGCCGTCGTCGGTTCGTCGGCGATCAGCACATCGGGCTCGAGCGCCAGCGCCATGGCGATCATCACCCGCTGGCGCATGCCGCCGGACAGCTCATGCGGAAACTGTTTTAGCCGGCTTTCGGCTTCAGAGATGCGCACCGCCTTGAGCGCTTCGATGGCGCGCTGGCGGGCCTCGGCCTGCGACAGGCTGGTATGCGCCTCGATGGATTCGGTCAGCTGCCGACCGATCGACAGCACCGGGTTGAGCGAGGTCATCGGCTCTTGGAAGATCATGGCGATGCGGTCACCGCGGATGCGCCGCATCTGGCGCTCGTCGAGGGTTGCCAGATCGGTGTCGCCGAGATGGATCTTGCCGGACGAAATACGCGCAGCCGGCTGCGGCAGGAGTTGCATGATCGCCAGTGCGGTCATCGACTTCCCGGAGCCAGACTCGCCGGCAATGCAGAGTGTCTCGCCACGCGCCAGCGTCAGCGACAGGTTGGAGACAACCTCCCGCTCACCGTCCTCGCCACGCACGCTGACGGAGAGGTTGGCGATGTCAAGGACGGGGTTTGTTTCGCCGGTCATCGCGAAGCCAATCCCGCGAAGGATTTATTCCGGCGCGACCCCCACCCGGACCTTCGGTCCGACCTCCCCACAAGGGGGAGGTAGGGCGCCAGCGCTCTACCCTCCCCCTTGTGGGGGTCCGAAGGACGGGCGAGACCCGTGGCTCGCCCCTGCAAGTCGCTGCGAAGCAGCGGGGTGGGGGTGCGGCACCGACCTGACGTCATTCAAACACGCAGCGCGGAAAATAGAACGATACCACCCAGTTCGGCACGTCGACGATCTCGCTGATGCGAAGGTCGCCGCACACCGAAACCAGCATATAAGCCTCGACCGGATCGATTTGGTACCGCCCAGCCAGCAGGTCGACCATCTGCGCGACCGCCTCCTTCGCACCAATCATCAGGTCCGGGCCGATGCCGGTCGTTACCTCATAACCCTTGGCGTCGAGATGGCGCGTCACCGGGCCCGACGTGGTGAAGCGCGGCGTCTTCAGCCTGGCGTCCTTGACCAGATCGAGCTTGAGCACGACGTCCATCGGGCTTTCGATCGCCGTGCCGCAGACCTCGCCGTCGCCTTGCGCGGCATGCGTATCACCAACCGAGAACAGGGCACCCGCCACTTCCACCGGCAGATAGAGTGTGGTGCCGGCGGCGAGGTCGCGGATGTCGAGATTGCCGCCGACGCGCCGCGGCGGCACCACCGAATGAAGCCCCACCTCAGCCGGGGCGTTGCCGATGGTGCCGGCGAAAGGCTTCAGCGGCACGCGCGCATGTTTACCGAACAGCGCCGGCTCGAGCGAGGCGGCGTCGTATTTCCAGATGTTCAGCGCCGGCTCTGTAAAATCGTCGGCAAGCAGGCCGAAACCCGGAATGTTCGCCGTCCAGCCGAAGCCGGACGGTTTGAACATTTCGATCGTCACCTTCAGCGCATCGCCCGGCTCCGCACCCTCGACGAAGATCGGTCCGGTCACCGGATTGACCCTTTCGAAGTCGAGCTTGGCGACGTCGGCGACCGTGCTGTCGGCCTGAAGCTGGCCGCCCCCTGCATCGAGGCACTGGAACTCGATGGTCGCGCCGGGCGCCACCCGCTCGGCTGGGACAAAGGAGTTGTCCCAGCCGAAATGGTGATGGCGCCCGTGGATGGTGTAGTCGCAGTTACTGCACATCTTTTACGTACACATTGTCATAGTTGATGAAGACATGGACGGGGTCGACATAGAGATTGTCGGCGCCGCCCATGCGCGCGGACCTAATGGTGAAGCGCTGCTCGTTGAACACCGGCGCCCAGGGCGCGTCCGCCATTATCTTGTCGTAGATCCCGCTCCACATCTTGTTGCGCTCCGCAGACTTCGCCGGATCGGTCATCGAGTCGGCTTCGGCCGCCTTGGCGTCGAGATCCTTGTTGCAATACCACGACCAGTTCCAGCCGCCGGGCACCGCACCGGCGCAGCCGAGGATCGGGCCGTAGAAGTTCGACGGATCCGGGAAGTCGGCGATCCAGGCCATACCGCCGGACCAGATCATCGGCGCACCGGTCTTGTCGCCGCCGGCGGCAATGACGTTCGCCTGGGCCAGCGCCTGGATACTGGCCTTGATGCCTATCGCCGCCAGATCCTGCTGGATCGCTTGGGCGATGCGCGGATTGGGATCGGTGTTCATGGCGAACAACTGCGTCTCGAAGCCCTCGGGATGACCAGCCTCGGCAAGGAGCACCTTGGCCTTGGCGACGTCATAGGGATAGCCTTTGAATTCCTTGTCGTAGCCCGGCATCGATGGCGGCAGCGGTTGGTTGGCCGGCACCGCGCGGTTGTTGATGATCTGGACGATGCGTGCCTTGTTGATCGCCATGTTGACGGCCTGCCGCACCTTCACATTGTCGAAGGGCGCCATCGTTGTGTTCATGGTGATGTAGCCGGTGTGCAACTGGCCGCCCTCGATGACGTGCGACTTTTGCTCTGGATCGGACATCACCTCCTGGAACTTGGCCGGCGGAATGCCGTCGAGAGCCAGGTCGATCTCGCCCTTCTGCAGGCGCAACAGCGCCACGATTGGCTCTTGGCCAACCTCGAAGGTGATCTTGTCCAAATGCGGCAGGCCCTTGTGCCAGTAACCCGGGTTGCGCTCGAAGACGATGCGCTGCCCCAGCGTCCATTCGGCGAGCTTGAAGGCGCCTGTGCCGACCGGATGCTTGCCGAAATCGGCGCCGTATTTCTCGACCTCTTCCTTCGGCACGACATGAGCGAAGTTGATGGCCATGACATGCAGGAAGGTGGCGTCGGGACGAGTCAGCTCGAACTTGACTGTGTAGGGGTCGACGACGGTGACGCCCGACAGGCCTTCGGCCTTGCCGGCGGCGACATCGTCATAACCCTTGATCGAGCCGAAGAAGCCGGCGCCGGGGCTCTGCGTCTTCGGGTTGGTGACGCGGTCGAGCGAGTATTTCACGTCGTCGGCGGTCATCTCGCGGCCATTGTGGAATTTCACGCCGTGGCGCAGCTTGAAGGTGAAGGTCTTGCCGTCGGGCGAAATCTCGTAGCTTTCTGCAAGGTCCGGCTTCAGATTGGTCGTGCCCGGCTCGTAATCCATCAGCCCGTCGAACAGGCTCTTGATCATCGACCAGTTCTGCCAGTCATAGCCGATCGCCGGGTCGAGCGTCGTGACGTCGTCCTTGTATGTGGCGACAATCTCGCCGCCTTGCTTGGCGTTCGGGTCGACGGTGTCTTCGGCGCGTGCGCTTGCAGTGCCGAGCATCAGCGCGAGCGCTGAGGCCGCGACGGTGGATGTCAGAAATCTCTTCATCACATGTTCCCTTTCTCTGTTTTGTTATTCGGTTTGTTGTTTTTCATCTGAGCTTGATGCGGGGGTCGATGAACGGCGCGATGATGTCGGCGAGCAGATTGCCGAGCACGATGGCGAATGCCGACACCAGCGTGACGCCCATGATGATCGGAATGTCGACGCGCTGGATCGCCTGCCACGCCAGCTGGCCGATGCCGGGCCAGCCGAACACGCTTTCGACGACGACGATGCCGCCCATGAAGATGCCGATGTCGATGCCGATCATGGCAATGACCGGCAGGATGGCGTTGGGCAGTGCGTGGCGGAAGATGATGGCGCTTCGTGCAAGACCCTTGGCGCGGGCTGTGCGGACATAATCCTGGCGCAGCACGTCGATCATCGACGAGCGCATCATGCGCGCATACCAGCCGGCGCCGAGGATACCCATGGTGAGCGACGGCAGCACCAGATGCCGCCAGGTGCCGTAGCCGCCGATCGGAAACCAGCTCAGCCGCACCGCAAAGACGTAGAGCAGCAACAGCCCGACGACGAATTGTGGCGCCGAGACGCCGACGAAGGAAGCGACCATCAAGGTCTGGTCGGTGGCGGTGCCGCGCTTGACGGCGGCGATCAGGCCCATGCTCAGGCCGATCAGCAATTCGCACAGGATGGCGCCGACCATCAAAAGCAGGCTTGCCGGTAGCCGAGAGACAATCAGTTCGGTGACTTCTGAGCGCTGGATGTAGGAGCGGCCGAGATCGCCGCTGACAAGCTTTGTCAGATAGTGCCAGTACTGGACGACGAAGGGTTGGTCGAGGCCGAGCTGCTGGCGGATGTTTTCGACCGTCTGCGGCGTGGCGCTGCGGCCGGCGATCTGGCGCACAGGGTCGGCCGGCAAGAGGTAGAGCAGCGCAAAGGTGATCAGCGAGACGCCGAGCAGGATCAGCAGCGACTGGATCAGGCGGCGGCCGAGATAGGCGATCATGCCCGGCCTCTTTGCGTCGGATCGAGGATGTCGCGCAGCGCATCGCCGATCAGGTTGAAGGCCAGCGCCAGCGCCAGGATCGCCGCACCGGGGATGAACACCAGCCAGGGTGCGGCCTGGAAATAGGTCTGGTTTTCGAAAATGATGTTGCCCCACGACGCCGTTGGTGGCTGCACGCCAATGCCGAGGAAGGAGAGAGTCGCTTCCAGCAGCACCGTGGTCGAGATGCCGAGCGTGCCCCAGACGATGATGGTCGGCAGGAGATGCGGCAGGATGTGGCGAAACAGGATACGCGGCGCACCGGCGCCGATAGTGCGTTCAGCGTCGATGAATTCACGCTCAGCGAGTGAGGATGTTTCGGTGTAGATGACGCGCGCGGTCTGCACCCAGTTGACCAGCGCGATGACCATGGCGACGATCCACAGGCTCGGCTGGAACACCGCCGCCAGGCAGATGGCGAGCAGCAGGGCTGGGAATGCCATCATCAGATCGGTGAAGCGCATCAGCGCGCTGCCGACCCAGCCGCGGAAATAGCCGGCGGTGACGCCGACCAGCGTGCCGATCAGAAGCGCCACGCCATTGGCGACAATGCCGATGATCAGCGAGGTGCGGGCGCCGTAGAGGATGCGGGTCAACAGGTCGCGGCCGAGCAGGTCGGTGCCGAGCCAGTACTGGGCGCTCGGCGGTAAGGGCGCCCCCTCGATGGTCAGGCCGTCGAACATCTGCTCGTTGGGATCGTAGCCGGTCAGCCACGGCGCCAGGATGGCGCCGGCGACGACGATGGCAACAATGACCAGCCCGAGCAGCGCCAGCCGGCGTTTGATCAGCCGGCGCCAGACGCCGGCGCGCGGCTTGACCGGCATGCGGACAGGCGTGGGGAAATCAGGCGCGATAGGACTGGTCATCGCCGCCTTCTTCACCCGTTGCTTCCTCGCCCGTTCCTTCCTCACTTGTCATCGCCACGATCCGGCGCGCTGCATCCTCGACGCTGATCTGCCAGCTCATCGCCAGCGAGCGCAGCTGCGCATAGGCGCGCTCGTCGTCGCTGCCCTTCGACAGCGCCGCCACCGCCCGCACGATGGTCTGGCGCTCGGCGACGCGGTGGCGCAGCGAAGCAATTTCGCCGGCTAAATGTTTTCGCGCCTCGAAACTCTGCCTCGCGATCAGAAGCGCGCTGTACACACCGGCATTGCCGACCGGCTTCAAGAGTTGCGCATCGGCCTTGTGCGACAGCGCCCATTCGATGCGGCCGGGCGCCTCGGAGCCGATCAGCGCCACCAGCGGCATCGGCGCCTCGCCCGGCTGCCACGGGAATTGCTCGTCGAAGCCGAGATCGGCGTCGAAGAAGACGAAATCTGCCGCCAGCGCCTCGGGCGGCAATTCCGGCCAGCAGTCGACAGTGATCAGGCCGATGGCCGACAATTGTCTTGTGATGGCCTGCACCGTCGGGTGCGGGCGATGCAAGATGAAGGCCCTGGCGCCGCCGAGATTGGGGATGCGCGCCCTCGTCACGACACCACCCTCAGGCGCGGACGGCCGAACGTCTTGGCCGGGTCGTAGCGCGACAGATAGGGGTCCGGCGCAACCTCGTCCTCGCGGCTGACGACCTCGAAGAAGCCGTCCGCGATCCGCCCGATAATCACCGGCAGCGTCGCATGCTGGGAATGGGCGTCGATGGAGATCGGCCCGAGCCGGGTCGAGAAGCGTCGCTCGGCGAAAGCCTTCGAAAACTCCGCCGGGCCGGCGTCGGCGTCGCGCGACAGCACGTCGGCCATCACTTGCACCGAGGCATAGGCGGAGGCCTCGAAGGACGAGGCGAAGGCCGCCGGCCGCGGCGCGAAATACGGCCCGACCGACAGATGTCCTTTGCCCGTTTCGCCGATCGCCGGCAGTTCGCCCTCGGTGAGGTTGCAGGAAATGACCGGGCAGTTTTCCGACCGGAAGGCCGAATCCTCATCACCCAGATCGCGATAGGCGGCCAGGAAGGCATAGGACGAGGTGCCGATCAGATTGTTGAGGATGAAGCTCGGCCGCGTTGCCCGGATTTCGGCGATCAGGCGCGACACATCGGTCTCGCCGATGCGCAGATAGCGCTCGCCCAGCACCTTGCCGCCGGCATCGGCGATGAGGTCGCGCGCCACGCGGTTCATCTCCCAGCCCCAGATGTAGTTGGACCCCAGCAGGAAACCGTTGGCACCGAAGCGCGGCACGACATGCGCCATCAGCGGCACCAGATGCTGGTTGGGGCAAGCGTGCATGTAGACGACATGCTCGTTGGCCTCGAAGCCTTCATAGGGGCAGGCATACCAGAGCATGCCGCCCGCCTTCTCCAGCACGGGGATCGTCTCCTTGCGGCTCCACGAGGTGACACAGCCGACGACATGGCGGGCGCTGCTGGTCTTGAAGATGTCTTCGCAGAGCGTCGCATAGCGATCCGCATTGCTTTGCGGATCGCGCTCGATAGGCACCAGTTCGATGCCGTAGCTGCGGTCGGCATTGATGTCGGCAATGGCGCGCATGGCGCCCATTCGGCAGGCATCGGAGACCAGCTGATAGCTGCCCAAGCGCGAATAGAGGATGCCGATCTCGATACGCCGTTTCAAACAGAACCCCAGAAATGACAATGCCCCGCAGCCAGCGCCGCAGGGGCGAGGCATACGAGGCATATTTGCCGCCCGGCGACCAAAGCCGGTATTTTGCGCTAGCGTATTCGGTCCGGCGGGTCAGTCAAGCCCTTACCGGCGTCGACATGCAACGCCACGGCTCGCCAATCAGCCGTGACCGGCTATCTGGCTGTCGCTCTTTGACTGTTTTGGCGGGCATAGGCCACACAGGCGTCCACCGTACTGACACAAAGCGCGTCCCGTTTGTTCGGCAAATTGTTGTCGCCCGCGTAGGCGACTTCGGCGACGCGGCCGTCGACCATACGAATTTGCGTGTCGCAATAACCGCCGGGAGCGACATTGACTGAGCCGCCGACCGCCGGGATCGCGCCTACCGCCATGGTTGGGACGACAATGCTGAGATTGCCGCGCTGAACGACGCGCTTGTAGGTCCAGATCTGGCCAGACCCGCCAACGTCTGCGGTGGCGGTCGGAAAGCCAGCGCACATTCGAACGTCGGCTTCGCTGAGGCCGACCATCTCCTTGCGGGCCGCCGCCGCCGTGGGCTCAACCTTGGCGATGCGTGATGTATCGTCGGGAATGACGCAGGAAGACTGGACGCCGACGACAAGAACAGGAAGGACAAGCTTTCTAATACAGGAAAATGTCATACCGATTGTCGGATCTGCAATGCGCCCGGCCACGCTCTTTACCTAGGCAAACAGGCGAGCGGTTCAACCCGTTCAGCTTCACGAAAAGGTGGCCGAGCGAGGCGAGGTATCGGAGTCGCCATCCTTCCGCTTGCCATGGTGCTGATCGTGCGCGGCAAGAATGCCGAGAACGGGCTTGGCTTCTCGCCGCATGGCGCGCGAACGAACACTGGATGCGGGCCGCAAGGTCCGCATCCTTTGACCGTTCCACCTGCCAAGCTCAGAATTGGGCCCGTTTGCCCGCGGATGGTTACCGCAGAGTGAACATCAAGGGCGCCACGACAGCCGTACCGGCCTTGTCAGGCGGTGGCGCGGGCACCGTCGCACCCTGCAGAATGCTAAGCGCGGCGCGATCGAGATCCGCGTCCCCCGAAGATCGTGTCAGCCGGACGGAGGTCACCTTGCCCGAGGCGCTGACGACGAAGGTCACATTTGCGGTACCCACGGCGCGCCGCGACCTTGCCGCGCTCGGGTAGCGCTTGTGCCGATTGATCCATCCGATCAGCTGTGAGTTCCATTTGCTTGCACTGACTGATGATCCACTCGATTGCGAGGCCTTCGGCGCCGACGCTTTCGCCGCTGCCTTCGCATCGACACTGGCGGTCACGACCGCTTTCGGCGGCGCGGCCTTTTCCTTCTTTTCTTTCTTCGGGCGCGGCTTGGGCTTTTCGACCGTCCTCTTTGCCTTCTCGACCGGCTTGTCCTCCACCGGCTTGGCCTGCGGCAGCGGAATGACCACGTCCGGCACCACGGTCGGGATGATGTCGGGCACCACCTCGTCCAGCGGCGGCGCCTGATCGGGCTGTTCGGCCGCTGCTGTCTCGATCGGAGCGGTCTGGTCGGGTTGAACCGCTTCCGCCTCATCGGTAACCGGCTCCGGCTTGTCGACGTCCGGTTCCACGACGGGTCTTGCGTCGGCGACGGTCTCCTCGACCTGGTTCGTCGGCTCCGGCGTCACCACATCGGCCATCGTGTCCTCAGGCACCGCCGGTGCGACCATCATCGGCGACAGTTCGATCGCCACCGCCGGCGGCGGGCCGCCATCCATCTCGTTGGCCAGGCTGAAATTCTGCACGGCATAGGCGATCGCGACATGCGCGCCGACAATGAGAATGGCCGCAGCCGTCCACAAACCGATCTCGCGCGCGCCTGTACGCGGCGGATCGGCCATGGGAACGGCGGCGGCCAAATGCGTCATGGGATAGCGCCTGGTTGCGGCGCCGCCGGATCCGCCGGCACCGTCTCCAGCCCGACCAGCGCGATCTTCAGGTAGCCGGCGCCGCGCAGCAGATTCATCACCTCCATCAGCTCGCCATAGCCGACCGCTTTGTCGGCGCGCAGGAAGATGCGGGTCTGCTTGTCGCCCTTCGTCTTGCCGTCGAGCACTGCGGCGAAGGCCGCACGCGGCACGCCGTCATTGCCGATCGCTAGCGTCAGATCGTCCTTCAGCGTCAGGAACAGCGGTGTTTCCGGCCGCGGTGCCGGCGTCGCGGTGGAGCCTGGCAGATCGACATTGATGTCAACCGTCGCCAGCGGTGCCGCGACCATGAAGATGATCAGCAGCACCAGGATGACGTCGATGAACGGCGTAACGTTGATCTCGTGGTTTTCCTCGAGATCGCCGTCGATAGTCTCGCGAATTCTAGCCGCCATGGCCCATCACTCCGCCGCCAGCGCGGGCGCCTGCGGCACCGTGCGGAAATCAAGATCGCGGCTGACCAGCCGTTCGACGCCGGCCGAGGCATCGGCAAGGATCTGCCGGTAGCCGGATATGGAGCGCGCAAACACGTTGTAGATGACAACAGCCGGAATAGCCGCGACCAGCCCCATCGCGGTGGCCAGCAGCGCCTCGGCGATGCCGGGCGCGACGACGGCGAGATTGGTAGTCTGCGCCTGCGATATGCCGATAAAGGCGTTCATGATGCCCCAGACGGTGCCGAACAGGCCGACAAACGGCGCCGTCGAGCCGATCGTCGCCAGCACGCCGGTGCCGCGCGACATACGCCGCGCCGCCGCTGCTTCGATGCGCGACAGCCGCGACGTCACGCGTTCCTTCAGCCCGTCGCCGGTGACGTGGTCGAGTGCGCCGGCCGAAAGCGCTGCCTCTTGCTCGGCTGCCTGCACCAGGAGCGCGCCGGGGCCGCCGCTGTTGCCCAGCGCACGACTGGCTTGCAGCAAGGTGGCGGCATTGCCGATGGCGCGCGCCGCTCGCCGGGCGCCGAGCTTGCCGAACAGGATTTCCAGCGACTTGGCCAGCCAGACCGTCCAGGTGACGAGGGAGGCGAAAGCAAGCCCGATCATCACCGCCTTGACGATGATGTCGGCGGCCATGAACATGCCCCAGGGCGACAGGTCGTGCGGCAGGGTCAGCGAAATCGCCGAGGGATCAGGCTGCGCGGTTGCGCCGGGCTGGCTGGCCGGCACTGGCGCAGCCGGCGCGACTTGTCCGGCAGCTGGTAACGTCTGCGCGGCAAGCGCAGCCGGTGCCGCCTTTTCCACCGCCGCTGGCGACGAGACTGGCGCCGGCTGGGCGGTTGCTGTTGGTTCCGTCGTATCCCTGGGCTGCGTGGCCGGTTGCGTGCTCGGCTGCTCTTGCGCAGCAGCGCTGCCGGCAGACAGCACGACCGCGGCCAGCGCCGCCAACAAACCATTTCTGGACACGCTTCGTCCTCGCTTCGTCATTGCCCGTAACCGATGGGCGGGCCGGTGACGGGATCGCAAACACCCCCATCTCGACGCCGAAAATACCAGCCACGGATTCTGGCTTTCTCTCAAACGGCACAGCCGCTGGAAACCAATTCAGGCGGCCGCGCCCCCGCTTGACTATAAAACATGAGTTTACTAGTCAACAAACAAGATGGCTTTTTGGCCAACAGACCTTTGGCGCGATACCGGCGCATCGTCTTTGTGTCGGTCTACCTTGCCGCGTCGCACTGAGGGATGGACGGCGGCGGCGTTGCTGGGCCACGATGCCGGGCAGCAATTGAGGCAAGCAGCCGATGATCAAGGCGACACCCTTCGATTTCCCCTATGACGGCCAGCTTGTGCCGCAAAATACCGCGCTGCTGGTCATCGACCTGCAGGAGGATTTTCTCTCGGCATCGGGCTATTTCGCCAGGAAAGGGTATGACCCTGCGCCGCTGCGCGCCATCCTGCCGACGGTCAACCGATTGATCGCGGCCGCACGGTCGGCCGGCCTCACCATCATCCACACCAGGCAAGGCTATCGCAGCGACATGGCCGACATGACGCCTTACGAGAAATGGCGCCGCAAGCGGGCGGGCCTCGAAGCCACCGACGTGCTGCTGCGCTCCGGCCCCGGCTTCCAGATCGTCGCCGACATCGAGGTCGCGCCCGACGACATCATCGTCGACAAGACCTGCAACGGCGCCTTCACCTATACCGATTTCGAACTGGTGTTGCGCGCACGAGGCATCACGCATCTGATGTTTTCGGGCTGCACGACCGATGTCTGCGTCCACACCGCTGCGCGAGGCCTGCGACCGCAATTTCCAGTGCCTGACCATCGCCGACGCCTGCGCCAGCGGTGACCAGTACGCGCATGAGGCGGCGCTGCATATGGTGACGGTGGAGGATGGGGTTTTCGGCGCACTGGCGGATTCACGCGCCGTCCTTGCCGCGCTGGCGCGACTGAGCGGCAAGGCAGGCTAGAAGCCTGCCTTGTTGCAGTTACCGTGCTGCGTGAATGTCCGACCCGGCCCGCGATGCAAACGCGCCTGGCTGCGGCACCTCGGCCTCACCGCGCGCCAGCGAGTTGCGTAAGAGCGCGATCGTCTCGCGGCCGACGCCGGCGATCTCGCGCGGCCGATCCATGCCGACGATCATGAATTCACTTATGCCCAGCGCCGCATAGGGCAGCAGCGACAAAGCGATCTGCGCCGGCGGCCCGGAAAGCTCGACGGCCTTGTGGGCGCCGGTGGAGACGCTGCCTTCGGCACGAATGCGGACTGGAAGCGCAAAACGCACCTTGCCGGCGCGGCCATGTTCGGCGGCGGCGCTGCGCGCCCGCTCCATCAGCTGGCGGATCTCGTCGAGCGAACCCGCCGGCAGTTCGAACACATCGGCATGCCGTCCGGCGACCTTGAGCGCGGTGCCGGACTGGCCACCCATACGGATGGTGATATCGGCGCCATGTGGCCCCTTGCGCGGCACGTAGCCGCCCTTGATGCTGTAAAAGGCGCCTTCATGGTCGAAGGGCTTGTCGTTCGACCACAGCCGCTTCAACAGTACCAGATATTCGTCGATGCGCTGCCAGACCACCGTGTGGCCGACCGGACGCGCATCGGCATCGTCGTCGTCGAGCGGTTCGCTCAGCATCCGAAGCGACAGCCGGCCGCCGCTCCTGGCGTCGAGCGCCGCCAGCTGCCGCGCCGCAACCGCGGGCGCGATCACGCCGGCCCAATGCGTCAGCACCACTTCCAGCGACGAGGTGCGGTCGAGCGCCTGGGCGGCAATGTCCATATTGGTCAACAGCCCGGCCTGGTCGTCGACGACGATCCTCTGGAAGCCGGAATCCTCGATCAGCGACAGCTTTGTCGCCGTCTCGACGAAATCATAGAAGAAAGGTACGGCCGAACCGGCGTCGGCGGCATGCGTTTTACCGGGAACATGCGTGAACTCGATCGGCATTGCCATCTCCTCCATCACGTTGGATGCATGTCGCCCACATGCATAAAGCAAAGCGGTCCACGCCAAAGCGCAGCCGCATTCGGTTCATCAACTCCGGTTACCTGAAAGCGGTAGGTCGCCACCCTCTCGGCCTGAACGGATCAGGGGATCAGGCCGAGCACGACTGCCCCGGTGAACGCGAACGCAAGGGCAAAGACGAGATAGGCGAAAGCGCCTGCATAGGCCGGGCGAAAAGCCTGGGCATTGGCCAGCCTCTGGCTGCTGCGATCCGTCTCGGCGTTCTGGATATAGGACATATCGACCTCCGTCTCGCTGGTTAATCTATAAAATCAGTAGACTTTGTCGATTGCTATTTTTTGGCAATACGCAGAACAATTTTCTCAATCTCCAGCGTGAATTGGTCTGAGATTGCTGGGAGGCCGCAATTCGCGGCAAGCGACCAGCCCGCTTGGCCGGCCTTCACATCGGGGATAGCATCGCCATTCCCGCGTAAAAGCAGACGATTTCAACCGGGTATGGGGAGCAGAAGATATGGGTTCAAGATTGGCCGGCAAGGTCGCCATCATCTCGGGCGGCGCGACGGGCATGGGCGGAGCGGCGTCGGAATTGTTCGCGGCCGAAGGCGCCAAGGTCGCAATCATCGACCGCAACGGCGATGCGGCTGCCGCCACCGCAGCGACGATACGCGCGCGGGGACATGTGGCCGAGCATTTCGTCGCCGATGTCTCTGATGAAGCGCAAGTCGAGGCGGCGGTGAAGGCGGCGACGGCCAAGCTTGGCCCGGCCACCGTGCTGTTCAACCATGCCGGCACCATCGTGATAAAGCCGTTCCTGGAAACGACGCTGCAGGAGTGGGACTGGCTGCATGCCGTCAATGTCCGCTCGATGTTCCTGATGACCCGCGCCGTGCTGCCCGGCATGATCGCCGCCGGCGGCGGCTCGATCGTCTGCACCTCGTCGATCTCGGCGGTGGCGGCGACACCGATGGAGGTGCTCTACGACACCACAAAAGGCGCTTGCCACATGTTCGCGCGGGCGATTGCGGTCGAGTTCCGCGACCGCAACATCCGTTGCAACGCCGTCTGCCCCGGCTTCATCCGCACCCCGCACGGCCTGCGCGAGGTTGCCGATCTCGGCAAGCTCGGCGTCGATGTTTCAGACGCAGCGCTTGCCGCGCAGCAGGGTCGCATCGGTGAGCCCGAAGAGGTTGCAAAGGCCGCGCTGTATCTGGCCAGCGACGAGTCCAGCTTCGTCAACGGTACGCATCTGTTTGTGGATAATGGTTTTACGGCGATGTGAGACTTTCCAGGTTCTGGTTCCTCGCCCCGGGGACAGCTTGGCGCCCTTCCTCTCCCCCGTCGATCGGGGGAGAGGTGTCGAGCGCAGCTCGACGGAGTGGGGGTCGACTGTTCACCAAATCCGCCTGCCAGAGGTGGCGCACTCGCTTCGTCGTTCCTATTTTTCGGCGGCCGTGGGCTTCATGAGCGCCTTCCCCCACTCCGTCGCCGCTTCGCGGCGCCACCTCTCCCCCCTCCGGAGGGAGAGGAAGGGCGCCAGTCCTGCCGGCCTACCGCTCTTCCCGTCGAAACGGCTTCAGCAGCGCTGACGGCGCCACCGCGTTGCGCGACATCACGGCCATCGCCACGATCGTGAAGATGAACGGCAGCATCAGGAACGCCTCATAAGGGATATGCCCGAGCCCACTCGCCTGCATGCGCAGTTGCAAGGCATCGACGAAGGCGAACAGCAGTGCCGCACCGGCCGAGCGCCACGGGTCCCAGCGACCGAACACGACCAGCGCGATCGCCACCCAGCCGCGGCCCGATACCACGCCGAAGGTGAAGGCGTTGAACTGCGCCATCGACAGGAAAGCGCCGGCCAGCCCCATCAGCGCACCGCCGAGGATGACGGCCTGGAAGCGCGTGGCAATGACGCTGACCCCGGCCGAGTCGGCCGCGCGCGGGTTTTCCCCGACCATGCGCACAGACAGGCCCCAGGGTGTGCGGTAGAGAACGAAGGCGGCGAGCGGGATGGCGATGATCGCCATGTAGACCAGCGCAAACTGGTTGAACACCGCCGGGCCGAGAACGGGAATGTCGGAGAGGATCGGAATCGGCAGGGTCTGAAAACCCCTGATGCTCGGCGGCACCGATTGCTGGCCGAAGATCAGCCGGTAGAGGAAATAGGCAAGACCCGACGAGAACAAGGTCACGCCGATGCCGCAGACATGCTGGCTGAGGCCCAACGCCACCGTGAACAGCGCATGCAGCGCGCCCATCAGCATGCCGGTCAGCACCGCGGCCAATATGCCAAACCACAGGCTGCCGCTCAGGCTGGCGGCGGTGAAGCCGGTCATTGCCGACAAAAGCATGATGCCTTCGATGCCGAGATTGAGCACGCCGGCGCGCTCGGAAAACATTTCGCCGAGCGTCGCGAAAGCCAGCGGCGTGGCGATACGGATGATGGCAGCGAGGAAGCCGACCTGAAAGATCTGTTCGAACACCGCGCTCATGACGCTGCTCCGACGCGGCGGATGCGATAGGCCGTGAAGAGCAGCGCCACCAGCATGGCAAGCAGCGCGGTTCCCTGGATGACATCGCTGAGGAAGGCCGGAACGCCGGTGGCGCGCGACATCGCCTCGGCGCCGGTCATGACGGCGGCGAGGAAGATCGCAGCCGGCACCACGCCGAGCGGATTGAGCCTGGCCAGCATGGCAACAACGATGCCGGAATAACCATAGCCCGGCGAGACGTCGCTCATCACCTGGAAATGCACCCCGCCGACCTCGCCGACACCGGCGAGCCCGGCCAGCGCGCCCGACAGCAGCGCCGTCGAGATCAGCACGCGCTCGACAGGAATGCCGCCATAGCGGGCAGCCTCCGGGCTTTCGCCGGTGACCCGGATGCAGAAGCCGAGCGTGGTACGCACGATCAGGAACCAGATCAAGGGTGCTGCGACCAGCGCCGCGACGACGCCGAGATGCAGCCTTGTGCCTTCGAGCAGCACCGGGAAATTCGCCGAATCCTCGATCGGCGGCGAGATCGGATAGCCGCTGAAGGAGTCCTTCCAGGGCCCCTCGATCAGCGCCATCAGCGCGTAGTAGATGACCGAATTGAGCAGCAGCGAACTGACGACGTCATCGACCTTGAATTTTACACGCAACGTCGCCGGCACCAGCGCGACAGCTGCACCGGCGGCCCCACCCGCCAGCGCCATCAACAGGATGGCGAGCGCCCCCGGCATCGGGATGGCGCCGACAAAGCAGCTGGCCACGGCGCCGGCCAGCAATTGGCCTTCCGCGCCGATGTTCCAGAATTTGGCCCGGAACGCGACGGCGACCGCCAGCCCGGTGAAGATCATCGGGGCGGCGCGCACCAGTGTTTCGGTGATGGCATAGCTATCGCCGAACGAGGCCGACAGCATCACGCCATAAGCTTCCAGCACCCCAGCGCCGGCCAGAGCGATCAGGCCGCTGCAGAGCACAAGCGTGGCAGCGATGGCGATGATCGGCAGCGCCAAGTTGAACCAGGCAGGGGTCGAGGTGCGGGCTTCGAGACGGAACATCAGCTATGGCCCTCCGCCCTCGGCGCAGCCGTCCCACCGATGTATCCGGCGTTGTCGCCGCCCCTCATCCGCCTGTCGGCACCTTCTCCCCGTATAGGGACGGGGAGAAGGGGGCTGTTTGCGGCCTCGGCACTTTTGCTGCAACGCCAGCGATTAGCGAAAGCCGTGGTGAGAGCGCCCCTCTCCCCGTCTCTATACGGGGAGAGGATGCCGGCAGGCAGGTGAGGGGCAGCGCTGACGCCGCGAGCAATATTTTGTGGGCGATATCCGAGGAAGTTAGCCAACGACATAGTTCAAGCCCTCCCCTCCGCCCCGGTCATCAGCAGCCCCAGCCGCGCGATCGTCGCCTCGGCGCTGTCGAGCGTGCCGGCGATGCGGCCCTCATACATCACCGCGATGCGGTCGCAGAGCACCAGCAACTCTTCCAGATCCTCGCCGATGACGACGATGCCGCAGCCCTTGGCGCGCATGTCAAGGAACTTTTCTTGGATGAAACGGGCAGCACCGATGTCAAGGCCGCGCGTCGGCTGCGAGACGATCAGAACCTTCGGGTCGAAGGCAAGCTCGCGCGCAAGCAGCGCCTTTTGCAGATTGCCGCCCGACAGCGCGCCGGCGCGGGTCATCGGCCCGGGGCACCTGATATCATAGGCCTTGATCTGTTCTTCGGCGAAGGCGCGGATCGCATCCGGCTTGAGCAGCCCTTTGCGGCTGAAGGCTTCGGTGCCGATACGCGGCAGCACCATGGAATCGGCGAGCGGCAGATTGGTCACCAGCCCGGTCGTCATGCGGTCTTCCGGGATGCGGCCGAGGCCGAGCGCCTGCATCTCTCGCGGCGAGAACCGCGTCACCGGTTTGCCGGCTATCGTCATCGCACCGGCATCAGGCACCCGTGTGCCGGAAATCACCTCGGCCAGCGCCCGCTGGCCATTGCCGGAGACGCCGGCAATGCCGAGGATTTCGCCGGCGCGAACGGCAAGGGAGATGTCGCGCAGCGGCGTGCCCGAATGCCGTGAGGTGGAAATACCGTCAAGCGTCAGCACCGCAGCACCCGGCGTTGACGGCCCCCTCGCCGGCGGTACGATTTCGTGGCCGCACATCAGCCGCGCCATTTCCGCCGACGTCGTGTTGGCCGGATCGTCGACGCGGCCGGCGACACGGCCATGCCGCAGCACGGTGCAGCGGTGGGTCAGCGCCCGCACCTCGTTGAGCTTGTGCGAAATGAAGATAATGCCAAGCCCTTGCGCCGCCATCGACCTCAACGCCGAAAACAGCCCGTCGACCTCGCTTGGCGCCAGCACCGCCGTCGGCTCGTCGAGGATCAGCAGCTTTGCGCCGCGAAACAGCGCCTTGACGATTTCCAGCCGCTGCTGTTCGCCGACCGACAGCGCCGAGACCGGCAGATCGGGATCCAGCGTCAGCCCATGCTGTCTGCTGATGTCGGACAACCGGGCAAGCCCGCCGGCGCGATCGATGCGGCCGGATTTGCCAGGAATCCCTATGAGCAGGTTTTCCAGCACGGTCAGCCGCGGCGCCAGATGGAAATGCTGGTGCACCATGCCGATACCGGCGGCCAGCGCATCGGCCGAACTGGTGATCCGAACAGGCTCGCCCTGGACGAGGATTTCGCCGGCATCCGGCGCGTAGGCGCCGAACAGCACATTCATCAGCGTCGTCTTGCCGGCGCCGTTTTCGCCGAGCAGGCCGAGGATTTCGCCCGGGGCCACGCTGAGGTCGACGCCCTCGTTCGCCTTCACGGCGCCGAAGCTCTTGGTGATGCCGCGCATTTCGATGAGAGGGGCGGACAAGGGTGCTCCTGCGCTGATACCCCTCCCCCTCGAGGGGAGGGTGCCGAGCGAAGCGAGGCGGGTGGGGTCGCCTCAACTGCCTCAACCTATGACTTAGCAGGATGGAGCACTTCGCAGAGGACCCCACCCGGCCCTGCGGGCCACCCTCCCCTCAAGGGGGAGGGGGAAGCCGGCGCCTAATCCGAAACCGGCGTGTTCTCGTCCACATCCACGCGGAAATTGCCTTCCAGAATCTCGGCCTTCTTCTTCTCGACCAGATCCTTGACGTCGGCCGGCAGTGTCTTGTCGAATTTGTGGTAGGGCGCTAGGAACGAACCGCCCTTGGCCATGCGCGAGAAATCGCCATAGTCCTGCGCGGTGAAGACGCCGGCCTTGACCAGTTTGATCGCCTGCTCGACCGTTGGATACATGTCCCAGACCGGGCCGGTGATGACCGTGTCGGGGCCGAGGCTCGACTGGTCGGACATGTTGGAGATGGCGAGGATTTTCTTCTCCACCGCCGCTTCGATGACGCCGAAGCGCTCGGCATAGATGACGTCGACGCCGGCATCGATCTGGGCGACAGCGGCTTCCTTGGCCTTGGGCGGGTCGAAGAACGAGCCGATGAAGGCGACCTTCTTCTTGATGTTCGGATTGACCTCCTTGGCGCCGGCGAAGAAGGCGTTGACCAGCCGGTTCACTTCCGGAATGCCCATCGCCGCCACCGCGCCGATCGTGCCGGATTTCGACATCTTGCCGGCGATGATGCCGGAGAGATAGGCGGGCTCATGGATCCAGTTGTCGAAGACGCCGAAATTGGGTTCGGCCGGGCCGGCGCCGGAACCGAACAGCCAGGCGGTCTTCGGGAACTGCTTTGCCGAGCGTCGCGATTCACGCTCGGCGGCGAAGGCATCGCCCAGCACCAGCTGGTAGCCGCCTTGCGCATATTCGCGCATGACGCGGCTGAAATCGGCGGTCTGCACCTTTTCCGACCATTTGTATTCGATGCCGAGTTCCTTCTCGGCCTTCTGCAAGGCGACGTGGATCTGGTTGTCCCACGGCTCCTCGATCGGCGTGGCGAAGATCGCCGCCACCTTGAGCTTCTTGTCCTTGGCGAAGGCGGCAGTCGGCAGCATGGCCGCAGCCAGGCCAAGCGCGCCGAGTTCCAGCACGTCGCGCCGCGACAGGCCGGTCGATTGCAATTTGTTTTTCCGGTTTTCCATCAAGTGCCCCTCTGTTTGACAACCGTGTCGAGCCGGCTGTTCTGAAATCAGACGCGGAACTATGGAACGGGTGCGGACTTTTGTCCACATGGTCAAATTTGGCGCGATTTATCGCGAGGCCTTCTCGCCACCGGCCACAGTGATGACACCGACGATGATCAGCCCGGTCAGCAACAGACGAACGCCGGCGCTGACGCCGAATGTGTTGAGCATGGTCAACAGCAGCACCAGGAACAGCGCCGCGCCCCAGACGCCGGGCACATTGGCCTTGCCGCCGGCAACCGAGGTGCCGCCGATGACGACGACCGCGATGGAGGCCAGCAGATACTCGTTGCCGATGTCGACATTGGCGCCGCGGAAATAGCCGGCAAGCAGCGCGCCGTCGATGCCGCCGAGCGCGCCCGAAAGCGTGTAGGTGAGGAAGCGGGTGCGGCCGACATTGACGCCGGCCAGCCACGCGGCACGGATGTTCTGGCCGATCGCCAGCACCGAGCGACCATAGATCATGCGCTGCAAGGCGATGGCAGCAGCAATGGTGAACAGCACGGTCAGGATCGCCACCACCGGAATGCCAAGGACCTGCCAGTTGGCGAAGTCGGCAAAGCCCGGCGGCGGCTTGATCTGCAAGCCGCGCCCATAGCTGATATCGATCGACTGGATGATGAAGCTCGCCGACAGCGTGGCGATGATCGGCGGAATGCGCAGCGCCCAGATCAGCAGATAATTGACGGCGCCGATGGCAGCGCCGCAGGCGAGCGCGGCAATCAAGCCCACAACGATCATGGAATCGCTGCCATCCATCACCTTCATGGCGACGGCGCTGGCGAGCCCGATATTGGCCGGCAGCGACAGGTCGACATTGCCGGGCCCGAGCGTGATGACAAACATCTGGCCGACGCCGACGATGACGGTGAAGACAGCGAGCGAAAGTGCCGCCGTGACCATGCCGCCGCCGCCGTAGCCGCCGGTGAAGGAGATGGTCGCCAACCAGACCAGCAACGCGCCGAGGAAGGACCAGATCCAGGGTTTGGCGGTAAGCGATTTCACAAATGTCATCGCTACCTCTCCCTGCGGCTGATCAGAACGCGAGCTGCCAGCACGATGATCAGGATGGCGCCGTTGGCGGCGACCTGCCAGTCCGGCGGAATGTGCATGAAGGTGAGCAGCGGCGACGCGGCCAGCGCCAGCGTCAGCGCGCCGAGCACGGCGCCGATCGGCGACACCCGGCCGCCGACGAATTCGCCACCGCCGAGAATGACGCCGGCAATTGCCAGCAGCGTGTAGCCATTGCCGATATTGGCGTCGGCCGAAGTGGTGATGCCGATCAGCGCCATGCCGGACAGAACGCCGAACAGGCCGGTCAGCGCAAACAGCACGATCTTGGTGCGCAGCAACGACCAGCCGGCGCGCCTGAGCGCCGCCGGATTGCCGCCCGAGCCGCGCAGGATGACGCCATAGGAGGTGCGCATCAGGCCGAAATGCACGACCGCTGCGATCACCAGCGCGGCGATGATCGGAAATGGAATGAAGGGCGGCTTGAACGACATCAGCGCCAGCAGCCAGTCCGGCGCCTTGCCACCCGGCTTGGGCAGAACCAGGATGGCCAGCCCTTGCCAGACGAAGCTCATGCCCAGCGTCACCACGATCGACGGCAGATTGCGCAGATGGATCAGCGCGCCGAGCAGCGCATAGACGCCTATGGCGCCGAGCAGGACAACCACCCCGAGCAGCGGCGCATCCTTCAGCCAGGTCGCGGTTACGCAGCCGACAAAACCGACAAAGGTCCCGATCGACAAATCGAGCTCATTGCCTGATATGACGAACATCTGCGCGATCGTCGCCAGCGCGATCGGGATCGCCAGATTGAGCATCAGGCTGAAGCCGAAATAGCTGATGGCGCGCGGGTTGAGCCAGGCAATGGCGATGAGCACCAGCGCCAGCGACAGCGCCGGCAACAGGCTGCGCAGCAGTCGGGCCCGCGCGGCACTGCTGCGCGGCGAAGAACTTGGGGTCGTGCCGGGAGCGATAGCCGTCATCTCAGGCCGCATCACCGAATGAGGACTGGATGATCTTTTCCTCGGTCAGTTCGTCGCGCGTCAGATTGGCGACGATGCGGCCATTCTTGAAGACATGGATATGGTCGCAATTGTCGAGCTCTTCGGTTTCGGTGGTGTACCAGAGGAAGGTCCGGCCCTTGGCCGCTTCCTCGCGCACGAGATCGTAGACTTCGAGCTTGGTGCCGATGTCCACGCCGCGCATCGGATCGTCCATCAGCACGATCTCGGCATCCGAGCCCAGTGCGCGGGCAAACAGCGCCTTCTGCTGGTTGCCGCCCGACAGCGAAAAGATGTTGTTGGCCATGTCGGGCGTACGGATACCGATCTTCTGCTTCCAGAATTCGGCAAGCTCGGCCTCCCGCTGCGGCGAGATCAGCAGGCCTTTGCGCAGCCGCGCCAGCGAGCGGATGCCGATATTTTCCGCGATCGACCATTGCGGAAAAATGCCGTCCGACTGACGGTCGCCGGCCACCAGCGCCACCGGCGCGGTCACCTCGATGCCGGCCTTGGCGCGGGCCGCGGCGGCGAAGATCGCCAGCAACAGATCCGTCTGGCCATGGCCGGCAAGCCCGGCAAGCCCGATGATTTCGCCGGCGCGGGCAACAAGCTCCCTGCCGTCCTGCTGCCGTTCGGGCCGCGCCCGCACCCTGACCGGGCCGGCCGCTGGTCTGGCGGCGGCGATCTCTGCAGCTATTTTCTCGCGCGCTTCCGCGCCGCCCATGGTCGCCACCAGCCGGTCGCGGTCGAAGGCCTTTGCCGCGTCCGTGGCAACGACCTTGCCGTCACGCATCACCACGATTCGATCGGCATTCTGAAGCACCTCGCCCAAGACATGCGAGATCAGGATGCAGCTGCCGCCGGCGGCGACGTAGCGGCGCACGAAGGCAAGCAATTGGCCCGCCGTATGCGCGTCAAGCGAGGAGGTCGGCTCGTCCAGTATGACCAGGTCGAGCGGATCGCGCGTCACTGTGAAGGCGCGCGCTACCTCGACCATCTGCCGCCGGCCGATCGACAGATCGCCGGCAATGTCGTCCGCCGAGATGCCGTGATCCGGAAAAATTTCATCCAGCTTGGTGGCGATGAGAGCGGCAGCCTTGCGCCGCCAGCCGAACCCGGTCAGCGCCGGATGATTGATGCGCGTATTCTCGGCAATGCTGAGGTTCGGGCACAGCGACAGTTCCTGGAACACGCAGCGTATGCCGAGTTTTAGCGCGCGCGCCACCGAGTAATCGGTTTCCGCATTGCCGCGCACCGCGATCTCGCCGCCATCCGGCCGCAGCGTGCCGGCCACCATATGCATCAGCGTCGACTTGCCGGCGCCGTTATGGCCGACCAGCCCGACGCATTCACCGGTGCCGACATGGAAGTCGACGCCGTTAAGGGCACGAACGGCGCCGAAATGCTTTTCGGCGCCGTGCAGACGGACGATGTCGGTGTTTGCCTTGAGCATGCTCAACGATACCCGGCTGGCGATGCGTACGGCAATGCGATCATCATTGTTATTTGATATTGGCCTTGATAGCGGCGATAGCCTCTTCCTGCGTGTATTCGTGGGTGGCGACGCCGCCTTCCTTGATCTTCGGCAGCGCGGCCTCGAAATCGTCCTGGGTGAAGGCGAGATAGGGCACCAGGAGGTCGTGCGGGATGTCCTTGCGGCCGTCGAGCACCTGCTGCGCCACCCAGAAGGCGAGCGTCGACACGCCGGGCGCGATCGAGGCCGACCAGGTCTTGTAGCCGTCCTTCTCCTTCTGCTCCTTCCACCACTTCAGCTCGTCCTGGCGGTTACCCATGATGATGGTCGGGCGCGGCTTGCCGGCGGCGGCGAAGGCTTGCGCGGCGCCGTAGCCGTCACCGCCCTGGTCGACGATCCCGACGATATCGGGCAGCGACGGCAGGATGGTCGCGACCGCCTTCTGCGCCGTCGTCTGATCCCAGTCGCCGGTGACCGAACCGACGATCTTGAACTCGGGATGGGCAGCAACGCCCTCAAGGATGCCGGCGTGGATGGCATTGTCGATCGACGTGCCGGCCAGGCCGCGGATTTCCAGAAGATTGCCGCCCTTGGGCTGGAACTTGGCCATCTGCTCGACTTCCTGCTTGCCCATATCCTTGAAGTCGACGACGACGCGATAGGCGCAAGGTTCGGTGACGATGCCGTCGAAGGAGACGACGACGATGCCCGCGTCGCACGCCTGCTTGATGGCGCCGTTGAGCGCATCCGGCGAGGCGGCGTTGATGACGATGGCGTCGTAGCCCTGCAGGATCAGGTTCTGCACCTGCGCCGCCTGGGTCGGCACTTCCTTGTCGGCGGTGGTGAAGATGTCGGCGGCGCCAACGATCTTGTCCTCGACCGCCTTCTTGGTGACGATGCCGTAGCTGTCGAGCATCGCCTGGCGCCACGAATTGCCGGCGTAGTTGTTGGAGAAGGCGATCTTCTTGCCGCTGGTGTCGGCCAGCGCCGTGCCCGAGGCGAGCATTGCCGCGAGCGCGCTCAGGACGAGCAGTTTCTTCATGTCATTATCCTCCCATGGATTGTCGGCCCCGCCGACTGTTGCTGATGATTTTGGCGTTAGCTGCCTGTTTTTTATCTATTGTCAGACAAATGCAGATGCGCCCGCTTGTCAACTGCGATCAGCCCCGCTTTGGCGATCAACTTCAGGTGCGATGATTGAAAAGCCTTCATGTGCTGGTCTAGGGAAGGGTCCAGGAGAGACCATGCATGGCAGCGACGCCGCCGACCCTAGCCGAAGGCGCGCCCGGAATTCCGGCGCGCTGGACGTCGAGCGCCAAGAGCGGCGTTGGCGCAGCGCTGTCGCCGGCGAGCCGCATCTGGTTCACGCTCAGCCACGGCATCGTCAACGAGGTCTATTATCCCGGCCTCGACAGCGCCTGCACGCGCGACATGGGGCTGCTGGTCACCGGCCCCGGCGGCTGGTTCTCCGAGGAGAAGCGCGACGCCACGCATGTCATCGAGCCGTTCGAGGACGGCGTGCCCGCCTACCGGCTGGTCAACACCACGCTCCGCTACCGGATCGAAAAGCGCATCCTGGCCGATCCGGCGCGCCCGGCGCTGCTGCAGGAGACCAGCTTCACGCCGCTGGAGGGCAATGCCGCCGACTACCGTGTCTACGCCCTGCTGGCGCCGCATCTGGTCAATGCCGGCATGGGCAACACCGCATGGGTCGGCGAGCACAAGGGCAAGCCGATGCTGTTCGCCTCTGGGCGCGGCACCTGCCTGGCGCTGGCCTCGTCGCTACCCTGGGGCGATTGCTCCGCCGGCTATGTCGGCTTTTCCGACGGCTGGCAGCAGCTCAGCCGCGACGGCCGGCTCGGCCTATCCGGCCAAAGAGCCGAGGACGGCAATGTCGCGCTGACCGGCGAGATCGGTTTTTCCTCAGGCAACAACACGGCCCTGCTGGCGCTCGGCTTCGGTTCGACCCCGGACGAAGCCGCCGAAAACGCCACCGCCAGCTTGAAGCGCGGGTTTGAGCCGGCGGCAAGGGCCTATGTCGCGAAATGGCAGAAATGGCAGGCTGGGCTGCTGCCGCTCGACCACCATGATGCATCCGGCCGCAACACCTACCGTGTCAGCACCGCGGTGCTGGCGACGCACCTGTCGCTGGCCAGGCCAGGTGCTGCCGTCGCCAGCCTGTCGATCCCGTGGGGGGCGAGCAAGGGCGATGACGACCTTGGCGGCTATCACCTTGTCTGGCCGCGCGACCTGGTCGAGACCGCGGGCGGCTTCCTCGCCGCCGGCGACGCCCCGCAGGCGTTGCAGATCCTCACCTATCTCCGCTCCATCCAGCAACCGGACGGCCACTGGCCACAGAATGTGTGGCTTGACGGATCGCCCTATTGGCCGGGCATCCAGATGGACGAATGTGCCTTCCCGCTGCTGCTGGCCGATGCGCTGCACCGTGCCGGACATCTGCCGCGCGCCAAACTCGCCGCTTTCATGCCGATGATCGAGAAGGCGGCGTCCTATGTCGTGCGCAACGGCCCCGTTACCGGGCAGGACCGCTGGGAAGAAGATGCCGGCTACAGCCCGTTCACGCTTGCCGTCGAGATATCGGCGCTGCTTGGCGCCGCCGATCTGTTCGAAGCCTCGGGCATGGCGGAGCCGGCTAACTATTTGCGCGAGGTCGCCGACTGCTGGAACGACCAGATCGAGCGCTGGACCTACGTCAGCGGCACGCCGGAGTGCCAGAAGACCGGCGTCGACGGCTACTATGTCCGCATCGCGCCGGCCGACGATGCTGGCGCGGCTTCACCGAAGGACGGTTTCGTGCCGATCAAGAACCGGCCGCCGGGTGATACCGACAAGCCCGCCGAGGCGATCGTCAGCCCGGACGCGCTGGCGCTGGTCCGCTTTGGCCTCAGAGCCGCGGATGATCCGCGCATCGTCGACACGGTCACGATCATCGACGCGCAATTGCGCTGCGACCTGCCGCAAGGACCTCTCTGGTATCGCTACACCAGCGACGGCTATGGCGAACACGCCGACGGCGCGCCCTTCGATGGCACCGGCGAGGGCCGCCCCTGGCCGCTGCTTGCCGGCGAACGCGCTCACTACGAATTGGCCGCCGGAAACAAGGACAAGGCGGCAAGCCTGCTGAGGACATTCGAGGCGTCCGCCGGGCAAGGTGGCCTGCTGCCGGAACAAGTCTGGGACGGCGCCGATTTGCCGGAACGCGAATTGTGGCTGGGCACGCCGTCGGGCAGCGCCATGCCGCTGGTTTGGGCGCATTCCGAACACATAAAGCTGTTGCGTTCGCTGCGCGACGGCGCCGTCTTCGACATGCCGCCGCAAGGCGTCAAGCGCTACATCGAGGGCAAGACCGGTTCGCCGCTCAGGATATGGCGCTTCAACAACAAGCTGCGCACGATGCAGGCCGGCAAGAGCCTACGCATCGAATTGCTGCAGCCGGCGCTGATCCGCTGGAGCGGCGACCATTGGCAGACCATCCACGAAATCGACACAGCCGAAAACGCTCTGGGCGTTCATCTGGCTGACTTGCCCGTGGCCGATATTCCGCCAGGTAACACCATCATCTTCACTTTTTTCTGGCCCGACGGCGACCGTTGGGAGAATGTCGACTTCACCGTCGGCATTGAAGAACCAGGAGCATGATCCCGAAAAGTGGGAACCGGTTTTCGGAAAAGATCATGCTCAAACAAAAGAGCCAGTAATTTTCTTTCCTCCAGCGACTAGGACAACACCATGCAGATCGGAATGATGGGACTGGGCAGGATGGGTGCCAACATGGTGCGCCGCCTGATGCGCGACGGCCATGAATGCGTCGTCTACGACATCAACCCGGCAAGCGTTGCCGGCCTGGTCGCCGACGGCGCCATTGGCGCCGCCTCGATGGAGGAGTTTGTCGGCAAGCTGTCCAAGCCGCGCAGCGCCTGGCTGATGCTGCCGGCGGCGATCACCGGCAAGATCGCCGACCAGGTGGCGGCACTGATGGAACCCGGCGACATCATCATCGACGGCGGCAACTCCTACTATCACGACGCCGTCGACCAGGCGGCCGAGCTCGCGGCCAAGGGCCTGCACTATGTCGATGTCGGCACCAGCGGCGGCGTCTGGGGCCTGGAGCGCGGCTACTGCCTGATGATCGGTGGCCCCGACGTTGCGGTCAAACATCTGGATCCGATCTTCGCCACGCTGGCGCCCGGCGCCGATGCCGGCGCCACGCCGGACAAGGCTGCGGGGACCGCGCCGTTCGGCTATCTGCACTGCGGACCGAGCGGCGCCGGCCACTTCGTCAAGATGATCCACAACGGCATCGAATACGGCGTCATGGCAGCCTACGCCGAAGGCATGAACATCCTGAAATCGGCCAATGCCGGCAAACGGCAGCGCACGGCAGACGCCGAAACCAGCCCGCTGGAAAATCCGCAATACTACCAGTTCGACATCGACCTCCCGCAAGTCGCCGAAGTCTGGCGGCATGGCAGCGTGATCGGCTCCTGGCTGCTCGACCTCACCGCCGGCGCGCTGAAGAGCGACCCGGGGCTGGCCCAGTTCGGCGGCCGCGTCTCGGATTCCGGCGAGGGACGCTGGACACTGAAGGCGGCGATCGATACCGGCGTGCCGGCGCCGGTGCTGTCCTCGGCGCTGTTCGACCGCTTCTCCTCGCAAGGCGAATCCGAATTCTCCGACAAGCTTTTGTCGGCTATGCGCTATGCCTTCGGCGGCCATGTCGAAAAGCCGAAGGCTGGCAAGTGAAGCCGACAGGGGAGACGAACGTATGAGCCAGGAACGGTCCGACACGCTGGTGCTCTTCGGAGCAACCGGCGACCTCGCCCACAAGAAGATTTTTCCGTCGCTTTACCAGATGGTCGCCAAGGGGACGCTGACCGAGCCGGTGATCGGCGTTGCCTTCGACGCCTGGGACATCAAGCAGTTGCAAGCACGCGCCCGCGACGGCATCGTCAACGTCGTCGGCAAGATCGACGAAAAGATCTTCGCCAAATTTGCCAATATGCTGCGCTACGTCAGCGGCGACTATCGCGACCCGGCGACGTTCGAAAAGCTGAAGACCGCGCTCGGCTCGGCGCAGCGGCCGCTGCACTACATGGCGGTGCCGCCGACCATGTTCGAGACCGTGGTCCAGGGCCTGGAGCAGTCGGGCACCGCGCATGGCGCGCGGCTGATGGTGGAAAAGCCGTTCGGCCACGATCTGCAATCGGCGCGCTGGCTGAACCGGGTGCTGCATCTGGTGTTCGACGAGCAGTCTATCTTCCGCATCGACCATTATCTCGGCAAGGAAGCGATCCAGAACCTGCTCTATTTCCGCTTCGCCAATTCCTTCCTCGAGCCGATCTGGAACCGCAACTTCGTCGAGAGCGTGCAGATCACCATGGCCGAGGATTTCGGCATCGATGGGCGTGGCCGCTTCTACGACGACGTCGGCGCCATCCGCGATGTGATCGAGAACCATCTGCTCAACATCCTTTTGCTGCTCGCCATGGAGCCGCCGGTCGGCCGCTCCGCCGACGACCTGATCGACGAGAAGGTGCAGGTGCTGCGCGCCATCCGCACACTGACCAAGGACGACGTCGTGCGAGGCCAGTTCACAGGCTATCTCGCGGAACCAGGCGTGAAGCCGAACTCGCCGGTCGAGACCTTTGCCGCGGTGCGCTTCATGGTCGACACATGGCGCTGGCAGGACGTTCCGTTCTTCATCCGCACCGGCAAGAACATGCCGGTGCATGTGACCGAGGTGATCGTGCGGCTGAAGCGGCCGCCGCTCGACGTCTTTGATCCGATCAAGCCGGGCGATGCCAATTACGTCCGCTTCCGCATCGACCCGCAGGTGGCGATCTCGATCGGCGCGCAGCGCAAGGCGGCCGGCGACGACATGGTCGGCGAGCAGGTCGAACTCACCGCGCTCGACGACTCGAAAGGCGACATGCCGCCCTATGAGCGGCTGATCGGCGACGCCATGAACGGCAATGGCCAGCTGTTCACCCGCCAGGACGCCAGCGAGCTCGCCTGGCGCATCGTCGGCCCTGTGCTGGGCGACACCACGCCGCCGCACATCTATGAGCCGAAGACCTGGGGCCCGGCCGACGCCATGGCCAGCTTCGGCCCGCCCAACGGCTGGATCAATCCGACCAAGTGAGCGGAGGAAACGACATGGCCAAGGCCGCCAAGCCTGCGACAGCCGGGGCCGAACCGATCGTGCTGACGATCGATGTCGGCGGCTCGCATGTAAAGATCCTCACCAGCGCCGGCGGCGAACCCCGCCGCGCCGACTCCGGACCGGACCTGACGCCGCAGCAGATGGTCGCCACGGTGAAGACGCTGGCCGAGGGGCTGGCCTATGATGTGATCTCGATGGGTTATCCCGGCCCCGTCAGGAACAACAAACCGTCGCTCGATCCTGCCAATCTCGGCAAGGGCTGGGACGGCTATGACTTCGCAGCCGCCTTCGGCAAGCCGGTCAAGGTCGTCAACGATGCGCTGCTGCAGGCGATCGGCAGCTACGATCGCGGACGCATGCTGTTTCTCGGCCTCGGCACCGGGCTCGGCGCGGCGATGATCCTCGACAATGTCGGCCAGCCGATGGAACTGGCGCATCTGCCCTACCGCAAGGGCCGCAGTTTCGAGGACTATGTCGGCGAGCGCGGCCTGGAGAAATACGGCAAGAAGAAATGGCGCAAATACGTCTTCGACGTCGTCGAGAGGCTGCGCGCGGCCCTGCAGCCGGATTATATCGTCATTGGCGGCGGCAATGTCGACAGACTGGATGAATTGCCCGCCAAATCCAGGCGCGGCGACAATACGCGCGCTTTCGAGGGCGGCTTTCGACTATGGCGCGACAGGGCGCTGATCGTCTGATAGTATTAAGATTCAGTATAGTTGTTCAAAATGACGTGTGATGCGACACGAAGTCATTGCGTTACGCAGATTTGGCGATTAGAGCGGTTGCACCGGATGGAATCATCTGGCGCAACCGTACAAATGCGGCAAGACAAATGACTAGAGCGGATTTCCGGCTCCGCTGGGACAGCTCTGGAAGTTTCCGCCACCCCCCTAGCGACGGAGAGATAAATTGGCCGACGACAGCAACGACTCTGGCAAGGACATTGACCTGCTCGAACTAACCGCCCACATCGTGTCCGCTTACGTCGAGAAGAACCGCTTGCCCGTTGCCGGCCTGAGCGATCTCATCGCCAGCGTTGCGGCGTCGATCGGCGGGCTCAGCCAGCCGCCGGCTCCGGTGGCGCCGCCGCAGATCCCGGCCGTCAATCCCAAGCGGTCGGTGACGGCGGACTACATCATCTGCCTCGAAGACGGCAAGAAATTCAAATCGCTGAAGCGCCATCTCGGCGTCCATTTCAACCTGACGCCAGAAGCCTATCGCACCAAATGGGGTCTGCCGGCCGATTATCCGATGGTTGCCCCCAACTATGCGGCGTCGCGCTCCGAACTGGCCAAGTCGATCGGCCTCGGCCGCAAGGCAGCCGTGGCCGCACCGGCCAAGGCCAAGGGCCGCAAGGCCAAGGTCCCGGCCTGATCCTCAGCGGCGCGGCGCTGAGCCAACAGTTTGGATGACTGGAACAGAAGCCTGCCGGCGAATTTGCCTTGGCGGGCTTCATGCTTTTGTGGCTTGGATATCAGCGCAAGCCAGGGGGAGCGGCCATGAACTACGCCAGAATGGTGATCGAGAAAGAGGCGCCGGAGGAATACGGCTACGACCGCATTCGGTTCAATCTCTCGGAAAGCTCGATCGCCGACCAGAAACTCTCCGACATCGGCCTGTCGCTGCCCGACCTTACGCTGTTCTATGGCGAGCATCGCGGCGACAAGGAGCTGCGGGCGCTGATCGCGGCGCAGGACAAAGGCATCTCCGCCGACGACGTGCTGGTCACCGCCGGTGCGGCCGGCGCGCTGTTCATCATCTCGACCTCGCTTCTGTCCGAGCGCGACCACCTCGTCGTGGTCCGGCCGAACTACGCCACCAACATCGAGACCCCCAAGGCGATTGGCTGCGCCATCTCCTATGTCGATCTCGACTTCGACGAAGGTTTTGCCGTCGATGTCGGCCGCGTCGCGGCCCAGCTGCAGCCGAACACCAGGCTGATCAGCGTCACCTGCCCGCACAACCCGACCGGTACCATGATGGCCCGCGCCGATCTCGATGCGCTGATTGCGCTCGCTGAAAGCCGTAACTGCCATCTGCTGGTTGACGAGACTTATCGCGACCTGTCCTATGGGCAGCGCCTGCCGGCGGCGGCTTCGCTCAGCCCCAAGGCCATCAGCGTCTCGTCGCTGTCGAAAGCCTTCGGCATTCCCGGCATCCGCATCGGCTGGCTGATCACCAGGGATGCCGAACTGCAGGAGCGCTTCCTCGCGGCCAAGGAGCAGATCGGCATTTGCGGCAGCGTCATCGACGAAGGCATTGCGCGCGGCATGCTGGAGCGCCGCGATGCTTTCCTGGCCGCACTGCTGCCCGAAATGGCCAAGCGCCGCGACATCGTCCAGGCCTGGATCGACCGCGAGCCCCTGGTCGATTGGGTGCGGCCGCAAGGCGGCGTTGTCGGCTTCCCCAGGCTGAATGTCGATGCCGACTTCGACCTCGGCCGCTTCTACGTCAATTTGCTGGAAAGCCACGGCACCTATGTCGGCCCGGGCCACTGGTTCGACATGCCGAAGCGGTTTTTCCGCGTCGGCTTTGGCTGGCCGAAAGAGGCGGAATTGCAGGGTGGTTTGCAGGCTATCTCCGCCGCGCTGAGGGAATGATTTTCCATTCCGTTTCGTCAAACGGACCGGAAATCCCTTGATCCCAGATTGATTCGGGCGCACATGCCCCGGCGAACTCAGTTCCCTGGCCGGAACAGCGCCCATCGTGGAAGTGCCCCGCCGGCCAAGTCTTTGCAACGGGGCCTCTCTCCATGACAGCAGAACAAACGTCGCCGGACCAGCGCTACGCTGCCTTCCGTCACCGCTCCTTCCTGAGCTACTGGGCGGCGCGTTTCCTCACCACCTTCGCCACCATGATCGTGTCGGTCGCCGTCGGCTGGCAGGTCTACGATCTGACGCGCGATCCGTTCGATCTCGGCATTGTCGGCATCGTCCAATTCCTGCCGTCGCTGCTCCTGGTACTGGTCACCGGCGTCGTCGCCGACCGTTTTGGGCGCCGCCTGATCATGGCGCTGGCGACCGTGACCGAGGCGGGCTGTGCGCTTGTTCTGTTGTATTTCACGCTGCGCGGCCTCGTCAGTCCGCTGCCTATCTTCGTCGTGCTGGCGCTGTTCGGCATGGCGCGCGCCTTTTACGGCCCGGCCTCATCGTCGCTGTTCGCCAATCTGGTGCCGCCGGAGGATTTCGGCAATGCGATCGCCTGGAACTCATCGGCCTGGCAGACGGCGACCATTGTCGGCCCGGTCGCCGGCGGCCTGCTCTATGGCGTCTCCGCCGAAACCGCCTACGCCACCGCCTCCGCTCTGATGCTGGTGGCCGGTCTGCTGATCTTCACCATTCCCAAGCCCGCCCAGCGGAGCGCCACCGACAAGCCGACGATGGAGACACTGTTTGCCGGCTTCCGCTACATCTGGAGCGAGAAGATCGTGCTCGGCGCCATCTCGCTCGACCTCTTTGCCGTGCTTCTATCCGGCGCCTCGGCGCTGCTGCCGGTCTATGCGCGCGACATTCTCGAACTCGGCCCCTGGGGTCTTGGCTTGCTGCGCTCGGCGCCCGGCATCGGCGCCATCTGCGTTGCGGTGTGGCTGGCCGGGCACCCGCTGCGCGACAATGCCGGCAAGATCATGCTCGGCTTCGTCGCAGGCTTTGGCGCCTTCACCGTGCTGTTCGGCGTATCCACCATCACCTGGCTGTCCATCCTGGCCCTTGCCGGTCTCGGCGCCACCGACATGTTCAGCGTCTATATCAGGGAGACGCTGATCCAGTTGTGGACGCCGGACGAGGTCCGCGGTCGCGTCAACGCCGTCAACCAGGTCTTCGTCGGCGCCTCCAACGAGGTCGGCGAATTCCGCGCCGGCACCATGGCGGCGCTGATCGGCACGGTGCCGGCAGTAGTGGTCGGCGGCGTCGGGGCGATTGCCGTAGCCGGCCTATGGGCGGTGTTGTTTCCGCAGCTGCGCCGGGTGCGGCATCTCAACAGCCGCAACTGATCGAGCGCTGGATCCAAGCCACTGGATCCGACGCTCGCGACAATCAGCTTGCGACTATCCGCTTGGGCGGCTGAGATGGCCCGGAGCTGCAGGTCCGCTTTTAGTGCAGGGAAGAAAGATAGCGGACGTTAAATGGGGGTGGCAAAGCCCCAACCAACATCAGTCAGTAGGCTTCGATTGTCAAAATTGCGTTCTGGAATCGCTTGGTCGCAAGGTCCTCTGGCGTAATCCAATATTGAAGCGGCCCCATCTCCCCGACGGTCCAGTTTAGCGCCATATCCGGCCCAAGTTGGAGCAACAGCAGGTAGCGGTCCTTCATCTCGTCGGCCGCGACCTGGGCGACTTGACCCTTGCCAAGCATCTGATGGGTACGGGACATGTGGCGGTGAGACAGGGCGGCAACGACGTCAGGACCGATGAGCGCCGCACCGGCCGAATCTGTCAGTCCCCCTTCTGCGCCTTTGATGGCCGCGATTGAAAGCCAATCATTCATCACCTGCGGAAGCTGCCGATGATGCGGCCGCCGCACCGAGGATGACGGCATACCGTTGACATGCAACTCTTCCAGAAAGGCAAGGATTTGCTGCTTCACCTCGGGAGGCGGTGCGTCATAATCCTTCAGTCCGACATTGACCGTCGCAAAGAATGCGTTGAACATCTTCGAACCGAACGCCGACAGTTCGCGCTGCACCGTCCGTAACCGCTTGGCCTCCGGATCATCTTCGGCAACATCGCCAAGCGCCTTCAGTTGGGCCGTGACATCGGCTGCCTCTTCGCGGTGATATGCCTCCACAAGCTTCCGAACGGTCCGCGCCGAATGCCAATTGGCCGGAAATCCGGGATACGGCGTCCAAAACGTGTCTTTCGGCGCATGATGAGCGGAAAGCAGCGAATCGGGGGCAACTGGCGGACCGTAGAAGGCGTCGACCCTTTCGGCCCGAATTTTGTCGGCGACCTCGAAAGCATGACCTTCGTCCGCACGCGTCGCGACTTCGGCGTCGGTCGGCTCCTCGATCCAGGCAAACTCGACCTCGACCCGGTCATAGTGGGTTCGCTTGCCCCGCAAGATTTCGTCCATAGGATCCGATCCCTGGATCTTGGCAGTGGCCGGCATGTCAAGCGGCGCCCACTTCTGTGTCACCTGACGTGGTTCGTAGCGCGTCACGAAGTGCATCGCATCCRCCCCAAACGTGTCGGACATCGGCGCGAAGAAATAGAGATAGCCCTTTTCGGGCAGCAGATTCCGTCCCGGTCCCGGCGGCAGATCCGAACAGTCAATTTGCGCCATGAAATTGAGRCGCTCGAGCAATCCCTCCCGATTATGAACCGTTGGCCAGTCGAATTCATCGGGGACAATCGGCAGCCCACCAAAATAGCTCATGCTTCGTTGGGGAAGACGCGGCGGAAAGACGTGCTTGATCGCAATGCGCGCGGCTTGCCCACGTTCGATCGCTTCGCGGCCATCGACAGAAATCGGCGGGATCTTGCGCTCGACATGCGCTTTGAACGCCGCCTTGCGCTGGTCGTCGCTGTTCTTGGCCTGCTGCTGCATTTCGGCGATCAGCTTTTCTGCCGCAGAGTTAGGTTTGGGCGATATAGCGGGGGCCGCTTCAGAGGTTCGCGCACGGCTTGGCTGTGGCTTGTCTTTTTCTTTTGAAGACGAACCGGAAAACAGCCCGGCAATGCGTTTTGCCCCGCTGTAGATCAGGCTGCCAACGATCAGGAGCATCGCCCCGACCACAAACAGCGGCATCAGCTTTTCCATGACGCTTCCCCCCAACGCCGTCAGCTACGTCACTCCGTCCCGCAACCAAATTATTGCCGTCATATCAGGCGTTGCGCAAGCAAGGGGCCAACCGATCCGCGATTCGCGGCAATACCGGGCGCAGCTCACGGCGATTGAGGCGATCGAGTGGAATACTTCTTGGCGAAGTAGCCTTTAGCGCTTGGACGAGCAATGCATGCAGCGTTCGCGCATCAGCGGGGGGCGGAGTGATCCGTCCGGATGCCTGGCCAGGCCGACAGGGCAATGTTCGCCAAACGCTCCAATGTCGCCGAACATACGGCGTCACAGGCTTGCGCCGACATGCCCTGCATGACAGCGACGTAGAAGTGGGCGAGTGCATTGGTGTCGGTGCCGGCCGGCAGCTCGCCCTCGCCCACGGCGCGGTCGAAACGAGCCTTGATGATCCTGGTGGTCGTCTTTCGCCGGTCGGCGACGACCTCGGCAATGGGTTCGTTCTCTTCCGCATGTTGAAGAACCGCGTTTGAGACCATGCACCCGCGCGGCTTGTCCGGGTTGGCAAATTCCTTCGCCACATCGTGCAGGTAGAACGCAATCGCATCGTAGGCGGACATTTCGCCTTGCAGGGCCTCGAGGCGATGCTTGCTCTCGTGCTCGGCATTGTGGTCGAGCGCCTGCCGGTAGAGCTCCTCCTTGGAGCCAAAGGCCGCATACAGCGACGGCGGCGTGATCCCCAGGGCGCGGGTCAGGTCCGCTATCGACGTCCCTTCATAGCCATGCTGCCAGAACAGGCGTGCTGCGACTTCAAGTCCGACGTCACGATCCAGCACCCTGGGTCTGCCACGTTTCCGGGTCGGTTCACTCATTATATATCGATCGCTATAAAATCATTGACAAGCCTAGCTTTTGGTCTTTTTATATCAATCACTATAAATTCGCAAGGAGCGACCAATGTCTTCAGGATTGTCAAACAAGGTAGCCCTCATCACAGGGAGCTCGCGCGGTATCGGCCGCGCTGTGGCGCTGGCTTTCGCCAAGCAGGGCGCCGCGCTCATTGGCGTGCACTACGGCAGCAACGCCGACGCCGCACAGGCCACGCTTCGCGAGATCGAGGCCCTCGGCTCCAAAGCAGTCGCCGTGCATGGCGACCTCAGAAAAGGCAAGGAGGCGGCGGACAGTATCTGGGAGCAGTTCAGGGCGGCGACAATTGCCGCGACCGGCGAGCCCGGCTTGGACATTCTGGTCAACAATGCCGGCATAGCGCCCGCGGTCTCGCTCGCGCAGACCAGCGAGGATGTCTTCGACGAGCTGATGGCGATCAACCTGAAGGCGCCCTTCTTCCTGATACAGGCCGTCGCCGACCATATCCGTGACAATGGCCGTATCATCAACGTTTCGACCGGCTTTACCCGGATCGCGGCGCCAACCCATCCCGCCTATGCGGCATCGAAAGGCGCGCTGGAAACCCTGTCGCTGGCGCTGGCGCCGGAGTTCGGCCGCCGAGGCATAACGGTGAATACGGTGATGCCGGGTGTCACTGAAACCGACATGAACGCGGAGTGGATCAGGATACCGGAGGCCCGTGCCGGCGCGGAAGCCATGTCGGTATTTTCGCGCGTCGGTCAACCGGCCGACGTAGCCGACATCATCGCGTTGCTGGCTACCAAGGAGGCGCGTTGGGCTACCGGGCAGGTGATCGACGCGACCGGCGGCGCGCGGATCTAACATGGCCCTGGTCGTGAGCCCGTTCAGGGCAATCCGGTCTTACCCTGTCCCGAAGCGGGCTTACCGAAGATCAGGCCCAAAAATTCGCTAAGCCAGCGCTTGAGATGCATGTCCCAGATCAGCCGGCCGCCGAGATGGTCGCGGCCGGGCTGCGCGCCGGGCAGTTCGAAACGGTGCGCGCCGCGCACTACCCAGCGCTGCATCATCATCCTGGTCAGTTCGCCATGGAACTGGATGCCCCAGGCATTGTCGCCATAGCGGAAGGCCTGGTTGGGGTAGGTTTCCGCCGTCGCCAGCAGCGTCGCATCCTTGGGCAGCGAAAACCCCTCGCGGTGGAATTGGTAGACCATGTCGGGCCAAGGCAGCAGCTTTTTGCCGGCTTCGGTCGGCTTCAGTGGATACCAGCCGATCTCGACCAGTCCTTCGCCATGACCCTCGACCTTGCCGCCGAGATGGTTGGCCAGCATCTGCGCCCCAAGACAGATGCCGAGGAAGGGCCGGTTCTCGCGCAACGGCACATTCAGCCAGTTGGTCTCGCGGCGGACGAACTCATCCTCGTCATTGGCGCTCATCGGCCCGCCGAACACGACGGCGCCGGCATGCCCTTCCAGCGTTTCCGGCAGGCTATCGCCGAGCGGCGGCCGACGGATGTCGAGATCGAAACCTTCCTCGAGCAGCATGTGGCCGACCCGGCCGGGGCTCGAAGTCTCCTGATGCAGCACGATCAGGATTTTCGGTTTCGAGCTCGGTCTAGGCGGCATGGAGAGCTAGGATCCTATTCGTCGCTCGATGTTCCGCTGGCGCCGGGCGCGGCGGCCGCCGCCTTGCGGCGCGCCTCGATTCGGTCCTGCCGCTCGACGCCGATCAGTTCGGCGACGCGCCAGACCGTGTTGTCTTCCAGCTCATGCAGTTCGCCGTCGGCATAGACGATCTCCCACATCAGGCCGATGAAGGCCTTGCGCGCATCGGCATCGAGATGGCGTTTCAAGACGCTGGTAAAAGCATAGAGGTCGATCGCCTCATTGTCGGCGCGCTCGCCGGCTGCAGCCAGCGCATCGAGCTCATCGCCGCTGATCGAATAGCTCTGCGCCAGCACGTGCTTGAACCGCTCCCACTCGACATCCTGGCGCACGCCGTCAGCGCTCATCACATGATAGAGCAAAGCCGAGGCGGCAACGCGCGGATCGTCGGCATTGGCGCGAGCCCCCGCGCCGGCCGGCAGGTCTTTCAGAAAGGACAGAACGCGTTCGAACATGGTGCTCACATCAGATCAGGGTTCAAAACAGGCGGAACCGGCGCGGTGATTTCTCCGCTTCGTCTTCGGGGTCGACGCCGGGGTCGTCTGGCAACCGGATAACCTCCTCGGCCGGCTCGACCGCTTCGCTATCCGTCGGCACGGCAGCAAAAGCCGCGGCGGTGACCGGCGTGACATGGTCGTCGCCCACCAGAGACTTCGGCTCAATCGGAGCCTCGCTGATCGTTCTGGCGACGGCGGGATGGTCAACAACCTCGGCCTCCTTTGCCGGCTTCGCCGGTGCCGCAAGCACCGGCACCTCGGCTGCCGGCGCATCCTCATGGCTGTCGATGAGCTGGCCGAGCCGTTCCATCGGTGCGCGCCAGGTGAAGGCGTCGAGCTTGCCGCTAACCGGAGACACCGGCGCCCAGCGTTCGGAGACGACGCCATCGGCAACCCAGGCCGGATCGCGCGGCGCCCGGACGGCCTTGGACAGCAATTGCCGGATCTTGCCCTGGTCGCCGGTCTCGGCCTCCTCGATATCCGCCAGGAGCAGGTAAGCGCCTTCCCGACGATCCATGCGCAGGGCGGCCTCGGCCTCGCGGCGGGCGGTGGAAAAATCCTGCGCGTCGAGCGCGGCGCGCGCCACCGTCATCGACGATTCGGCGTTGTTGCGCTTCAGCTCCTGCAGCTTCTTCGCCCGGTTGAGGCGATCGACCACCGCATCGCCTGGCCTTGCATGCGTGTAGAGCTCCGAGATCTCCGGATGCGGCTCGGCCTTCCAGGCGGCTTCGAGGATCTTCGAGCCTTTGCGGACGTCATTCTGCTTGAACAAAAGATTGGCCGCAGCAACCGCGGCCGGTGCGAAATCGGGCGCGAGCTTGTTGGCCTCGAGTGCGGCTGTCTTGGCCGCATTGGGATCGCTGTCGGTCAGCGCCTGCGCCTTGGCGGTCAACAGCACGGCGCGGCGTCGGTTGGCGGCGTCACGTTCGATCTGCCGCGTCGACTTCTGCGCCTCGACCAGCTTCAGCGCGCCGTCCCAGTCGCCGCGCCCGGTCAAATCTTCCAGCGTCGATTCGGCCGCCCAGGCCAGTTGCGGCGCCACGGCAGCCGCGCGGCCGGCGTAGTGGCGCGCCGCGTTGCGGTCGCCCAGCCGCTCGGCTTCGAGGTAGAGCCCGCGCAGGCCGAGCAGCCGCATTTCGGGATCGTCGAGCATCGCCTCGAATTTCTCGCGCGCGCCCTCATGGTCGCCTTCGAGCAGCGAGGCTTGCGCTTCGAGCAGATGGATCAGCGGTTCCTGGTCGGACCGGATCAGCTTGGCCGCTTCCTTGGTCTTCTTGCGCGCCAGCGCGCCATCACCGGCGCCGGCGGCGATCATGCCGGTCGACAGCGCCTGGTAGCCGCGGTCGCGGCGCCGCACGCGGAAATAGCGCGAGATCGTGTACGGGCTGTTCCACAGCGACTTGATCAGCCACCAGACGATCATCACCGCGGCGACGACGGCAACGATCGCCACCGCCGCCACCATCAGGCTGACCTGGTACTGGTAGCCGTTGAAGGTGACGACCATCTCGCCGGGGCGGTCGGCCAGCCAGGCAAAGCCGAGGCCGAGCGCAAAGACGACGGCGAGAAAGATGAGAATGCGGATCATCGTGTCGTCCTCATGCCTTCATCGCGCCTGCAATCAGCGCGTCGACCTGTGTCTCGACCTCGATGCGCGCCTTCAGTTTGCCGGCAAAGTCGGCGCCCGCCGCCTTGACCGCGTCCGGTAGCGTCGCATATTCGCTGAGCGCCTTGGCGTAGTCGCCCTGGTTGACCGCCACTTCCATACGCGCCACGGTCTCGGGCGCGCCGGCGCCCTCCACGGCGCCGATCGGCCGTACCTTGACCAGCGATTCGGCGCTCGACAAAAGGTTCTGGAAGAAGCCGGCATTTTCGTCGACCGGGGTCGCGGCGGCGACCATCGCACTGGCCGCGGCATCGACCTCGCCGGCGATTTCGGTGCGGGTCGGCACGCCTTTTTCGGCATAGGGGCGCAGCGCCGCAATCTGCGGCGCATCGGGCGAGATCGCCGCGAAGGTTTCCAGCTCGGCGGCGAACGGCGCGCCGCGGTCGAGCGCCGCCTTCAGCGCCGAAGCGGCGATGGCCATCGCGATCTTCGGCTGGGAGGCCTGTGACTCGACCTTGCCGGAGAGCTGCGTCACCGACTGTTCAAGCGCGGCGAGCCGGCCTTCCTGCGCCTTGGCCGCCTCGCCGGCCGATTTCACCAGGGCGTCCAGGCTCGAAAGCTTTTCGTTGAGCGGGCTGAGATCGACCGGAGCTGCGTTGCCGGCCTGGCCGAGCGCGGCGACCGCCGTCTCGATCTGCTTGACCTTGTCGCCAAGCGCGGCAAGCCCGGCATTGTCGCCGGCGCCACCTTGCTCGACCGCCGATTTCAGCGATGCGACATCGGCCTTCACCTGATCCAGAGCCGATGACAGCCCGTCCACCTTCGCCGTTGCGGCACCACTGCCGCTGGCTTCCCTGAGGTCGGCGATTTCGCTCTTCAGCGAGGCGATCTCGCCATTGACGCCGTCGAGCGAGACCGTGCCACCGCCCGAACCCGGAGCACCGAGCACGCCGGCAAACTGCAGCCCGCCGGCGGCGGCCAGCGCGATGACACCGCCAATGATGCCGGCGGCAATGCCGTTGGAACGCTTCGGCTGCGCTGCCATGGGCTGGCTCCTCACCTCGGCGGCTTTTGGTGTTTCCTGGGGCTCACCCGATTTGGGTGAGGCATCCTCGAAACTGTAGTCGGAGGCCTTGGCGCGTGGTGGTGCGTCGGAGGCGGCGGGATAAGGCCTTTCCGGTTCGCCGGACACCTTTGCACCGGCGCTCTCCGGCACAGCCTGCGCCGCGGCGTCGGAATGCTCCCACGGCTCGAGATCAGCTTGGTCAGCATGAACCGGCTCGTCAGGCGTCTCCGGCTGTGCATCGGCTGTGGCAGCCGCCTCCTCGTGCATGACCGATTCGGCCGAGGTCTCGGTCGCATCGGGGCTAGGGGATGCCGCCACGTCGGCATCAGACTTGGCGGCATCCGCATCGACGATACGCGAGACGGCGCCGGGTTCGAGCTCGATGGTCACCGGCTCCCGGCGGCTTTTCGAATGTCGCATCTTCGGCGTCTTGACCATGCCTGGGCTCCGCAAATCCTGCTTCGTCTCAACGCCTGACGGCGCGTGATGGTTTAAAAATGGTCTAGCACATCACCAAGCGGTGAAAAGGGGCGGCGTGATGACACGGGGGTCAGGGGCCTGCACGTAACAGCTCAAGCAACGCCTCCTCCTGCGGTTCCCGGGCAACCCCTATTTTTTTGCCGGCGACATCGCCGAGCGCAGCTGCTATGCGCTCGGACAGGGCAAAAACCCGCGCCTTTCCAAGGAGATCGCCCAATTCCGGCCGATTGACCAAGGTCTGCAACGCTGCCGCCGCCTTGGCCGAATAAAGCAGCATCGCATCGACCGCCTGACCGGACAGGCGCGCACGGATTTCATCGTCGGAATAGTTCAGTGAGACGGTGTCATAGGTTTCGATGGCGCGGACCTCGACGCCGCCCTCCCGCAGCCGCGTCTCGAAAGCCGGAAACCGCACGCGTCCCGTGAGATAGATGATCGCCTTGCCGGAAAGGCCGGCGGCAATCGTATCGGCCAGTTTCTCGGCATCGCCCGGCCCTTCGCTGACCGACAAAAACCCTACCGCGCGCGCCGCTTCAGCCGTCCTTGCGCCGACGGCATGGCAAGGCAAGGCGGCAAGCGTCGCGATGAGCTCTTTCGGCGCATGGCGCACGGCATTGGCGCTGGTGATCGCAAGGGCCACGGCCTCGTCGCCTGCTGCGCCGACATTGACCGGCAGCGTCACCGTTTCGGTCAATGGCAGAAGGAGCGGCTCAAATCCCAGTTCCTGTAACCGCCGCATGGTGTGAGATGCCCCGGGTTGCGGCCGCGTCACCAGGACACGCATATCAGACCCAGCCGTCGAAGAAGGTTTCGCCGGCCTTGGCCCGCACCGTCAAGGCGGCTTCCATGCCGATACGGGCGGCATCCTGCGCCGGGCCCTCGGCCGTCACCTCATGCGATTGCGTACCATCAGGCGAAATGATCAGCCCGGCGAAGACCAGCGTGCCGCCTGCTATCGTCGCATAGCCGGCGATCGGGGTGCGGCAGGAGCCGTCGAGCGCCGCCAGGAAGGCGCGCTCGCAGGCCAGCGCCTGGCCCGTCGGCACATCGTGGATGGCCGCCAGCATCTTTTCGACAGCGCTGTCGCCGATGCGGGTCTCGATGCCGATCGCACCTTGCCCCGGCGCCGGCGGAAAAGCATCGAGCGGCATCAGATCGGTGACGACATGGCCGAGCCCCAGCCGTTTCAGCCCGGCATGGGCGAGGATCGTGCCTTCGGCGACGCCTTCCTCCAGCTTGCGCAGCCTGGTCTGCACATTGCCGCGGAACATCACCACGTCGAGGTCCGGCCGCATGCGCCGGATCAGTGCCTGGCGCCGCAGCGACGACGAGCCGACCTTGGCGCCCTGCGGCAGGTCGATGATGCGCTTTACCGCCTTGCCGATAAAGGCGTCGCGCGCGTCCTCGCGCGGCAGGAAGGTGGAAAGCTCCAGCCCGTCGGGCAGCACCGTCGGCATGTCCTTGGAGGAATGCACGGCGATGTCGATCGCCCCGGCCAGCAGCGCCTCTTCGATTTCCTTGGTGAACAGGCCCTTGCCGCCGGCTTCCGACAGCGGCCGGTCCTGGATGCGGTCGCCGCTGGTCGAGATGACGACCACCTCGAACGCTTCGGCCGGCATGCCATGCGCTTCCATCAGCCGCGCCTGCGTCTCATGCGCCTGGGCGAGCGCGAGCGGGCTGCCGCGTGTTCCGATTTTCAAAGTTTGCATGGCGCGCGGTCCGTGATAACCCCCGGCTGGCTTTGCGTTTCCGGCACTCTCCCTAACGAGGCCCGCCTCTACTAACTAGGAAAGTCCGGCGACACAATCTCTGGAGACAGCGACGAATTGATCCGCGTTCTGGGCATTGAGACGAGTTGCGACGAGACCGCCGCCAGCGTAGTGACGCTGGATGGTGCCGCCGCGCCGGTCATTGCGTCCAACATTGTGCTCAGCCAGATCGAGGAGCATGCCGCCTTTGGCGGCGTCGTGCCGGAGATCGCCGCGCGCGCCCATGTCGAGGCGCTGGACGGCATCGTCGAGGCCGCCCTTGCCGATTCGGGCACAGCACTTGCCGACATCGACGCCATTGCCGCCACCGCCGGGCCTGGTCTGGTCGGCGGACTGATCGTCGGCCTGATGACGGCCAAGGCAATTGCCGCTGCCGCCGGCAAGCCATTGATCGCCATCAACCATCTCGAAGGCCACGCATTGACCGCAAGGCTGACCGACGGGCTCGACTTTCCCTATCTGCTGCTGCTGGTCTCCGGCGGCCACACACAAATCGTCGCCGTGCGCGGCGTCGGCGACTACCAGCGCTGGGCGACGACCATCGACGACGCGCTCGGCGAAGCTTTCGACAAGACGGCGAAAATGCTCGGCCTGCCCTATCCCGGCGGGCCGAATGTCGAGAAGGCGGCAGCAACCGGCGATGCGACGCGCTTTGCCTTTCCGCGGCCGATGAAGGGGTCGGCGCAACCCGATTTCTCCTTCTCCGGCCTCAAGACCGCCGTGCGCCAGGCCGCGACCGCCATCCAGCCGCTGAGCGAGCAGGATGTCGCCGACATCTGCGCCTCGTTCCAGGCGGCGGTGGCCGACGCGCTGGGCGACCGCGTTTCACGGGCGCTTGCCCGCTTCCGCCAGGAATTTCCGGACAAGGCCACGCCCTCGCTGGTCGTCGCCGGCGGCGTCGCCGCCAACAGCACGATCAAGGCGACGCTGCAGAAGCAGTGCGCCGAGGCCGGCTTCGCCTTCGTCGCGCCGCCGCTGAAACTATGCACCGACAATGCGGCGATGATCGCCTGGGCCGGCATCGAACGGCTGCGGGCCGGCATAGCCGATGAAAACGCCGCCGATTTCGTGCCGCGTTCGCGCTGGCCGTTGGACTCGATCTCGGCGCCGATGGTCGGCTCCGGCCGGCGCGGAGCGAAAGCATGAGCGCCCGGGAGAAGACCGGCTGGCGTGTTGCCGTGCTCGGAGGCGGCGCCTGGGGCACTGCACTGGCACTGGCCATGCTGCGCGCCGGCCACGTTGTCCGGCTCTACGCCCGCGATGAAGAAACGGTCGCCGCCATCCACCGCGGTGAGAACCCGCGCTATCTCCCCGGCATCGCCATCGAGCCCGGCATCGCGGCGACGAGCGATATCGGCGCTGCGCTGACTGACGCCGATTGCGTGCTGGCCGTGGCGCCGGCGCAAGCGCTGCGCGCCATGCTGACGACGACAAAGCCCCATATGCCGAAAGGCATTCCGCTGGTTCTTTGCGCCAAGGGCATTGAGCGCGACACCGGCGCGCTGTTGTCGGCAATCGTCGCGGACATTTTGCCGGAAACCCCGGTCGCAGCCTTGTCCGGCCCAAGCTTCGCCACCGATGTCGCCAGGGGCCTGCCGACCGCCGTCGTGGTCGCCGCCCGTGATGATGCCCTGGCGGCCGAGCTTGCCGCCCGCTTTTCGGCGGAAAACCTGCGCTGCTATTCCAGCGACGATTTGATCGGCGTCGAGATCGGCGGCGCGCTGAAGAATGTCTTTGCCATCGCAGCCGGTGCAGTCACCGGCGCCGGGCTCGGCGCCAGTGCGCAGGCCGCCATGGTGACGCGCGGTTTCGTCGAATTGCGCCGCATCGGCGCGTCCTTCGGTGCAAAACCGGAGACGCTGATGGGGCTTTCCGGCCTCGGCGATTTGCTGCTCACCTGCTCGTCAGCCCAGTCGCGTAATTTCGCCTACGGCTTGGCCTTGGGACAAGGCAAACCGCTTGCCGGCCTGCCACTCGCCGAAGGCGTGCCGACGGCGGCGATCGCCGCCCGCATCGCCACCGAGCGCGACATCGACGCGCCGATCATTACTGCGGTGTCGGCGATACTGGACGGCACGATCACCATACGGCAGGCTGTGTCCGCCCTGATGACGCGGCCGCTGAAGACCGAAGCTGATATCTAATTGTATATACCTCGGAACAACTCGGCATTGTCCTCACCCGCGACGATGAGGTTTTCGTAATCACCTTCCGGAAGCAGCAGTGCCTCGGCCGGACCGCTGCGCAGAACAACGTCGCTGACACCGGCCTCCAACGACAAAGGCAAGGAACGCGGGGTGCCATTGATCTCGACCTTGCCATCTGCTGGCTGCCCGTTCGTCGTATACAGGTTGTACCGTCCAGGGACCGGCACCTTGAAAACGTCCAGACGACCGGAGCGAAGGCGACGACCGGCCATTCTGATGTTGGGAGCGATCTGGACGTAGCTGTCACGGATAAGAGGGGCGATCACGGGGTCGATCAAATCCATGCGATATGACCAGAGGACCACCTTGGGCGGAGAGTCAGAGAGGATTTTGTACGCTTCCGATTCCCTGCCTTCCTGCAACGTTTTCAAGACATGGTGCTGGTCGAGCCAGAGTGTGGAAGGCTCCTGTCGATTGGGCAGCATCCCGATGCCGTCGAAATACTTCTCACTCGGCGCGAGCAACGTTTCCGCGCGCGCGACCAGTTCTAGCTGGGTCTGATTGTTGAGGCGAAGGTAAACAACATCGCTTACGTAGCTCATGGCCATTGCTGTGATCAGCACCGTCAGGACAGCAACCCGGTAGCGCGCGTAGGCCGCGGTAACGTCGAGAAGCTCCAATGACCAGAGCGCAATGAACGGCAACGCCATGATGAAGACATAAGGCCAGGGCTGGTCGTGTGCGAACACCAGCGCCGTCACGATGAGCGAAAAGATCAGTGCAATTCGCCTTCGTTCATCGAGCTTCATGATCCGCATCAGCGACAGAGCCATGCCGGAGAAACAGATCCCATAAAGAATGGCGTTCCGCGCCAGGGTCTGCAGCACGAACTGCCTCAGTCCCCCGTAGTCACCGCCTCCACGCGTCGCAATCTCGACCGGGCCTAGTATGAGGTTTTTGGCCGCGAGAACGGGGGCGCCACCGCCGAAGATGAAGCAATAGACAATTACGGGAACGGCCCATCCGAGCACAAGCCACCCCCCGCGGACTACACCTGTCGCGTAGCGTCTCATCAAGGCTGCGTCAGCGACAAGGCTGACCCCGAGCGCAACGTTAAAGTAGATCGATTTCTGAGTGGTGAGGAAGGCAAGGCCACTTAACATGCCAGCGGCGAGAAGCTGCCTTGCGCTCAACGCAGGTGCGCGCAGGATAACCAGCAGCGCCGCCACGGCGAAGAACACAGCTGGCGGTTCGGCAATTGTGCGAAAGATGCGTTCCATAAAATTCGAAAAGCACAGGAGAATGAGGATGATCGTCAAAGAACGCACGCGGTCCTCGCCAAGAGCGCGAGCGCATGCGTAGATCAAAGCGATGGTGCCGCAGGCCAGCAGCGCAGACTGCATGCGGCCAGCAAGCAGAATTGATGTGGCATTCCAGCCGATCAGATGAGCAATCTCATAAAAGACCGCATAGCCGACCGCCTTGGGGTGCCAGATCGTATCGAACAGGCCGTTGGAGAAATATTTGGCCCATCCGAGTTGGACGAATTCATCCATGACGAAGCGGATGTTCCAAGCCAGAACGAACAGCAAGATGATCTTGAGTGCGATCAAGACATGCAGAAGAATTGTGGTTGGGCGCTGCCCGAGAGCGAACAGCTTGTTTGGTCCCGGCTCCTGCGTATTCAAGACAACCCCCTCGATCGTGCCCCAGGCAGACCACTCTTACCCGGCAGCTCCGCTTGGCGGAGCATGGTCCCAGCGCGGTTAATTTTCCGAGCACTGTGCTGCGGCCGTCGCGCTTATGATACGGGGTTCTTGCAGTGCTCCGCTCCAGCCAGCTTATACGCAGCGGACTTTAGCCGCTGTTAGCGTTTTGCTTGTTAAGAAGGGGCTATATTCAGACACGGCAACCTGCCTTCTGCGACAATGCGGCGGCTTGAAAGGACATCGCGTGCTACAACCCAAGATGGCATCGGGCCTCGTCTGCCCAGTCTGCTATTCTAAGCTTGGCACAAGCCAGGTTGCCCTGACCTGCGAATCTTGCCCTGCCACCTATCCCGTGCACAAAGGCATTCCATTCTTTGTCGAGTCGCCGGTGAGGGAGGGCTTCGACGCGAGCTTCCATGAAGAGGCGTATACCGGTACTAGCACGCGCGCCCGTCTCTACAATTCGCTGAAGCAGGTCATCACAAGCGAATATTCACCGCACGACACGCTGAATTCGTTTCTTGCTTTGATACCTCAGGACTCAATGATCGTTGAGTTTGGCTCTGGCGCACGGCGCGTTCGCTCCGATGTCCTCAACATTGACCTGTTCCCCACCCCGAACGTCGATCTGGTCGCGAATATCGAGCACACGCCGCTTGCAAGCAATTCCGTCGACTTCGTTATTCTGGACAGCGTGATCGAGCATGTTCCCAATCCGGAAGCGGTCGTCGATGAAGTGTTCCGTGTCCTAAGGCCGGGTGGAAAGCTTCTGTGCATCAACCCCTTCCTGTTCCCCTACCATGGCTATCCTGCCCACTACTGCAACTTCACAAAGGACGGGATTGAGCAACTCCTCCGGCGGTTCGGAAAGGTGGAGGTCCAGACACATCAAGGACCGACAAGCGCGATCGTCAACATCCTTTCGGAATATATCGGCGTCGTTGTTGGTCGAGAGAACCGAACCCGCTACATGATAGCGAAAGCCGCGATCCTGACGCTGACATTCCCGTTGAAGTTTATCGACAAATTCCTGGTCGATCGCCCGGAGAGTCATCGGATCGCCAGCATGCTCGGCACCATCGCGACCAAATAGCGTGTCGTTGATCCGCGCGCTTACCGCCTCGCGACCCGCCAGGATCTACCCATCTACTACCAGCTGAGCAGTTCACAATAATTCGGCCGGTCCGGTAACGCCGATGCTCTTTTTGCTGTAGGGAAATGCCGTCTTGCCATGGCCGTGAAGTCCGAGCGTGAAAATAGCACGACATGCTTGTCTCCGGTAATGTGCCGGTCCGCAAGAAGCGACAAGGTGGCGCGTATTCCACCAGGCTCGATGTCCTTCAAGATGATCTTCCGGCAGGCCCAGCGTTCGCAACTGTCGGCCAGCGATTTGAAGAATGCGTCGCGCCCATCGACCGGCACATGATGAATGACGTCGGAAATCGTCACAACATCATAAGATCCTTGCACGCTGGAAAGGTCCGTGGCGGGCAGAAGTTCGACCTTCGGTCGATTTGCGTTGCTTAGAAACGCACCGATTGAAGGTGCGAGATCGCACATCGTAACCGTTAGGTCGGGGCGCCGATCAAGCAACCGGTCGACGAGCGCTCCATCCCCGCCGCCGATATCCAAAACCTTCGCGCCGTTCGGCAATTCGCGATCGAGAAAATCCGCAATTACATTGAGATTGACGAAAAGACGACGGTAGATGTCTCCGACCGGCTTGAAATGGCGGCCAAGAGCCCTGCGCATGATCTGTCCTGGCGGCAACATTCTCATTCCTCGTTTCCCGTGGTTGAGCGAGAGGATGTCGCCGGCAAGGTGACGGGCTTTAGATTGAACCGTGACAAGATAGCAAAATGCGCAACGACAACGTTCCAGATGAGTAACGCAACTGTGGCGATCGGAGACGCAATCGCAACACCAAGGCCGAGGCATGAACAGAGAAGCACCATCATGGCTACCGAGATCGGGTAGGCCGCAGCCACACCTGCCGCAAAACGCGCAAATGATTTCAAGCGAAGTGGCTTGCCGAAGGTGAACCAGCTGTGCAGAGCGTATCCCGTAGGCATCACAGCCAGGAATGAAATCATGATGCCCAGCAGGTAGTGCCCACCCAGCTGATCAACCGCAATCATGATGGCATTGTGCGCAATTGCGCATATCGCTCCCACCACAGTGTACCGCCATCCACGTTCCAAAAGCGGTCTTTCGTGAGCACCGGCATGGTCGCTCTTGTCCACTTGGTTGTCGGCGATCCTGGCAGAGCTGAACATTGCCTCAGAACGCTCCCGTCAGTTTCGCGCGAAGCCGGCACATGACGCGCTCTAGCAATCGCGAATCGCGCAAGTAACGCCTTAATCCCGTCGGCCCGAGCGACAGCATGGTGCGAGCCGCTCGAACCAAGGCCTTCAAGTCGCCGCCCGACGCAGCCGCCAGCGACACATTAACGCTGATCGATGCCCGAGCAGCAGATTCAATCTGGCGTCGGCTGCGCGCCGAAAGCCGGTACAGATGGCGCTCTAGGACAGTCTGCATTTGCGAACGGAATTCATTCGCATTACGCGACCCGGTTACAGTCAGCGAACCTCCATGAACCCGGAAGGCTGTGGTTATCTCTTGGTGATAAACGACAGATCCGGCAACAGCGAGCTTCGCCCACATATCCCAATCCGCCGTATACCAAAGCATCTCATCCATGCCCCCGCATGCCAGCCACGCACTCCGACGAAAAATCGGAGCAGGCACAGACACAAAATTCTGTACGAGAAGCCGTTCCAGCAAGAATTCAGATTCGAGCACCTTTTCGCTTGGCAAGGGACAGTTCCAGCATCCCATTCGCCGGCCGTGGCGGTCAACGATCGCAGTCGGGGCTAAATGAAGCGCTGCTTCGGGTGCGTCCGCGAGCCAGCGTCGAGCGGCCTCAATGCGCCCGGGCAACCACAGGTCGTCTTGGTGGAGTATGCAGACATAATCGGCGGCGGCTAGCTCAACGCCCAGGTTGGTCTTCGACTGCCAAGGCCCGAGATCTTTTCGCCGAAGCAGCCGGAACGCCGGCCAGTGGAGGAATCGCTCGACAATGGCAGCTGTGGCGTTCGTCGGGCTGCTGTCGATAATGATTATCTGCAGGTCGCCAGTCAGCTCCGCAGCAAGTGAAGCAAGTGTCGCTCCAATCCATGCCGCCCCGTCATGGACAGGCATAACGACCGACAGAAAAGGCTTTTCGGCCGCGCGGCTTACTGCTTGAATTTCCGCTCGCGAGGCTGCTGAAGGGTTAGAACTCATGTCTGGCACTCAATGTATCAAGCAGCAACTTGAGCACGAAGCCGGATAGGACCATGGACATGCCGGCCACGCAGATAGTGGTGACCACAAAGGTCAGGTGCACAGATTGCTCCATGGGGCCGCCGACAAAAATCCAATGTAGCGCCAGTGCCACGTCCGCCGCGAAGCCGGCTGCCGCGAGTACACCACCGGAAAAAACCAGCCATTCCAAAGGGCGACCGCGCGTCAGCCATGACACAATTCGACCGCTGTAGCCCGGATGGTAGATGGCGATTGCCACCTTTGCCAGCATACCGAACAGGATCGCTGAAAGGCCAATCAACGTCGCCATAGCCGAGAGCGCGACGAAGTGAATTCCGAAGTACCATCCGCCGATGCGAACAGGTCCGGCAGCGAGAACGGCCAGGCCGACAATACCCGTCGCCAGCAAGGTAAGACCAGGTATCAGGTAAAGCGTGTCCGGCGCGTGAGCAATAATGAGCCGCAAATGGCGCCAACCGTCGCGGAAGGAACGCAGATGCGGGGCGCGGTTTCGCTTGTCTGGGTAGAGCTTGATCGGCACTTCACGAATGGCGAGCCCAGCGCGATGCGCATTGATGATCATTTCCGAGGCGAATTCCATTCCCGGCGAGCGTGCGCCGATTTTATGAAATGCCTCTCGAGTGACACCGCGCATGCCGCAATGGAAGTCGTGGATCGGAGATTTGTGCAGCCAGCGGGCGATGGTGGACAGGACGGGATTGCCCAGGTAGCGATGCAATAGCGGCATGGCGCCCGGCTCGATACCGCCGGCGAACCGATTGCCCATGACAAAGTCCGCACCCAATTCCAACGCATCGATGAAATCGCCGAGCTGGCTCCAGTCATAGGAATCATCGGCATCGGCCATGATGAGATATTTGCCTTCCGCTGCTTCAGCCGCGGCGCTGATTGCCGCGCCATAGCCCTTTACCGGCTGATGGACGACGCGCGCTCCCAACTGTTGCGCAATCTCCACCGACCTGTCCGTGGAGCCATTATCGCCGACGACGACTTCCCCCTTGACGCCGCGCCTCGAGAAGGCATCGAAAGCTTTGCGGATGCAGATGCCAATCGTCAATTCTTCGTTCAGGCAAGGAATGATTGCAGAAACGAGAACACGCTCGGTCTCCATGCTGGCCGTGAAAGCAGGCGTGGCGTCGTCGATCCTGTCTGTCATGTCACCCGCGATGCTCTCCATTGCGTCCTCTATTCAGGCGTTCTGGAAGAACCAGCCCCATTCCCACAACTGCTGGGAGCGTAGCATATCGAAAATTGATTATCTTTGACTTACGAAATATCCAGTCGCGTCCTATAAGCAGTAATCGCAAAGGCCAGGCGCTATTTTCTCGCAATGCAGCGCTATTGCCTGTGTCTGCTCTTTCGGGCGAAGCGATATCGCCTGTGACTTTCATCAAACCCAAGTGGATCAATCATTTCAATGCCTTGGCCTTGAGCGGGGCGGAGATCCAACGCGGCAGATCGTCATTTGGCATTGACCCGAAGGCACCATAAAAGCAAAAACTCGGTTTCGGCAGTTCAAGGCGAACTGTAGTCGCAATCCCAACCCGGAGTTTCGAAAGCATGCTGTTTGCGTTGATTTGCAAGGACAAGCCCGGCAGCCTGCAGGTGCGCGTCGACACCCGGCCCGCCCACGTCGCCTTTCTCGAGGGCCTGAACGCCGACAAGAAACTGGCCTTTGCCGGTCCGTTCCTCGATGCCGACGGCAAGCCGAACGGCAGCCTCGTCGTCGTCGAGGCGCCTGACATGGCGGGTGCGCAGGCGCTATCGGCCGCCGATCCCTATGCCAAGGCCGGGTTGTTCGAAAGCGTCGAAATCCGCCAGTGGAACTGGACCTTCAACAAGCCGGCGGCTAGTTAATCGGGCAAGCCGTGAGGAGGAGCAAAGACATGAACTACTGGCTGTTCAAATCCGAACCTTCGGTCTTCTCCTTCGAAGCGTTGAAGGCGAAAGGCAAGGCTGGCACGCAATGGGACGGCGTGCGCAACTATGCGGCGCGCAACAACATGAAGGCGATGCAGATCGGCGATCTCGGCTTTTTCTACCATTCCAATGAGGGGCTGAACGTCGTCGGCATCGCCGAAGTCTGCGCGCTGGCGCATCCGGATAGCACGACCGACGATCCGCGCTGGGAATGTGTTGACATCCGCGCCTTCAAGGACGTGCCGAACCCGCCGACGCTGGAACAGGTCAAGGCCAATCCGAAACTCGCCGAGATGGCGCTGGTGCGGCTCGGGCGACTTTCCGTGCAGCCGGTGACTCCGGCCGAATGGAAGGAAGTCTGCCGCATGGGCGGCCTGACGCCCGCTCCGTGACGGTCCTCACGCCGAACAGCGCGAAAAAGTTCATTCTCGACAACACGGCGCTCGTGGCGCCGCCGCACGTGCCGGAAATTTTTCTGCGCCTTGCCGATGAGGCGCATGACCTCTGGCAGCGAACCGAGGACGAGTTGACCGAAATCGGCTTGCCGCCGCCCTTCTGGGCCTTTGCCTGGGCCGGTGGCCAGGGCCTTGCCCGCTATATCCTCGACAACCCGTCTGAAGTGCGCGGCAAACGCGTGCTCGACTTCGCTTCCGGCTCCGGACTTGTCGCCATCGCCGCCGCCAAGGCCGGTGCGGCGCAAGTGATCGCCGCCGACATCGACCCGTTCTGCGAGACGGCGATCCGGCTCAACGCCGAGGCCAACGGTGTTGCCATCGACTTTTGCGGCACGGACTGCATCGGCACCGATGCCGGCTGGGACGTGGTGCTGGCCGGCGACGTTTTCTACGACAGATCTTTTGCCGACACGCTGATGCCGTGGTTTTCGACGCTGAAGGCGCGCGGCGCCGACATCCTCGTTGGCGATCCCGGCCGCTCCTACATGCCCAAGGCCGGACTGGAGCCTTTGGCCGTCTACGAAGTGGCGGTGACGCGGGCGCTCGAGGATGCGCTGGTCAAGCGCACCACGGTCTGGCGCTTCGCTTGACGGCGCTGCCGAACAGGCGTTCGATCGCGCATTGATTTGAAGAATATGCATGTCGTTATCCCAAGACCGCTCAACGCTTTTTGGGCGACATGCTTGAGGGGAGGACTTTTATGGATTTTTCAGCAGTGAACTGGCTGGCGGTCGTTGTCGCGGCCGTGGTGGCGTGGCTCTTCGGCGCCGTCTGGTACACGGCTCTGAGCAAGCCGTGGCTGAAGGCGGCCAAGCTCGATCCGGCGACAATGAGCAAGTCGAAGCTGCCCTTCGTCATCTCCTTCATTGCCGAACTCATCATGGCGCTAGTTGTTGCTCTGGTTGTCGGCGCGATGACCGGCGGCGAGCCGGCCCTTGTCGCCGGCCTGGTCTTCGGCTTCGTCCTCTGGCTCGGCTTTGTCGCCACGACGCTGACGGCCAACCACCGCTATGAAAATTTCGGCTGGGACCTGACCCTGATCGACGGCGGTCACTGGCTCGGCGTGCTTCTGATCATCGGTGTGGTGATCGGCTGGTTCGGCGCACCGGTCGTCGCCGGCTGATCTACAGCTCGTCCCATGTCCGGCGCGTCGGGTCCGGCTGCGGGTTGTGGACTTCGCCCAGGATCCAGTCCTTGAACGCGATGATCCTGGCGTCGTTTGCCGATGCGGCTGGATAAACCAGGAAATAGGCGAACTCGGCCGCGACCTTGAGGCCGAGTTCGAATGGCCGCACCAGCCGTCCCTCCGACAGGTCGTTGGCCACCATGGCGAAATCGGCGAGCGCCACCGCATTACCGTCGAGCGCCGCCTGCACCGCATCTGACGAAGAGCCGAAAACGATGGTCCGGCTGTCATCAAAATCGTCGATGCCGGCCGCCGCCATCCACATGCGCCAGTTCGGCCAGGTCACGCCCTGGCGCGCCCATACGATATGGGCAAGCGTGTGCCGGAAGAGATCGCGCGGCTCTCGAAGCGGCGGACCGGAGGTCAGCAAAGCCGGGCTGCACACCGGAATGATGATGTTGTCGAACAGACGGTGGCTGACAATGCCCGGATATTTCCCGGTGCCGAAGCGAATGCCTATATCGACGTCGTCGCGATCGAAATCGCGCACCTCATAGGCGATGTCGAAGCGAAGTTCGATCCCGGGCTGATGCTTGCGGAAATCGTCGACACGCCGCATCAGCCATTTGGTCGCAAATTGCGGGTCGAGCGTAATTTTCAGGAGCGCCATGCCGCGCGTCATCTTTTGTGCCCGCGACACCGCCCGGTTGAGCACGTCGAGCGCATCGAGCGAGGCTTCGAACAGCACCGTGCCTGCCTCGGTCAACCGGATGGTCCGGCTGGTGCGGGTAAACAGAACGATGCCGAGCTGGTCCTCGATTTCCTTGATCTGGTGGCTGACCGCGGCCGGCGTCAGCCCGAGCTCGTCCGCGGCCCGGGTGAAATTGAGGTGCCGGGCCGCCGCTTCGAGCGTCCTCAAGGCGCGGGTTCCGGGCAGCAGGCGGGCCAATTGATCTCCAAATAAAACTTGATGATATGGAGAAAACTACTCGTTTCTCCTTTGCCTTTCAATCCGACATGATGGGCGCAATCGAAACACTATCAAACCGGATTTGATATCCGGAGGAACGGATCACACCATGTCCACCGTCGCTTTTCATTCACCGATCGCCCGTCCGACCTGGTTGCGTGCCGTGCTCGACTGGCTTAGTCACGCCAGGGTCGCGATCCATCTCACCCAGCAAAATGTCGTCCACCAGGACGTCGAGGATCTCTCCGATCGCGAGCTGCGCGACATTGGCGGCGAACGCAAGGATGTCGCCCGCGCCATGGACCGGGAGTTGGGCAGGCTGGGACTGCTGGATATTGGCTGGCAGAGGAATAGGCAGTGGTGAATGGTGAGAGAGCAGCGAGTTCGTCCCTCATCACTATTCACTATTCACCGCTACCTCACCACCCTCACCACCGTCCTGTCCGAAATCAGCGGCAACAGCCGCGCCATCGTCCGCGCGGTTACCGCAACGCAGCCTTGCGTCGGCGTGAAGCCGGGACGCGCCAGGTGGAAGAAGATGGCGCTGCCGCGCCCGCGCCGGCGTGGCGCCATGTTCCAGTCGAGCACCAGGCAGGCGTCATAGAGGCGATCATCGCGCCGCATCCGCTCATGGCTGGCGCCATAGGGGATTTTCACCGGCCGGTTGTAGTTGCGGTCGTCCGGCACCTCGCACCAGCCGAGATCGCGCCCGATCGGTGTCATTGCCAGCCGGGTTTTGCGGGCCACGGCGAAATGATCGCTCCGAAAATATCCCGATAGAATCCGCATCTCGCCAAGCGGCGTCGCGCCGTCGCCCTCGCGCTTGTTGGCGGAGATGCCGCCGCGTCCGAGCGCGCACGCGAACACCTTGCTGCCGGCCTGCAAAATCCCCTGGCTTGGGTTGCCGGGCCTCGCCCGTACCACCAGCACCCGCAGCCCTTTAGGCAAAATTGCGCCGGCTGCATTGCGAACGCGTTTTTTCTTGTATGATCGTGTCACGGAACAAATCACTGTGATCGGACTGTTGCGCCGGTCAGCTTCCGCATAAATGGGGGTCGGTCAACTGAAAATTCTTTTCAAAACAACGGATTGATCCATGACATCACGTACCATTCTTATCGTTGACGACGATGACGACCTGCGGGGAACCCTCGTCGAGCAACTCGCCCTTTACGAAGAATTCGACGTCCTGCAGGAAGCGACCGCCGCCAAAGGTGTTGCTGCTGCGCGTGGTGGGCTCATCGACCTGCTCATCATGGATGTCGGCCTGCCCGACATGGATGGCCGCGAGGCGGTGAAGATCCTGCGCAAGGGCGGCTACAAGGCGCCGATCATCATGCTGACCGGCCACGACACCGATTCCGACACGATTCTGGGCCTCGAGGCCGGCGCCAACGACTATGTCACCAAGCCGTTCCGCTTCGCCGTGCTGCTTGCCCGCATCCGCGCGCAACTGCGCCAGCACGAGCAGAGCGAGGACGCCACCTTCTCGGTCGGTCCCTATACGTTCAAGCCCAGCCAGAAGCTTCTGATCGACCAGCGCGGCGCCAAGGTGCGGCTGACGGAGAAGGAGGCGTCGATCATCAAATATCTCTATCGCGCCGACCAGAAGGTGGTAACGCGCGACGTCTTGCTCGAGGAAGTGTGGGGCTACAATTCCGGCGTCACCACGCACACGCTGGAAACCCACGTCTACCGGCTGCGCCAGAAGATCGAGCGCGATCCTTCCAATGCTGAAATTCTTGTGACAGAAAGCGGCGGCTACAAGCTGGTTCCTTAAACATTTCATTATTCAATAGGCGGTCGGGGCGGGACTGTTTCGGGTACGATCCGGCTGGAGGGGCCTGGATCGACCCGCGCATCGGCCCAAAATCGATTCGGTTTTGGGGAAGAACGCTGCGCAAATTGAAGATGTTGGAGCATCCTTTGCGTGACCAGGAGGACGCGCGGCGCTCTAAGGGAGGGATTGGACTGACCGTTCGGGGACGCAGCTAGAGATGGCGCTGGATGACGACATCCGCATCCTGTCTGCCGTGAAGCTCTTCGAGGGTTTCACGCAGGAACAGCTGCGTCTGCTCGCCTTCGGCGCCGAAGCCACGCATCTACAGGCCGACCGCAAGCTGTACCGCGAAGACGACGAAGCCGACTCAGCCTATATCGTGGTCAGTGGGAAGATCGTGCTCTACCGCGAGCAGGATGGCGACCGCATCCCGATCGGCACCGCCGGTCCTGGCACGATCCTCAGCGAACTGGCGCTGATCGCCGACTCAAGGCGACTGACCAGCGCCTCGGCCGAGACCGATTCGGAAGTGATAAGGCTGAGCCGCAAGATGTTCCGCCGCATCCTCGAGGAGTACCCCGACGTGGCGGTGAAACTGCACCAGCGCATCCTCGAGGATTTCCAAGCCATGATCGCCCGCATCGAGAAGCTGGCGCCGCGGTTTGATGGGTAAGTCCAACCAGACAAGCGTTACATAGGCGTGACTAATCCAAGTCGAACCGTGCAATCACCGGTACATGGTCCGACGGCCGGTCCCAGCCGCGTGCGGCGCGCAGGATTTCGTAGCCGGCAAAATCACGCACAAGGTTCGGCGACGACCAGACATGATCGAGCCGGCGGCCGCGGTTCGACGCTTCCCAGTCCTGCGCCCGGTAGCTCCACCAGGTGTAGAGCTTTTCCTCTGGCGGCACGTTGAGCCGCATCAGGTCGACCCAGTCGCCGGCGATCCGCATCGCCTCGAAATTTTCGGTCTCGACCGGTGTGTGGCTGACGACGTTGAGCAATTGCTTGTGCGACCAGACATCGTGCTCCAGCGGCGCGATGTTGAGGTCGCCGACCAGGATCGCGGCCGACGCCTCGCTATGTTCAGCGCGGATGGCGTTCATCTCGGCGACGAAGTCGAGCTTGTGGCGGAATTTGCGGTTGATCTCGGGATCGGGCTCGTCGCCGCCGGCCGGCACATAGAAATTGTGGATGAGGATCGCCTTGCCGCCGGCCTGCACTTTGACCGACAAATGCCGACTGTCGTCGATCTCACAGAAGCGCCGCTTTTCGACCATCTCGATCGGCCGCCGCGCCACCGTGGCCACGCCGTGATAGCCCTTCTGGCCGTGGAAGGCGATGTGCTCGTAGCCCGCCTTGCGGAAGGCTTTTTCCGGAAACAGCTCGTCGGGAACCTTCGTCTCCTGCAGGCAGAGCACGTCCGGCGCCTGCTCGGCGAGCAGCCGCTCGACGATCGGCATGCGCAGACGCACGGAGTTGATGTTCCAGGTGGCGATGGAAAAGGGCATGCAGGAGTCCGGTCCGAGGCAGCGAAAATCCTGCCGGGACAGCCCGACAGGACATTGTGCCTATGAATTTGGTCCTGGAACTACTGCCAGCCACACGATCTAAAAACAAGCAGGCGTTAACCGCCAACGGCGCAGGAGGATGCCCGCAGCGGCAGAACGCTATCTCGTCTTGGTGTTCAGTTCGCGGTTCGCCGTATAGTCGATGGCAAAGGTGTCCGGCGGGAAGCTGACGCCTTCCTTGGTGTTGTAGATCATCACCGTGGTGTCCTTGCCCTGCGCGTCGGTGATGGTCCACTGGCGCAGGTCGTAGGATTTCGGATCGAACATCATGGTGATCTTCGAATTGCCGAACACCGACTTGTCGGCGAGCTGGATGGTGGTGAGGTCGCTCTCTTCCTTGATCGATTTGACGCGCCCGCCGGAGAGGTCGATCCGGTTGTCGAGCAGCAGCTTCAGCGGCGTCTTCGACAACGGATAGAGATCGGACGTGTTCAGCCGCTTGTTTAGGATGGCCACCGACTTGCCGTCGGAAATCACCCGGAAGTTCGACTTGCCGTCATAGTTGAAGCGGATCTTGCCCGGCCGCTCGAGGAAGAACTTGCCGCCGGTCTGCTGGTTGTTGGGGCCGAACTGGACGAACTCGCCGGACATCGACTTGACCGAGGAGAAGTGGTCGGCGATCTTTTGCGCCGTCGGCGGCACCGCCGCCTGCGCAGAGGCCAGAAGCTGGAACCCCGGCATGACATTGACGGCCGCGGCGCCGGCAAGAACCAGGCCAAGGCCGAGCAGCTGGCGGCGGTTTGGAGCGAAATCGCTGAGGTCGTTTTTCATGCCGGTCACTCTCGTGTGGTGTGTGTCTCGTTGCAGTCCGTGGACCCCCAGTTAGACTTAAGTTTGGCGGACCGGACAGCGCTCAGTCGCTGTAACGCACCAGAAGGTTCAAAGGTTGCCGCCAGGCGGTATTTGGCCAATCAGAACTTGTCGTCCTCCGTCGGCACCAGGATCTCGCGTTTGCCGGCATGGTTGGCCGGGCCGACAATGCCTTCCTTCTCCATCTTCTCGATGATCGACGCCGCGCGGTTGTAGCCGATGCCGAGCCGGCGCTGGATGTAGCTGGTCGAGGCCTTGCCGTCGCGCAGCACCACGGCCACCGCCTGGTCGTAGGGATCGTCGGAATCCTCGAAATTGCCGCCACCGCCGCCACCGCCCTTGCCTGACGGCTCGTCGTCATCGTCTTCGCCGTCATCTTCGGTGATGGCGTCGAGATATTCGGGCACGCCCTGCAGCTTCAGATGCGCGACGATCCTCTCGACCTCATCATCGGAAACGAACGGGCCGTGCACGCGCTGGATGCGGCCGCCGCCGGCCATGTAGAGCATGTCGCCCATGCCCAGCAGCTGCTCGGCGCCCTGCTCGCCCAGAATGGTGCGGCTGTCGATCTTCGACGTCACCTGGAAGGAGATGCGGGTCGGGAAATTGGCCTTGATGGTGCCGGTGATGACGTCGACGGACGGGCGCTGGGTGGCCATGATGACATGGATGCCGGCGGCGCGCGCCATCTGCGCCAGGCGCTGCACCGCGCCCTCGATATCCTTGCCGGCGACCATCATCAAATCGGCCATCTCGTCGATGATGACGACGATGTAAGGCATCGGCTCGAGGTCGAGATTCTCGGTTTCGTAGATCGCCTCGCCGGTCTGGCGGTCGAAGCCGGTCTGCACGGTGCGCGAGATTTTTTCGCCCTTCTTCTCGGCCAGTTGCACGCGGGCGTTGAAGCCGTCGATGTTGCGCACGCCGACCTTGGACATCTTGCGGTAGCGGTCTTCCATCTCGCGCACGGTCCATTTCAGCGCCACCACCGCCTTCTTCGGATCGGTGACGACCGGCGTCAAAAGGTGCGGGATGCCGTCATAGACCGAGAGTTCGAGCATCTTCGGATCGATCATGATCAGCCGGCAGTCCTGCGGCGTCAGCCGGTAGAGCAGCGACAGGATCATGGTGTTGATGGCGACCGACTTGCCGGAGCCGGTGGTGCCGGCAACCAGCACGTGCGGCATCTTGGCGATGTCGACGATGACCGCCTCGCCATTGATGGTCTTGCCCAGCGCCAGCGCCAGCTTGGCCTTGGTCGTTTCGAAATCGCGGCTGGCCATGATCTCCCTGAGATAGACGGTCTCGCGCTTGGCATTCGGCAGTTCGATGCCGATGGCGTTGCGGCCGGGCACCACCGCGACGCGGCAGGCAATGGCGCTCATCGAGCGGGCGATGTCGTCGGACAGGCCGATGACGCGCGACGATTTGATGCCGGGCGCCGGTTCCAGCTCATAGAGCGTGACCACCGGGCCGGGGCGCACTGCGACGATCTCGCCCTTGACGCCGAAATCTTCCAGCACGCCTTCGAGCAGGCGCGCATTCTGCTCCAGCGCGTCCTTGGAGAGGCTGGCGTCGCGCACCACATTCTTCGGTTCGGACAGGAAATGCAGCGACGGCATTTCGAACGTTTCCGAGCCGATCAGCGAGGTCTGCGCCTCGCGCTGGACGCGGGCGCCAGGAGCGGGACGCGGCGCAGGTGCTGCAACACGGGTCGCAGCATCGGAGCGGAAGTTCTGCACCTTGGCATTCGGCGCGGCACGGCGCTGGACCGGTTCGTCGTCGAGATCGACCTCTTCGTCACCATTGTCGAACCCGGCATCGAGGACGTCGTCATCGTCCGGATCGACGGAAACGCTGCGATCATTGACCATGGCGGCGAAGAATTCCGGCTCGACGCGGGCGCGCCCATCCGGGCTCATCCGCGCTTCGGCGAACTCGGCCGATTCGACCCGTTCAGCGGCACGGCGCCATGCGGTGGAGCGCTGCTCCATCTCCGGTTCGTACTCGTCGCGCTCCTGCTGGCGGCGCACAGCCCGGCGGTGCATCCAGGCACGGAAGGAGAGCCACCAGTGCGTAATTGCGCCGAGCGCCAATATGCCTTCGTCGCCCTCGTCCTCGTCTTCGTCGAAGAGCAGGTCGTCCTCTCGGGGATCGGGCTCGGCAGTGCGCTCCATGACGGCAAAGCCGTTCTTGCGCGCAATCAGCGCCGAGCCATAGGCAAACAGCCACAGCGCCGGCGCGATGAGCAGTATCGCAATGATGCTGGCAACGAGGCCGGTCGGGTAGCCGCCAATGAGCAGGCCCGGGATGTTGAGCACCATGTCGCCGAACACGCCGCCGAGGCCGGTCGGCAGCGGCCAGGTCTTGGGGGGCACCACGCAGCCGGCCATCGCTGCTGCAAGCAGCGCGAAGCCGAACCAGGCGAGGCCGCGCTTCGGCAGCCTGTCGACGCCACGCGCCGAAAACAGGAGGAAGCCCCAGATCACCGCCGGCACCAGCGCGGCAACCGCGGCAAGGCCGAAGAACTGCATGGCGAGGTCGGAGAACACCGCGCCGGCATAGCCCATGGCGTTGGTGACGATGTTGTCGGTTGCGTGCGAAAAGCTCGGGTCGGCAACGTTCCAGGTGGCCAGCGCCGCAACCCCAGAGGCGACCAGCACAAACAGGCCGGCGCCCACCAGCCGTCCGACCTGGCGCCGCGCGAATGCCTGGATGCCGTGCCCCGTATCGGTCAGCGCGAGCGGTGCTGAAGCCCCTGAACGCATGCTCTTCCCCGTCTGTTTTTGCCTGGCCGGGCGCATGACGCACTCCGGCAGATTCGAACGTCAGACTATCGGGGGGAAGGTTAAGGCCGCATTAACTATAAGGACGTGGGCAACGATCTTGAACAGAGCGCGCCACGGCCGTTTCGCCTCATGCCTGCTGCGATAAAGGGATGCCAGCGGTGACACGGGACAGTTTTTCACGCTTTGACAGCGTCGGCTTCTCATAGGCTTTTTTCATGGTGAGATTCGAGTGAGGTCGCGAATCTCGCGATCTTCCACGAGGTGTCACACCGGTCCGGCGCCTGCATCCCCCGCGCGGGGGATGCGGCCGACAATGGTGAGTCCCGGCCCGCCGCAACAGTTTGCAAAAAAAAGAGGCCCGGAATGAACCGGGCCTCAAGGCGTGAGCCCTTTTCGGGAGCGTCACGACGGGATTTCTCCAGGCAACTCCAGGAAAAGTGTTCAGCGGCTTTCCCAGGAGTTGCATAACCGGAAAAGGGGACCGGCGGGAGGAGGGTTCCGCCGGTCCCGTTGGCAGGTGGCCTTACGGAACCACCTCGCCATGCTGGGTGACGTCGAGGCCCTCGACTTCTTCCTGGGTGCTGGGCCGCAGGCCGACCAGTGCCTTGACGATGTAGAGGATCACGAAGGTAGCAATGGCCGTCCACACGATGGTGACGGCAACGCCGTAGACCTGCTTGCCGAGCGAGGCGCCCGACGACAGGCTGTTGATTGCCGGATCGGCGAGGACGCCGGTGAGCAGCGCACCGATGATGCCGCCGATGCCATGCACGCCGAAGGCGTCGAGCGAGTCGTCATAGCCGAACATGTGCTTCACCTTGACCGCCGAGATGTAGCAGAGCACGCCGGCGACGATGCCGACGATGAAGGCGCCGGTCGGGTTGACGAAGCCGGAAGCCGGCGTCACCGCGACGAGGCCGGCAACCGCACCCGAGATGATGCCGAGCACGGAAGGCTTCTTGGCAACGATCCATTCGGCAAACATCCAGGCCAGCGCCGCCGCGGCGGTGGCAACCTGGGTGTTGAGCATGGCAGCACCGGCAAGGCCGTCAGCCGCCAGTTCCGAACCGGCGTTGAAGCCGAACCAGCCGACCCACAGCAGCGAAGCGCCGATCACCGAATAGACCAGGTTGTGCGGCGCCATGTTGACGGTGCCGTAGCCTTCGCGCTTGCCGAGAACCAGGGCGCAGATCAGGCCCGCGACACCTGCGTTGATGTGGACGACCGTGCCGCCGGCGAAGTCGAGCACGCCAGCCGTACCGAGGAAGCCGCCACCCCAGACCCAATGCGCGACCGGCACGTAGACGACCAGCAGCCACAGCGCCATGAAGATCAGCAGCGCCGAGAATTTCATGCGTTCGGCGAAGGCGCCGGCGATCAGTGCCGGGGTAATGATGGCGAAGGTCATCTGGAACATCGAGAAGACGAACTCGGGAATGTTCGCCACGCCGGGCAACCACAGCGACGAGGTGGTGATGCCATGGTGGAAGAATTTCGAGGCGCCGCCGATAAAGCTGTTCAAGCTCGCCGAATCATTGGTGGAGAAGGCCAGCGAATAGCCGAACATGAACCACAGGATCGTCACCAGGCAGGTGATGGCGAAGCTCTGCATGACGGTGGCGAGCACGTTCTTCTTGCGCACCATGCCGCCGTAGAACAGGGCGAGGCCGGGAATGGTCATCATCAGCACCAGCGCTGTCGAAGTCAGCATCCAGGCGGTGTTGCCGGTATCGAGCACGGGCGTCGGCGCCGCCGGGGCAGCAGCGGCCGCGGGGGCTGCTTCCTGCGCGAAGGCGGCGACGCTGCCCCATGCTGCGAGAGCGAGCGAGCCGAGTGCGGCCGCGCGTCCCGTCGTCTTCAAGGTGGAAGGAATATTCATTGAACTCTCCATTGGAATACGTGTTCGCCGCTCAGAGCGCGTCGGTGTCTGTTTCGCCGGTACGGATGCGCACCGCCTGATCGATGCCGAAGACGAAGATCTTGCCGTCGCCGATCTGGCCGGTCTTGGCCGCCGCCGTGATGGCTTCGACGGCCTTGTCGACCAGGTCGGTGCTGACCGCGACTTCGATCTTGATTTTCGGCAGGAAACTGACCGCGTATTCCGCACCGCGATAGATTTCCGTGTGTCCCTTCTGACGCCCGTAGCCTTTGACTTCGGTGACGGTCAGGCCCTGGATGCCGACGGCGGTGAGCGCTTCGCGCACCTCGTCGAGCTTGAACGGCTTGATGATTGCCATCACGATTTTCATAAGGTTTCACCCTTTGCTGTTGCGGTCCCCCGCGTTTGCACACCTTCACCGATCCCAAAGAGCCCGGAGAGTGCCCGACAGGATTCAAGCTCCGTGCCAGTTGCCGAAGCAGTGCGTTAACTCATTGTAAACAAACGGATTGCCCGGGCCGCAGCAGCGCGGTGCACATTGTCATCGGACAGTCACTGATTAAAAAATAGGCAATTTTCAGAAAATGCCTATTCGGCAGGCGGGCGCTTCAGGCGGATCAGGCCTTCCTGGGCAACCGAAGCGATCAGCGTGCCGTCACGGGCAAACAGCGAGCCGCGGGTGAAGCCGCGCGACCCTTGCGTCGACGGGCTGTCCTGCGTGTACAGGATCCAGTCGTCGAGCGGATGGCTGCGGTGGAACCACATGGCGTGGTCGAGGCTCGCCGCCTGGATGTCGCGGTCGAAAATGGCGCGGCCGTGCGCAAAGGTCGAGGTGTCCAGCAACGTCATGTCGGAGAGGTAGGCAAGCACCGCAGCCTGTATGCCGCGGTCGGCCGGCACCGGGCCGGTGGTGCGGATCCAGATGTTCTGCTGCGGCTCCAGCTTTTCGCGGCTGGTGTAGTGTTTCAGCATCACCGGCTTCATCTCGATCGGCCGGTCGCGCTCCCAGTAGCGCCTGATGCCTTCCGGCACCGCCTCGCCGAATTTACCCAGCAATTCGCGCTGCGACAACAGGCTGTCGGGCGCCGGCACGTCGCGCGGCATCGGCAGTTGATGCTCAAGCCCGACCTCATCCTGCTGGAACGAGGCTTCCAGCGAAAAGATCGCCTGGCCATGCTGGATCGCCACCACGCGGCGCGTGGTGAAGGAGCCGCCGTCCCGGATGCGGTCGACCTCGTAGACGATCGGCACCTTGGTGTCGCCCGGCCGCATGAAATAGCCGTGCAGCGAATGCACATGACGCTCGGGCTCGACCGTGCGCTGCGCGGCGACCAGCGCCTGGGCGATGGTCTGGCCGCCGAAGACGCGCTGCCAGTCGAGCTTGGGGCTGCGACCACGGTACAGATTGTGTTCCAGCTGCTCGAGGTCGAGAATGCTGAGAAGCTCGTCCATGGCCGCTGTCATGCTTCGTGACCTCGCCTTAAGATGCTATGGCGGTTTCCGACAGGAATGGCGGGCAGTCAAGGCCGCAATGTCCCCGTGGAGGCAGGACGGTCACGGCTTCGAAAGGAATTGACATGGCAGGCCGCAAGACGGACGCAAAAAACTCGCTCGACGTGCTGATCGCCGGCGCCGGCTATGTCGGCCTCGCCGCGGGCGTGTCGCTGAAACAGGCGCGGCCGAACCTGGCGGTCGCCGTCGTCGATGCAGCCCCTGCCGGCGTCTGGCAGCAGGACAGCCGCGCCTCGGCGATCGCCGCCGCCGCCTGCCGCATGCTCGACCAGCTCGGCGTCTGGCAGGAAATCGTCGGCCACTCGCAAGCCATCACCGAAATGATCGTCACCGATTCGCGCACCGCCGATCCGGTGCGCCCGGTGTTCCTCACCTTCGACGGCGAGGTCGCGCCGGGCGAACCGTTCGCCCACATGGTCGCCAACCGCGATCTGAACGGCGCCTTGCGCAGCCGCGCGCAAAAGCTTGGCATCGATATCATCGAAGGTGTCGCGGTCAGCGCCTTCGACACGAACGGCGCGGGCGTCACCGTGCATCTGGCCGACGGCGCGACACTGAAGGCGCGCCTGCTGGTCGCCGCCGACGGCGTCAATTCGAAATTGCGCGACATGGCCGGCATCAAGACGGTGAGATGGGAATACGGCCAGTCCGGCATCGTCTGCACGGTGGCGCATGAGCGCCCACACAATGGCCGCGCCGAGGAGCATTTCCTGCCCGCCGGCCCGTTTGCCACTTTGCCGCTGAAGCCGACCGAGGACGGCACCAACCGCTCATCGCTGGTCTGGGTCGAACGCTCCGAGGATGCCGAGAAACTGGTTTCGGGCGACGACCTCGTCTTCGAGCATGAGCTGGAATTGCGCTTCGGCCTCAAGCTCGGCGAGATCCGCGTCACCGACAAGCCGCGCGCCTGGCCGCTCGGCCTGACCATCGCGCGCGCTTTCGTCGCCCCCCGCATCGCGCTTGCCGGCGACGCCGCCCACGGCATCCACCCGATCGCCGGCCAGGGGCTCAATCTCGGCTTCAAGGATGTGGCGGCGCTGGCCGAAGTGATTGTCGAGGCCGATCGCCTGGGGCAGGACATCGGTGCGCTCGACGTACTCGAGCGCTACCAGCAATGGCGCCGCTTCGACACCGTGCAGATGGGCGTCACCACCGACGTGCTGAACCGGCTGTTCTCCAACGACATCGGCCCGCTGCGCCAGCTTCGCGACATCGGCCTTGGCCTCGTCGAGCGCATGCCCCGGCTGAAAGAGTTCTTCATCCGCCAGGCGTCGGGGCTGTCGGGCGACACCCCAAGGCTGCTCAAGGGTGAGGCGATTTAGGCCGGGTATGAGTGCCACTTTGCCCCAGGCGCGGCTCGGCTCCTGACATAAGCCGCGCAATGTTGGGGCGATGGCGCGCGATCACGTAGATGCCACCGGCAATGACCAGCAACCGGTAGGGCAACGGCTGTTCCATACCGCAGACCAGAGCGATCGCGGTGAGCGCCGCCAGCATAGAACTCAGGGAGACAATTCGGGAAACTGCCAACACGATGCCAAATATCGTCGCGGCGCCTAAACCCACAGGCCAGGATATCGCCAGCAAAACGCCCAGCCCCGCCGCAGCCGATTTGCCGCCGGTGAAATTCAGCCAGATCGAACGGCTATGCCCCAGCAAAACCGCAAGTCCGGCCAAGCATACAGCCCAAGGAGCCCAAGCGGGCATATCACACGGTGCCGGCGGCATGGTTGTGAAAAGCCAGGAACAAAACCAGCGGGCAAAGACGACCGCTGCCGCGCCTTTCAGCACATCCACCAGAAGCACCACCAATGCGGGCCACTTTCCAAGTGTGCGCAATACATTTGTCGCGCCGGTAGACTTGGAGCCGTGCTCACGGATATCGATGCCCTTAACCAGTTTCCCCGCCAGATAGCCCGCAGGCGTAGAGCCGATGAGGTAGGCGGCAACCGATGCTACCGCGCTCGCTATCCAGAATGACATGCGCCCCAGCTGTTTCTCAATTGACCTCGAAACCCAGCTTCTGCCTCAGCCGCAGCATGCGCTGATCGGCGACCTTGAACTTCTGCTCGCCGCCTTGCGCGACGCGGTTCAGCATCTGCAGCAGATCTTCCCGCTCGTGCGGATCGAGGCGCTCGCGCAGGAAGGGCGCCAGCTTGTCGATGACGATGGTCGTGTCGTCGATCTGCGCCGAGGCCCACTTGGCGTAGACGACGGCCTCATCGGTTTTCTTCTGGTTCTCGGCGATCTGCGAAATCACCTCACGGATGACGGTTTCGCGCTTCGGCAGGATCGGGCCGTGCTCCGCAGCCATGGCAGTGATCAGCGTTGCCGCCGCCACGACCGGGTCGTCGATCGCCGTCAGCGGCGACAGCGCCGCCTGCTTGCGCAGCTTCTTGCGGCGGATGTTGCCCTGGACGCGCCCGACGACGTCGGCCACCTCGCGCGCGGCGTCGTTCATGGCCTTCATGCGGTACCACCAGAACGCAGCCGCTCCCAGCGCGCCGAGAAGAGCAATCAGGAAAGGCATGTCGAAAATTCCCCCGAAAATCCCGGCGACGATAAGAGAACTCCGACGTTGCTTCAACACGCAAGAATTGCGGCTGGTTAAGAAACACAGCCGTTTCCCTCAAGCTTCCACACTCCGAGGTCCCGGGCCTCGCGCCGCCGATCGTTCGGACCGCCGATGCGAGATCAATACAACAGGCGTTATCGCGCCTATTGCGGCCTCGCCGATACGCTGCGATCGTTCTGGGCCGAACAGGCCGCAGGACCGAGTAGAACACCGCAATGACCCAACGGCTCGATGGCGACTACGACTACATCATCGTCGGTGCAGGCACCGCCGGCTGCGTGCTGGCCAATCGCCTGAGCGAAGACCCGGGCACACGCGTGCTGCTGCTCGAAGCCGGCGGCAGCGACAACTACCACTGGGTGCATATCCCCGTCGGCTATCTCTATTGCATCGGCAATCCGCGCACCGACTGGATGATGAAGACAGCACCCGAAGCCGGCCTGAACGGCCGCTCGCTGGTCTATCCCCGGGGCAAGGTGCTGGGTGGCTGCACCTCGGTCAACGGCATGATCTACATGCGCGGCCAGGCGGCGGACTATGATGGCTGGCGGCAGATGGGCAATGTCGGCTGGGGCTGGGACGATGTGCTGCCCTATTTCCTCAAATCCGAGGACCATCATGGCGGCAAGACGAAGCTGCATGGCGCCGGCGGCGAATGGAAAGTCGCGCGGCAACGCCTGTCCTGGCCGATCCTCAACACGGTGCAGGAAGCCGCGAAGGAATTCGGCATCATGCCGCGCGAGGACTTTAATGACGGCGACAATGAAGGGTCCGGCTTCTTCGAAGTGAACCAGAGCAAGGGCGTGCGCTGGAACACCGCCAAGGCATTTTTGCGCCCGGCGCTGCGGCGGCCCAATCTTCGGCTGGTTGTCAACGCGCATGTCGAGAAGGTGCTGTTTGACGGCAAACGGGCGACCGGAGTCCGCTACCTCGTGGGCGGCGAAGCCATAGAGGCAAAGGCCGGAAGTGAGGTGCTGCTGACGGCAGGCTCGATCAACACGCCGAAGCTGCTCGAGCTTTCCGGTGTCGGCCAGCCGGACCGCCTCGCCGCATTGGGCATCGATGTGGTTCACGCCAGCTTCGATGTCGGCGAAAACCTGCAGGACCACCTGCAGATCCGCACCGTCTACAAAGTGTCGTCGGCGCTGACGCTTAACACGCTTGCCAACAGCCTGAGCGGCAAGGCGCGCATCGCGCTGCAATATGCCTTTGCGCGCTCGGGCCCGATGTCGATGGCGCCGAGCCAGTTCGGCATGTTCAGCAAATCCGATCCGTCGATGGCGACGCCGGACCTGGAATACCATGTCCAGCCGCTGTCGACGGACCGGCTGGGCGACCCGCTGCACCCGTTCCCGGCGATCACCATGTCGGTCTGCAATCTGCGCCCCGACAGCGTCGGCTCGGTGCACGCCACGACGCGCGAACTAGCCGTGCAGCCGGAGATCCGGCTGAATTATCTGTCCACGGTGCGCGACCGCGAGATCGCATTGCGCTCGGTACGCCAAGCGCGCTCGATAATGACCGCCAAGGCGCTTGAAGCCTTCCATCCGGAAGAGATCCTGCCCGGTCTCGCGCACCAGTCCGACGATGATCTGCTGCACCAGATCGGCTCGATCGCGACGACGATCTTCCATCCGGTCGGCACTTGCCGGATGGGCGTCGACGACCGCGCCGTCGTCAGCCCGGACCTGCGCGTCGCCGGCGTCGAGAGCCTGCGCGTCATCGACGCCTCGATCATGCCGCGCATCGTCTCTGGCAACACCGCTTCGCCGGTGGTGATGATCGCCGAGAAGGCGGCGGATATGATCCGCCGGCCTGCATGAGCCCGTCGATGTGCGACTCTATGACCCCGGCACGTCGTAGATCGCCCTGACCTCGATGGTGCCGATTTCGGCCAGAGGAATCTCGCCGGCGATCTCCAGCGCCGCGTCGAGATTATCGGCCTCGATCATGACGAAACCGAGCAACTGCTCCTTGGTTTCGGCGAAGGGGCCGTCGGTGATCAGCCGCTTGCCCTGGCGGCGCCGGACCGTCTTCGACGTCTTCACCGATTGCAGCGCCTGCGCGATGATCAGCTTGCCTTGCTGATCCAGTGACCGGTCATAGGCCATCGAATCGGCGTCGAGCTTAGCCAGACGCTGCGGCGTCATGGCATGGAGGTCTTTTTCCTCACCATAGACCAGACAGACATATTTCATTTCCAGCTCCCTTGCTCGGACGAACCATAGGCGATCCCGGTGTCGCCGTAAGCGATCATCAGCGTGCCGGTTGCAGCCTTGCCGGCGGAGACGTGGTCGAGCACGCAGACCGCAAGACCGATGATGGCGATCGCCAAAAGCAGCCGGCCGAAGCCGGAGGGTCGCGAGCAGTCGATGTTTCGCGGCCTTTCGCTGGGGCCGTTCCAATGGGCAGAAAACAGATTGTTCATGGGTACCTCCATCCGCCACGAGAATCCGTGGCCGCCCGCAGGACGGTCGGCGCAGATGCAAGTCGACATTTTTGCACGCAGATTTTTTCAAAAAGATTCGGCAGGGCTCGGCGGCGCCGCAGTCACGCCAAAACAGCGCGGTGGCCTTCCCCTGCCGCCGCGCTATAGTTGAAGGGAACGCCGCCAGGCCGGCGCTATCGCTGCAATCAAGGAGGATTTTATGGACCGTACCGCAAACGCCGTCTGGAAAGGCAATCTGAAAGAGGGCAACGGCACGCTCGACACGCAGAGCGGCGCCTTGAAGGGCACGCCCTATTCGTTCAAGGCTCGTTTCGAGGACGAGAGCGGCAAATCCGGCACCAATCCCGAAGAGTTGATCGCCGCCGCGCATGCCGGCTGCTACGCCATGCAGCTGTCGCATTTCCTGGCCGAGAACGGCACGCCGGCCACCGAACTCGACGCCAAGGCGGTGGTGACGCTGGTGCCCGGCACCGGCATCACCGGCAGCGCCATCACTTTGGTCGGCAAGGTGCCGGGCATCGATGGCGCGAAGTTCAAGGAATTGGCCGAGAAGGCCAAGGCAGAGTGCCCGGTGTCGAAGGCGCTCGGCGCCATCAAGGTGTCGCTCGACGCGAAATTGGGGTGAGATATACCACCTCGTAGCAAGAGCCGGCGCTGCCCCTCACCTGCCTGCCGGCATCCTCTCCCCGTATAGTGACGGGGAGAGGGAGGCTGTCGCAGCCGGCATCGCCAATCTCCACCGTTGCCGGAAGAGCACCGGCACTTAAGCTGCCCCTTTCTCCCCGTCACTATACGGGGAGAAATGTCCGGCAGGACAATGAGGGGCGGCGCAAACCTCTACAAGCAAGCCTTACGCTCCCAACGCATCAAGCCGGGCGCGGAGTGCTGCCACTTCCTGTTCGAGCGATTCCACCCTCGCTTCCAGATCGGAAGCAGGCATGACATGCGCGCTCCGCTGCGCCGACAACGCAGCAACATCCACCGCTCCAGCGAGCAGATGCACAAAACGGTCCTCGCGCTGGCCCGGCCCACGCGGAATTTCCTGGATCAGCGGCGGCCTACGGCCGATCAGCATGTCGAGTTCGGCCCGCAGATCCTCGATCGACGAAAAACGCGCCATGCGCTCGGCTCGCGCCAACAGCTCATGCGCCGTCTGTGGTCCGCGCAACAGGAGCAGACCGACCAACGCGGTCTGCGGCGTGGTCAGTGAGAAACGCTGCGCCATCTGATGCTCGTAGCGCTCGACGCGCGAGCCGAACATCTGCCGCACCAGCCCCTTCTGCTCGAGCAGCTTCAGCCCGCGGTGCACCTCCGTCTGCTCCAGCGCCATCACAGGCTCGCGCGCCGTCTTCTGGTTGGCGGCGGCAAGAGCCGCATTCAGCGTCAGCGGGTAGACGTCAGGCGTCAGCTCCTTCTTCTCGATCAGGCAGCCGAGCACACGAGCTTCGACGGGAGAAAGAACGGGCAATTCGGTATCTGTCATAATGATCGGCTCGCTATACCCGCCGCTCGACCATCATCTTCTTGATCTCGGCGATCGCTTTGGCCGGGTTGAGGCCCTTGGGGCAGGTCTGCGCACAGTTCATGATGGTGTGGCAGCGATAGAGCCGGAACGGGTCTTCCAGATTGTCGAGCCGTTCGCCCTTGGCCTCGTCGCGGGAATCGATCAGCCAGCGATAGGCCTGCAGCAGCGTTGCCGGGCCGAGATAGCGGTCGCCATTCCACCAATAGCTCGGGCACGAGGTCGAGCAGCAGGCGCACAGGATGCACTCGTAGAGCCCGTCGAGCTTCTCGCGGTCCTCATGGCTCTGCAGCCATTCCTTGGCCGGCTCCGGCGACACCGTCTTCAGCCAGGGCTGGATAGAAGCATGCTGGGCGTAGAAATTGGTGAGGTCGGGCACCAAATCCTTGACCACCTGCATATGCGGCAGCGGATAGACTTTGACGGCGCCGGAAATGTCGTCGCAGCCCTTGGTGCAGGCGAGCGTGTTGGAGCCGTCGATGTTCATGGCGCAGGAACCGCAAATGCCTTCGCGGCAGGAGCGACGCAAGGCCAGCGTCGGGTCGATCTTGTTCTTGATGTAGAGCAGCGCGTCGAGCACCATCGGCCCGCAATCGTCCATGTCGACGAAATAGGTGTCGATACGCGGGTTCTCGTCATCGTCCGGCGACCAGCGGTAGATGCGATATTCCCTGAGATTGGTGGCGCCCTCCGGCTTCGGCCAGGTCTTGCCCGGTTGGATCTTCGAATTCTTGGGGAGCGTGAGTTCGACCATTACCTCAGGTCCTTTCGGATGACGAGCTTCAGCCCGGACCAGATTTCATTGACGGCAGCAACCTTGACGTCGACCAGATCGCGCTTCAGCGCCTCAGTGCGAACGACGCCTTCGGTGATATCGGTCGGCACTTTCGATGCCTTCTTCGGCCAGGATACCCAGACCATGCCGTTACGCTTGATCGCGGCTTCGACATCGCCGAGGCGATCCTCGATCTCAACACGCTGCCGGGCGAAGGCGTGGACGGCATCGTATTTCAGGGACGTTCCCGAAATCGCCGACCAGTCGCCCAGCCGGTCGACTAGGGCGAAATCGACGGCCTCCGTGAGATCGCTGAGATCGTCGGGCAGCGCGATGAATGCCGCGACCATCCCGTCCTTCAGGCCAAGCTTGGCCGGAAGCGGCGTGCCCGAATATCCCGAGGCCGCCAGCGCCATGGTCAATACACCCTGGCCTTGGGCGCGATCTTGGTGAGGCTGATGCCGCCGTCCTTCTCGGCCAGCAGCGGCTCGGTGTGCACGGGGCGGTAGCTTAGGCTCACCTTGCCGTCCTCGCTGAGGTGGGCCAGCGTATGTTTGCGCCAGGTGACGTCGTCGCGGGCCGAGAAATCCTCGCGCGCATGGGCGCCACGGCTCTCCTTGCGGGCTTCGGCGCCGTAGACCGTGGTGATGGCATTGGCCATCAGGTTTTCCAACTCCAGCGTCTCGACAAGGTCCGAGTTCCAGATCATCGAACGGTCGAAGACCTTGATGTCCTTGAGCTCGGTCCAGATCTGCGAAATGCGCTTGCAGCCGTTCTCCAGCGATTCCTGGGTGCGGAACACGGCGGCGTCTTCCTGCATCGCCTTCTGCATCTTTTCACGCAGCACGGCGGTCGGCGTCGAGCCGTTGGCATGACGCAGCCGGTCGAAGCGGTCCATGATCCTTTCGACCGAGGCTTCATTGGGCGCGGGGATCGCCGAATTGCGGTCGATGACCTGGCCGGCACGGATCGCCGCGGCGCGGCCGAACACCACCAGATCGATCAGCGAGTTCGAACCCAGCCGGTTGGCGCCATGCACCGAGGCGCAGCCGGCCTCGCCCACCGCCATCAGCCCGGGCGACACCCGATCGGGATTCTCGGCCGTCGGGTTCAGCACCTCGCCCCAGTAATTGGTCGGCACGCCGCCCATATTGTAGTGCACCGTCGGCAGCACCGGGATCGGCTCCTTAGTCAGGTCGACGCCGGCAAAGATCTTGGCCGATTCCGAAATGCCCGGCAGCCGCTCATGCAGCACGGCCGGATCGAGATGGTCGAGATGCAGGAAGATGTGGTCCTTCTTCTTGCCGACGCCGCGGCCTTCGCGGATCTCCAGCGTCATGCATCGCGAGACGACGTCGCGCGAGGCAAGGTCCTTGGCCGACGGCGCATAGCGCTCCATGAAGCGCTCGCCCTCGGAATTGACGAGATAGCCGCCCTCGCCGCGCGCGCCTTCGGTGATCAGGCAGCCGGCGCCGTAGATGCCGGTCGGGTGGAACTGCACGAATTCCATGTCCTGCAGCGGGAAGCCGGCGCGTGCGGCCATACCACCACCGTCGCCGGTGCAGGTATGCGCCGAGGTCGCGGAGAAATAGGCGCGGCCGTAGCCGCCGGTCGCCAGCACCACCATCTTGGCCGAGAAGCGGTGAATGGTGCCGTCGTCGAGATTCCAGGCGACGACGCCGGTGCAGGTGCCGTCCGGCTCCATGATCAGGTCGAGCGCGAAATACTCGATGAAGAACTGTGCGTTGTTCTTCAGCGACTGGCCGTAGAGCGTGTGCAGGATGGCGTGGCCGGTGCGGTCGGCGGCGGCACAGGTGCGCTGCACGGGCGGGCCGTCGCCATAGTTCATCATATGGCCGCCGAACGGCCGCTGGTAGATCTTGCCCTCTTCGGTGCGCGAGAACGGCACGCCGTAATGCTCGAGCTCATAGACCGCGGCCGGCGCTTCGCGCACCATATATTCCATGGCGTCGACATCGCCCAGCCAGTCCGACCCCTTGACGGTGTCGTACATGTGCCACTGCCAGGAATCCGGACCCATATTGGACAGCGACGCGGCGATGCCGCCTTGCGCCGCCACCGTGTGCGAGCGTGTCGGGAAGACTTTGGTGATGCAGGCGGTGCGCAGGCCTTGCTCGGCCATGCCGAGCGTAGCGCGCAAGCCGGCGCCGCCGGCGCCGACGATCACGACATCGAATTTGTGGTCGACATAGGTGTAAGCCGGGTTGGCTGATTTTGCGTCCTTGGCCAACTCAGCCTCCGAATGCGAGCTTGAGCAGGGCGAAGATCGAGGCGACGCCGACCGCTATTGTGAAAAATGTGCTGAGCGCGATCGTCAGCAGCTTCAGGCCTTCGCTGATGACATAGTCCTCGATGATCACCTGCATGCCGAGCCGCATATGGTAGAGCCCGGAGATCAGGAAAAGGATCATCACCAGCGCCACGAACGGATTGGCGAGCGCTGCCCGCACCTCGGTATAGCCGGCGCCGTTGAGCGCGATGAGGAAGCCGACGAAGAACAGTGTCAGTGGAATGTTGGCGAGCGCCGTCAGCCGCTGGCGCCAGAAATGCTCTGTCCCCTCGTGGGACGAGCCGAGACCACGGACTTTCGCCAGCGGCGTGCGCATGTCGTTGTTGCTGCCGCTCATCACAGGGCTCCCCGCGCCACATAGCCGGCGACCCAGATCAGCAGCGTGAGCGCAACCGAGCCGGCGAGCGTCGTCCAAGCGATCTTGGATGCCGTGTGTTTCTCGAGCCCGGCGCCGGTGTCCCAGACGAGATGGCGCACGCCACCCAGCATATGGTGCATCAGCGCCCAGGTGTAGCCAAACAGAATGAGACGGCCGAGCCAGGTGCCGAAGGCCCAGTTGACCCAATCGAAAGTCGCTTGCGAACTCGCCGCCGCCATCAGCCAGGCCGCAACCAGGAGCGTGCCGAAATACAGCGCCCCGCCGGTGATGCGATGAATGATCGACATCGTCATGGTGATCGGCGGGCGGTAGATCGTCAGATGCGGCGAGAGCGGCCGTTCACGTCTGGCGGTTCGGGTGGCTGGTGATTTGCTCATGGCTGCCCCAGTTCGAAGTCCGGAGCCGCGATGGAATGCGGCGTTGCCGCCTTCATGTATGACTTCAGACAGCCGGTTTCTAATGCTCTTTTTGCACCGCGTCAAAGCCAGAAAATCGTTTTGGAAACGTCATTTAGTCTGACAAAAAGGCTGGCGATTGCTTCAATCGATTAGGGGCCGGCCCGAAGCCGGCGCAACGTTCGCTGCATTGCGGAATAATCGTTCCGAACATGCAGGCGAGCTATGACCTCGCCGTCGAGAGCAAGGCCAGGAAGGCCGAGATCGACAGAGCAGCTCCAAGCGGCCTGACCGGGCCGACACGGGGGAGAAGGCGGTCGCCGGACGGGACCGCCTTCGGGGACTCAATCAGCGCACAACATACATGATGCGCCGTGTCTGCGGGTCGACCAGCGCAGGCTGGCCGTTCACGTAGACATAGCGGTAGCGGTAATCTGGGATTTCGCGCAGTTCGACGGTGTCAGGCAGGGTAGCACCTGTCACCACCTCGCCGTCGAGATAGACCGGGTCGAGCCGGTGCGTGCTGACATAGGTGCCGACTTCCGCCGGCGGCCTGTCGATGGCGTCGATGGGGCCGTCGTCGGAAAGGATCGCGCCGGTATAGGTGTCGGGATAATCATCCTGCGGCGGTGCAACGACGGTGATGGCGGCGTCGGCAGGGCGGCGCGTCAGCACGACGCGGCTGCCGCCGAAATCGGCCGTCACATAGTCGGAATAGACCCAGCCCTGGCCGCCGGCTTCGGCGATGGTGCACCATTTGCTGTTTTCGATGCAGCCATTGAGCGTCGCCGACTGGCCGGCGGCAAGCACACCGATCACCGGATATTGCGGGCCGGGGCCGGCGCGCACGTTAAGATCGGCGATGGCCGAGACGGCGGTATCGGCCAATGCCGCACCCGACATGGCGACAAGCGCCCCGGCGACGGCCGGAAACAGTATGCGTCTCATGGTTTCTCTCCGTTTTCATGGTCCCCTCGCGACCCCAAACGAAAACAGAGCGCATGCGTTCCGGCTAAAATGCCTGTGCCGGCTCACGATTTGTTCCGGTTTCTTTCGGCAAACCCGTCAGAAGCCCATGTACGAAGGCGAGTTTCTGCGCCGTCACGTCCGAAATGACGAAGGGATAGAGGTCGGGCAGGCCCATGCAGCGGTTGATCGAGTTGGAGGCTTCCGACAGCACCAGCCAGCGGGCGAGAATCTTTTCGAACGGCTCGGGCACGGCGTGAGGCTCGGCTGGGGCGGGCTGCAGGCGGCCGCCGGTGTCGCCCTGCGGCAGCACATTGGCCTCCATCGTCTCCAGCTGGCCGAGCGGAAAGTTCAACGCGTGCACCATCTCCAGCGTGTCGGTGATGTGCAGATGGTGCGCCCAGGTCTCCGCCCAGTCCTCCCACGGATGCGATGTCGCATAGGCCGAGATGTGGTTCTGCTGCCAGTCGGGCGCCGCGCCATTGGCGTAATAGGTCTGCAGCGCCTGCTCATAGTCGGCGCGCTCGTCGCCGAACAGCGCCCGGAAGGCGTCGAGCCGTTGCGGGTCGTCGCGGATCAACCGGTCCCAATAGTAATGGCCGAGCTCATGGCGGAAATGGCCGAGCAGCGTGCGGTAGTTCTCGCCCATCTCGACACGCCGTCGCTCGCGCTCGGCCGAGTCCGCCTCAGCGACATTGAGGGTGATCAGGCCGTTGTCGTGGCCGGTCAGGATGCGTTCGCCGCCGGGACCGCCGCCGATCGGGTCGGCCAGGAAGTCGAAGGCAAGGCCGATCTCGTCGCCGGGGTTCTGCTTGGGCGCCACCGGCAGGCCAAAGGCGAGCAGCGAATAGATGGCGCGCTTCTTGGCCGCCTCAACGCGGATCCAGCGGCGGCGGTTGCCGTCGACGGAGAGGTCGGGGATCAGCTGATTTAGCGCGCAGGCGCGGCAGAAGGGGTGGCCCGGCTCGGCCATCCAGTTGCAGGCGCATTCATCGGCATTGGTGCAGTGGAAGATGCCGTCGATATCAGACAGGGCGAAGCGCGCATGCTCGGGGTCGTAGAGCACGAGGTTCGAGCAGCTCAGGCACTGCGCGTTCTCGAAATAGAGCCGGTGGCCGCAATACGGGCAGTCGAACAGTTTCATCTTGGCCTCAAATCGTCACGGCAGGTAGTCACGGCAGGTATATGGTACGCGCGGCGCGCGGCCCAAAACGCCGGTGACCGGCGGGCGTTCCCTTTTGCCGGGGCTATTTCACGGCCAGCCGGGCGATCACTTGCCGCGCCACGTTCTCACCCGACAGGCGCGCGCCGCCGCAGGTCTGGATCAGCGGTCCGGCCAGATGCTCGCCGGCGAAGAAGATCTTCTCCGCCACCGGTTGCATCAGCGTCGCGCGGGCCTGCGAGCGTCCGGGGCGGGCCGCCGCATAGGCGCCGCGCACGAAGCGCTCCTCGCCCCAATTGGTCATCATGGCGCGCGCCACGTGCTTTCTGGTGTCGCTGCCGAAAATGCCGCACAGCCGGTCGACGACGAAGTCGATGCCGGCCGCCTCGCCCGCCGCCGATATTTCCCAGGCGAAGTCGCCACCGACGAAACCGACCATCAGATCGAGGTCGAAGGGAAAGCACAGGAAATAGATGTCGTGCCTAGCCATGCGTTCGATCAACAGGTCGTCGAAGGGCTCCAGGCCGAGCCTGGTGCCGCGGATCTCCACCGGCAGCTTGGTCAGCATGCCCATCGGCAGGTCGAAGAAGGCACCGAAATGCGCGTCGGGAAGTACAGGCGAGAACTCGATCTCCTCGAAGGCGAGCACGGCCGGCGAGGCGGTGACGATCACCGCCTTGGCGCGCACGGTGCCGCGATCGGTAACGCAGGCAACGCCCGGCACATCCCACAGGATCTTGCGCACCGGCGTCGACAGTTCGACCGGCAGGTCGGCGCCGAAGCGGGCGACCAGCGCGCCGAAGCCTTCCTTGCTGAAATAGTTCGGGTCGAGGTCGGCCGCGGCCTGAAAGTCGCGGATCGAGATCTCGTCCTCGTCGGCGCCGAAATCCATCGGTCCGGCGAAAGTGGCGGCGGCGCGCGGCGCCTGGCCCTTGGCGAGCAGCGTCGAAAGCCGGTCGTCGTCGCCCTCTTCGACCTGATGCGTGGCCAGCAGCTCGAACAGCCGCGCATCGGCGGCCTTCATCAGCGTCCAGCCGGCGGCCTGCGCTTCGGGAAAATAGGGATTGCGGTCGGCGGCGTGCAGCCAGGCGCAGCCGATGTCGAACGGGATGCCGAAATGCTGGTCGCTGGTCCAGGCGCGGCCGCCGATGCGGCCCATGGCTTCCAGCAGCTTGAAGGAAAGGCCTGCGGCGCGAATGGTCCTGGCGGCAGCTAAGCCCGCTGAGCCGGCGCCGATGATGACGACATCAACGTCTTCCATGGTTTCCCCGCCACAATAAGCACTTGATCGTAGGCAAATTCCGCTGCATTGGCCAGCACAGCGCCGGGCGTACGGTGACAATGGCGCGTTTCACTGGCAAGTTCACAACCGGGACGTGATTCAGGCAATCAGGAGAGAAGCATGGCATTGTTTGCCAAGGGAAAGATTTTTGCGGCCACGGTGGTGGCGGTGCTTGCGCTGGCGACGGGCGCGCAGGCGGCGGCCAGCTGCGGCAAGACCGGCGCGGGTTTCGAGGCGTGGAAGCCCGAGTTCGCCGCAGAGGCCAGGTCTGAAGGCGTCGGCCCCAAGGGCCTGGCCGCTCTGGCCGGTGCCAACTACGCGACCAAGACGATCTCCGTCGACCGCGCCATCCACAAGGCGTTCAGCGGCTCGGTGGATGCTTTCATGAAGCGTCGTGGCGGGGCTGCGATCATTTCCAAGGGCCGTGCGCTGAAGAAGTCGAACGCGGCCATGTTCGAGAGGATCGAGAGCAATTACGGCGTCTCGCCGGGCGTGCTGCTCGCCATCTGGGGCATGGAGACCGGCTTCGGTGCCTCCCTGGGCAACCAGAACACGGTCTCGGCCATTCTCACGCTTGCCTATGATTGCCGCCGCCCGGGGTTCTTCTACCCGCATGCCATTGCGGCGCTGAAACTGGTCGATCGCGGTGCGCTGAGCGCCTCGTCGGTGGGTGCCGCGCATGGCGAGATCGGCCATACGCAGTTCCTGCCCGGCAATGTCCTGAAGTATGGCGTCGGCAACGCAAATCTGCGCGACAAGGCGACCGCGCTGGCGTCCACCGCCAACTTCCTCAAGGCTCATGGCTGGCGGGCGGGTGCCAGTGCAAGCGCAAATATGGGCGCAATTGCCGGCTGGAATTCCGCCAGCGTCTACCAGCAGGCCATCGCCCAGATCGCCGACGCGATCGACGGCGATTGAGCGACAATCCCATTCAACGGAAAGCCCGGCCATGTGCCGGGCTTTTTTGTCGGTGCGTGTGGCACGCCAAGAGCGGCGAGCCCCCTGGGTTCTCAGTTGTCCACGTAACCGCCGGCCACGGGGCATCTCTTCGAAGCGGGAACCTCGAAGGAGCCGCCGTAAAGGTTCGAGCAGGTACGGAACTTGGAGTTCCTGGGCGTTGGAGGAGCCGCCTTTGGCCTACCCTCGATCACCGTCGGGACTCCGGCAGCTTGCGAGTAGCTGCCGCCCAAGGGGCATTTCTCGGAAGCGGCAACCTCGAAGGAGCCCGTAATAACATTTGAGCAGGTACGGAATCTGGAGTTCCGCGGCGCCGGGGCTCGCGCCGCAGCCTTTGACTTGCCCTTGATGACCAGCCAGATTTCGGTCGATTGGTCGAGCTGCAGCCGGTTCAAGTCGGAGTAGCTGATCCGCCCGCTGCGTATCCCTTCGCCAAGGCGCTGGCAGAACAGGGCCGGCATGCGCTCCTGCGAGACGCCCATGAAAGAGGCGATTTCGTGCTTGAACGAGATGCTCCATAAATGGACGGCGGAAATGCACCCGTCCGAATTCTGCTCGCGTTTCGCGGCTGCCTGCGAGGACTGGCCTCCGGTAAAAACGATGACCGCCGCAAGCAGAAGAAAAATGGCTTTTTTCACTATCAGAATCCCCCGGTCCCGCGAAGGAATTTAGATGAAGCCTTTAAAAGGTCAACAGCATCAGTCTTGGCTGGTTTGACTTTCGTATATTAGAGATGCCAAATAAAAACCCGGCGTCTCCGCCGGGTTTTCCTGGAATAGTAGTTGGGTTCAACCCTTGCGGTTGCGTGCCGCAAGTGTCCTCAGTCGCAACGCGTTGAGGCGGATGAAACCGGCGGCGTCCTTCTGGTCGTAGGCGCCGCGGTCGTCCTCGAAGGTGACCAATGCGTCTGAATAGAGCGTCTTCTTCGATTTGCGGCCGGTGACCATGACATTGCCCTTGTAGAGTTTCAGGCGCACCGTGCCTTCGACATCTTCCTGGCTCTTGTCGATCATCGCCTGCAGCATCAGGCGCTCGGGTGAGAACCAGAAGCCGTTGTAGATCAGTTCGGCATAGCGCGGCATGAACTCGTCCTTGAGGTGGCCTGCACCCCTGTCGAGTGTGATCGATTCGATGGCGCGGTGGGCGACGATCAGGATGGTGCCGCCGGGCGTCTCGTAGACGCCGCGCGACTTCATGCCGACGAAGCGGTTCTCGACCAGGTCGAGCCGGCCGATGCCGTTGTCGCGGCCAAGATCGTTGAGGGCCGTCAGCATCGCAGCCGGTGACAGCTTCTTGCCGTTCAGTGCAATCGGATCGCCCTTCAGGAACTCGATCTCGATCTCGGTGACCTTGTCCGGCGCGTCCATCGGCGAGACGGTGCGCTGGTGGACGAATTCCGGCGGTTCGCTCCACGGGTCTTCCAGCACCTTGCCCTCGGAAGAGGAGTGCAAGAGGTTGGCGTCGACCGAGAAGGGTGCCTCGCCGCGCTTGTCCTTCGCCACCGGGATCTGGTGCTGCTCGGCAAAGTTGATCAAGTCGGTGCGCGACTTGAACGACCAGTCGCGCCACGGCGCGATGACCTTGATGTCCGGGTTCAGCGCATACGCCGACAGCTCGAAGCGAACCTGGTCGTTGCCTTTGCCGGTGGCGCCGTGCGCAATCGCGTCGGCGCCGGTCTCCCTGGCGATCTCGACCAGGTGTTTCGAGATCAGCGGCCGGGCGATCGAGGTGCCGAGCAGATAGGTGCCTTCATAGACGGCGTTGGCGCGGAACATCGGGAAGACGAAGTCCGAGACGAATTCCTCGCGCACGTCGACGACGCGGATATCCTTGATACCCATCATCTCGGCCTTCTTGCGCGCCGGCTCCAATTCGCCGCCCTGGCCGAGATCGGCGGTGAAGGTGACGACTTCTGCGCCGAGTTCGGTCTGCAGCCATTTCAGGATGATGGAGGTGTCGAGGCCGCCGGAATAGGCGAGCACGACCTTCTTGACGTCTTTGGTCTTCGACATTGTTGGCGGTTCCGCGACAAGGGGTTCTTCGCGGGCGAGGTATCACGGGCTTTCCGGCCAGCGCAAGGGACGAACACCGATCAAGGCTGGACCAGATGCTGCACCCGTCAGCGGCTGGAAGGGATCCGGCGCCTGCGCTATAGGGCTGCGCATCCTTTTTGTTCAAGCATCGGATTCTCCCAAACCGGCTTCCACTTTTGGGTCCGATGCTCTGTCAGGGGCTGCCAATGTCGTTCATTCCCGACACCACGACGCTGATCCAGTTCGCCATCGCCACCATGATCCTGGCGATCACGCCGGGGCCGGACATGACGCTTTTCGTCTCGCGCACGCTGAGCCAGGGCCGCGCCGCCGGCTTGGCCTCGCTGGCCGGGGCGCTGTGCGGCACGCTGATCCACACCACTTTGGTGGCGGTCGGCATCTCGGCGCTGATCGTCGCCTCGCCGATGGCCTTCCTCGTGCTGAAAATCTTCGGCGCCGCCTATCTCGTCTTCCTCGCCTGGCAGGCGCTCACCAAGGGCTCGGCGTTTTCACCGCAGAAGAAGAGCGGCCCTGAGATTTCGCTGTTCCGCAGTTGGGTCGCCGGGCTCGGCGTCAATCTGCTCAATCCGAAGATCATCCTGTTTTTCATGACGTTTCTGCCGCAATTCGTCTCTGCGCATGACCCGAACGCACCGGGAAAACTGTTCTTCCTCGGCGTCATGTTCATCGTGCTGTCGATCCCGGTGACGGCGCCGATGGTGTTTGCGGCGGAAAAGTTTTCGGCGGCGATGAAGGCCAGCCCGCGCGTGACGCGGGTGGTCGACTATCTCTTTGCCGGGGTGTTTTCGGCCTTCGCGCTCAAGATTCTGACCGCTCAGGCGAAGTAGCCGCCTGCCACCAGCTTCCGGCCCAGCGGCCGGCGGAAAGCCAGTAGAAGATGCCGCCGACCATGCCGCAGCCGATCACGGCGGCGATGGCGCGCGGATCGGTGACATCGAAATTGATATCGGCATTCTGGTGGACGAAGCCGAGGAACACCGCAGCCACGATGCCGCCCGCAAGCGCATAGAACAGCCAGTCGCGGCGGCTGAGTATCTCCGAGATCAAGATGACGATGGCCGCCGGCATGAAGGCGAAATAAGCGATGAACAGCGCCACGAAGGGGATCGAGAAATACAGCGATGCGGTCGCCGTCGGGTGGGCATGTTCCGGCGCGTAGCCGAGCGAGGCCAGGAACAGGACGTTGAGAAAGGCGCTCGCCGCCAGCGAAGCGACGATATAGCCGAACAGGATGACGGCGAAGCGGACGAGATAGGCGATGACGCGGCTCACGCCTCGCCGTGCCCCGCAATCATCATCGCTTCCAGCGCCAGCCGGTCGACCTTGCGCATGCGTTCGGAGTCCGACTTGAGCTGGCCGCAGGCCGCGAGGATGTCGCGGCCGCGGGGCGTACGGATCGGCGAAGCGTAGCCGGCATTGTTGATGTAATCGGCAAACTTCTCGATCGTTTCCCAGTCGGAGCACTGATAGTTGGTGCCCGGCCACGGGTTGAACGGGATCAGATTGATCTTGGCCGGAATGCCCTTGAGCAGTTTGATCAGCCCCTTGGCGTCCTCGATGGAATCGTTGACATCCTTCAGCATCACATATTCGAAGGTGATGCGCTTGGCGTTGGACAGGCCGGGATAGGCGCGGCAGGCCGCGACCAGTTCCTTCAGCGGATACTTCTTGTTGATCGGCACCAGCAGATCGCGCAGATCGTCATTGGTGGCGTGAAGCGAAATCGCCAGCATGACGCCGATTTCTTCGCCCGTGCGCAGGATTTCCGGCACCACACCCGAGGTCGACAGCGTGATCCGGCGTTTCGACAGCGACAGCCCGTCGCCGTCCGAGGCGATCAGCAGCGCCTTCTTCACCGCCTCGAAATTGTAGAGCGGCTCGCCCATGCCCATCATGACGATGTTGGAGACCTTGCGGCCCTCGGCCGGCACGATGGCGCCGTCGGGCGTGTCGCGGTCGGGGAAATCGCCGAGCCGGTCGCGCGCGGTGAGTAGTTGGGCGAGGATCTCTTCCGCTGTCAAATTGCGCACCAGCTTCTGCGTGCCGGTGTGGCAGAACGAGCAAGTCAGCGTGCAGCCGACCTGCGAGGAGATGCACAGCGTGCCGCGGCCTTCCTCGGGGATGTAGACGGTCTCGATCTCGACCGGACGGCCGGCGCCGCGCGGCGGAAAGCGGAACAGCCACTTGCGCGTGCCGTCGGACGAAATCTGTTCCTCGACGATTTCGGGCCGGGCGACGGTGAAATGCTTGTCGAGTTCGCCGCGCAAATCCTTGGAGATGTTGAACATGCCGGCGAAATCGGAGACACCGCGCACATACATCCAGTGCCACAGCTGCTGGGCGCGCATTTTGGCCTGGCGCTCGGGCACGATGCCGGCACTGATGAGGGCCTCGCCGAGTTCGGCCCGGGTCAGGCCGACCAGCGACGGCTTCTCGGCCGACGCGGCGCGGACACGCAACGCATCGCGTGCGCCCTCAGTGGTGAGATCGAAGGAAAGGGTCATATCAGCGCCAATATAAGCGAATTGCGGCCGATTTCATCCATCGTGCCGAAAAGAAGCGCGGCGCATAGCACAGGTTGGGGTGAGAGTCATGCGGGGCCGCATCAAGCAGCCCCGTTAGCCTACTTGCACTTGGCGATCGACGACAGCGCGGCTGAGATGCCCTTCAGCGAAAACACATAGGTTGTCGTGTTGCCGCGGCCGGACTTCGCCGACACCTTCATGTCGGTGCCGGTCTTCATTGCGGCGATCAGCACCGGCTCTTCGGCGGCGTTCTCCACCCAGGCCGACTTGCCGCGGGTGAACATCGAGAACGACTTCTTGTCGATGGTGACGGTGGCCTTGGAACCTTCCTGGAAGGTGTAGCCGGCGATGAATTGCGGCTCGTAGGACACCTGCTGTCCCGGCCGCTGGCTGACGAAGAAGAACATGTCACCATGGTCAAGCGTCGGCGGCTGCTTGTCGGTCGGCACGGTCAGGACGTAGCAGACCTTGCCGCCCTGCGCCTGATAGCTGTAGGTGCCCCAGGCGTTGTGCTGGCCGATCTTGGTCGCCTGCTGCGCCAGCGTCGGCGCTGCAGAGGCCACCAGGACCAGGCTCGAGACTAGTGCAATCAATCCGCGCATCGTTTTTCCCGTATTCCAAATGGTGCGGGGGCAGGCCGGCTTGGCGTCCTGCCCGTCGCTTCATTTTGATTTAATCTGGGTTACCAAACGGTGAATTTCCCCTGGAAAAGGACATTCACCCATGGAAACCACCGCCATTTCCGCGCCGCTCGTTGAAAAACGGCTTTCGCAATGTCCCTGCGGCGACTTGGAGGCCACGAAAGCGGCAAGAGTTTGACTTTTTCAACGGCCGCAGCGGAACTCGAAGCCAAGCCGCTATCGCCCTGTTTGAACGCCGGATTTCTGAAAAACAAGTTCGCTGATGGGACGGCCGCCGGTTCAGCTCTTGTCGGCGATCGCCTCTTTGGCGGCCTGTCGGTGGGCAGGCGTGATATGGGCGCTGACGGCAGTGATCGCTGCGGTCAGCACAGCGATGTCGTCGGTGAAGCCGAGGCCGAGGACGAAATCGGGGATGACGTCGACCGGCAGTACGAAATAGCCGAGCGCTGCGAGCAATATGCCCTTGGCGCGCAAAGGCGTCTTCTTGTCGAGCGCGCAATAATAGGCAGCGACCACCTCTTCCATGAAGGGTATCTGCCGCGCCGCCTTCTTGGCCGTGCGCCAGAATTTCGCGCGCACTTCGCTTTCATCGCCCAGTCTGTTGCCGAAGCCGAAGAAATCAAAACCGGGTTGTTGCGCCATCAATGTCTCCTCTGCTGGCTTTCGCGCACCGTGTTGCGCGCGGCCGGCACGGGAAAATGTGGTGAAAGCCGAACCCCGCTGCAAGAGGATGACGTCGATTTGCCGGCACTGGCCCGTTGCGACGCTGGGCTGTCAGCCGCCGAAATACCCGTTCATCTTCTTGGCCAGCGCGATGTCGAGCGCAGTGACGCCGCCGGCATCATGGGTGTTCAGCGTCACGTCCACCGTCTTGTAGACATTCGACCAGTCGGGGTGATGGTCCATCTTCTCCGCGGCCAAAGCGACGCGGGTCATGAAGGCGAAGGCTTCGGAAAAATTCTTGAAGACGAAGCTGCGTTTGATGGAAGCGCCGTCCGCGACCAGCGACCAGCCGCCCAGTTCGGTCAGTGCAGCTGTAATGGCGTCCTTGCTGAGTTTCTCTCTCGTCATGATGATGTCCTGTGCTATCTCGATTTTGACCCTCACCATAATGCAAGTCGCCCAAACGTGCCTTGCGTTTTGGGATCCCAAATGCACAAACGGCGCATATCGAATGAGCATAAAGCCGATAGATTCCATTCTGTTCGTCTGCCTCGGCAACATCTGCCGCTCGCCACTCGCCGAAGGCGTGTTTCGCGCCGTGCTGGCCGAGCGGGGCCGCGCCATGATGCTGGACTCGGCCGCGACCGGCGGCTGGAACCTCGGCGAAGCACCCGACCCGCGCTCGGTCGCGGTCGCTGCCCGCCACGGCATCGACATTTCCGGGCAGCGGGCGCGCAAGGTCCGGCCGGAGGATTTTGCCCGCTTCGACCTAATCCTCGGTATGGACCGGCAGAATGTCCGAGACCTGAAGGTGATGGCCCCGGCCGGTGCCGGCGAACGCATCCATCTGCTTGCGGAGTTCGCGCAGGGAAAAGCCCGCGACGTGCCGGATCCCTATTACGACGGGGCGGAAGCCTTCGCCTCAGTCTACCGCATAATCCGCGAAGCGTCGGAAGCGCTGGCAAAGCTGCTTGAGGAGCGCGCATCGGCGCCGGACAGCGGCCAGGCTTCCTCGACGATGTAGGGGCCGCCGCCGACCGAATCGCGCGACGACATCAAGACGAAGCGGCCGACGCGAAACGGCAGCGTCGAGAAATTGCCGCGCGCCGACAGATATTGGGCGACGTCGAGCGGGCTCGAATTGCGCAAGCGCGCCAGCGTCACATGCGGTGTGAATTTGCGCGGGTCTGCCGGCAGGCCGAGCCGCTGGCAGATACGGTCGATCTCGCCTTGCAGGGCGGAAAGGTCGGGCGAGGCGAAAACGCCGGCCCAGACGGCGTGCGGCTTTTTCTGGCCGAAGGCGCCGACCCCGGACAGCGTCAGCGAGAAGGATGGGCGGTGAACCCGGTCGAGCGCGTTGGCGATCTCGTCAGCGACATGGCCTTCGACATCGCCGATGAAGCGCAGCGTCATGTGGTAGTTTTCGACATCGATCCAGCGGGCCCCGGGCAGGCCGCCCCGCAAAAGGGACAGCGAAAGCGCGGCGTCACGCGGCATTTCGAGGGCGGTGAAAAGACGCGGCATGGTGAGCCTCCCTTCCTCGAATCGAACTATGCCCCTACCGAATCATCGATATTCAAACGGGGCAAGTGGTTTGTTGGTCGCAGGCTTTCCCTAATGTTTCCCTTACGGAAGGTCGCGCCAGGAGCGAATGTCCTGCCTCAGGCGCCGCCCTCGACCGCTGCAATTGCCTTTTCCACGGTCGGCAGGATGCGCTCGACCATTGCATCGACGCCTTTCGGGTTGGGGTGCAAGCCATCCTCCAGCTGCAGGCCGGACTGTCCGGCAACGCCGTCGAGAAAGAACGGATAGAGCGGCACATCGTATTTCGCGGCCAGCTTCGGATAGATCGCATCGAAGGCGGTCTGGTAGTCGGCGCCGAGATTGGGGGCGGCGCGCATGCCGGCCAGAAGCACGGCGATCTTGCGCGCTTTCAGCTTCGCCAGCATGTCGTCCAGGTTCTTTTCAGTAATGCTGGGCGAGACGCCGCGCAGCATGTCGTTGGCGCCGAGTTCCAGGATGACAAGCTTGGTGCCGTCCGGCACCGACCAGTCGAGCCGCGACAGGCCACCGCTCGACGTATCGCCGGAAACGCCGGCATTGGCGACGCTCACATCAAGGCCCTTGGCGCGAAGGGCTGCCTGCAATTTGTCGGTGAAGCCTTCGCCGGGCCCGAGGCCAAAGCCCGCCATCAGGCTGTCGCCGAAGCCGACGATGGTGAATGTCTCTGCCCGCGCCGACGAAATGGCGCCGCAAAGGGTGAGGAAAAGGATGAGCCCTGCGGCAATCGAGCGTTTGAAAGACATGCGGCAGGCCCCATATGACCAAGAATTCTTCCGGCGACGGCTTCCGGCAGGCAGAGCCTTCATCTCCATATAGGACGCTTTAATTGTGACAGAAGCCGTCATCGAGCTGAAAGACATATCCCTGACCCTCGGCCAAGGCGCGTCGTCCGTGCATGTGCTGAAAGGCGTCAGCCTCGACGTTACGCGCGGCGAGGCGACCGGCATTGTCGGTCCCTCAGGGTCCGGCAAGTCGACCTTGCTGATGGTTCTGGCCGGACTGGAGCGGGTCGATTCGGGCACGGTGCGCATCGCCGGCGAATCGCTGAACGACAAAAGCGAGGATCAGATTGCATCGTTTCGGGGCCGAAACATCGGCATCGTCTTCCAGTCCTTCCATCTCATTCCCAATATGACGGCGCTGGAAAATGTCGCGGTGCCGCTGGAGCTGGCCGGCCATGCCGATCCGTTCGGCGTGGCCGCGCGCGAACTGGCAGCCGTAGGCCTCAGCGACCGCGTCACCCACTATCCCGGCGAACTCTCCGGCGGCGAACAGCAGCGCGTGGCGATTGCGCGGGCGCTGTCGCCCGCGCCGCGCATTCTGATCGCCGACGAGCCGACCGGCAATCTCGACCAGGCGACGGGGCGGCAGGTCGCGGACCTTTTGTTCGCCAAGGCGGCCGAGCGCGGCATGACGCTGGTGCTGGTCACTCATGATCCTGCCCTTGCGGCGCGCTGCTCGCGCCAGGTGTCGATGCGCTCGGGCCGCATCGAGGATGCGCCTCTGCAGGTTAAGGTGCCGGCCTGATGCCGCTGTCGCAGACGCTGAAACTCGCGTTTCGCTTCTCGCTGCGCGAGATGCGCGGCGGGCTGTCCGGCTTCATGATCTTCCTGGCCTGCATCGCGCTCGGCGTTGCCGCCATCGGCGGCGTCAATTCGGTGGCGCAGGCGATCACCGCCGGCGTTGCCGACCAGGGCCAGACGCTGCTCGGCGGCGATCTACGCTTCCAGCTCAACCAGCGCGATACGACGCCGGCCGAAAGCGCCTTCCTCGGTGGCCTGGGTGCGGTGTCGCACAGCGCCAACATGCGCTCGATGGCGCGGCTCGAGGACGGCTCAGACCAGGCGCTGGTCGAGGCCAAGGCAGTCGACGACGCCTATCCGCTCTATGGCGCGCTGCAGACCGAGCCGCAGCTCGGCAGACAGGATCTGTTCGGTGAGAAATCCGGAATCTTCGGCGCCGTGGCGCCCGACCTGCTGTTCGATCGGCTCAATGTGAAGATCGGCGATCGGTTGAAACTCGGCAGCGCGACATTCGAATTGCGCGCCAGGCTGGTGAGCGAGCCGGACGCGGTGTCGGATGGATTCGGCTTCGCGCCGCGGCTGATGGTCTCGACCGCAGGGCTTGCCGCGTCAGGGCTGATCCAACCGGGCAGCCTGGTCGAGAATGCCTACAAGGTTCGCCTACCGGCCGGCGCCAGCGAGGCCGATCTCAAAAGCATCCAGAAACGGGCCGCGAGCGATTTCCCCGAAGCCGGCTGGTCGATCCGCACGCGCTCCAACGCCGCACCCGCGCTGTCCTCCAACATCGAGCGCTTCTCGCAGTTCCTGACGCTGGTCGGGCTGACCGCGCTGGTGGTCGGCGGCGTCGGCGTCGCCAATGCGGTGCGCGCCTATCTCGACGGCAAGCGCGGCGTCATCGCCACCTTCAAGAGCCTCGGCGCTTCGGGCGGCTTCGTCTTCACCGTCTATCTCGTGCAAATCCTGATGATCGCCGGCCTCGGCATTGTGCTTGGCCTTATCCTCGGCGCCGCCATGCCGTTCGCGGCGAGTGCCGCGCTGCAGTCGGTCATTCCGGTTCCGGCCGAAGGCGGCTTCTATCCCGGCGCGCTGGCTCTTGCCGCGCTGTTCGGTCTGCTGGTGACGCTGGCCTTTGCGCTGCTGCCGCTCGGCCGCGCCCGCGACGTGCCGGCAACGGCGCTGTTTCGCGAAATGGGGTTCGAGGGCCGCGGCTTTCCCCGCCTGCCCTATCTTGCCGCAGCGGTCGGCATCGCGCTCGCTCTGGCGGCGCTGGCCATCCTGTTTTCCGGCGACCAGCGCATCGCCTCGATCTTCGTCGGCGCGACGATCTTTGCTTTTCTGGTGCTGCGCCTCGTCGGCGCGCTGGTGCAATGGGTGGCGCGCAAAAGTCCGCGCGTCCGCTCGGTTGCGCTCAGGCTCGCCATCGGCAACATCCACCGGCCCGGCGCCCTGACGCCGTCCGTCGTGCTGTCGCTGGGCCTGGGGCTGACGCTTCTGGTGACGTTGGCGCTGATCGACGGCAATCTCAGGCAGCAGATCTCCGGCAGCCTGCTGGAGCGGGCGCCGAATTTCTTCTTCGTCGACATCCAGAACGGCGATGTCGACGCCTTCTCGGCGCTGGTCGGCAAAGAGGCGCCCAAGGGCACGCTGGTCAAGGTGCCGATGCTGCGCGGCCGGGTGATGGCGCTGAACGGCGTCGATGTCGACAAAGCCAATGTGCCGGCTGAAGGCGCCTGGGTGCTGCGAGGCGATCGCGGCCTGACCTATGATGCCAAACAGCCGGTCAATGCGACGCTGACCGAAGGCAGCTGGTGGCCGGACAGCTATGCCGGCGAGCCGTTGGTTTCGTTTTCCAACGATGAAGGCAAGGCGCTGGGGCTGAAGCTCGGTGACACCGTCACCGTCAATGTGCTGGGCCGCAATGTGACGGCCAGGATCGCCAATTTCCGCGAAGTGCAATGGGAGTCGATGGGCATCAATTTCGTCATGGTGTTCTCGCCTAACACCTTTGCCGGCGCCCCGCATGGCTGGCTGGCGACGCTGACCGAGAAGGATGCGTCGGTGGCGGACGATGCCCGACTGCTCAACGCCGTCACCCGTGCCTTTCCGGCGGTGACGACGGTCCGCGTCAAGGACGCGCTCGATATCGTCAACCGGCTGGTCGGCCAACTCGGCACGGCGATCCGGGCGGCGGCCGGCGTGGCGCTGATCGCTTCGGTGCTGGTGCTGGCCGGCGCGCTCGCCGCCGGCAACCGCGCCCGCATCCACGACGCGGTGGTGCTGAAGACGCTGGGCGCCACGAGACGGACGCTGATTACGGCGTTTTCGCTCGAATATATGCTGATCGGGTTGGCCACTGCGGTGTTCGCGCTTGCCGCCGGCGGCATCGCGGCCTGGTACATCGTCGCCCGCATCATGACGCTGCCATCGCATTTCATGCCGGAGGTGGCCGTGGCGACTTTGATCTTCGCGCTGGTGATCACCGTCGGCATCGGCCTGGCCGGCACCTGGCGGGTGCTCGGCCACAAGGCGGCGCCGGTGCTGCGCGACCTCTAGGTTTCAAGCGGCAAAGCCGGCCGAATCTGGCCGTTTCCGATTAAATCTTTGTAATGCAGCTGCCGCGAAAGCCTGGAAAACCGGCTTCCGGCGATTCACCAGGCGTTGCAGCCCGTTACGGTCTTGTTCTTGACGTCAAGAACCATCATATTTCGCCACAGGCATGCTGGGGCCCCGCCAGCGGCGCCCAGGCCAAAAAAGGGCCTGACACCGTACGGGGCAGAAGCAACAGAGGATTCCAATGGCTGAGCCCATTCGCAACTACCAGACTTCGGCCGTGCCGGGCGCGCGCGCCGACATTGACCAGGGCCTGCGCAGCTACATGCTGAAGGTCTACAATTTGATGGGGCTTGGTCTCCTCATCACCGGCATCGCCGCCTGGGGCGCTTTCCAGCTCGCCGTCACCGGCGACGGACAGCTGACCGCTTTCGGCACGCTGATCTACGCCAGCGCCTTCCGCTGGGTGGTCATCCTGGCCCCGCTCGCCGCCGTCTTCTTCCTGTCGTTCAGGATCCAGTCGATGAGCGTGGCCGCGGCACAGACAACCTTCTGGGTCTATTCGGGCCTGGTCGGTCTGTCGCTGTCGACCATCTTCCTGGTCTACACCGGTGCCTCGATCACCCAGACCTTTTTCGCCACGGCGGCCGCCTTCGGCGGACTGTCGCTCTATGGCTACACGACCAAGCGCGACCTTTCGGCGTTCGGCTCGTTCCTGGTCATGGGCGTCGTCGGCCTGGTGATCGCCATGCTGATCAACATCTTCCTGCAGTCGTCGGCGCTCGGCTTCGCCATCTCGGCGATCGGCGTGCTGATCTTCGCCGGCCTCACCGCCTATGACACGCAGACCATCAAGGAAATGTACTACGAAGGCGACCAGGCCGACGTTGCCGGTCGCAAGGCGATCATGGGCGCGTTGAGGCTCTATCTCGACTTCATCAACCTGTTCATGTTCCTGCTGCAGTTCATGGGCGATCGCCGCTAAGCGGTCTCCATCCAGGCAACTGGACCAGCTGATATCGAAAGGGCGGCCTAACGGCCGCCCTTTTCTTTTGTGCCGGCCTTTGCTGTGATGGCGGGCAGATGAATCGTTTGCACAAATTATGAGCATTATTGCCATACGAACGGCCCTGGAGGGCGACCTCGACCGAATCACCGAGATCTACGCCGATGCGGTGACGCATGGCACGGCGAGCTATGAACTGGAGCCGCCGAGCCGTGCCGAGATGGGCGCGCGCTTCGACAGCCTGACAGATGGCGGCTTTCCCTATCTGGTGGCGGAAAAGGACGGCGGGTTGCTTGGCTACGCCTATGCCGGCGCCTTCCGGCCGCGCCCGGCCTACCGCTTCATCGTCGAGGATTCGGTCTATGTCGCACCTGACGCCAAGGGCCAGGGCGTCGGGCTGCTGCTGATGCAGGCGCTGATCGAGGCCTGCCGGGTCGCGGGTTTTCGTCAGATCATAGCTGTGATCGGCGACGGCCATGCCGACAGCGCGTCGGTTCGGTTGCACGAAAAGCTTGGCTTTCGCCATTCCGGCCGCCTGGAAGGCTCAGGCTACAAGCATGGGCGCTGGCTGGACACGGTGTTCATGCAGCTGTCGCTGAATGGCGGGGCAACGGCGCCGCCCGATCCGGATTCGCTGCCGGAGCGGAAATTTCGCAAGAGTCTTGGCGGGAAGTGAGCGGGGTTGACGAACTTAGGAACTGGAGAATTGGAGAAAAGAGACTCAGTCCTGGCGTAAATCCCGTTTTTTCCGTTCCCCAAGTCTTCAATTCCGCAGCTCAGGCCTCGACAACTTTCAGCTTGGGATCGAAGACGCCGAGCACGCGGCCGAGTTCCTGGCCGCGCTTGAGGATGCGGCCGCCGGCAGCGATGACGGCGAACGCGCCTTGCCGTCGCGTCAGTTTCGGATCCTTGACGATCTGGAACAGCGGCACTTCGCTGGCTCGGCGGAAGACCGAAAACACAGCGCGATCAGCGAGATGATCGATGGCGTAGTCGCGCCATTCATTGGCGGCGACCATACGTCCGTAGAGTCTCAGGATCTCATCGAGCTCGCGCCGGTCGAAGCGAACCGGCTGGTCGAGGCGTTCGCGTCGCGCCTCCTGCAGCGGGATCAATATTGCGGATGAGTCCCCATCCTCCGCTCCACCGCTGCTGCGATCGATCATACCGCGATCCCTTTAAAAATGAATCTCGCTTGCAGAAGTTGGCGTGTTCGCGGTGGAATTGCAAGACCCGGCTAACCATCCCGGGGCTGCGCTGTTTTCGCAACGTCCAGTCACTTTTATAAAACGCGGTGTTTGAATTGGTGATGCTCCGCCACATTCCTGCCTTATTTTATCCGCGCTCATGCCCCAATGTCCGACGAATTTACCGGCGTTGCCTGAGACGGTTCGGTCCGGCACCGGCTCGTAAACCCCAAGCCCCCCGCCCACGGGTCTGCGTCGGATCGAACCAACCTCGGACTTTCCTTAGGGAGAGACCGGGTGCGACGATCCCAAAACCTAAATGACCGACGTCAGAAGCAAGCTGACGTCGGTTTTTTGTTGGCTGAAACGGACTTCGGACCACCGCGACTTCGTCATCCACGGGCGGAGCGGAAGCGAAGCGGACGCGCAAACCCGAGGATCCATGCCGCGACGCTTGTCAAAGCATGCTGCCTATCAGGACGGCCGCTGGCGCCTCAGGGCGCCCTACCAAGCAGGCCGCTCCCTATTCTTGACCGCTTTCGTGCGTGGCTGATGTCCCGGCATGGATCCTGGGGTCTCCGCGACGGAGCTTCGCTCCTGCTTCGCCCCAGGATGACGAAGGCGCGGGTCGTTTCGGCACTCTATCTTACGGCTTGTGAATAAAAGCCGCCCCCAAAATCGGGCCGGGTAGGCCGTCCTTGCCGACCGATTGCAGCAGCACGGCGCAGCCGCCTTTCTTGGCGATCTCGGTCATCGGCAATTCGTAGCGCTGCGCCTTGCCGTGCCACATGCCGGCGGTCTGGATGCCGGAGACGGCGTTCCAATAGGTCATGCTGCGGCCGGTGTTCTCGCCCTTGGCGATGGTGACCGTCTGCGGCGGTTCGAAATAGACGATGACGACATGGGCGTCGCTCGGGCCGCTGCCGGCGTCGCCGGTATCGATCATGACGCGGTCGCTGGTGCGGCTGACCTTGATTGAGACCCGCATGCCTTCGCCGGATTTCTCCATGCGAGCAAGCGCGCCGTCGACTTCCCTGCGGCTGGCGCCGTTGACATGGCTGCGGCCATTGATGACGGCTTGCGGCGTGTATACGGAGCGGGTGCCGAAGGCGCGCATATAGTCATATTGCCGGTCGGTGTTGTCCTTGTTGCTCAGCGTGTCCTGCCAACCGAGATAGTCCCAGTAATTGACGTGGTAGGCGAGCGCGACGACGTTGTCCTTGGCTGCCAGCTCGGCAAAGAAAGCGTCGGCCGGCGGACAGGAATTGCAGCCCTGGCTGGTGAAAAGCTCGACCACGCCCAAGGGCCTGTCAATCTGGGGCCTGTCAATCTGGGGCTTGTCGGTCTGCGGCTTGTCGGCCTGGGTGGTGCCGGACTCCTCGGCAAACCCGGTCCCGGCAAGCGCCGAGAAGGCCAGCGCGAAAGCCGCAAGCCGTAGAGGTTGTCGAGGTGCCATGGCCGTTCCGATTCCCGCCGGTGACGCCGGCCTTGTTCTGGTTGCCCAGATTTGTGGCAGAAGCGACAGTCAACGGGAAGTCACGTTGCGGTGAAATTTTTGCTGCCGCAACCGCGGGTATCGCCGCTATGGGCGGAGCACTTCACCGCCCGGTTCGATCGGGAGCATGGCATAAGGAGCTTGCGGCAGATCTTGCTGAGCCCAGCCGGTTTTTACTGCAAGCGAACAGGGCGGAACTTCCGTCCGCCCGGCCAATGCTTTGGAAAGACTGGGCAGTAGGGCAGTAGGTTTGTGTCCCCCTACTGCCCTACTGCCTTATTCCCTTCCTAAGCAGCCAGATCGCGCAGTACGTATTGCAGGATGCCGCCGTTCTTGAAGTAGTCGAGTTCGTCCAGCGTATCGATGCGGCAGATGATCGGCACGTTCTTCACCGTGCCGTCGCCATAGGTGATCTTGGCGATCATCGTCTGGCGCGGCTTGATGGTGCTCAGCCCGTCGATCTCGACCAGCTCGTCGCCCTTGAGGTTGAGCGAGGCCCATGAGGTGCCTTCCTCGAAGACGAAGGGGATGACGCCCATGCCGACCAGATTCGAGCGATGGATGCGCTCGAAGGACTGGGCGATGACGGCGCGGACACCGAGCAGGTTGGTGCCCTTGGCCGCCCAGTCGCGCGACGAGCCGTTGCCGTATTCGACGCCGGCGAAGATGACCAGCGGCACGCCTTCCCTTTTGTACTGCATCGCCGCGTCGTAGATCGATTCCTCTTCCTTCGACGGGTAGTGGATGGTGTAGCCGCCCTCGCGGCCGTTCTCGCCCAGCATGTGGTTGCGGATGCGGATGTTGGCAAAGGTGCCGCGCATCATCACCTCATGGTTGCCGCGCCGCGTGCCGTACTGGTTGAAGTCGGCAACGCCGACACCGTGGTCGGTGAGATACTTGCCGGCCGGCGACGCCGCCTTGATCGAACCTGCCGGCGAGATGTGGTCGGTGGTGATCTTGTCGCCGAACAGGCCGAGCACCCGCGCGCCCTTGATGTCGCCGATCTTGCCGAAACCGGCGGTCATGCCGGCGAAATAGGGCGGGTTCTGCACATAGGTCGAATTGTCGTCCCAGGCATAGGTCTGGCCTTCCGGCGCCTTGACGTTCTGCCAGTACTCGTCGCCCTTGAAGACGTCGGCATATTTGCGGGCGAACAGCTCGCGGGTGACGTTCTTCTCGATGAACTCCTGGATCTCGGCCGAGCTCGGCCAGATGTCCTTCAAGTAGACCGGCTTGCCGTCGCGGCCTTCGCCGAGCGGCTCGGTGGTGAGGTCCTTGGTGACGGTGCCGGCCAGCGCATGCGCGACGACCAGCGGCGGTGAGGCCAGGTAGTTCGCCTGCACATCGGGCGAGACGCGGCCTTCGAAATTGCGATTACCGGAAAGCACGGCGGCAGCGATCAGGCCCTTGTCGTTGATGGTTTTCGAGATCGGCGCCGGCAGCGGGCCGGAATTGCCGATGCAGGTGGTGCAGCCGAAGCCGACCAGGTTGAAGCCGATCTGGTCGAGCTCCTTCTGCAGGCCGGATTTTTCGAGATATTCGGCGACCACCTGGCTGCCGGGCGCGAGCGACGTCTTCACCCAGGGTTTCTGCTTGAGGCCGAGGCGGTTGGCGTTGCGCGCCAACAGGCCGGCGCCGATCAGCACGCTCGGGTTGGAGGTGTTGGTGCAGGAGGTGATGGCGGCGATGACGACGTCGCCATGGCCGAGATCATGGTCGGCGCCTTCGACGGCGTAGCGCTTGTGGATTTCGGCGGCCTTCTTGTATTCGGTCTCCATCGCCTTGGCGAAGCCGGCCGGAATGCCTTCCAGCGCAACGCGGCCTTCGGGGCGCTTGGGGCCGGCCATCGACGGCACGACCTCGCTGAGTTCAAGCTCGAGCAAATCGGTGAAGACCGGATCGGCCGATCCGGTGTCGCGCCACATGCCTTGCGCCTTGGAATAGGCTTCGACCAGCGCGATGCGGCTTTCCTCGCGGCCGGACATTGTGAGATAGCGGATGGTCTCGCCGTCGACCGGGAAGAAGCCGCAGGTGGCGCCATATTCGGGCGCCATGTTGCCGATGGTGGCGCGGTCGGCCAGCGTCATGTTGGAGAGGCCGGGGCCGAAGAACTCGACGAACTTGCCGACGACGCCCTTCTTGCGCAGCATCTGGGTGACGGTGAGCACGAGGTCGGTGGCGGTGACGCCTTCTTTCAGCTTGCCGGTGAGGCGGAAGCCGATCACTTCCGGCAACAGCATGGAGACCGGCTGGCCGAGCATGGCGGCCTCTGCCTCGATACCACCGACGCCCCAGCCGAGCACGCCAAGGCCGTTGATCATGGTGGTATGCGAATCGGTACCGACGCAGGTGTCGGGATAGGCGGTGGTTTCGCCGTCCTCGGTGTTGGTCCAGACGACCTGTCCGAGATATTCGAGATTGACCTGGTGGCAGATGCCGGTGCCGGGCGGCACGACGCGGAAGTTGCGAAACGCCTGCTGGCCCCATTTCAGGAACTTGTAGCGTTCCTCGTTGCGCTCATATTCTAGCTCGACATTCCTGGCGAAGGCCATTGGCGTGCCGAATTCGTCGACGATGACCGAGTGGTCGATGACGAGGTCGACCGGCACCAGCGGATTGATCTTCTGCGGATCGCCGCCGAGCGCCTTGAGGCCGTCGCGCATTGCCGCCAGATCGACCACCGCCGGAACGCCGGTGAAATCCTGCATCAGGACGCGGGCCGGGCGATAGGCGATCTCGACGCCGGCGGTGCCCTTGTCGGTCAGCCAGCCGGCAACCGCCTGGATCGATTCCTTGGTGACGGAGCGGCCGTCTTCGTTACGCAAAAGGTTCTCCAGCAGCACCTTCATCGAATAGGGCAACTGGGCGATGCCGGTGAGGCCGTTCTTCTCGGCCTCGACCAGATTGTAATAGACATAGTCCGCGCCACCCACGGTGAGGGTGCGGCGGCAATTGAAACTGTCGAGGGATTTTGACACGTGCGGTCCGTCCTTGTCTGTTCAGCCTGAAAGGGAACGGACGCCGATGGGCATGCAATCACGCGCAAAGGTGCGGGTACGGCCATTTCCGCTGTCCGCTCCCAAGCAACCCGAGCCGTTCAAGGCGGCGCGTGCGCTGGTTCGGCGCAAATTCTGTTCCCATGCCGACCGCTGGCACGGATGACCCGCATATAGAGAATTTTCTGGAATAGTTCTAGACAGTCGACAGGCAATTTTGTGCGATGCGGCAGCTGTCGCACGGTAAAGTTTTCGGGACGGGCAAGGATGCGGCTGATCGCCGAAAATCTGGGCGGCGAACGCGGCGGCGAGACGGTCTTTTCCGGCATCGGCTTTGCGCTCGAAAAGGGCCAGGCGCTGGTCGTCACCGGACCCAACGGATCAGGCAAATCGACGCTGCTCAGGGTCATCGCCGGGCTGCTGCTGAAAGCAGAAGGCGATGTGCGGCTTGAAGGCGGCGGCGAGACGTTTCCGACGATCGCTTCGGCCGTCCATTATCTCGGCCATCTCAATGCGATGAAGACGGCGCTGAGCGTGGCGGAAAATCTGCGCTTCTGGCGCGATTTCAATGGCGATGGCCAGCTGGGTGTCGAAGAAGCGCTGGAAACTGTGGGGCTCGGCGGCATCGGCCATCTGCCGTTCGGGTACCTGTCAACCGGTCAAAGAAGGCGGGCGGCGATTGCGAAGCTTTTGGTCAGCCACAGGCCGCTGTGGCTGCTCGACGAACCGACGGCGGGGTTGGACAAGGCTTCGGAGACGCGGTTTGCGGGGCTAATGGCGAGGCACTGCGCGGAGAGCGGGATTATTGTCGCGGCGACGCATCTGCCGCTGGGGTTGGATGGGGCACAGGCGTTGAGGATGGGCTCACCCTCCCCCTTGTGGGGAGGGTCGATCCGCGAAGCGGAGCGGGGTGGGGGTCTCTTATGACAACCGCCGCTCCCCCACCCCGGCGCTGCGCGCCGACCCTCCCCACAAGGGGGAGGGTGAAGTGCTAGCCCTCTTCTTCCGCGACATCCGCCTCTCCATCCGCGCCGGCGGCGGGGCATTGACGGGCGTCATCTTCTTCCTCGCCGTCATCGCCACCATCCCCTTCGGCGTCGGACCGGACCTGAAGCTGCTTGCCCGCATCGGCCCGGCGATCCTGTGGATCGGCGCCCTGCTCGCCTGTCTGCTCGGCCTCGACCGGCTGTTCCAGGCCGACCGCGAGGACGGGTCCCTCGACCTTCTGGTGCTGGGCAACGACCGCCATATGCTGGCGCTGACGGTGCTGGTGAAGTGCCTGGCGCATTGGGCGGGCAGCGTTCTGCCGCTGGTGGTCGCGGCACCTTTGCTTGGCCTGTTCATGAATATGGAGCCGCTCAGCATCGGTGCCACCGCGCTGACCCTTCTGGTCGGCACGCCAGCCATCACCTTCATCGGCGCGGTCGGTGCGGCCGTGGCGGTGGCGCTGCCGCGCGGCGGGCTGTTGATCTCGGTGCTGGTGCTGCCGCTGACCATTCCGGTGCTGATCTTCGGGGTATCGGCCAGCTACGGCGCGGTGGCCGATCCCGACCCGTTCGCGCAGCCCTTCCTCATTCTTGCCGCGCTGACGCTGTTTCTTGCCGTGCTGGGACCGGTGGCGGCAGCGCTGGCGCTGCGGCATGGAACGGATTGATGTGGCCGCTGCGGCGCGCCGGCCAATTGCGAAGCCGAAGCGGCAAAGCTATGGGAAGACCATGATCGAGCACGGCGAAGCGACAGCGGAAGGGAAGCGGGCTGCATGAGCGCACACGCCCTCTATGTCACCGCCGCCTATGGCATCACGGCGATCGTGCTGGCCGGGCTGATCGGTTGGATCCTGCTCGACCAGCGTGGGCGCAAACGCGAACTGGCGGAACTCGAGGCGGCCGGCGTGCGGCGGCGTTCGGACAAGGCCGGCACTGGGGCCAGCAAACCATGAGCACGGAAAGCGAAATGCCGGCGCCGCCACGCCGCCGCCTGATCGTGCTGTTGCCGCTGCTGGTTTTCCTCGGCCTTGCCGGGCTGTTCCTGTTGCAGCTTTTGTCGGGGCGCGACGAGGCGGAAGTGCCGTCGGCGCTGCTTGGCCTGCCGGCGCCGCAGACCAATTTGCCGGCGCTGGAAGGGTCAAACCTGCCCGGCCTCGATTCAAAAACCTTCGCCGGCAAGGTGACGCTGGTCAATGTCTTTGCATCGTGGTGCGCGCCGTGCCGGGAAGAACATCCGGTGCTGCTGGCGCTGTCGCAAGACAAGCGCTTCGTCATGGCAGCGCTGAACTACAAGGACGAGCCGCAGAACGCGCGCCGGTTCCTCGGCGATCTCGGCAATCCGTTCCAGGCCATAGGCGTCGACGAAGCCGGCCGTACGGCCATCGACTGGGGTGTCTACGGCGTGCCGGAAACCTTCGTCATCGGCAAGGACGGCAAGATCGCCTACAAGCATGTCGGGCCGCTGACGCCTGATACGGCGCAGACGCTGCTTTTGCCGGCGATAGAGAAGGCGCTGGCGGCACCGGGCTGAGGCACCGGAAACGCGATGGACGAACGAGACATCCGCGATCATTTTCTGGCTCAGGCGAAAGGCTGCGACGGGCTTGGCTCGCCGTTCACCGCGAAATTATGCCGTGCGCTGGCCAAGGTTCTCGACGCAAACACCAGGACCGGGCAGGCGGTGCTCGGCTGGCCGGGCGACGCGCGCGCCGACGGCCTCTCATTGCGGCTCTGCGGCGCGCTGCACGCGTTGGTCCTGACGGGTGCGGATGAGCGACTTACACAACTTTATCCGCCCAACCAAACAAGCGAAGATGAGATCGCGGCGGTGCTGCCGGAAGCAATTGCGCGATCCGACGAGCGGATCGTCGCTGGTCTCGCCGGCGCCCCGCAGACGAATGAGATCGCCCGGTCGGCGATGCTGCTGCCTGGATTTCTGACGGTCGCGCGCGAAACCGGCTTGCCGCTGGATCTGTTTGAGATCGGCGCCAGTGCCGGGCTCAATCTCCTGTTCGACAGCTTTCACTATCGCTATGGCGATGCCGAGTGGGGCGACCCGGCCTCCCCCGTCCGGTTGGCGCCGGAGGTGCGTGGCCGTGCTGTTCCGCTGAATGGAGACATCAACGTTCGCCACCGCTCCGGCTGCGACATCGCGCCGGTCGACGTCGCCGACGCGGCCGCGCGGCTACGGCTTCGGTCCTTCATCTGGGCCGATCAGGCAGCGCGGCTGGCCCGGCTCGACGCCGCGCTGTCACTTGCCGAAAAGTTGCCGCCGCTGCTTGTCAGGGCGGATGCAGCGGAGTTTGTCGAGAAGGCGCTGGCCGCACGGCAGCAGGGCGGCGCCTTTGTGCTCTATCATTCGATCATGTGGCAATATTTGCCGCGGACGACAAAGGATGCCATCACCGCCAGCCTGGAGCGGGCGGGCAGACAGGCTACGGCCGATGCGCCTATCGCAAGGCTGAGGATGGAGCCGCGCGATCCCACAAAGAAGTGGGCAGTGCTCAGCCTGACTCTATGGCCGCTCGGCGAGACACGCCGCCTGGCCCATTGCGATTACCATGGCCGTTGGATCGAATGGATCGGCTGAGCCCGTTCGCTCAGCCGTAGATCTGCTTGCGGACCTGGTAGAGCATTTCCGAGCGATCGGCGCGCAGGTCGGCGAGGTCGCGGCCGGAAAGGTTCTCGATTTCGGCGACGAGGCGGTTGTAGTGCTTGCGCTTGGCAATCGAGGTGCGAGCGCGGGTCATGAGACTGTCGAAGATCATAGCAAGGGTCCTTTCGTGCCGCATATCAGCGGCGAATTTGTTCCTCCCTTGACTGTACGCAGCATGACATAGGAATGGTGCGATGCAAAAAGAAGATGTTGCAATGCACCATTGCACGGAACGCATAGCCGGTTAATGCAGCGCTAACAGCACCATGCACGGCCGGACACGTTTCCGAGCCAACACTGGCCGTGCGCCTTTTGTCTTACAAATTGCGCATGCGCCATCTTGCCTTCTCGCCCGCAGGCTGGCTTGATCCGCGCGTCACGTGATGCCTGGAGGAAAAGCATGGCGGCCGCAGACTATTACGAAATTCTCGATCCGCGTTTCGCGCGGCTGTTCAATGGCAACGCGCAGGTGGAAAAGCTGTTCACCGGATGTCAGTGGGCGGAAGGGCCGGCCTGGTTCGCTGCCGGCCGTTATGTCGTCTGGTCCGACATCCCCAACAACCGCATGCTGCGCTATGACGAAACCGACGGCAATGTCAGCGTGTTCCGTCAGCCCTCCGGCAATTCCAATGGCAACACCGTCGACCGCCAGGGCCGGCTGGTGACGTGCGAGCATTCGGGCCGCCGCGTCAGCCGCACCGAGTATGACGGCTCGATCACCACCATCGCGGCCAAATGGAAAGGCAAGCGGCTGAATTCGCCCAACGACGTCGTGGTGCGCTCGGACGGCTCGATCTGGTTCACCGATCCGAGCTACGGCATCGACACCGACTATGAGGGCGACAAGGCCGAGAGCGAAATCGGCGCCTGCTACGTCTACCGGGTCGATCCCGACAGCGGCGAAGTCGAGGCCGTCATCACCGACATGGTCCGGCCGAACGGGCTTGCCTTCTCGCTCGATGAAAGCCAGCTCTATGTCGTCGACACCGGCCGCACCCATGGCTCACAAAACCCGGCGCATATGCGGGTCTTCAACGTGGGCAAGCACGGCAAGAAGATCTCGGGCGGCAAGGTGTTCGCCGACTGCACGGCCGGCCTGTTCGACGGCTTCCGGCTCGACGAGGCCGGCCGCATCTGGACCAGCGCCGCCGACGGCATCCATTGCTACGATCCCGATGGCACGCTGATCGGCAAGGTCAAGGTGCCGGAAGTCACCGCCAATTGCGTGTTCGGCGGCAACAAGCTGAACTGCCTCTACATCGCCGGCACGACGTCGCTTTACATGGTGCGGCTGATGGTGAACGGAGCCAAGACCTATTGAGGCTGGTGGAAACGCTTCTCTGGCGGCCTTTGACGGCGTTTCTGCGCCTGCCCGCGACGCCGGTTGCGCTGCGGCTGCCGGAACCACCGCCAAGCGGTTCGCCGGAGCGGATTTCGAAGCCATCTGCCAGTGGCGGCATCAGGCACAATTCCAGGGGAGGACGTCATGCCATTCGTCAACATCCGCATCGTCAAGGAAGTGATCGCCGCCGATCCGGCGGGCAAGAAGGCTGACATCGCTAGAAAGGTAACGGCGGCCATCATGGACGCCACCGGGCTCGGCAATGACGATGTCTGGGTGGTGTTTGAAGAGGTCAACGCGCGCGACTGGTATGTCGGCAAGACCGACGTCGAGACGCTGCGGAAGGGGTAGGGCGCCGGTACGTTTGGGTGCGGCCGCGCCCTTTCGTTCGTCATCCTTGGGCTTGACCCGAGGATGACGAAGCTGTGTTTGCGCGTATAAAACCCGCGAACCCCTGCACCGCGTCGCGCATCGCTCGCTGGTTCGCGCCCTCGCCCAAGATCGTCTCCACCTCCGCCGGCTTCTTGCCCAGCAGCGCGATTTCAAGCGCATCCTCATACATCGCAAACGACATCGTTCGCATGATCTCGGCCAGCGCGGCGCGGGCGTAGAGCGAGCGCGCGGAGGCATGCACCAGCATGGCCGGCTTGCCGACGGCGGCGTCGCGCGAGACCAGCCAGTCGAGCGCATTCTTCATGCCGCCCGGCACGCCATGTGCATATTCGGGGCAGGAGACGATAATGCCGTTGGCGCTGGTGACGGCCGCGATCAGCCGTGCGGCTTCGGCCGGCGTGCGCGCGCCTTCGTCGTCGGGATTGAAGATCGGCAGCCGGCCGAGCCCGTCATAGATGGTTACGCGGCAATCCGAAGGCGCGTTCGCGGCCAGCGCCGCGAGCAGCGCCGAATTGGTCGAGGCGGCGCGCAGGCTGCCGGAGATGGCGAGGAGTTCGATCACGGGAAAACCGGGCAAAGGAAAACCGGGCAAGGGGCCGGAATGGCGAATCGTGCCCGAAATCTACCACAGGGTCTTGCTGTAGGCCTCGTCCAGCGAGCGGTCGAAATCGCTGGGCGTTTCGGCATGCGCCATCTGGTCGGACAGGATCTGGCCGAGCGTCGGCAATGTCGCGCGGTCGTACCAGCTGTCAGGCTTCCACAGTTCGGAGCGCATGAAGGCCTTGGCGCAGTGCATGTAGGCGGCCTTGACGCTCACCACGACGACGCTTTGCGGCTGCTTGCCATCGACGGCGAGGCGCTCGCGTAAATCCGCATCGACGGTGATGCGGGCGTCGCCATTGATGCGCAGCGTCTCGTTCATGCCGGGGATGAGGAAGAGCAGCCCGACCGAAGGGTTGAGCAGGATGTTTTCCAGCGTGTCCAGCCGGTTGTTGCCGGGCCGGTCGGGGATGGCGATGGTCTTGTCGTCGAGGACAAGGGCGAAGCCTGACCTGTCGCCTTTCGGCGTCACGTCGGCATTGCCGGCGTTATCGGAAGAACCGATCAGCACGAAGGGGCTCTTGCCGATGAAGGAGCGGCAGTGGCCGTCGAGCGCCTTGAGTTCCTTGCGCATCGAGGCGTCGGTCGGCCGCGGCGTCCTGTAGATTGTCCTCAACTCGTCGCTTGTGGTGACGAATTCCATGGCCCCTCTCCTCCAATTCCAGAGCAATTCCTTGGGAAAACCACCCCTCACCTTCCCGGAATTGGTCTACTTGCCGGCTTCTTCCACCTTCTCGGTCTTATCCTCGATCGAATGGCGCAGGATCAGCGGCATCTGGCTGAAGGTGAACAAAAGCGTGATCGGCATGATGCCCCAGACCTTGAAGGTAACCCAGAAGTCGGTCGAAAAATTCCGCCACACCACTTCATTGGCAAGAGCCAGGAACAGGAAGAACAGGCCCCAGCGAAAGGTCAGCTTGCGCCAGCCTTCGGCGTCGAGGCGAAAGGCCGAATCGAAGACATAGCCCAGCAGCGAGCGGCCGAAATACAGGCCGCCGAGCAGCACGCCGCCGAACAGCGTGTTGACGATGGTCGGCTTCATCTTGATGAAGACGTCGTCCTGCAGATAGAGCGTCAGCGCGCCGAAGATGAAGACGACGACGCCCGAAACCATCGGCATGATCGGCAAGGTGCGCATCAGCAGCCAGGAGGCAATCAGAGCGATTGCGGTCGCGGCCATGAACAGGCCGGTGGCGACGAAGATCGGCCCGCCGAATTCGGCCAGCACGGGGAATTTCTCGACCAGCCAGGCGCCGCGCGCATTGGCGAAGAAGAACACCATCAAGGGTCCGAGCTCCAGCACCAGCTTGAGCAGCGGATTGACGCTTTCTTTCTTCTTCTGCGGGTCGGACGGGTCGCGTTCGAGGATGGGAGGGTTCATGACTTCCTTCTGACGCATGATCGTGTCCAAAAAGCCGTCAGCTCTTCGAGATCATTGCCTGTTACGCTACGCCCGCGATCGCCCTGGCGAATTCGCTGGCTGAGAAAGGTTCGAGGTCGTCGACCTGTTCGCCGACGCCGATGAAATAGACCGGCAGTTTGTGTTTTGCCGCGATCGCCACCAAAATACCGCCGCGCGCCGTGCCGTCCAGCTTGGTCATCACCAGGCCGTTGACGCCGGCGACATTGCGGAAGATCTCGACCTGGTTGAGCGCATTCTGGCCGGTGGTGGCGTCGACCGTCTGCAGCACGGTGTGCGGCGCTTCGGGGTCGAGCTTGCCCAGCACGCGGACGATCTTTTCCAGTTCGGCCATCAGTTCGGTCTTGTTCTGCAGCCGGCCGGCGGTGTCGATGATCAGCACGTCTGAGCCAGCCTCTTTGGCTTTCTCGAAGGCGTCGTAGGCAAGGCCGGCGGCATCGGCGCCGATCTTGGAGGCGATGACCGGCGATTTCGTCCGCTCACCCCAGATCTTCAATTGCTCGATGGCTGCAGCGCGAAAGGTGTCGCCGGCGGCGAGCATCACCGACAGCCCGCCATCGGTCAGTTTTGCCGCCAGCTTGCCGATGGTCGTGGTCTTGCCGGTGCCGTTGACGCCGACGACCAGGATGACATGCGGCTTGTGCGAAAGGTCGAGCTCCAGCGGCATGGCGACATGGGTCAGCACCTTCTCCACTTCGGCTGCCATCACCGCGCGCACTTCGGCGTCGGAGACATCCTTGCCGTAGCGGCTGGAGGCCAGCGCATCGGTAACGCGCAGCGCGGTCTCCAGGCCGAGATCGGCGCGGATCAGCACATCTTCCAGGTCCTGCAGCGTGTCCTCATCCAGCTTCCGCTTGGTGAAGACGCCGGCAATGTTGCCGGTGAGCTCGCGCGACGACCGCGCCAGCCCGTCGCGCATGCGCTGGAACCACGAACGACGCGGCACCGGCTCGGGTGCTTTGACCGGCTCGGCCTTCTGCTCGACTTTTTTGGTGACGGTGACCTTGCCGGGAGCGGGTTTGGGCTCTGGCGAAGGTTGCGGGGCCGATTGCGGGATTGGTGCCGGCGCAGGCTTTACCTCCCCCTCGATGGGGGAGGTCCCGAGCGCAGCTCGGGGGTGGGGGTGACTGGCGTCAACGCCAGTGCCATCACCCCACCCCGCCGCTTCGCGTCGACCCTCCCCATCAAGGGGAGGGTGGGGCGTTGGCGCGGCTTCGGGCACTGGCGCCGCAGGAGCTTCTTCCTTCTCCCCGTCCCTATACGGGGAGAAGGTGCCGGCAGGCGGATGAGGGGCGGCGCTGGCTTCTGAGATCGGCTGCGCGGGAGACGGCGCCGGTGGCGGCACCTCGATCGGGGGCGCTTCGGCGGGAACATCGGCCGGTGTCGGCACCTCGACAGGCGCTGGCTCAGGCAGCCTTTCCGGGCGCGACGGCTCGATCTCCGGCTCGGCCGGTGCCGGCGGCACCTCTTGCGGCTGCGGTTCAGGCTCAGGAGCGGCGGGCGACCCAGGAACTTCCTCCGGCGCCGGCGGCTCGGGTGCCTCCGGCACAGGCTGCGGCTCTTCTGCCGGCGCGGGCTCCGGCAGCGGTTCTGGCTCGGGTGGGACAACCGGCTCCGGCGGCTGCGGTTCCTCGACCGGCTCAGGCTCCGGCTTCGGCTCCTCGACAGGCGCTGGCTCGGGCTTCGGTTCTTCGGGTGCGGGCTGCGGCGCAGGCTTTACCGCCCCCTCGATGGGGGAGGTCCCAAGCGAAGCTTGGGGGTCGGGGTGACTGGCGCCGGCATCGGCGCCCCGCCCCGCCGCTTCGCGTCGACCCTCCCCATCGTGGGGAGGGTGGGGCGCTGGCGCCTCGGGCTCCGTCGCCGGTGTCGGCACAACTTCGGCTTCGGGCGCCTCGTCGCGCTTCAAAAACTCAGGTAGCGCCTGCTCCGCGGCCGGCTTCAGCGCCTCAAGCGCGTCCCATTTGATCGGCGGCAGCGGCGCGGTTTCGTCGACGCGCTCCTCGACGACTTCCTTCTTGCCGAACGAAAATATCTTCTTGAAAAAACCGGCCATGCTTTATCAGTCTCAGGCGGCGCGGGCGGTGAGCGGCGCCGCAAGCAGGCGCGCGCCGTCATGGCCGGTAATGGCGGCCTCGACGATCTCGCCCGGCGCACCGGCAGCGATGGCGGCCAGCGTAAACCCTTCGGTGCGGCCAAGGCCATCGCGCTCGACCAGGATCGACTGGCGCGTTCCCGGCAGTGACGACAGATGGCGGCGATAGGCGGCTTCGCCGGCGGCGCGCAGCCTTGCGGCGCGCTGCTTCACCAGTTCGCGGCGGACCTGCGGCATGCGCGCGGCGGGCGTGCCTTCGCGCGGCGAGAACGGGAAGACATGCAGATGCGTCAGCCCGCACTCCTCGACGATTTTTATCGAATTCTCGAACATGTCCTCGGTCTCGGTCGGGAAGCCGGCGATGATGTCGGCGCCGAAGACGATGCCAGGGCGCAATTTGCGCACATCCTCGCAGAAGCGGATCGACTGGTCGCGCAAATGCCGGCGCTTCATGCGCTTCAAGATCATGTCGTCGCCCGACTGCAGCGACAGATGCAGATGCGGCATCAGCCTGGGCTCGGTGGCGATGGCATCGAGCAGTTCGTCATCGGCCTCGATCGAATCAATGGAGGACAGCCGCAGCCGCTTCACGTCGGGCACCTGCATGAGGATCGTCTTTACCAGCTTGCCGAGTTTCGGCGCGCCCGGCAGGTCGACGCCGAAAGACGTCATGTCGACGCCGGTCAGCACGATCTCGGCATAGCCATTGCCGGCCAGACGCTTGACCTGCTCGACCACGGCGCCCATCGGCACCGAGCGCGAATTGCCGCGGCCGTAGGGGATGATGCAGAAGGTGCAGCGGTGGTCGCAGCCATTCTGCACCTGGACGAAGGCGCGGGCCCGCCCCTCGATGGCGTCGACCATATGGCCGGCGGTCTCCAGCACTGAAAAGATGTCGTTGACGCGCGCCTTCTCGGTGTCGTTGACGCCGAAATCCGGCAGCGCGCGGTAGGAGTTCGCCTTCAGCTTCTCCTCATTGCCGAGCACGAGGTCGACCTCGTCCATGGCAACGAAATTCTGCGGTTCGGTCTGCGCCGCGCAGCCGGTGACGATGATGCGCGCCTGCGGGTTTTCGCGGCGGGCCTTGCGGATCGACTGCTTGGCCTGGCGCACCGCTTCCGAGGTGACGGCGCAGGTGTTGAAGATGATGGCGCCGCCTGCGAGAGCGCCGAGGCCGGCACTTTCCGCCTCACGCCGCATCACCTCGGACTCATAGGTGTTCAGCCGGCAGCCGAAGGTGACGACGTCGATGCCTTTGGAATTGGCAAGACCAGCCATCAAGCCGCGCTTTCGGTGTCGCGAGCCCAGCTTCCGGTCGACGGATCGAAACTGCCGGAAAACTCCCATTCGGCCGCGCCGGTCAGGATAACGTGGTCGTCCTCGCGCCATTCGACATGCAGCGAGCCGCCGCCGGGCGTCATCAGCGTGACGCTGCGGCCGGTGCGCCTGGTGCGGGCTGCGGCGACTACCGCTGCGCAGGCGGCCGAGCCGCAGGCCTTGGTCAGGCCGGCGCCGCGTTCCCAGGTGCGGATGATCATCGTTTCCGGCGACGTCACCTGGGCGATGGTGATGTTGGCGCGTTCGGGGAAGATCGGGTGATTTTCGAGCAAAGGACCGAAGCGCTCGAGCTCGTAGGACCAGACATCGTTGTCGACCCAGAAGATGGCGTGCGGATTGCCCATCGAGAGTGCCGAGGGCGAATGCAGCACCGGCGCGTCGATCGGGCCGATCTGCAACTCGATCATGCGGGTGTCGCGGAACTCTTCCGCCAGCGGAATGTCCTGCCAGCCGAAGCGCGGCGTGCCCATGTCGACCGAGATAGTGCCGTCAGCGTGCTCGACTGCGTTGAGGATTCCGGCGCGGGTCTCGAAGGTGAAGTTCTTCTGGCCGGTTTCGGCGGCCAGCGCCTGGACGACGCAGCGCATGCCGTTGCCGCAGGCCTGTGCGCCCGAGCCGTCGGAATTCAATATGTCGATGTAGTAGGCGGTGCCGGGCGTGCGGGCGTCATGGATGGCCATGATCTGGTCGAACCTGGTCGCCGCATCGGTGTTGAGCGCGACAGCCGACGCCGCCGTGACCTTGTCGGCACGACCACGCATGTCGGCAACGATGATCTCGTTGCCGATGCCGTTCATCTTGGCGAAGGGGGCCGTGCCTGCCATAGCTTCCAGTAGTTCCTGTCCGTTTTGCCGCTATATGGCGGAAACGGGCGGGAATTACCAGTGCGACGGGGTCTCAGGTCACGGCAAAGACGCCGAGCACGATCAGCAGGAAGATGACGAGAACGATGCCGATGAGAATGCGCGCGCCGGTGGCGGCGGCACCCGCCAGTGCCGGCATGCCGAGCAGGCTCGCAGCAGCGGCGACGATCAGAAGAATGATGATCCATTTGATCATGGAAGGGCTCCCGGCCAAATTGCGTTGCGCAAACAACGCGTTTCGTCCCTTTGGGTTCCTTCTCTAAGCGTCCGGTACATCCCAGATTTCGCCCGGCCGCAAGGCGCGGAAGCGCTCGTGCGGAACACCCTCTGCCTCCAGCGCCTCGGCCAGTTTTCGAACCGGCTCGTCGACCGGTTCGTCGGTGAGATGGAACGTGCCCCAGTGGCAGCCTGCGGCGTGAGCCGCGTTGCACAGTTTCATGCCTTGCACCGCCTCTTCCGGGTTCTGGTGCTGCGGCGCCATGAACCAGCGCGGCTCGTAGGCGCCGATCGGCAGGATGGCGAGGCGGAAGCCGCCATGTTTCTCAGCCATCAGCCGGTAATTGGCGCCACCATGGAAGCCGGTGTCACCGGCGAAATAGATCTTTCCGGCGGGGGTTTCGACCACGAAGCCAGCCCACAGCGCCATGCGGCGGTCGCGCGCGCCACGTGCCGACCAGTGATGCACCGGCTCGACATGGACGGCGATGTCCTTGGTAATCTCGACACCCTCGCCCCAGTCATGCGCCGTTATCCGCATACCCGGCACGGCGCTATAGATGATGGCGTCGTTGCCGAGCGGTGTCAGCACAAGCGGGTCGTGCCTGGCCTTCAGCCGCTTGAGCGTGGCGAGGTCGAGATGGTCATAATGATTGTGGCTGACCAGCACCAGGTCGATCGGCGGCAGTTGGGAAAAGGCGATGCCTGGAGGATTGACGCGCCTAGGCCCGGCAAAGGAGAGCGGCGAGACGCGCGGCGACCACACCGGATCGGTCAGGATGTTGAGGCCGGCGGTCTGGATCAGCAGTGTTGAGTGGCCGACCATGGTCAGACGTAGCCCGCCGCTGTCGATGCGCGCCGCCGGCTCTGTCGGTTCGAACGGACTCGGATTGGCTGCCGGCCATTTCGAACGCTCGCCGCTCAGCTGCCATTTGAGCAGATCGGTGAAGCGGCCGGGCATATGGCCGTCGGGATTGAAGAAGAGAGTACCGTCGAAATGGTCGCTGGGCGGGCCGCTGTAATAGCGGTTGGCGGCTCTCTTTCTCGCGGCCAAGGTTTCGGCTCCGGCAGGTTTCTGTCCTTGCTAGATAGGGATGCGGGCCTCCGGCGCAAGAAGGTGCCGCTGTCGCAACCACTCTACCGGTTCGAACCGCGCTAGAGCCAAGGCACGCCCTCGTCCGCCAGCCATTTTGCGATAAATTTGCAACAATTCTTGCTGCAAACCCTATTTTAACCATATCGGGTTGAAATTTCGCCACCTTCTCCATCTTGGTGAGGGTGAGATTGTGCGGACGGCTTCCCCCCAGCCGGATCCGACGGAGGTTGACATGACTTTTTCGAGAAGCGGCCTGGTGGCCGTATCGCTGGCAGCGCTGTTTGCAAGCGGCTGTTCGACCTCGCGTTTTTCATCGATGGATGACCAGCAGCCGGCGCCGCTGCAGCCCGCGCCCGCCGGTACGGTGAGCGGAAGCCAGCTGCCGCCACCGGCAGCGCCGGGCACAACCGACCCGTCGCAATTCCCGACAGCGCCGGCCGGCACTCAGGTCGCCTCGCTGCCGCCGGATGGATCGGCGCCTGCGGGCGCCACCGACCTCACCGCAGCCAGCGTCGCCGGCGTCTGGAACGCCAGCGTTTCCGGACAGAGCTGCAAGGTGGCGACGCCACAGACCAAATTCGGCGCCGGCTATCGCGCCGGACCATTGCATTGCCCCGCACCGATCGACGGCATCAAGTCGTGGAACGTCGCCGGCAAGCAGCTGACGCTCTATGACGAAAATGGCGGCACGCTGGCGCGGCTCTATTCGTCGGGCGGTTCGAAATTCGACGGCCAGACTTCCACCGGCTTGCCGATTTCGCTTACAAGATAAGCTGCCTATCCCTAGACAGCGACGTGACCGATGCATCTGCGTGACGGCCTCCAGACCCATGCGACCGTCAGGCAGCGCTACGACCATCTGGTCGACACCGGCGCCATCGAACGCGATCGGGCGCAGGAGCGTATCGCCGCCGCACTCGACCGGCTGACCGACGAGATCTCGGTCAAGCGGCTGGCGCAGAAGTCGAGTGCGCTCGGCTGGCTGTTTGCCCGCAAGCGCGAGACGCGCGAGGTCGTCAAAGGCCTCTACATCCATGGTGGCGTCGGCCGCGGCAAGACCATGCTGATGGACATGTTCTACGAACTGCTGCCGGTCCGCCGCAAGCGCCGAGTCCATTTCAACGACTTCATGGCCGATGTGCAGGACCGCATCCAGAAGCACCGGCAGGCGCGCAAGAATGGCGACGTCAAGGAGGACGATCCGATCCCGCCGGTCGCGCTCCAGCTTGCCGAACAGGCCTGGGTGCTGTGCTTCGATGAGTTTTCGGTCACCGACATTGCCGATGCGATGATCCTGTCGCGGCTGTTCTCGGCGCTGTTTGCCAATGGCGTGGTGCTGGTCGCCACCTCCAATGTCGCGCCCGAAAACCTCTATCGCGACGGTCTGAACCGTCAGCTCTTCCTGCCCTTCATCGGCATCCTCGAGCGCCACGCCCATGTGCTGACGCTCGATGCCGACAAGGACTACCGGCTGGAAAAGCTCGCCCGCACGCCGGTCTATGTCACGCCGGCGAATGCCGAGGCCTATCATGTGCTGGACGAGGCCTGGCAGGCGATGACACGCGGGGCGCCGACGGCCGCAACATCGCTGGCGCTGAAGGGCCGGCAAGTGATCGTGCCGGCTGCCGCGGGCGACGCGGCACGCTTTTCCTTCGCCGATCTCTGCGAAAAGCCGCTTGGCGCGCGCGATTTCCTCGCCATTGCCGGCCGCTTCTCGACCATCTTCATCGATCACGTGCCGGTGCTGGGCGAAGGCAAGCGCAACGAGGCCAAGCGCTTCATCCTCCTGATCGACACGCTCTACGACCATCACACGCGGTTGGTGGTGAGCGCCGAGGCCGCGCCGTCTGAGCTCTATACGGCCAAGCGCGGTAACGAAGTGTTCGAATTCGAACGCACCGCCTCACGGCTGATCGAGATGCAAAGCCGCGACTGGCTGGAGGACTGGGCGGAACGGCACAAGGCGCGGAAGCCCGAAGGCAGGCATAGCGAGCCTCCGGTCGCGATGGCCTAAGCCTTCAAGTGGGCGGCAAGGTTCCGGCAACAACCGTGTAGTGGTCGACGAATTCGGGCTTTTCCAGAAGGTAGCGATCGTCTTCGGGATAGTAGCGGGCCAGTTCGGGTGCATCCCCGGCAAAGCTTCGCACGGCGTCCATTGATGACCACCAGCTCAATGTGACGATCTCCGTCGAGCCATCGTCGCGATCGCGCATAAGCATCTGGAAACCGCGATTGCCGGCCGTAGCCGTGTAGTCGAGGCCTCCCGTCCTCTCAACATAGGCGGCATAGGCAACGCGATCCTGGGTACGGATGACGGACGACCAGCGACGCAGAATGAGCGGTTCTGTCTCAGTCATGGCTAACCTCCCTGTTGTCGTGGTGGCATTCTAGAGCCTGTAGACATACATCACGAATGGCTCGGCTACTGAACCGCGCGATTCATAAAGCGCGCGCGCTGGAAAATTGTCGGGCTCGGTGCCGACCCAGGCTTCGCCGCAGCCTTGCTCGCGGCCAAGCGCGAACATGGCGTCCAGCATCTTTCGGGCGATGCCCTGGCGCTGGAAGGTCGGGGACACGCCGACCTCGTCGATGTAGAGTTCGCTGACCTTGTCGGGGTGGCGATGGATGACGGCGGCGCACTGGCCGACGACGACATTTTCGGACAGTGCCACGATCATGAAATGGCCTGGTGCGGCGAGATAGGCGGCGAGCCTGTCGGCCTGCACCGGTTCGTCGAACACGTCTTCGGCGATCTGCTTCACAAGGGCGTCATCGCCAGCATATAGTCTTCTGATTTCCACGTTCATTGTGTAAAACCTCTCAAGTCGGCTTACAAATTTTGACGTTTACGTAAATCCCGATGTTTCTAACCGATTGAAATTATTCACTCGAAAATAATCGATTGAATATATTTTCCGCCGGGGCTACTGGATGCGGCGAAATTCGCGGTTCCGCAGCCTTCCGGCCTCTTCCTCGACGCCGTCAACCAGATCGCCAGAGATTTGGGCGTCGTCACAGACAAAGGGAAAATTTCCTCACATGGCACGCAACAAGATAGCGCTTATCGGCTCCGGCATGATCGGCGGCACCCTCGCTCACATGATCGGCCTCAAGGACCTCGGCGACGTGGTGCTGTTCGATATTGCCGAGGGCATTCCGCAAGGCAAGGGGCTCGATATCGCGCAGTCTTCGCCGGTCGACGGCTTCGATTCCAGGCTGACCGGCGTCAATGACTATGCCGGCATCGAGGGCGCCGACGTCTGCATCGTCACCGCCGGCGTGCCGCGCAAGCCGGGCATGAGCCGCGACGATTTGCTCGGCATCAACCTCAAGGTCATGGAACAGGTCGGTGCCGGATTGAAGAAATACGCGCCGAAAGCCTTCGTCATCTGCATCACCAACCCGCTCGACGCCATGGTGTGGGCGCTGCAGAAGTTTTCCGGCCTGCCCAAGACGCATGTCGTCGGCATGGCCGGCGTGCTCGACAGCGCGCGCTTCCGCTACTTCCTCGCCGAGGAGTTCAAGGTCTCGGTCGAGGACGTCACCGCCTTCGTGCTCGGCGGCCACGGCGATTCCATGGTGCCGATGATCCGCTATTCGACGGTGTCGGGCATTCCGCTGCCCGATCTCATCAAGATGGGCTGGACCTCGAAGGAAAAGCTCGACCAGATCGTGCAGCGCACCCGCGACGGCGGCGCCGAGATCGTCGGCCTGCTCAAGACCGGTTCGGCCTTCTACGCACCGGCGGCTTCGGCCATCTCGATGGCCGAATCCTATCTCAAGGACAAGAAGCGCGTGCTGCCTTGTGCTGCGCATCTCTCGGGCCAGTATGGGGTCAAGGGCACCTATGTCGGCGTTCCCGTGGTCATCGGCGCCGGCGGCGTCGAGCGCATCATCGAGATCGACCTCAACAAGAGCGAGCAGAAGATGTTCGACGCTTCGGTGGCGACGGTGCAGGGCCTGACCGAGGCCTGCGTCAAGATCGCCCCGCATCTCGCCTCGAAGTGATCCCCCGGAGACCATCCAGATGAACATCCATGAATATCAAGGCAAGGCGCTGCTGAAGAGCTTTGGCGCGCCGGTGGCCGAAGGCGTGCCGGTGTTCAAGGCGAGCGAGGCGGAAGCCGCGGCACAAGCGCTTCCCGGCCCGCTCTATGTGGTGAAGAGCCAGATTCATGCCGGCGGCCGCGGCAAGGGCAAGTTCAAGGAGCTTGGCCCGGACGCCAAGGGCGGCGTGCGGCTGGCGAAGTCAGTTGCCGATGTCGTCGCCAACGCCAATGAGATGCTTGGCCACACGCTGGTCACCAAGCAGACGGGACCGGCCGGCAAGCAGGTCAATCGGCTGTACATCGAGGACGGCGCCGACATCGAGCGCGAGCTTTATCTGTCGATCCTGGTCGACCGCGCGGTTGGTCGCATCGCCTTCGTCGTCTCGACCGAAGGCGGCATGGACATTGAAGGCGTCGCCCACGACACGCCGGAAAAGATCATCACCCGCGCCATCGACCCGCTGGCCGGCGTGACGAGCATCGACGTCGACATATTGGTGGAAGCGCTGGGGCTCACTGGCGACGCCGCCAAGGATGCCGCCACGCTATTCCCGATCCTCTACAAGGCCTTCGTCGAAAAGGACATGAGCCTGCTCGAGGTCAACCCGCTGATCGTGATGAAGAACGGCCGGCTGCGCGTGCTCGACGCCAAGGTCTCGTTCGACAACAACGCGCTGTTTCGCCACCCCGAGCTGATGGAACTGCGCGACACCACCGAAGAGGACGAGAAGGAGATCGAGGCGTCGAAATATGACCTCGCTTATGTCGCGCTCGACGGCAATATCGGCTGCATGGTCAACGGCGCAGGCCTTGCCATGGCGACGATGGACATCATCAAGCTCTATGGCGCCGAACCCGCCAACTTCCTCGATGTCGGCGGTGGCGCGTCGAAGGAGAAGGTGACGGCGGCGTTCAAGATCATCACCAAGGACCCGGCGGTCAAAGGCATTTTGATCAACATCTTCGGCGGCATCATGAAGTGCGATATCATTGCCGAAGGCGTCATTGCCGCGGTCAAGGAAGTCGGCCTGCAAGTGCCGCTGGTGGTGCGGCTCGAAGGCACCAATGCCGAGCTCGGCAAGAAGATCATCAACGACAGCGGCCTCAATGTCGTGTCGGCCGATGATCTCGACGACGCAGCCAAGAAGATCGTGGCGGCGGTGAAGGGCTGAGCGGATGCCTCCGCGCAAGATAAACCTCGTTGAGGCGGCGGATGCGAAGATCACCAAGGTCTTCGATCCGCATATTGCCGGCGACGTCAATGACAGCCAGGCGAAGGTCGCCAAGTTTGGTGAGACCTTCGACTGGCATGCGCATGAGCATGAGGACGAGGCCTTTCTCGTGCTGCGCGGCAGGATTGCCATCGATTTTCGCGACGGTCCGGTCGAGCTTGGCGAGGGCGATTTCATCGTCGTGCCGAAGGGCGTCGAACACCGGCCGCGGTCGTTGACCGCCGAGCCGGTGGTGCTGATGTTCGAGCCGGCGACGACGCTCAACACCGGCAACGCCAAGAGCGACCTCACCGTCACCGATTTGAAGCGGCTCTGACCCATGAACGCGGCGTCCTTCTCCTCGCTCTCGGCCGATCACCAGCGCCTGCAGGCGCTGGTCGGCGCGTGGCGCGGCGAGGAAGAGGTGGCGGAAACACAATGGGCCGATGGCGGCGCGGCCACGTCGGACGTACTGGCAGAGGCTGAGTTCGGCGGCCTGTTCGTGGTGCAGCGCTATCGCCAGCGCCGCGACGGCACGGTCTCGTTCGGATCGCACAGCGTGTTCGGCTTCGACCAGCAAAACAGCGTCGTCACCATGCATCAATTCGATTCGATGGGGTTTGTGCCGGCCTCGCCGGCCACAGGCATATGGAACGGCGATGATCTGGTTCTGGAGCGGTCGTCGCCGCGCGGCTCAGCGCGCGTGACGTACAGTTTCGACAATGCCGATGCCTACCGCATGCGACTGCATTTCAAACCTGCCGGCAGCGACAGCTGGCAAGACATGGTGAGCGGCGTCTACCGGCGCGTCTCGCCTTCCTCGATCAACGGTTTTTAGAAAAGGGCTCCGATGTCCATTCTCATCGACAAGAACACCAAGGTGCTGGTTCAGGGCCTGACCGGCAAGACCGGCACGTTCCACACCGAACAGGCGCTGGCCTATCACGGCACCAAGATGGTGGGTGGCATCCATCCCAAGAAGGGTGGCGAGACCTGGACCGGCGCCAAGGGCGAGACGCTGCCGATCTTTGCGTCCGTCGCCGAGGGCAAGGCAAAGACCGGCGCCAATGCCTCGGTCGTCTATGTGCCGCCGGCGGGCGCCGCCGAAGCCATCCTGGAAGCGATCGAGGCCGAGATCCCGTTGATCGTCTGCATCACCGAAGGCATTCCGGTGATGGACATGGTCAGGGTCAAGGCGCGGCTCGACCGCTCGACCTCACGGCTGATCGGGCCGAACTGCCCGGGTGTGCTCACCCCCGACGAATGCAAGATCGGCATCATGCCCGGAAACATCTTCCGCAAGGGCTCGGTCGGCGTTGTTTCGCGCTCGGGAACGCTTACCTATGAGGCGGTGTTCCAGACCACCAATGTCGGCCTCGGCCAGACCACCGCCGTCGGCATTGGCGGCGACCCCGTCAAAGGCACCGAGTTCATCGACGTGCTCGAGATGTTCCTCGCCGACGACGAGACCAAGTCGATCATCATGATCGGCGAGATCGGCGGTTCGGCCGAGGAAGACGCCGCGCAGTTCCTCAAGGACGAGGCCAAGCGCGGCCGCAAGAAACCGATGGCGGGCTTCATTGCCGGGCGAACCGCGCCGGCCGGTCGCACCATGGGCCATGCGGGCGCGGTCATCTCCGGCGGCAAGGGCGGCGCGGAAGACAAGATCGCGGCAATGGAATCGGCCGGCATCAAAGTATCGCCATCGCCGGCGCGACTTGGCACGACGCTGGTCGAGGCGATCAAGGGTTAGGGCAGTAAGGGAGTAGGGCAGTATGGCAGTAGGGAAATAGGACGAACGGAACGAGCGGCGGCAACGCCAGTTTCCTACTGCCCTATTGCCTTACTGCCCTACTCCCCTCCAAACGTAAGGAGACGGAGCCAAGCTCCGCAGACAAAAATGGCAAGACAAGATCAGGCCAACGACCAATTCTCCCTCACCTCGTTCCTGTACGGCGGGAACGCCGACTACATCGACGCGCTGTACGCGTCCTATGAGGATGATCCGGAGTCGGTAAACCCCGAATGGCAGGACTTCTTCGCGGCGCTGAAGGACGACGCCGGCGATGTGCGCAAGAACGCCAGGGGCGCCTCCTGGGCAAAGCCCTCCTGGCCGCTGCAGGCGAATGGCGAGCTGGTGTCGGCGCTCGACGGCAATTGGGGCCTGGTCGAGAGGACGGTCGAAAAGAAGGTCAAGGACAAGGCGGTCACCAACGGCATCGTGCTGTCGGATGCCGACGTGCATCAGGCGACGCGCGATTCGGTGCGCGCGATCATGATGATCCGCGCCTACCGCATGCGCGGCCATCTGCACGCCAATCTGGATCCGCTCGGCATCGCCAAGCCGCTCGAGGACTATAACGAGCTGTCGCCGGAGAATTACGGCTTTACCGCTGCCGACTACGACCGGCCGATCTTCCTCGACAATGTGCTCGGCCTCGAATTCGGCACCATCCGGCAGATGCTGGAGATCCTCACTCGCACCTATTGCTCGACGCTCGGCGTCGAGTTCATGCACATCTCCGATCCCGAGGAGAAGGCCTGGATCCAGGCCCGCATCGAAGGCACCGACAAGGAGATCTCCTTCACCGCCACCGGCAAGAAGGCGATCCTGCAGAAGCTGGTCGAGGCTGAAGGCTTCGAGCAATTCATCGACGTCAAGTACAAGGGCACCAAGCGCTTCGGCCTCGATGGCAGCGAAGGCCTGATCCCGGCCCTAGAGCAGATCATCAAGCGCGGCGGCCAGCTCGGCATGAAGGAGATCGTGCTCGGCATGGCGCATCGCGGCCGGCTCAACGTGCTGTCGCAGGTGATGGCCAAGCCGCACCGCGCCATCTTCCACGAGTTCAAGGGCGGCTCTGCCGCTCCCGACGAGGTCGAGGGCTCGGGCGACGTCAAGTACCATCTCGGCGCTTCGTCGGACCGCGAGTTCGACGGCAACAAGGTGCATCTGTCCTTGACCGCCAACCCTTCGCATCTGGAAATCGTCGACCCGGTGGTGATGGGCAAGGCGCGCGCCAAGCAGGACTATCTGTTCGGCCGCAGCCGCGAGGAAATCGTGCCGCTGGAAGAGCGCGCCAAGGTGCTGCCGCTGCTTCTGCACGGCGACGCCGCCTTCGCCGGACAGGGCGTGATCGCCGAAATCCTCGGCCTGTCGGGCCTGCGCGGCCATCGCGTCGCCGGCACGCTGCATTTCATCATCAACAACCAGATCGGCTTTACCACCAATCCGCGCTTCTCGCGCTCGTCGCCCTATCCGTCCGACGTCGCCAAGATGATCGAGGCGCCGATCTTCCACGTCAATGGCGACGATCCGGAAGCCACGGTCCATGCCGCCAAGGTGGCGATCGAATTCCGCATGAAGTTCCACAAGCCGGTGGTCGTGGACATGTTCTGCTACCGCCGCTTCGGCCACAACGAGGGCGACGAGCCGGCCTTCACCCAGCCGATCATGTACTCCAACATCCGCAACCATAAGACGACGGTGCAAATCTATGGCGACCGGCTGATCGCCGAGGGCCACATCACCCAGGCCGAACTCGACAAGATGAAGGCCGACTGGCGCGCGCATCTGGAATCGGAATGGGAAGTCGGCCAGCACTACAAGCCCAACAAGGCCGACTGGCTCGATGGTGCCTGGTCGGGTCTGCGCACCGCCGACAATCAGGACGAGCAGCGCCGCGGCAAGACCGCCGTACCGGTCAAGGTGCTGAAGGAGATCGGCAAGAAGCTGACCGAGGTGCCGAAGGGTTTCGAGGCGCACAAGACCATCATCCGCTTCCTTGAAAACCGCCGCCAGGCGATCGAATCCGGCGAAGGCATCGACTGGTCGACGGCCGAGGCACTGGCTTTCGGCGCCATCCTGCTCGACGGCAACCCGATCCGGTTGTCGGGCCAGGATTCCGAGCGCGGCACCTTCTCGCAGCGCCATTCCGTGCTCTACGACCAGCGCGACGAGACCCGCTACATCCCGCTCAACAATCTGTCGGCGGCGCAGGCCGGCTACGAAGTCATCAACTCGATGCTGTCGGAAGAGGCGGTGCTCGGCTTCGAATATGGCTACAGCCTGGCTGAGCCGAAGGCGCTGACCCTGTGGGAAGCGCAGTTCGGCGATTTCGCCAACGGCGCCCAGGTGGTGTTCGACCAGTTTATCTCGTCCGGCGAACGCAAGTGGCTCAGAATGTCGGGCCTGGTCTGCCTGCTGCCGCATGGCTATGAGGGCCAGGGTCCGGAGCATTCCTCGGCGCGTCTCGAACGCTTCCTGCAGCTTTGCGCCGAAGACAATATGCAAGTCGCCAACTGCACGACGCCGGCTAACTACTTCCACATCCTGCGCCGCCAGCTGAAGCGCGATTTCCGCAAGCCGCTGATCCTGATGACGCCGAAGTCGCTGCTGCGCCACAAGCGGGCGGTGTCGACGCTGCCGGAGATTTCGGGCGAAAGCTCGTTCCACCGGTTGCTGTGGGACGATGCCCAGCTGCTGCAGAACCAGGCGATCAAGCTGGTCAAGGATTCGAAGATCCGCCGCGTCGTGCTGTGCTCGGGCAAGGTCTATTACGACCTCTATGAGGAGCGCGAGAAGCGCGGCATCAACGACATCTATCTGTTGCGCGTCGAACAGCTCTATCCGTTCCCGGCCAAGGCGCTGATCACCGAACTGTCGCGTTTCCGCAACGCCGAGATGGTGTGGTGCCAGGAAGAGCCGAAGAACATGGGCGCCTGGTCGTTCATCGATCCGTATCTGGAATGGGTGCTTGCGCATATCGACGCCAAGCATCAGCGGGTGCGCTACACCGGACGTCCGGCGGCGGCATCGCCGGCGACCGGATTGATGTCGAAGCATCTGGCGCAGCTCGCCGCCCTGCTCGAAGACGCGCTTGGTGAGTAAAGCAGAATTGGGCGAATAGCTCGGCACACAGAACAGACAGAGAAGAAACGGACAGGCACAATGGCTACCGAAATCCGCGTTCCCACTCTCGGCGAATCCGTCACCGAGGCGACCATCGGCAAATGGTTCAAGAAGGTCGGCGATGCCATTGCCGTCGACGAGCCGCTGGTCGAGCTCGAAACCGACAAGGTGACGGTGGAAGTGCCCGCCGCTGCTGCCGGTACTTTGGGCGAGATCACCGCCAAGGAAGGTGAGACCGTCGGCGTCGGCGCCCTTCTCGGGTCGATCTCGGCCGGCGGAGCCGCCGCCGCACCTGCAAACAAGCAGGAGGCCAAGCCGCAAGCCGTCTCGCAGGCTTCGAGTCCGGACGCCGCGCATACCACCAAGCAGGCCGCCGCCGAGACAGCCAAGATCGCCGGCGATGCGGGCCCGGTCGAGCCCCGCACCATGCCGCCGGCGCCGGCTGCCGCAAAGCTGATCGCCGAGGCCAATCTGTCGGTCGACCAGGTGTCCGGCTCGGGCAAGCGCGGCCAGGTGCTGAAGGGCGATGTGCTCGACGCCATCGCCCGGGGCGCGCCGTCGCAGCCGGCCGAAATGCCGAAGGCCGCACCGGCGCCGGTTGCGGTACGGGCGCCGTCTTCCGGCGACGATGCGTCGCGCGAGGAGCGCGTGCGCATGACCAAACTGCGCCAGACGATAGCGCGCCGGCTGAAGGAAGCGCAGTCGACCGCCGCCATGCTGACCACCTTCAACGAGGTCGACATGTCAGCGGTGATGGCGCTCAGGACCAAGTACAAGGACATCTTCGAGAAGAAGCACGGCGTGAAGCTCGGCTTCATGGGCTTCTTCACCAAGGCCGTCACCCACGCCTTGAAGGAGATCCCCTCGGTCAATGCCGAGATCGACGGCACCGACATCATCTTCAAGAACTATGCCCATATCGGCGTTGCCGTCGGCACGGAAAAGGGCCTCGTCGTGCCGGTGGTGCGCGATGCCGACCAGATGTCGATTGCCGAGATCGAAAAGGATATCGGCCGGCTGGGCATTGCCGCGCGTGACGGCAAGCTGTCGGTCGCCGACATGCAGGGCGGCACGTTTACGATCTCCAATGGCGGCGTCTATGGGTCGCTGATGTCGACGCCGATCCTCAATGCCCCGCAGTCGGGCATTCTGGGCATGCACAAGATCCAGGACCGGCCTGTCGTGGTCGGCGGCCAGATCGTCATCCGGCCGATGATGTATCTGGCGCTCTCCTACGACCACCGCATCGTCGACGGCAAGGAAGCCGTGACCTTCCTGGTCCGCGTCAAGGACAGCCTGGAAGATCCCGAGCGGCTGGTGCTCGATTTGTGATTGGGCTGGCCTTGTCGTGAGCGGTTGGCTGGAACGGTTCGGGTTCGCGATGGGTCGCGTGCTTCGGACTTCTCGGTCAACTGCTCCGGCCGCTGCCCCTTCGCCGAAGAAATCAGTTGAATTGGCTCCGCCGTTGGAAAATAGCAATCTCGGCGTCTTCGCTCTTAGCGAGGCCGAGATGGCCGAACGGAAGATTATCGTTACCACGATCGGCGAGCTCGAGCTGCCGACAGGCGAAATCGTCGCCTGCGACCCGCTGATCACAATGCTAGGACGCCCTGCGTTTAGCCGCAAAGTCAGACCGGGACGCTATCCGGTCATGGTACTTGAGGCGCGGGGCCGCATAGCAGCGGCGGTTTTGTGTTTCGGCCCCGGCTTGCCAGTGAGGTGGGAATTGGCCACCTTCGCTCGCGATCGCCCATCGGCCTATGAGTTTCAATTTATCGTCGATGACGCGGTTGCATCATTCATGGACAAATCGGTCCTGACGATGATGCCCGATCCGGAGGAACTCGACGACTATCTTGCTGACGTTGCGTGCTCTATCGACAGGTTTGGCGTGGACAATCCGATTGATGGGAATCCACTTAATGTCGCCATGTTCGACACTGGCTGGGGTGACGGGGCTTATCGGTCCTTCTGGGGATTGGATGGAGCTGGCGAGCCACTGCTTTTGATGACCGACTTCGAAGTACTCGAAAACGCCGACGGCCGCGAGAGCAACCAGGGCAACTGATGATAAACGTCGCCTCGCCCATGATCGGATGTGTAGTCGGGTCGCTGGCTTTCTTGTTCACCGGCTCCGCCGCCTATCCCGCCTGCCCGCTGGCGCTCGCTGTCTATGGCGATGCCGAGAGCGATGCCGGCATCGATTTTCGGCCGACGATGGATGCGGTCACCGTCACCAACTCGTTCAAGATGGTGCTCGACAAGGGCGTGGTGCTCGACGGCATCGTCATGTGGACCTCAGGCGTTTCGCGGCCGCACGGATCGCTGATGTACAAATGCCCGACCGGCGACGTCACCGGTGACGAGCTCGCGGCCTGCACGGTGTGGCAGGGCGTGGTCTACAGCGCCGACGAGAAGGGCAATATCGCTCTGCTAGCGGCGGAAGGCACGGACGCGCCGCAGAGCCTGATCTTCCCCGACCTTGGGCCGTCGCTGCAGATGTCGTCTGCCTTCGGGCCCAATGGATTCTCCAAACTGCCTTGGGATGTGTTTCTGCTGAAAGGTTGCCAGGAATGAGCGCGGCCAAGAAGGTGCTTCTGGTCACCGGCGGCAGCCGTGGCATCGGCGCCGCCGTCTGTCGGCTGGGTGCTGCCGCCGGTTACCGCGTCGCGGTCAACTATGCCGCGAACGAGGCTGCCGCCAAGGCGCTGGTCGCCGACATCGAGGCAGCGGGCGGTGAGGCTTTTGCCGTCAAGGGTGACGTCGGCATCGAAGCCGATATCGTCGCCATGTTCGAAGCGGTCGACCGCCGTTTCGGCAGGCTCGATGCGCTGGTCAACAATGCCGGCGTCGTCGACGTCAAGGCGCGCGTCGACGAGATGAGCGTGGCGCGGCTGGAACGCATGATGCGCATCAATGTCATCGGCTCGTTCCTGTGCGCCCGCGAAGCGGTCAGGCGCATGTCGACGAAGAATGGCGGCCAGGGCGGCGCCATCGTCAATATCTCGTCGGCGGCGTCGATACACGGCTCGCCCGGCGAATATGTCGACTACGCCGCATCCAAGGCGGCGATCGACACTTTCACGCTCGGCCTGGCGCGCGAAGTCGCGACCGAAGGCGTGCGCGTCAATGCGATACGGCCGGGCATCATCGACACCGAGATCCACGCCTCCGGCGGCCAGCCGGACCGGGTCGAGCGGTTCCGCGACATGCTGCCGATGAAACGCGCCGGCACGGCGGATGAAGTCGCGCATGCGGTTCTCTATCTTTTGTCGGATGAAGCGTCCTATACGACAGGCGCGATCCTGAATGTTAGCGGCGGCCGCTGAAGGCAACAAATCAAAGGGATAGAGCATGATGGTCTCCGAAAACCGCTTCACACTTTTCGGCATCATGCTCTAGGCAAGAAGGACACCCATCATGGCTTATGACGTCGTTATCATCGGATCGGGACCGGGCGGCTATGTCTGCGCCATCAAGGCTGCGCAGCTGGGGCTGAAGGTCGCGGTGGTCGAGAAGAACGCCACTTTCGGCGGCACCTGCCTCAACATCGGCTGCATCCCGTCCAAGGCGCTGCTTTACGCCTCCGAGATGTTCGCGGAGGCCGGCCATTCCTTCGATACGCTGGGCGTCGAGATACCGGCGCCAAAGCTCAATCTGAAGAAGATGATGGCGCACAAGGACGCGACGGTGTCGGCCAACGTCAACGGCGTCGCCTTCCTGTTCAAGAAGAACAAGATCGACTCGTTCCGCGGCATCGGCAAGGTGATCGCTGCCGGCAAGGTCTCGGTGACGGCTGAGGACGGCAAGGTCGAGGAGATCGAGACGAAAAACATCGTCATTGCCACCGGCTCCGACGTCGCCGGCATTCCAGGCGTCAAGGTCGACATCGACGAGAAGGTGATCCTGTCGTCGACCGGCGCGCTGTCGCTGGCCAAGGTGCCGGAACGGCTGGTGGTGGTCGGCGGCGGCGTCATCGGGCTCGAGCTCGGCTCGGTATGGGCAAGGCTCGGCGCCAAGGTCACGGTGGTTGAGTTCCTCGACACGATCCTGGGCGGGATGGACGGCGAGGTGTCCAAACAGTTTCAGCGCATGCTTTCCAAGCAGGGCTTCGAGTTCAAGCTCGGCGCCAAGGTCACCGGCGTCACCAAGGCCAAGAAGGGCGCGACGGTTACCTTCGAGCCGGTCAAGGGCGGGGCGGCCGAGACCATCGAGGCCGACGCGGTGCTGATCTCGACCGGACGCCGGGCCTATTCCGACAGTCTCGGGCTGAAGGAGGCCGGCGTCGAGGTCGATGAGCGAGGCCGGGTCAAGACCGACGGGCATCTCAGGACCAACGTCGCCGGCATCTACGCGATTGGCGACGTCATTGCCGGGCCGATGCTGGCGCACAAGGCGGAGGATGAAGGCGTGGCGGTTGCCGAGACCATTGCCGGCCAGGCAGGCCATGTGAACTACGACGTCATCCCGAGCGTCGTCTACACCAGCCCGGAAATCGCTTCGGTCGGCAAGACCGAGGAGGAGCTGAAGAAGGCCGGCATCGATTACAAGATCGGCAAATTCCCATTCACCGCCAACGGCCGCGCGCGCGCCATGCTGCACACCGACGGCTTCGTGAAGATCCTCGCCGACAAGGTCAGCGACCGGGTGCTCGGCGTCCACATTGTCGGCTTCGGCGCCGGCGAGCTGATCCATGAGGCTGCGGTACTGATGGAGTTCGGCGGCTCGTCCGAAGACCTAGCCCGCACCTGCCACGCGCACCCCACCATGTCGGAAGCGGTCAAGGAAGCAGCACTGGCCACGTTCTTCAAGCCGATCCATATCTAGGGTTCAGGGCCACCTACGCGACTTCGTCATCCTATGGCGAAGCAAGGAGCGAAGCGACGCGGCGCAGACCATAGGATCCATGCCGCGACCTCAGAGCGTCGCCTACGGTGCAGAAGTTCTCTTCCGTTGCATGCCTCGGCCGATGTCGCGGCATGCATCCTCGGGTCAAGCCCGAGGATGACGAAAGCGTGGGTGCCGTACCGCCAATCGCCACCCCAGAGTGTACCGCCCCAAAAACAAAACGGCCCGCTTTGCGGCGGGCCGTTCGTCGTTGAAATCAGTGGCCTGATTACTGGGCCGGTGCGGGTGCCGGGGCCGGAGCCGGGGCTGGTGCCGGAGCGGGCTCAGGCGCAGGTGCGGGCGCCGGGGCTGGCGCGGGAGCCGGTTCGGCGGGCTTCATCGGCTCAGCCGGTGCAGGCGCAGGTGCCGGTGTGCTGGCTGCCGGCGGCTCGGCGGGTGCCGGAGGCTCGCCGCTTCTTCCAAAAACATAGTACGCGACAATCGCAAGGATGACGACGACCAGCGCAATCAGCCAGCCGCTGCCACCGCCCGATTTGGGCGCCGGGCCCGGGTCGTTAGGGTTCGACATAAAAGTGTCCTCCGTGGATGAAAAGCATCAAACAACACCCATCAACGCGCAACCGTTGAACGGGTTTCATACTAGGCCTGGAAATCGCCGAACGCAGGAAAATTCTGATCTGCAACCGGTCGGTGGCCTGTATTTCCCCCGCAAAATCAATCGCGAGTGAGCAAAAAAGAGCTTACCTGTCCTTTTTCGCCAAGAATAGTGCCAACTGGTCTTCGGACCGCGAATCAGCTGCGGACCCAGACACAACCGAGCCTTGCGTGATTCGGCAGGCAAGGAGCCGCGCAGATCAGTCGACGGCAGTGACAGTATAGCCGGCTTTGCGAAAATCCTCCACCAGGCCTTCGGGGCCGGGAAGATGCAGGGCGCCGACCGCCATGAAGGCGTTGCCCTTGGCCAGGATCGGCTGGGCATGGTCGACCATCACCTTGTTGCGGTCGGTGATCATGGCCTGCTCGAAGGCGGCGTACCCTGCGGCGTCGTCCTCTTCGCCTGGGGACATTGACCGCAGGAGCGGCCAGAACGTGCCGGTGTCGCCGCGCTGGTAGAGCACGATCATGGTCTCGTTGATGTCGTTTATCTTGTCGCCGAGCTTCAGGGTTTCAACCAGCCCCTTGATGTGAAAGGCGATCGGCAGCGAAGCCATGGCGCGGAGCTGGCCGGCGGCGGTTTCCAGGCCTTCCACCGGCTTTCCATTAGCCTTGGCCTCCTCAGCCAGCTTGACGTCGAGAACCGGCGCGCCGCCTGCCTGGCGGGCGACCTCGCAGACCGGCAGCGCGACCATGGCCGACAGCAGCCACGGTTTCATCTTGGAGACGCTCGCCGGCGGAATGCCGCGCGCATCGAGCCCCTTGTTCACCACCGCCGCATCCTCCGGCGACAACAGCGACGACAGCGTCGTGCTGTCGGTGAACATCATCAGCTCGGGCTCCTTGAGCATGGCCTCCATCATCTTCTGCTTGTCGAGCACGTCGGTGGTTTCGATGATGATGGTGCCGGCGTCGTCGTAGGCCCGCTTGGCGGCCGGCGGCAGCGCGGTCACGCGCGGGTCGGTCATGTGCATGGTGCCGAACAGGAAGGATGGCTTTTCGCCTGATTTTTCCAGCTTCCACAATAGGCCCTTGCCATTCAGCGTCGCCGCCGCCTCGGTCTCGATCCTGGCATAGGTGGCGGGGTCGTCCTTCTGCAGGGCCGACAGCAGATCAGCGCCGGTGCAGACCGGGACGTCGGCATGCGCCTTACCGGCGGCGAGCAGCAGCACGATGAGGAAAGACAGGAAAAACAGCGCGTTGAGCGCGACAAGCAGCTTCAGCGACGCAAGGGCCGCGCGGTCGGCGATGGCGATGACGCGTTTCATGATCGCTTTTCTAGGACCGAAAAGCGGCGAAACGGTTAATCGGCGCCGCAAATTTGAAGAGTTCACGCCCTTGGGTGGGCGGACTCATAGATTTCGAGCAGCCTTGCGGTGTCGACGCCGGTATAGACCTGCGTCGTCGACAGGCTGGCGTGGCCGAGTAGCTCCTGGATGGTGCGCAAGTCACCGCCGCGACCGAGCAGATGGGTGGCGAAGGAGTGGCGCAGCGCGTGCGGGGTGGCGGTATCCGGCAGGTTGAGCGCCGAGCGCAGTTTGGCCATGTCGCGCTGGATGATGGCCGGATTGAGCGGTCCGCCGCGAGCGCCGCGAAACAGCAGGCCCTTGGGGTCGAGATGGTAGGGGCACAGTTTGCGGTATTCGGCGATGGCGCGCAGCGCCACCGGCAGCACCGGCACCAGCCGCGTCTTGCCGCCCTTGCCGGTGACGCGCAGCACGGTGTCGGCTTCCGAGGCCAGGTCGGCGGCGCTGAGGCCGAGCGCTTCGGAAATGCGCAGGCCCGAACCGTAGAGCAGCGTCAGCACAGCGGCGTTGCGGGCGGCGATCCAGGGTTCTTCGGCCAATTGGCCTTCGACCGAGACGACATGTTTGGCGTCGCTGGCGGTCAGCGGCTTGGGCAGTGATTTCGGCTGGCGCGGCGCGCGCAGCGCCGCTGCTCCCGCTGCGTTTGCGAGACCGCGCCGTTCGAGGAAACGCAGCAGCGAGCGGATGCCGGCAAGACCCCGGCCGAGCGTGCGGGCGCCGGCGCCGGCGTTGCGCCGCGCGGCGAGAAAGCCACGCAGATCGGCCGGGCGCAGTGTGGCGATGTCGGCAATGCCGGGCGAGCCGCCGCAATGTCCGGTGAGGAAATGCAGGAACTGGCGCGTATCGCGCTCATAGGCTTCGACCGTCGCCGGCGACAGCCGGCGCTCGCGCGCCAGCATCTTCAGCCAGCTCTCGCGCGCTGCCTGGAGGTCGGGTTTTGCCGGGATGAGAAATTCCTGCATGCGGCCATTGTCAGGCAGCCGGGTTAGGAAGCGGTGAAGAAGCTATCATTGAAATGGCCACGGGAGGGCGTTAGAGCAGGGCAAAGGACATCAGCCATGAGCAAGCCCCAGAACCCCGTCCAGATGGCCGTGATCGGCGCCGCCCACGGCATCAAGGGCGAGCTCAGGGTCAAAACCTTCACCGGCGAGCCGCTGGCGCTGGCCGATTACGGGCCGCTCTACGCCAAGGACGGCCGCGCCTTCCAGATCATCGACATAAGGCCCGCCAACACGGTCGTCGTGGTGCGCTTCAAGGGCATTGCCGACCGCAATGCCGCCGAGGCGCTGGCTGGCACTGAGCTGTTCGTCGACCGCTCGATGCTGCCGGACGATGGCGAGGAGGACGAGTTCTACCACGCCGATCTCGTCGGGCTCGAGGTCCGCGACGACAAGGACGCTGTCATCGGCAAGGTGGTCGCCGTGCACAATTTCGGCGGCGGCGACATTCTCGACGTTACACTCGGCGGGCGCAAAGGCGTGCTGATCCCGTTCACCCAGGCCGCCGTGCCGCAGGTGGCGGTCGCCGAGGGCTTTGTCCGCGTCGATCCGGCCGCCGCCGGCCTGATCGACGACGAGGATAGCGACGCGCCGCGCGAGGAGGGCTTCGACGCGAAGGGCCGGCCGCGCGGGCCCAAGGACGCCGGAGGCAACCGGTGACGTTCAAGGCATCGGTGCTGACGCTCTATCCCGAGATGTTTCCGGGTCCGCTCGGCCTGTCGCTGGCGGGGCGGGCGCTGGAGGCAGGTACGTGGTCGCTGGAAGCGGTCCAGATCCGCGACTTCGCCGAGGATCGCCACCACACGGTGGACGACACACCGGCCGGCGGCGGCGCCGGTATGGTGATGCGCGCCGATGTGCTGGCCAAGGCGATCGACCACACGGCGCCAGAGGGCGATCCGCGGCCAAAACTGCTGATGAGCCCGCGCGGCAAACCGCTGACGCAGGCGCGCGTGCGCGAGCTTGCGGCCGGGCCGGGCGCCGTCATCGTCTGCGGCCGCTTCGAAGGCGTCGACCAGCGGCTGATCGAGGCGCGGAACCTGGAGGAGGTCTCCATCGGCGACTTCATCCTCTCCGGCGGCGAGCCGGCCGCCCTTGTGCTGCTCGACGCTGTGGTGCGGCTGTTGCCCGGCGTCATGGGCAATGCGGTGTCAGGCGAAGAGGAAAGCTTTGAGAACGGCCTGCTCGAACATCCGCACTACACGCGGCCACAGGAATTTGAGGGCAGGCCGATCCCCGACGTGCTGACGTCAGGCAATCACAAGAAGATCGCCGCCTGGCGCCGCGCGGAGTCCGAGAAGCTGACCAGGGATCGGCGACCGGATTTGCTCGCCGCTCAGCCCTTGGCAAAATAATAAAACGCCAGAAACAGGCCGACGGCTACGACAAAGCCGCGCACCGCGTTTTGCGGCACGCGCTTGGCGATCCAGACGCCGGCATAGCCGCCGAGCGCGCCGCCGGGGATCATGACGATCGCCTGCGGCCAGGCGACGACGCCGCCGGAAACGAAGACGATGATGGCGACTGCCGCGATGACCACGGCCAGCATGTTCTTCAGCGCATTCAGGCGGTGATAGTCGCCGGCCTGGGTCAGGCCGAGTGTCGCCAGCATCATCACGCCCATGCCGGCGCCGAAGAAGCCGCCGTAAACGGCGGTAAGAAACTGCGCCAGCGACCCGGTGAGCGAGCCGACCGCGGCCTCGTGTCCCGGCTTGGGCGCGGGCTTCAGCCACGGTCCGGCGGCGAACAGCGCTGTGGCGGCCAAAAGCAGCCACGGAACCATGACGCGGAAAGACGGGTTGGACAGCGCCAGCAGGATGAAGGCACCGGCCAGCGCGCCGGCCGCCGAGATCAGGCAGAGCAGCAGCGCGCCGCGCCAGAAATGCTCAATGTCGGTCCAGTAGGCGAGCGTCGAGGTGATGTAGCCCGGAAACTGCGTCACCGAGGAGGTGGCGTTGGCGACGATCGGCGGTACGCCGACCAGCGACATGGCGCCGAAGGTGATGAACGTGCCGCCGCCGGCGACCGCGTTGCATGCGCCTGAGAGAAAGCCCGCCAGGAACAGCAGGACTGCGTCGAGAACTGACATGACAATGGCGCCGGACTACGTATGTTTCCTCCGGCTTAGGAAGCTTGAGCGGTCGGCGCAACCCTGCACTGGACGATTGCGTGGTGGCATGCGACCAAAAAAGACAGGGCCAAGGCGTGACAAACCGGTGAAATAGCTGTATGTGCCCGCCCGAACCGGAAGAAATATCTACCGGACCCGTCAACAGTGACGGTGTAGTCGCCCCTGCCCAATGTTTCGACAAAGGGCATAGCCGAGCGGTCAATGGAACTGCAAGGCGAGTGTCGGACGCTCTGACTGTCGGAAGAACAAGAAGTGGACCATTGAGATGGATATCATCCGTCAGCTCGAGGCCGAACAGGCCGCCAAGATCGAAGCCAAGCGCAAGCTTCCCGAATTCCAGCCCGGCGACACCGTGCGCGTCCAGGTCCGCGTGACCGAAGGCACCCGCACCCGCGTCCAGGCCTATGAAGGCGTCGTCATCGCCCGCTCCGGCGCCGGCTTCCAGGAAAATTTCACCGTCCGCAAGATCTCCTATGGCGAAGGCGTCGAGCGCGTTTTCCCAGTCTTCTCGCCGATGGTCGAGGGCGTCGAGATCGTCCGCCGCGGCAAGGTGCGCCGCGCCAAACTCTATTACCTGCGCGACCGCCGCGGCAAGTCGGCCCGTATTTCTGAAAACACCGGCGTGCGCGCCCGCAAGCTGAACGATGAGGAGCGCGATGCGCTGAACGCCGAGAAGGCCCGCATCGAAGCCGAGAAGGTCGCCGCCGCCCAGGCGCTGGCAGCCGAGACGGCCGCCAAGGAAGCCGCCGAGAAGAAGGCCGCCGACGAGGCTGAAGCGGCAGCCAAGGCCGCTGCCGAAGCCACCCCGGCCGAATAAGATCTCGACCAAGGATTTTGAAAAGGCGGCTTCGGCCGCCTTTTTTCGTTTTGGCGAACAGCCAAGGCATTCGACCAGGGTTCTTCGTGTTTGCGGACGCCTTGGCGATTGGCCGAGACATATGTGCTTCGTCATCCACGGGCGAAGCAAGGAGCGCAGCGACGCGGCGCAGACCCGAGGATCCATGCCGCGACCTCCAGGCGTTGCTGCGGTGCAGAACCGACTCTGGTGAGCGCCACCGTCATTCTGAACCGCTGTGCCCGTGTCGACCGTCACGGCATGGACCCTAGGGTTTCCGCGACGTCGCTTCGCGACTGCTCCACCCTAAGATGACGAAGTCCGGGATTCCGGCCGTTGTTCAAAGATAGCGAAAACACAGCAGCGAGAGGCTTGACAGTCAATTATCTTGTGTACTAAATAATCGTACACAAATTAATTGGAGAACTGACATGGCACTCTACACCACACAGGCTCGCGTCACCGGCGGCCGCGCCGGCCATGGCGAAACCAGCGACGGCCTGCTCAAGGTCGACCTCGCTTTGCCTAGGGAACTCGGCGGGCAGGGTGGCGCCACCAATCCCGAGCAGCTTTTCGCGGTCGGCTATGCCGCCTGCTTCGAAAGCGCCATCCGCTTCGTCGCGCGCAAGCAAAAGCTGCCGCTGACCGATGCGTCAGTGACCTCGACCGTCAGCCTGCTTCCCAACGGCGAAGGCTTCAAGCTCGGTGTCGCGCTCGCCGCCGAGACGAAGGGCCTTGATCAGGCGGCGGCGGAAGCGCTTGTATCGGAAGCGCACAAGATCTGCCCCTATTCGAACGCGATCAGGGGCAATGTCGAGGTGGCGCTTTCGACAGTGGCGCTTGCGGCAAAGGCAGCATGACGACGAAGACCGAAACCAGAGCAAGTGAAGTCCCGGCGGATACCGCCGGGGCGATCGCTGTTCCGCGCCTCGACCAGCAGCTCTGCTTCGCGCTCTATTCGGCGAGCGGGCTGATGACCAAACTCTATCGGCCGCTGCTCGACCCGCTCGGCCTGACCTACCCGCAATATCTGGCGATGCTGGCGCTGTGGCAGCATGCGCCGAGTACGGTCGGCGAGCTCGGCGAGGCCCTGGGGCTCGATTCGGCGACGCTGACGCCGCTGCTCAAGCGAATGGAAGCGGGTGGTCTCGTCACCCGCCGGCGCGATCCGGCCGACGAGCGCCGCGTGCTGGTTGAACCGACAGCCAAAGGCCAGGCGCTGCGCGCCCGAATCAAGGATGTGTCCGCGGGGCTCGCATGCGCCATGCCGCTGGAAGTCGACGAGCTGAGGTCGCTGCACCGCACCTTGACCGGCTTTGTCGCAAAATTGCGTGACGCGACGTCAACACCCTGACCTGGCATTTGACGGTTTCCCTTCTGTCCGGGAGCGGCCTGGTTAGCCATGGCGGGTCACGGAAGAAATGCCGACCGCGAAGCGTTCTAAAACCGCGCCGGTTGAAGGCATTGGAATCCACTTTCACCGGACGCTGAGCACCGGACCGGCTTGCAAGCCGTCTGCGGACGGCTAAAGTCGCGCCTGGATTTTCATGTGAGCCCGGCTGCAAGCGGGCTTCTCATCCTGGAGTGTATCATGACCAAATCGAAACTGCTGCTGGCCGGCCTGCTGGCCTGTTTCCTCGCGCCCGTCGCTGCATGGGCGGCCGATGCGCTGCCCGACCTCGGCGGCAAGAAGGTGGTAGTGGTGACGGAAAACGCCTATCCGCCGCTGCAGTTCATCGACCCCAAGACCGGCAAGCAGATCGGCTGGGAATATGACGCGATGGACGAGATCGCCAAGCGGCTGAACTTCAAGGTCGAGTACCAGAACACCTCCTGGGATGCGATGATCCAGGCGGTTTCCGACAACCAGTACAACATCGGCATGACCGGCATCACCATCAAGGACGACCGCAAGGAGAAGGTCGATTTCTCCGACCCCTATATGCGTTCGGAACAGTTCATGCTGGTGCGCGGCGACGAAAGCCGCTTCACCGACGCCAAGACCTTCGCCGACTTCAAGGACGGGCTGATTGGCGCGCAGGCCGGCACCACGCCGTTCTACACCGCCGTCTACAGCGTGCTCGACGGCAATGAGCAGAACCCGCGCATCAAGCAGTTCGAGACCTTCGGCGCCTCGGTGCAGGCGCTGAAGTCGGGCGATGTCGATGTCGTGCTGACCGACGGCACCGCCGGCAAGGGCTATGTCGACGCCTCCGGCGGCAAGCTCAAGCTGATCGGCGGCCCGCTCGGCACCGAGGATTTCGGCTTCATCTTCCCGAAAGGCTCGGACCTGGTGAAGCCGGTCAACGCCGCGATCGCCGCGCTCAAGGCCGACGGCACGCTGGAAGCGCTGAACAAGAAGTGGTTTCTTGATTACAAGATGGGGCAGTGATGTCCGACGCCTTACCCTCCCCCTTGTGGGGAGGGTCGATCCGCGAAGCGGAGCGGGGTGGGGGTGCCAGCGCCGGCGCCTTGTCACCACCGCCACCCCGGCTCACCAGCTTTGCGATGCAAAGCTTGTTCGCCGACCCTCCCCACAAGGGGGAGGGTGAAGCGCCCTGATGGCCACGCCTCCCGCCTCAACCCAAAAATCCGACTTTCCCTGGTGGCTTGCCGCCGCGATCGTTCTTGCGGTGATCGCCGCGCTCTACATTGCCGCCAGCGATCTCTACGCCCAGGTCTTCGCCACCGTCGCCAAGGGCATCGGCATCACCGTCTTCGTCACCGTGGTCGCCTTCGCGCTCGCCTCGGCCATCGGCCTCGGCATTGCGCTGATGGGGCTGTCGGGGTCGCGCTGGCTCAGGCAAATCGCCCGCTTCTATGTCGAGATCATCCGCGGCGTGCCGATCCTGGTGCTGTTGTTCTGGATCGCCTTTGCCGGTGCGCCGGCCTTCGTCGCCGCCTGGAATGCGCTGACCGCGCCGCTGCAGAATGCCGGCCTGATGGGCGAGCTTTTGGTGCGTGACGTCTCGCTGCTGTGGCGCGCCGTCATGGCGCTGACCATCGGCTATTCGGCCTTCATCTCCGAGGTTTTTCGCGCCGGCATCCAGGCGGTCGAGAAGGGCCAGATCGAGGCTGCCAAGGCGCTGGGTCTTTCGCGCACGCAGCGCTTCCGGCTGATCGTGTTTCCGCAAGCGATCCGCACCATTTTTCCGCCGCTCGGCAATGACTTCGTCGCCATGGTCAAGGATTCCTCGCTGGTCTCGGTGCTCGGCGTCGCCGACATCACCCAGATGGGCAAGATCTACGCCGCAGGCTCGTTCCGCTTCTTCGAGACCTATTCGATCGTCGCCTATATCTATCTCATCCTGACCGTCGGCCTGTCGCTGGCGCTGCGGACGCTCGAGCAGCGGCTGCGCCGCGCCCACGAGGAATAGAAGTTCCGCGAAGACCGGGCTACGATCGCGAAAAGATCGTGCCGGGAGAATGCAGGCGATGAATGTCGACAAGGCCAATGCGGCGCTGGACTCCGTCTATTCGGCCGACACGCCGGAAACGCTGGCGCAAGCCTATGCCGACTGGGCCTCGACCTATGACAGCGAGACCGCTTCGCTCGGCTATTTGCTGCCGTTCCTGATCACCGCCTGGGTGGCGCGCCATGTGCCGGCAGGCGAAGGCCCGCTTCTCGATGCCGGCTGCGGCACTGGCCTGTCGGGCCCGTCGCTCAAGGCGCTTGGCTATCACGACATTGCCGGGCTCGATCTCTCCGAGGACATGCTCAAAATCGCCGGCAGCCGCAATGCCTATAACGAGCTGAAACAGGCCATGCTCGGCGGTCCGCTGCCTTGGCCCGACGGGCATTTCCGCGCCTTTTTCTCGACCGGCGTGTTCACCATAAGCCATGCGCCGGCATCCGGCCTGCACGAGCTTGTGCGCATCACCAGGAAGGGTGGCCACGCCCTTTTCACCGTGCGCGACCAAGTGTTCGAAAGCGGCGGCTTTCAGGCCGTCTTTGATGAACTCACGAAAGCGAACAGATGGCGGCTCGTCGAGCAAAGCCCGTGGTTCCGCTGCTACGCCATCGCCGAGCCGGATGCACTGGTGAAGACGTTCGTGTTCGAGGTGGTTTGAGCGCAGCCCTCTTCCCCTTCTCCCCCTGTGGGACTGTTGCAAAATTGGGTGGATGTGATTCCCTGTTTTTGAAACGGGGATTTTGCGATGACGACAAAGCCGAGCGGTCAGTTCAGTTTTGTGGAGGCTCTGCTGCCACAGGGTCTTGGTCGGAGCGGTCGGCTGGACCGGCTGTCGTCGCTGGTGAAGTGGTATCGCTTCGAGAAGATCCTGGCGCGGCTGCGCTCGCCGGCTGGGCCAGGGCGGCCTGCGTACAATTCGCTGGTGATGTTCAGGGC